>JAHBVJ010000004.1 GCA_019637615.1 Anaerolineae bacterium | reverse complement strand
CACACCCTATCTCTCAGCCCCGAACTCGATCTGTCGCCTTATGGTGGCATCCAAGCGGGCGTGTCACGGCGTCACGCGCGGCTGTTCGTACATGATCGCGGATTGTACATTCAGGATCTTGGCAGCACCAACGGCACCTTCATCAATGAGCATCAACTGCAACCCGAATCGCCGTACCGCTTGCACGATGGCGACGTGATCGATTTCGGCGATCTGCGTATGCGGCTGAATGTGATCCGCGTCGGCTACTAGGACTGAACGTTTGCGCCTAGCGCGCGGATAGCCTCGACCATGTCGGGGTTCGTCAGGCTCGATGTATCACCGGGGGACAGCCCCAGATACGCCGCGCGGATGATCCGCCGCATGATCTTACCGTTACGCGTCTTGGGTAAATCCGCCACGAACAGCACTTCCTGCGGTTGCATCGGTTTCCCCATTTCCGCCGCGACTTTTTCTCGCAACGCCTGCCGCAGCGCCGCATCCGATCGTGTCCCCGGCACCAGCACACAGAAACAGACCAGTTCACTGCCCTTGATTTCGTGTGGAACCCCTATAGCGGCGGCTTCGCTGACCGCTTCGTGATTCACGAGGATGGACTCGACCTCGGCTGGCCCGATGCGCTTGCCCGCGATCTTGATGGTGTCGTCGGAGCGACCGAGGATATACCACATGCCGTCCGCGTCCACTGCTGCCCAATCGCCATGTACCCATATATCGGGGAAGGTTGACCAATAAGTCGCCAGATAGCGCTCTCGATCTCGCCAGAAGCCTCGCGTCATCCCGATCCACGGCGCACGGATGACCAGTTCGCCCACCTGCCCCCGCACGGGCTGCCCGTGCTCGTCCACCACATCCGCCGCGATGCCGAAGCACACAGCAGAAAATGCCATCGGCTTTTGGGGTGCCAGCGGATGACACATCAGGATGCCGCCGCCGATCTCCGTGCCGCCCGAATAGTTGATGATCGGGCGCTGGCGTTGGCCTACAGTGTCAAATAACCACAGCCACGGATCGGGGTTCCACGGTTCGCCCGTCGAGCCGAAGACCTGTAGCGAGGATAGATCGTGGGCGCGTACAGGTGACTCACCATGCACCATCAGGGCACGGATCAAGGTGGGCGAGATGCCGAGCGCCGTGATCCGATGCCGTTCCACTAGCCCCCACAGCCGATCCGGGTTGGGATAGTCGGGTGCGCCGTCGTACAGGAAACAGGTCGCGCCGAGCAGCAGCGATCCGAACACCAGCCACGGCCCCATCATCCAGCCCATATCGCTCACCCAGTAGATCACGTCGCCCGCATGGACATCCATCCCGAATGCCATGTCCTGCGCAGATTTGATCGGGAAGCCGCAGTGTGTATGCACCGCGCCCTTGGGCTTGCCCGTCGTGCCAGAGGTGTAAATGATCATCAGCACATCCTCGGCGTCGGTAGGTTCTAGCGAGGAGGCCGTCGCCTGCGTCAGAACGACCTCGTCCCACCAATGGTCGCGCCCCGACTGCATTTCAATCGGCACATTGGCACGCCTGAACACGATCGCATGCTGCAAGGTGGGGATATGTGCCGCTGCCTCGTCTACCACTGGCTTGAGCAGCACTGGTTTGCCGCGCCGGTACATCCCGTCCGCCGTGAAGATCGCCTTGGCTTCCACATCGGCTAATCGGGAGGCCACCGCCCCCGCACCGAAGCCTGAGAACAACGGCACGATGATCCCCCCGATCCGCGCAATCGCCAGCAGTGCTATCACGATCTCCGGCATCATGGGCATGAACAAGCCGACCGCGTCGCCCTTGCCCAAGCCTAACTGCCGCAGCCCGTTGGCGCACTGATTGACCGCCGCGCTCAGTTCTCCGTAGGTAAGGCTCTGTGTTTGCCCCTCTTCGCCCTCAAACTGCACCGCGATTCGATCCCGCGTATCGGGGTTCGCCGCCCATTTATCCACACAGTTGAAAACAATGTTCAGCTTGCCATCCACGCACCAGCGAGGCCATTGAATGCCATCCGCCAGATCGACCACGGTTGAGTAGGGCTGCTGAAATTGAATATCGAGGTACTTCAGCACGGCGTCGGTAAACCAGCTTATGTCCTGTACAGACTTTTCCCATAACTGCTGAGGAGAATCGAACTTGTGCAAGGTCATGAACCGCTTCAGATGGCTGCGTTCGATGTAGGCTGGTGTTGGCTGCCACACAATCGGCTCGTCAGAGGCAAAAAATTTATCCATAAACTCCGTCCATGTTCTCTACCCATCACACGGGACGAAAAGCATCTTGTTCAGCGTCAAGCTAAGTTTGAAAGTAGATATAAGGGATTGTACCAATGCCTGATAAATGCGGCATACCACGCAGCCTGCCTGCTGCCATAACGCGGTTGCTCGTATAGAATGTCTCCACTCGTCGGGTGAACAACTCACGTCACGCGCCGATCTAGAGCCGCCCGTAACGTGATGCGGAATGATCCCGCGAATGATCCCATTGACTGGTGAGCGAGGGATCATCGGGGAAGAAGTCCTTGGTAAAGGAAGTAGAGGAGTGCCATGTGCTAGGTGACTGCGAAAAGCCCTTGCGATACGATGGTGGGCTGACGGGAGCGCTAACGTTGGATGCAGCATCGGTTGATTTACCTCGCACTGACGGATGGTGTGAAGCCCTGTTAACCCTGATAAACAGGGATATATTACGGCCACCGAAATTCTCTGCCCAATGGCCTGTCCTGAACCCGAAAATAACAGGGCTAGGAACAGGGCGAAAAGAAAGTGCTAAGTAGAGACTGTTTGCAATCCAGATTACTCTCGTTTGCCTGATCTGCCTGATAAACAGGCAAAAAACTTAACAGGCAATTTTCTCTGCTCAATGAGCCATCCTGAACTGAGTGGATCAGGCAAAGATCAGGCCGTAACAGGCAAAGATCAGGCAAACGGCGGAACTACTCATGGCGGGCACTAATTCGGGAGACAGATAACGGCGTTCATCGCTGACGGTATACACCGTTTCGGGGTATTTTACCCAGCATGAATATTATAAGACAGATTTTCGGATTGTCAACGAACAAATCGTTAGAGATGTGTAAAAACTGGACGATATGTTCTGGCAGGCAGTGAAAATGGGATACAGGCTAGAGGCTGACGAACTTGTATCGGTAGTGACGAAGACAAGCGCATGGTAGCCTGTTGAAAATCGGATTGTGTATGGTGAGTGAAGAGGGAGCGGACATGAACAGAACGTTCATCATGCAGCAACGATTCGCTGAGAGCCAATGACAGACGTACTGCTGATCGGCGCAGCTCCGCTGCCCATCGAAACAGAGCAAGTGACGGGCGGTGGACTGCGGACGTGGCACTTCCTCCAAGCGTTGATCGGCGCGGGGCATCATGTTACGCTGATCGCGAACCGCACGCACGGTTTGTATCCGCCCGATCTGCCGCCAATCCGCACCACCTCGTATCCAACGTGGACGTATCACAATGTGGCGGATGCCATCTGGCATGACCCGCGCGCCTTGCGATTGCTGATTGAACAGACAAAAAAATCGTGCGTTGTGGCAGTAACAACCTCAGCAGCATCGATTAGTTCCGATAAGATGGCTTATCATCCACTGTGGGCTGATTTGTATGGAAGCCTGATGGCAGAAGCCCAATTGAAGGCCTTGGTTTATGCAGATGACGCACATCTCGACTACTTCTGGCGGCAGGAGTATCGGGCGGTGGGGCGGGCGGATCGCTTCTCAACGGTATCTGATCGGCAGCAGTGGGCACTGATCGGGGAATTGGGCGCGGTAGGGCGGCTAAATCAGCGCACAGCGGGGTACGCGTTTGCGCATACGATCCCGATTGCCAGCGAACCCGCCCCTTTCGTGCAGTCAGGATTCCATTTGCGGGGGGAAATTGTGCCGGAAGATGCATTCGTGATTTTGCATTCGGGCGGGTTTAACACGTGGACGGATGTCGATACACTGGTAGATGCGCTGGAGAGGGTCATGGCGCAGTATGCGTACGTGTATTTGGTGGCGACAGGCGGCACAATCGTGGGGCACGACGATCTGACGTATGGGCGGTTTCAGCGGCGGGTGGAGGAATCGGTGCATCGGGATCGGTATGTATTGCGCGGTTGGGTGAGTAATGCTGATTTGCCCGCGTATTATCTTGAAAGCGATGTGGCGGTGTGTACGGATCGGTATGCGTATGAGGCGAGGTTGGGCAGCCGGACGCGGGTGTTGGATTGGCTGCGGGCAGGACTGCCGTGTGTGCTATCGTCGCTCACGGAATTGGCGACGGCAATTCGGTCTCATGATGCGGGGTTGGTGTATCGGGCGGAGGATGCACACGCGCTGGCGAGCTGTCTGGCATGGTGTGTCGAGCATCGGAATGAACTCAAGTTGATGGGAGCGAAGGGGCGCGATCTGCTGAAGAACCACTTCGGTTTCGCAAAGACCGCTGAACCGCTGCTCGAATGGGTCGCTGATCCGCAGCACGCGCCTGATTTCGGACATCCGGTGACGCTGATTCAGCCCGCCCAAACGCTGATCATGCAAATGAGAGAGGCGGTGCGTCAACGGCGGTTGAGCTTCAGCCTTGCTCTGCGGTTATGGCCTGTGGTCGCGCGAATGATGCCATATCCGGTGCAGCAGCGACTCGCGGCGTTGGGACTGCGCTTGCTGAGGATGCCAAAATGAGCACGAGAGCTGCGTTGATTGCTGTGCTGACGATCCTGCTGCTGCGCTGGGGAATCGGGATCGACTACAGTTTGAGTGTACCCGCGTGGGAAGCGTATGACGAACCGGGCCACTTCAGCTATGCCGTCACGCTGGCGAATTTGGCGCGGCTGCCCACGACAGAAGAAGCTACCCAGAATCCAGAGGCAATTCAGCCGCCGTTGTATTACGCATTGATGGCGGTAATGCTGAGGATTTCCGGCACGGATACTAGCGGGTTCCAACTGCCTGATCGTAATCCGCAGTTTTACGCGAACAATGGCAGCGTGAATTATGCGCTGCACCGCAGCCAACCGAGTGCCAGTGCCGAACGCGATGAAACGGCGCTGCATTTTCTGAGATTGTTCACACTGTTGATGACGCTGCCTGCTGTCGCCTTCGCTTATCGTTTGTTTCGCCTACTCGGCGCTCAACACTTTGTACTTTGTACATTTCTATTTGCGCTGTGGCCTCAGGCGCTGTTCAACGGGGCGATGGTGACGAATGACGCGCTGACGTTGACACTCGGCACGTTGATCACATGGCTGCTGGCGCGTGCGCTGCGAGTCGGGATGTCGCTGCGTGAGGGGATGATGATCCTGCTCGTGATCGGCATTGGAGCGATGGTCAAGCTGAATTTGCTGCTGATGTTGATCCCGTTCGGCGTGGTGATCGTGCTGAAGGCGCGACGGCGAGGCGTGCTGATCGTTGGTGCAGTCGTGGTAGGCATTGTCAGCATGATCGTGCTCGGCAGCGTGCCGGGGATTCTGCTGCCGTTCAATAACCTGAGCGCGAAGGGCGAATCGATGCTGATCGCGATCTGGCGCAATCTGACTAGCGATGGCGGGTGGATGCTGGTGCCGGACGGTCTGCGCTACCTCGTTCACAGCAGCGTTGGCTTGTTCGGTTGGGGCAACGTGGCGCTGCCAGCGTGGGCACAGGGGTTGATCGTCGGGCTGCTGGCGCTGGCGGTGATAGGCGGCGTACGATGGCTATTCGTCAGGCGGCAGATACCGCAGCAGACGATTTTGCTGATCATGATTGTCGCAGCACAGATCGTGGGCGGGATGGCGCTGATGCTGTTTTACCAGACGATCCATTTGCTGAACGGGCGGTATCTGCTGCCCGCGTTGAGCGCGATATGCGTCATGCTCGTCAGTGGATGGGTGGAGTTGGGAAGACGCGGAGAAAGGTTGATCGGTGTGGTGGTTGTCGGCGTGTTACTGGCTGGATTCGTCATCCCGCCGTATATCGCAGGTTTCTATCAGCGTCCGCCAGCCATGATAGACAGCTATCCGATTCGTACTCCACGCGAGTTTCAGTCGGGCGTGAGATTGGTAGGATATACCATTGAAGGTCTTGACCGCGCTGTGTTTATTACGCTGTATTGGAGTATATCAAGACCTGTTACGGATGATTACTTCGTGCGGATCGAGGTGATCGGCGCGAATGGCAACGGCTACGGATTATTTGACAGCATTCCCGGACATGGCAATCACCCGACGACCAATTGGATCGTTGGTGAGATTTTCGGTGACGATTACCGTCTGCCAATTCGCTCGGATGCACCTGCGAGTCAGGGTCATATCCGCGTGACGATGATCGCCGTCAAGAACCCGAAAGACAGGGTATCATTTGACCTCATCGATGCCCCGTTCGATTTACAAGTGCTGCGATAAATCATGATGCTGCCTGTTCAATCTAAACCGTTGCCGAGCCGCCTTGCCGAACTGCCGCCGCTGGTATGGTTGACGTCGTATGCAACCATCTTTGTACTTGTTTTCTATTTTGGATTCACGCAACGCTACAGTCTCGCGGAATTCGGTGATAAGCCGCAAGCCACGATGGCGACGTTGAGCAAGCTGACGCCGGAGAGTTTGCTGATTTACGTGGCGGGATTCGCGCTGCTATTTGGTTTGTATGCGTTGGGACTTGGGCAGGTACATCGGCTATCGATCAGGAGTAAGACTGCCTTCGGATTCTTGATTGGCGCGGGGCTGCTGTTCAACGCCGTGCTGCTGCCAATGTACACGTTCGATGCGTCGGACGTGTTTGATTATGCGATACGCGGGCGGATCACGGTTTTCTACGGGCAGAATCCGCTCCGTGTGACGCCAGCACAGGTCGCGAAAGATGATCCGCTGTACGAATTCGCCGCGTGGAAGCAAATCCCCGGCGCATATGGGCCAGCGTGGGAATGGATCGCGGCGGCGACGGTGCGCTTGGCGGGGCAAGATCGGACAGCGACGGTGATCGCGTTCAAGTTGGTGGCAATCCTCGGTTATTTGATCACTGGCATCTTGGTAGCACTGACGCTGCGCATACTGGCACCGCGCCGAATGCTGATCGGTTTGTATATCTGGCTGTGGAATCCGTTCATCATCCTGATGACGGGTGAAGGGGCACACAACGACACACTGATGGCAGCGGTGATGCTGCTCGGCGTGTATTTGCTGGCGCGGCGCTGGTATATCGCGGCTACACTGGCTGCCCTTGCTGCCGCGATGATCAAGTTCGTGCCGCTGGCGCTGATTGCGATTATCGCCGTCGTCGCCCTGCGCGATCTGAAGCCAAGTCAGCGGATCCGGTATGTCGTGCTCAGTGGTGTGCTCGGTCTGGCGTTGTTCTTCGTGATCGCCGCGCCATTCTGGACGGGCAAACTCGAAGATGTGCTGAGTCTGGATCGACGCTCTCAAATGTACACTGGCTCGGCGGCGGCGGTGATCCGGCAAACGTTGATCCCCGCGCTGGATGGGCAGCCATCTGACGCACCGGGATCGCGGACGCCGAACACGAATGCACTGATCTCGCGCACCTCTTTCGCGCTGTTAGCGATTTTCGGGCTGTGGCAGCTTTACAGCGTGTATCGAGATCGCGATCCGCTGCGCCCGATCCGCGCGCTGGCTTTGATTCTGGTGTTTTATCAGCTCGTGTCCTCGTTCTGGTACATGTCGTGGTACGTGCTGTGGATCGTGCCGCTGGCAGCACTGCTCGATTATTCGCCGCTGCGACGGTTTATCGCGCTGTTCAGCTATCTCGTGACATGGGAAATGGTGTTATACCAGTACATCACGCTGCGTCCGGGCGCGTGGGCGGCGCTGCCGTGGCGCGATCTGGTGCCGGTAGCGGGGTACATGGGCGGCGCGTGGCTGTGGATAGGCTGGTACTGGCTGCGACGCTGGTGGCTAAACGGCACACATTCGGCGGAAGCGATCCAGAGTGGACAGGCGCTCCGCCAAGCCCGTGAAGCAGCCAACGACTCCATCATCGAGGTGGCGGATGATCTCGGTTGGCGCACGGATGATGTGGCTGGTTATGAGACGGGCGCGATCCCGATCTCGCATCAGAATTTCGGGCTTCTGCAAGAGCATTATCGGGCTGAATCGCGTCAGTAAGTATAATATATCGTAAGACATATTAATACTTTTGTGCTACTTATTGATTAAAGTCATCACAAAACCGCCATTGTCACTCACAAATCACGCGTGCTAAACGATCATTGTCATTCTGTTATGTTTTCTTGAAATAATGGCGGCGAATCCTCCGATATGCTTTAGTTCAGAAACTAAAGTTAGAGGGGGAAGTTATGTTTCGCAAAATAAGCCTATGCGTTGTTCTCACCGCTGCCATCGGGTTCAGTGCGACCATTTCGCCTGTTAGCGCCAAAGACTCGACCCCTGTAGAACCTGTTTCGTCGGCTCAAGCTGGCAAAGCGTACCGCGTTGGGATCGTGCCACCGGGTTACACAAGTCCTTTCCATGTCGCCATCATCGACGGGGCAAAGGCCAAAGCTACCGATTTGGGTTGGACGCTCGAAGCACGTGCGCCCGAAAGCGAAGGCGACTTTACGGGTCAGGTCAATCTGGTCAAAGAATTGATTAAAGATGGCGTAGCGGCAGTCAGCGCGACCAACCCCGGCGATGCCATCATCGACGCCGTGAAAATGGCGAACGAGCAAAAAATTCCTTTCGTTATGTATAACTCCATTACCCCGTTAAGCAGCGGCAAGGTAGATGCCTACGTTGGCTATGACCAATGGGGCGGCGCGGAAAAACTTGGTAAATATACCTGCGCACTTCTTGCCAAAAAATACAACACGACGGTCGAGAAGGCCAAAGGTAAAGTGTTCATCCTGACGGGCATCGAGAGCATTTTCTCGCGCCGACGCACACTCGGTTATCGTGCTGGCCTGAAGGAATGCCCCGGCGTGCATGTCGTTGGCGAGCAAAAAGCCGACTGGCTGCGGGAACGTGGTGAAGAAGTCGCCACGAAAGCGCTCACCCAGTTCCCCGATATCGATCTGTTTTATGGCAACAGCGACGAGATGGCGATTGGCGCGGGTATCGCGGCTGAAAAACTGGGATTGATCGTCAACGAAGACATTTACACCATCGCCATCGATGGCAACCAACCGACGCTTGACCTGATCAAAGAAGGCAAGTTCACGGCTACGTTAGGCGTTTATCCCACGAAGATTGGCGAGACGGTCATCGACACGATGAACAAGATTTTGAGCGGCGAAGATGTCCCGCAATACGTCATGACGCCTTCCACCGTGGTGGACTCGGCTAACATCGATGACTATATCGCGGGCAAGACATGGACAGACCCACTGGCTGGTTCGCCAGAGAATGATAACCAGACGCCCACAGTGCGCATTGGTGGTTGATGATTGAGCGAAGCGTTGGACGCCGATAACGCCTGATTAAGGCTTCGCGTGTTTGGAAATGGCGAGATTGCGATGCACAGCGTGAGTTGTGCATCGCCTTACTCTAAGATGATAGGTAATTATGCTGCGACTACTTGGCAATAGCCTACAAACCAGACTGATCGTTGCCTTCTTGGCAGTGCTGCTCATTCCTTCGGGCATCTTCGGCGTGTACATGGTCAAAACGACCATCGATACATCGTTCGAAAAGGCCAAAGCGGAAGCCTTCCGTCAAGCTGAATTGCAGCAGTCCAACGTGGAAGACAGCCTATTGGGTGTTCAGCTCAACCTGCTGTTCCTCAGCCGAACGCCGGTAACACGCCGTTTTGCGAGCGCCATTACCGATATCGCGCTGCCAGACATGGCGAATAATGCTTCCGTCAAGCGCATGAGCGATCTGCTGAGTTCGTACATCGCCAACACCGATTATCGCGATATTCGCGTGTTGAACGTGGACGGTAAAGAGATCATCCACATTAGCCAAGACACGAGTCTCAGCGCAGATGCCAGCGACAGGATTGTCGTACACGACGATCTGGTCACTTTGGACGCGACCGATTACTTTGTTTCCGCGTCTAGCATGATGTCGGGGCAGGTGTTCGTATCTGACGTCGATCTGAGCAAGGACAAAGTCGTTAATTCGTACATCATCACGCAGCCGTACATCCCGATCATGACGTATGCGACGCCTTTGTATTCGGGCAGTGGCAGCATGACAAGCGTCCTCGCCATCACCATCGACGTTCGGAGCGTGCTGGCGGGAGTCACGGCTGATGCAGCCGACCAATCCGTGTATGTCGTCAAGCCCGATGGCACTTATTTGGTGAACCCTGATCCCGATAAGTTGTATGCGTCGATCCTCAAGCGCGATGCGACGCTGTACAAAGACAAGCCTAATGATGCTGGCCCGATCTTGGCGCAGCAGCAGGCTTCCGGGCAATTGTTCGGCTCGGTTGACCGCCCCGACAACGTGCAAACTTTCGCCAAGGTGACGCCACCCTCGATTGATAACATCAACTGGTCGATCATCTATGAGCAGCCGATCAACAGTTTGCTCAGTTCAGTAGAAAGCGCCCGCACTGCCATCCTCGGATTCTTGATCGCGACCATTCTGGCAGCAGGCGTGATCGGTCTACTCAGTGCGCGGCTGATCGTGCGCCCTGTACAGCAGCTTTCCCGCGTCGCAGAAGCGATTGGTAAAGGTCAATGGGATGTGCAGCTCCCCACGCTGCACTCGCACGACGAAATCCAGCAGTTGGCGACGGCGTTTGACCGCATGTTGCATGAACTGAGGGCTTCGTACGCGACGTTGGAAGCGCGCGTCGCTGCCCGTACCAACGAACTGGCGCAAGCGAATGAGCACCTGATCGAAGCGCGTTCTCAGGCAGAGCAAGCCAACAAGGCAAAATCCTTGTTCCTGTCCAATATGTCCCATGAACTGCGTACCCCGTTGAACGTGGTCATCGGCTACACCAGCTCGATGCTGAGTATGCCGCACATGTATGACTATGAGAAACTGCCAGCCGTGTACCAACGCGATATTCAGTTGATCATGACCAACGGTCAGCACTTGCTCGGCCTGATCAACGACATCCTCGACCTGAGCAAGATCGAAGCGGGCAAGCTGGATTTGCATCGTACTCCAATTTCGTTAAGCGAGTTGTTCAAAGGCGTGATCGCCACCTCCGTCGGCTTGGCGAAAGAGAAACCCATCCAGATTCGCCCTGATTTCCCCGACGACCTGCCTGCCGTGATGGCAGATGCACAGCGCGTCCGGCAAATCGTGCTGAATTTGATGTCCAACGCGATCAAATTCACGGATACGGGTTCGGTCACGCTGCAAGCACGTGCCGAAGATGATTTTGTGCGCGTATCGGTGATCGATACTGGCATCGGCATCCCAGAGAAAGCCGTAGCCACGATCTTCGACCGCTTCAAGCAAGTAGACAACGATATGCAGCGCCAACTGAAAGGCACTGGTCTCGGTCTGGACATCAGCAAGCAGCTCGTGCAACTGCATGGTGGCGAACTGACCGTCCAGAGCGCACTCGGCAAGGGCAGCGTATTCTCGTTCACCCTGCCGCTGGCACCCGCCGAGATGCCGGATGTTGAATCGACCTCACCGCACAAACTGACAGCTGCCTTCGAAGTCTTCAGCAATGCTTCGATTGAACAGACCGCGATGGACGTGATGAGCGTCTACACGATTCTGCTGGTCGAAGACGAAGTTAGCACGCGCACATTGATGCGCACCACGCTTGAAGGCGTCGGCTATGTGGTGATTGACACCGACAACGGCGATCAGGCCGTCGATATTGCCATCAGCACGCTGCCTGACCTGATCATTCTTGATATGCACCTGCCGACTGTGAGTGGCAAGGAAGTGTTAGCCAAGCTCAGAAACGATGAGCAAACGGCGCATATTCCGGTCATCATCTGCTCGGCCTACGACAACGCCGATCTACCGCTGGAAGGCAATGCTGTTGTCGCACTCAGTAAACCGTTCACGCCTGATCAAGCGCTGGAGACAGTCAAAAAACTGCTGCCCGCCGCCACTGATCCGGTAACTACTGTTCAATAAGGGAACCTCATGCTCATTCTTTACGTTGAAGACGACCCTACCGATGCCGATTTAGTGGCGCGCTACCTGCGCAACTCTCCGCATCAACTCAAGATCGCTAAGAATGTCGATGAAGCGACGCCAATCCTTAGCGAAGAACCGGCGTTGGTGCTGGTCGATATGATGCTGGAGCGCAGCCGTGAAGGGTTCGAATTCGTCCACCATCTCCGCGAACAAGGCTATACCCACCCCGTTATCGCGGTAACTGCGTTATCTTTACCAGCAGAAAAAGAGCAGTGCCTAGAAGCTGGCTGTACCGAAGTTCTCACCAAACCATACATGATCGACCAGCTTGCTGGCGTTATGAATAAATACCTTTTATAGATCGAGACTGACCCGTTTATCGGGCGTCGGGGGCGCGCATGTCATACATCCTACTCGTCGAAGACAACCAAGAAAACGCGGACATGACCATCCGTATTTTGAAGTCGGCTGGCTACACAGTCAAGCATGTGCTTCAAGGCTTACAGGCCGGGCCGTTGGCGCGGGCGGAACCGCCAAGTTTGATCCTGATGGATTTCGACCTGCCTGACATTAATGGGCGGGTGATGGCACTGACGCTGAAAAAACAGCTCGGTTCCGTCCCGATCATCGCCGTGACGGCGCGTACGGGTGAAGCCGAAGCGCGCATCGCCCAACGCTTTGGGATGTCGGCGTTCATCAGCAAGCCATTTTTGCCGGAGCACTTGCTGGCGGTGGTCGGGCAGTTCGTGCCAGCGCCAACGCTCGTGATACGCAAGGACTAGCGGCTGTCTTCCACCAGCAAGGTTTAACCTGATTACTCCCTTGTCCGTTCCGACTGGCAAGCGACGTGGGTAGTGTTTCACAAGAATGTGTAGGGGGAAACACTCACCCACGGTTGCCGGACGCGACATGGCAAGCTACCAATCCCACATACAGACGCCAGCTAGATTCAGTCTGGCATTTTGATTTCTCATCCCAACACAGTCTACGTCCAAGGTTACGACATCCCTAGCTGCGATCTTAGCGCATTATGAGTAAACGCTGCTGATTCGCGGTTAGTCTTGAAATTAGGCTGGCAACCGCGTATCCTGTGCGCTGACCGTTGGGGTCAGTATGTAAGTAACCGTATTGGTAGTGAATAGCGGAGAATACCCCTGTGAGTGACGATAGAATCGACATCGGCAAATTGGCGCAAGGCCAAGAACCCGATGAACCTAGTCCTCAACAACAACTTGAAGCGTCAAACGCCCTCATGCCCGTCCCAAGCCCAAGTTACAACGTCGTACATCAGCAAGACATCGCATGGATCGAGGCTACGCAAGGGCTACAACGCAACTTGATCCGGTCGCTGCAAGACTACAAGGCTACCCGTGCGGATCGGCGGGCGATGGCAGTGCAGCGTGAGCGTATGATTTCGGAAGTCACCGAGAATTACGTGAAATACCTGCGCGAGGAAGCGCGGCTTTCTTCCGAGGTGGCTTTGAAAGCGCGTGACTACATCCTCAAGCAGGAATTGGCGAAACTCCGCGCCACGCTGTTCACGGAACTGGCGGAGATCACGGGCGTCGCCGTAGTGGACATCGAGCGGATCGCCCAGAGCTTCTCCGGCAAGATCATGTCGCCCGCCATCCAGCAGGTGTATGCCAAGTTCGTGATGGACAAAATCCTTGAGCTACTTGAGCAAGCCAAGTCTTGATAGCTCGGTCTACGCACGTCACCAATAGTTCATCACTGAGGATGGTGTGAACCTTTTAGAGATACTACAACCGCTCCTTGACTCCGTGCGTCTGAACATGATTCCCGTGTTGATTTTTGCAGGGTTGGTTTTCGCCTGTTTGCTGCTCGTCCGCCGACACCGGATCGACCGCGCGGCGAAGGCATTTTTGCGGGCTGGTCTGCAAGTTTCCGAAGCCAAAGTGCAAGAACTGCGGGACGAGTTCGCGCAGATCACCATCAACGAGGAACGTAAGCGGATTTCCGAGGATAGCAAGCAGCAGACAGAGATCACGGCGATGCAGCGCGAGAAAGAACGCATCCTGAACGCGGTGCGGAATACGCCAGCGGTGGTGAGGGAGACGGGCCGCGCATTGCAAGCGATTGAGCGCGAGTATCAGCAGGCGCTGCGATTGGCGAAGAGTGAGCAAGCGCGGGAAGCACTGCGCTTGGTCGCGGAAAAGAAGATCAACGATGTGCTGCATTCGGTCAACGGCAACGGGGCGCGGCTGCCACAGTTCAGCCTTAAGGATAGGCCGCCGATAGAACATGAACAACCGCTGTCGTCCGCAGAACCGCCACCTGCTGACCTAGCGACTCAACCCCGCCTTGAGCAAGACGGAGTTGAGTGAGGCTATCCGTTGAGATTAGCCGATCCAGTCACGGAGTTGATCGGTGAGGGGCTTGCCCATCGCGTTGAAGTACACGACCACTTTTGCGTAGAAGATCAACTGCGCTTGAATCAGGATTTGCACCTGAATCTTGGGCGGGACAGGAAACCCGCGTTCGATCATCTTGCCCGTGGCGTCTTCTTCGCTAAGGGCAGATAAGGCTGCATCTAGCTCGGCGTCCAGCGCGTTGAGCCATGCTTTCAGCCGTGCAACGCTGGTGGCGAGACCGGCTTCCGTGTTGCGATATGACCAGTCTTGCTTGAAGGTCTTGAACGAATCCACATAGGAGCGCTCGACTTCGCCGTTATTGACGCAGAGTTCGCCAAGCGTCGGGTTGCCAGCGATCTTAAAGCTGAGGTCGGCATCGGAGAGCACATCCAGAATCTGTCCGCGCATACCAAGCGTACCGTGCAGAAGCTCGAAATCTTCCTTAACGATGCTGTTCATGAGATTATCCCTAGCCTTTCTAAACCTTACTTTATCAGTATAGACTCCTATCCCTGACATCCTTTGTCAGGGATATAATGACCCACTTCGGATTGGTGATCGGTGAGGTAGCGTAATGCGCGCGGATCGGTTGATTTCTCTCATGCTGCTGCTGTATTCCAAGGGACGCATGACGGCGCAGACCCTAGCGCGGCAGTTGGAAGTCTCCGAGCGCACGATTTACCGCGATCTGGATGCGTTGAGCGCGGCGGGCATTCCGGTGTATACGCAGAGCGGGCCTATGGGCGGCGTGTATCTGGATGAGCAGTACCGCCCTTCGCTGACGGGCTTGATGCGCGAAGACATCCAAGCGCTGTTCGTCACAGGCGATACCAATCCGCTCAAGGATTTGGGACTGACGAAAACGGATTCGTTGCTCAAGCTGTTCGCTAGTTTGCCATCGACGCAGCAAACGGAAGTAGATCGGCTGCGGCAACGCTTCCACATCGACTCCGCGAATTGGTTTCAGGTAGTCGAGCCGCTGGCGCTGCTGCCGACGCTTCAGCAAGCCGTGTGGGAGGATCGGCGGGTGGAGGTGTTCTATACACCCGTCAAGGGACAGGCAAAATCACGCGTGGTGGATGCGTATGGGTTAGTGGCGAAGGCGAATATCTGGTATCTGGTGGCGAAAAAGCCGGACGCGCCGATGCAAGAAATGCACAGTTACCGGATCGGGCGGCTACAAAATGTGACGATGCGGGATGAGCATTTCGAGCGTCCGGCGGCATTCGATCTGGCGGCATACTGGCAAGCTTCGACCGCGCAGTTCGAGCGGGATGCGTATGCGATGTCGCCGCCGTGCCTCGTGGTGCTGCGGGTTCATGCGGATGCGTATTCGTATTTTCCGGGGTATATGGAAGGTAACTACGAGAAACTAGGAGAGCAGGACGAGGCGGGCTGGACGACCATCCGCGTGAAGTTCGAACGGCTGAAAGAAGCGCAGCGGGTGGTGCTAGGGTTGGGGAACAAGGCCGAGGTGATCGAGCCGATTGAGCTACGCTTTCACGTGATCGAGGCGGCACGCGCCATACTTGAGCATTACGGTGAACTGGTCAAGGTGGAACATGCCTGATTTAAAGCAAGCGTTGTACTTGATTGCCGACGAAATACGTGGGATCGCGACGCTGCAAAAGCGATTCGCTGAAAATGTGTATCTGGCGGCGCACGCGGATGAGTTGATGGCGTTGGCGGCGAAAGTGGCAGCGCTGGTTGATGAGAACGATTTGGCGGTGGTGAAGGAGATTTTTAGCGCTGAACCGTGGTTGCGGTTTTCGCCCGCTATCGGCGTCGATGCGGCGGTTTTTAATCCTGACGGAGAACTCCTGCTGATCCAGCGGAGAGATAATGGGCGGTGGGCGATGCCGGGTGGTCTGGTGGAGATCGGGCAGACCATCGCAGAGGGTGCGCTACGTGAACTGTGGGAAGAAGCAGGATTACGCGGGCGAGTCGTGCGCTTGCTCGGCGTGTTTGATGGTAGACCGTGGGGATCGCAGAGCAAAGTACATCTCATCCATCCGGTTTTTCTCGTGGAATGCGCGATTCTGACACCAAGCCCCGGCATCGAATGTCTAGATGCGCGCTTCTTCAGCCGTGATGCGCTGCCAGCGGAGATGCACACAGGTCACGAACTCCGCGTGCCGAAGTGTTTCGAGCTATATGCGCAGTGCGAGACGTATTTCGATCCGGCGGATTCGGTGGGCGCGGAGATGCCGATGCACCAGAGGCCAAAAGCGTGAAACTTCCCTAGCCGCAACTAGAAAAGGGGTGTGGCTCGTTATACAATGGGTTTGAGGCATAGGATGTATGTTGAGGATTCCGCATGTTACGCTTCACACAGGTTGAACTGAAAAATTGGCGCAACTTCAAGCATGTTAACGTGGCACTGCAAGGTCGCGCTTTTCTGGTTGGTCCTAACGCATCAGGTAAGTCCAACTTTCTAGACGTGTTTCGATTTCTGCATGATTTGGTGGCGGTTGGTGGGGGATTCCAACAAGCTGTGCAAAAGCGAGGTGGCGTCTCGAAATTGAGATGTATGTCTGCCCGAGAATCATCTGACATTACCCTTCATGTTCAAATGATAGATAATGACACACAGGAAGTGTGGGATTATCAGCTTACGTTCAATCAGGACAGGCAAAGGCGACCTCAGATCAGCGCAGAACTGGTCAAACATAATGATCGAATTGTCCTCAATCGTCCCGATGAGAACGACAAAAATGATCCTGAAAGGCTGACGCAAACTTACGTAGAGCAGGTCAACGCCAACCGCAGTTTTCGGGATGTCTTTACCTTTTTCCAAGCAGTACGATACCTACATATCGTTCCTCAATTGGTTCGAGAGCCTGAACGTAGCGTCAACCGTAGTGATGATCCGTTTGGTGGTGATTTCCTTGAACAGATGGCGACCGCGAAAATACCTACGCAGCAAGCTCGTCTCAGGAAGATAAAAGATGCACTGAAAATCGCCATTCCACAGCTAATTGATCTGAGACTTGAAAAGGACGAACGTGGTATCCCTCATCTTCAAGCAAAGTATCAACATTGGCGGCCTCAGGGCATTTGGCTGAATGAAGATCAGTTTTCGGATGGTACGCTACGTTTGATGGGGTTATTATGGTCAATTCTGGATGGTACTGGCCCTCT
Organism: Anaerolineae bacterium; assembly: GCA_019637615.1. GTDB lineage: Bacteria > Chloroflexota > Anaerolineae > Aggregatilineales > UBA2796 > JAHBVK01. Next base: position 311,613 of record JAHBVJ010000004.1, on the reverse strand, counting down.
ATTGCTAGAAGAACCAGAATTATCTCTACATCCAAGCATCATTCGTAGGCTTCCACAAATATTCGCTTCAACGTATAACAAATTTCAGCGACAGATACTCATGAGTTCCCACTCAAATGATCTTCTGCGAGACGAGGGCATCGGATTTGACGAGGTACTTGTGTTTCGTCCCACACAGGAGGGAACTGAAGTAAAACTTGCACTAGATATTCCTGAGATCACACGATTAGTGGGTGGTGATCTGAGTCTGGCAGATGCCGTGTTGCCGCTAACTGAGCCGAAAAATGTGTTTCAGCTTGCACTATTTGCAGAGAAGCAATAATGCCTGTTTCCGTATCTGGCGTAGTGGAAGGGATTACAGATCAGGCTGCTCTTGCTCAGCTTATTGCGCATATCAAGGCTGAGCCAAGTCAGATAGTCACTATTGAGAACAAAAAGCATCTCCTCAAGCGCCTAGTAAACTATAATCAGGCCGCGCAATTCAGCCCGTGGGTTGTCCTCGTTGACCTTGATCTTGATTTTGATTGCGCTGTCAAAGCCAAGAATGCATGGTTAGCTGACCCTGCTGATACCATGTGCTTTCGGATCGCAGTACGCAAATTGGAGGCGTGGTTTCTTGCCGACCGCGAGAATATTGCACGGTTTCTAGGAGTATCTGTCGCGCTAGTTCCTAAAGACCCTGAAGCGTTGGATGATCCGAAACTGGAAATGGTGAACTTGGCACGGAAATCGAAGAAGCGGGCGATCATTGCCAATATGGTGCCCCGCGAAGGCAGCGGACGCGCAACAGGCATTGCTTACGCGGCAAGTCTGATTGATTTTGCCAGTAATCATTGGAATCCTGACCAAGCGGCTGAAAATAGTGAGAGCTTGCGGCGCTCTATTGAATGTTTGAAGCGGCTGGTGGAGGATGAGTAAACAGAGCGCACCTTAACGATGCGCCCTGTGATGTGTGATTACTTGGGATTTTCCATATCGGGGATCGAGCGTGTATAGACGCCGGGTTCGACAGTCTGCGGCGTGGCGGGTTTGCCGTCCGGCGGCGGCACGATCAGCATGTCTTTGGTGTAGATCGCGTCGCGGCGGTTGGTGAAAGCCAAGCGGTAGTCATGCTCAAGGACGATGGCTTCGGTCGGGCAGGCATCTTCGCAATAACCGCAGAAGATGCAGCGCAGCATGTTGATCTCGTAGGTCTTGGCATAGCGCTCGCCGGGGCTGAAGCGCTGTTCGTCGGTGTTTTCCGCCGCCTCGACCCAGATCGCGTCGGCGGGGCAAGCCGCCGCACACAAGGCGCAACCGATGCACTTTTCGAGGCCGTTGTCATAGCGTTTCAGTTGATGGCGACCCTTGAAGCGTTCACGCACGGGGCGTTCTTGCTCAGGGTAGCTAATAGTCACGGGGTCTTGCAACAGGTGGCTGCCGGTCGTCGCAAAGCCCTTCATAATTTCACGTAGAAAGTTCATATTCCTAACCCCACACGATAAACCGATGATCTGGTTTTCGCTGGACGGGGATAGTCACCCCGCCCACCATGATTGATCCGATATTAGCTGCGTGGTGCGAGATTACGCAACACACTGCCGATGAACCCGAATAGCCGGAACGGGATGCTCAACAGCCCGCCCACGATAGTCAGGATCATCCAGCCCGCGCCGCGCTCTTGCAGTGCCACCACATCGCCTCGCATGTCGGGTTTTGGACGCCAGATGACGGCACCCACAATCAACACCACGACGAGGAAAATGATCGAGCTGATGATGTAGGCCGAGCTGCTGTTCAACGAGTCACCGATCACCAACGATACAGCCGTCCAGCCTACTGCTAACAGCGCGACGGGGAGCATGAACTTCCAGCCGAAGGCCATCAGACGGTCGTAGCGGATGCGTGGGAGTGTGGCGCGTACCCAGATCATCACGGACAGGGCGATGATCACCTTGACGATGTAGACCAACGGGCCAAGCAGCGGAATCTGGTCAACGAAGAAGAAGTGATAACCACCGAAGAACATAGCGACCGCGATCATGCTGACCGAGATCATGCTGATGTATTCCGCCATGAAGAACAGCGCGAATTTCATGCCGCTGTACTCGGTGTGGTAGCCCGCCGTGAGTTCCGACTCAGCTTCAGGCAAGTCGAACGGCGCGCGGTTGACTTCCGCCAGCAGCGCGATACACAAGATCAACGCAGACACGGGGTTCTGGAACACGAACCAGCCGAGGATGGGCACGCCACCCTGTGCGGCGATGATGGTAGCGACGCTCATCGAGCCAGTGATCATGATCGGCACTGCCATCGTCAGACCGAGGCTCAATTCGTAACTGAGCATTTGCGCCGAGGCACGCAGTCCGCCGAGCATACTGTACTTGTTGTTGCTCGACCAACCCGCCAGCACAATGCCGTAGGTGCCGAGACTGAGCCACGCGAGGATGTATAGCACACCGACATTCACATTCGCCAGATCAAGCGGGATGCGGTACCAGTTGCCATCGAACCACGGCAACACAATTGGCGGACCGAGCGGTATGGTCGCGACGACCAGCAGCGCGGGGATCGTCTTCATGATCGGCGCGAGGACGTACACCGTGCGGTCAGCACCCGCTGGAATAACATCTTCTTTGAAGATCAGCTTGAGGCCGTCCGCGACAGGTTGCAGCAAGCCGAGCGGGCCAGCGCGGTTGGGGCCGATGCGGTCTTGCAAGAAGGCCAGCAAGCGGCGCTCCAAGACGGTGGTGTACGCAAAGCCCGTCAACAGCGTGAAGAAAATCAACGCGCTGAGGACGATGGCACGGAGGACTTCGCAGCCCCCCGTACAGGCCAAGACTTTGGCGGGATCATAACCGAGCAGTTGTTGAAGCTGTTCAAGCATTGGCTAAAACCTCGACTTTCCGGACTGTGCCGACGACCGGAACAGCAGGAGTAGGTTGTGTACTTAAGTGACGCCCGATCAGCGCAATGCCTGCCGGGACGGTGTTATCGATGCGGACGGCGACCTGCGCGGTTTCGGCGGCGTAACTCACCGCGACGGTTTCGCCATTGGTCAGCGAACGCGAGGCCGCTTCTTGCTCGTTGAGCGCGATATAGGGCGCGTCGATGTGCGCCGCCATCAGATGTTCGCTGGCGGCGAATTCATGCTGACGGTCGTAGAGTTCCTTAATCGGCACGATCAGCAGTTCACCCGTCTGACGCGCTGGCAGTGAAGGAGCGGTGGCACTGGCTTCAAGCACGGGCGTGGTGCCCTGCTCGCTGCTCGTCGCCCACTGCACGCCTAGCCCGCCTTCGTTGTTATAGGCCGTGCCGCCGTAATACAGGTCAACACCACCCACATCGGGGAACTGCGGCTTGGTTTCCGCCAACTTTGCGTACGTTGCGCTGGCGTAGCTCGGCACGTTCTGCGTGATCTCTTGCATCACGGCAGCGGCGGAGAGCTTAACGCGGGTTCCGTCCAAAGTGCGGAGCAAGCTGGCGAAGATGCGCCAATCGGGCAGCGTGCCTTCTAGCGGCTGCTGCGCGGTGTAGAAGCGCTGGACGCGGCGTTCCCCATTCGTAAAGGAGCCATCACGCTCGGCAAAGGCTTGACGCGGCAGCACGACATCGGCGGCGGCGGCGGTTGGGGTCATGAACATCTCGACAACGACTGTGAAACCGCTCTTGAGCAGGTTGGCGCTCAGAGCATCTTCACCCACTGGATCGGCATCCGCGAGGAACAGCACCTTGGGACGGCTGCTGAGGATGGCTTCGGTGGTCTCGCTGGTATAACCGAGATCAAACGCGCCTTGCGTGTTGGCACCGGGCCACACTGCCAGCAGACCATTGTTGGCCTTGCCGTAGTGACCAGTGGCGACCAACTTTTGCGCGGCGGCCTGCATCACTGCACCGTGTCCAGCGCGGGTTAGCCCTTCGCCACCGACGAGGATGATCACGTTCTGTGCGTCGCCCAGATCGAGCGCGTTCACGGCAGCAACCGCTTCGCCCGCCGCGTAGAGATGACGATCCGCCTTGCGTACCCAGCGATCCAGCTCGGTCTGGCGGGCATTGAGGGTGATCAAGCGTGCGCCACGATCCCGCGCGGCCTTGATGCGCAGATACCAGACAGGAGCTTCTTCCTCGATGTCCGAAGCGACCACGACGATGGTGCTGCCCTTGCCCAAGTTCTTGAAATTGGTGCCCGTGCCGACGCCAACTTGCGCGGTGAGCGCCGCACCTGTCATGTGATAGGGCCACACGCCGAGCTTATCGCCGCCCGTCGCTTTGACCAGCCGACGTAGTTCCCACAAGTCTTCGTTGGAAAGCATGGGGCCAGCAACCGCGCCGACGCTGGCTTCCGCCATCTTGATCTGGTCGGCAATGGCGGCGTAAGCTTGTTCCCACGTCGCGGGGACGAGCGCACCATCACGACGGATCATCGGTTGGGTGAGGCGGTCAGCGCTGCGGCTGTGGTGATGACCGAAACGGCCTTTGTCGCAAATCCAGATTTCGTTGACTTCTTCGTTCTGGCGCGGCATGATGCGCTTGACGATGGTCTTGCCGCCCGCGTCACGATCCAAGCGCGTGGTGGCGCTGATGTTGCAGCCAACGGGGCAGTGCGGGCAAATGCTCGGCACTTCGGTGAGTTCCCACGGACGCGCACCGAAACGGAAGTCAGCGGTGGTCAGCGCGCCGACGGGGCAAATATCCGTTGTGTTGCCGCTGAAATAGGTGTCAAATTCAGGATCACTGGTGGTCACGATCTGGAGGCGGCGTCCGCGCTCGTGGAAGCCAAGTACCGCATCACCGACCAATTCTTCTTGGAAGCGCGTGCAGCGGGCGCACTGAATGCAGCGTTCGCGGTCAAGATAGATGAGATCGCCAAGCGGATAGTGCTTGTCGAGGTGCATCTTCTCTTCGTAGGTGAAGCGGCTTGTCCCTGCGCCGTGACGCATGGTCAGGTTTTGCAGCGGGCATTCGCCACCCTTATCGCAGATCGGGCAATCCAGCGGGTGGCTGGTCAGCAAGAATTCGATAATGTCGTCACGGGCTTCCGTCACCTGCGGCGTGTTGGTGCGGATCGCCATGCCATCGGTGACGAAGGTGGTGCAGGCCGTTTGCAGCTTGGGGAACCAGCGGATGGCGAGTTCGCCTTTATCATCGCGCTGGAATTCACCTGTCTCCTTGACGATCTGCGCGTTGCCAAGATCGACGAGGCACATCCGGCACATGCCGACAGGCGAAAGTTTGGGGTGATAGCAGAAGACCGGGATGTCATTCCCGATCATCTTGGCGGCATCAACAAGGTTCGCCCCCTTCGGCACCTTGTGTTCTACGCCATCTACAAACAACCTCACGAGGTCGGTCATGCAAGCCTCCGTAAAAGCCTCTACGTTGAACCCGGCAGGCGGGAGTTTCCATCAATCAGAGTGTCACTAGTTTATCGCATCCGTACAGCCTTTTGGTAGGCTCCGGGAATACTGCTTATCCACACTTACAAATCACAACTATATTTTACTCAGCCGAAGTCGTTTATTTCGTACCCACAGCGCCGCAACCCTTGACGCGCCCGATCCAAGAACGAGCGATTCAAGAATTCCCACGTCGTATCGCGGCTTTCCGCCAACTTCAAAGCCGCCAAGAAGTCTTTGGCTGCTTCGCGCCCATGCCCTTCGTCCCAATGGGCTTCGCCGCGCAGCACATAATTGACGGGCGACTGCGGATAGCGCTCGATGGCTTGCGTGAGTTCATCAATGCGCGTCGGCAGCGGCGGGAAATCTGCATCGCTGGCGGTGCCTTCCTCGCGCAGTGCGTCTGCTAAGGTTGCAGTGGGCGCGGGTTCGGACGGCGTTCCGGTGGGTTGCGCCTCAACTGGCACTGATTCATCTTGTACCTCTGCCGTGCTGTCCACATCCAGCATGGCGGACACGACGCGATACATCGGATGTAGTTCATCCTCGGCGTCTATCGGCGTAGTCGTGTCTTCCACCTCAGGCAGCGAGGGCAAGGATGATACCTCGGCGGCGATCACATCCGGCGACCATTGATTGTCCGCAACTTCCGTCTGAGACTCCATAGGCGCAGCAGAAGTTACCTCTTCCGGCAGCGCTGGTGGTAATGACTCAGGTTGATCGTTTGCTGCTTCCGAGGGCTTCTTAGGCTTATCTTTGCCCGCCGGATTCCAATCGTAATAGTTCGCCACTCGCGTTCCCTTTATCTCTCCACAATAGAGCGGGTTGATACACCCGCCCTACTATTTTCCGAGAGTAACTGTGCTGGCTGCTAGTCCCCCGCACCGGCTGGTACGGCGGCTTTCGCGGCGGCCTTTGGCGCGGCTTTCGCTCCGGCGGCTGGCTTGGCTTCTGACGTATAGGCGAGGAATTCACTGCGCCAGTACTTGAGGGCGCTCATCACCGGACTGGTGGCGAAGTCGCCTAACGCACACAAACTCTTGCCTTGAATCTGCTTGGCTACATTCTCGATCAAGTCCACATCGGCGGGAGTCGCCTTGTGATGGTAGATCGCGCCGAGACGCTGTTCCAACCAATAAGTGCCTTCACGGCAGGGCGTGCATTTACCGCAGCTTTCGTGGCGGAAGAACTTGATCATCTTGTAGGCGGCGTAGACCATATCGGTGGTTTCATCCAACAGGATGACCGAGGCCGAACCGAGCACAGAACCGACCGAAGCCACATCTTCATAAGTTAGTTTGCAGTCCAGCACCTGATCGGTGGCGGGCAGCAGCGGGCCAGACGCGCCGGAAGGCAGAATGGCCTTGAGCTTCTTGCCGTCCTTGACGCCGCCAGCGACTTCAAGCAGGTCACGGAAGGTGAGGCCGAGCGGTAATTCGTAGTTGCCGGGATTCTGGACATGACCGCTCATGCAGAAAATCTTGGTGCCGGGGCTTTTTTCCGTGCCCATCGTCTTGAACCACGCCGCACCGTTCACGAGGATCGGCGGCACGTTCGCCAGCGTTTCCACGTTGTTGATCACAGTCGGGCTGTCGTACAGACCCTTGATCGCCGGGAAGGGCGGCTTGACGCGCGGCTGACCGAGCTTGCCCTCAATGCTGTTGAGCATGGCGCTTTCTTCACCGCAAATGTACGCGCCCGCGCCCCAGTGGATATAGACTTCGCAGTTCCAATTCGAACCGCCGATCTTTTCCCCGACCCACCCTGCTGCGCGCGCTTCTTCGATCCGCGCTTCGAGGTTGTAGCCGATGTCCCAGAATTCGCCGCGCACGTAGATATACACCGCTGAGGCTTGGATCGCATAGGCGGCGATCAATGCGCCTTCGATCACCTGATGCGGGTTCTTTTCCAGCAGTTGGCGATCTTTGAACGTACCCGGTTCGGACTCGTCGGCGTTGACGACTACGTATTTGGGGCCTTCGGTCTTGGGGATGAAGCTCCACTTGACGCCGGTGCCAAAGCCCGCGCCGCCGCGCCCGCGCAAATTCGAGTCTTTGACGAGATTGATCACCTCATCGGGTGTCATCGATACCGCTTTGCGCAGTCCTTCATAACCGCCATTCTCAGCGTACACTTCGTACTTGGCGATATTTGGAATATCGAGGTCACGTAATAAGATACGCGGATAATTTTGAGCCATGTTACATCGCCCCCGACTCTACATTTGTTGATTCATCAGATAAGTCTTCATGCATAACCGGAGTAGTTAACTCCTCATTCGGCGTCGCGCTCGGCTCATCCCCCGGATTGGACGCAATCCATCCCACCAAGCCGCCGAAAATGATCAAACTGAACCCGCACGCGCCCACCATCGGGCCGATATACAGCACCATGCCCGTCACGTAGGCCAGCCCTAACAACCCGACCACGATTAACGGGGAGAGCCAATCGCGGCGGCCTGTACGCAACGTCCGCACCGCCAGCACGATGGCGGCGATCAGCATCGCGTACACGCTGACATCGACTATCGCCCCGACGATGCCCCGCGAACTTTCGCCCACTACCAGAATGCGCTGAAACTGCGGCCCGTAATCGGCTGGTGGGCCAGCCTGCTTGACGATGGGCCACTGTAAAAGGAGCAGCGCCACTAACACAATCGCCGTCCCGATCAGGACAATGATCATTAGCCCGCGCAGCGCGTTGGGCACCGCTTGATCGGGCGGTTCGACGGCTGGCAGAGCGGGTGGCGTTGGTACGCTGGCTTCCGGTGTGAGAGATGGCTGTACGTCAAGCATCCGGGCGATCTCGTTTCGAAAGATAATAGGTGGGTACGATCTCGAACCCTTCGCTTTCAAACAGACTGCGGCTGGCCTCGTTCTGGTGCTCGACCAGCGCACCGATGACAGTAATGCCCTGCTGATGTAGGCAGTCTTCCGCTGCCTGCACAAGAGCACGTCCAACCCCATGCCGCTTATACGCGTCCGCCACGCCTAGACGGTTGATCCAACCTTTGCGGCTGTCATGGGTCGCCAGCACCACACCCGCTAACTGACCATCGACAAACGCACCAAGAATAGTCTGTACACCAACGCTCATCTGTCGTTCCATCTGTTCCCGACTCTCGCGTCCGGTGGGTCTAATCTTCAACCCGCTGGCTTTCCACACCGTCATCATGGCGTCGTAGTCATCAAGGGTGAGCGTGCGTACTTCAATCATGATATCTGGTCAGCCATTTGGCGTTCGCCGCCCTATTTTTTTTCCGCTTCCGCCCGCCACTGTGCCAGCAGTTCCTTCATCTTGTCCATGTTCAGGTTTTCATGGAAGTGGAAGTTGCATTGCAACATCGGGGCGCGGTCACAACCGGCAAGGCACATCACATGCTCGACCGTGAACATGCCGTCCTTGGTGGTTTCGCCTTCTTCGATGCCCAATTCCTTGAGCAAGTCGTGATGGAAAGTCTCCGCACCACGCAGCGCGCAGGGGAAGTCGGTGCAAACTTGCAACCAATATTTGCCCTTGGGCGTCTCGCGGAACATGGTGTAGAAGCCCGCTACGGAAGTCACTTGCGTGGGATCTAATTCGCAGATGTCCGCCACTTCTTCGATGGCTTCAGGGCTGACCCACCCATATTCTTCTTGCGCCATGTACAAGATCGGCATGACCGCCGACCGCTTATCGGGATATTTCGCGAGAATCTTGCTGATTCGCTCTTGATGCTTGTCTGCCAGCACGAGAATGCTCCGTTGGATGAACCTGCGCTAATCGCGGGAATGGGCGATTAAATTCGTAAGCGTTTTTTCGCCTTCAATAGTACCTGAGCTTACCAAACGATCAACTTTAAGTTACTAACAGACCGTCTTTTCACGCGATGCTGTCGCCTAGCATCTCCTCTCGAACACTGTCGGGAGGAGATGACAAAATCGGGTGGGCTACCTATCGCAGTCGCCAAGCACGATATCGATGCTACCGATGATACCAACCAAGTCCGCCAACATCGAGTGCGACGAGATATGCGCCAGCGCGCCGAGATGCACGAACGACGGCGTACGGAAGTGAACGCGGTGTGGGCGCGTGCCGCCATCTGACGAGAGATAGCAGCCGAGTTCACCGCGCGGGCTTTCGATGGTCACGTAGACTTCGCCCTTGGGAGCCTTGAAACCTTCTGTCCACAGCTTGAAGTGGTGGATCACGGCTTCCATGCTGCGACCAAGTTCGGCGCGCGGCGGCGGCGCGTATTTACGGTTGGTCGTGCGGAACGGTCCCGGCTTCAAGCGCGCTATGGCCTGCTTGATGAGGCTCACCGACTGGCGCAGTTCGCGCACGCGCACGATAAAGCGGTCGTACACATCGCCGTGCTCGCCAAGCGGCACTTCAAAGCTGTAGGTTTCGTAGCCGGAATAGGGCTTGGCTTTGCGGATGTCCCAGTTGATGCCAGACGCGCGCAGGACAGGGCCGCTGCATCCATAGCGCAGCGCGTCTTCGGGCGTCATGACGCCGATACCCTGCGTGCGGTCGATCCACAGCGGGTTGTTGTCCAGCAGGGCTTCGTATTCATCGACGCGCTTCGGGAAAATATCGATGAATTTTTGCAGCGTGGGGATGAATTCGTCAGGCAGGTCGCGCCAGACACCACCGGGGCGGAAATAGGTGCTCATCATGCGCTGACCGGATACCAGCTCGAACAGATCTAGCACCATTTCGCGCTCACGGAAGCAATAGAGCATCATGCTCATCGCGCCGAGGTCGAGGGCGTGCGTACCGAGCCATACGAGATGGCTGTTGATACGCGTCAGTTCTGCCAACATCACGCGGATCACCTGTGCGCGTTCGGGGACATCGATTTCGCACAACTTCTCGATGGCGAGGTTGTAGACGAAATTGTTCCCCATCGGGTTCAGGTAATCCATGCGGTCGGTCATGGTGACGGCCTGCTCGAAGGTCTTGGCCTCCATGTTCTTTTCGATGCCCGTGTGGAGGAAGCCGACATCGGGCACGCAGCTCACGATGTCTTCGCCGTCCAGTTCGAGCAGCACACGCAGCACACCATGCGTAGACGGGTGCTGTGGCCCCATGTTCAACACCATCGTTTCGCCCGTGAAGGCCTTGGGCGAGACTAAGTGCCGATATTCTTCGAGCGTGCCTTCCCAGTGTTCACCGAGCGCCACCCGTTTCGCATCATCCATCGCACTGTCGCGCTGGGAGTCGTGAATCTCGTCGAGCGCGTGTTCAAACTTGGCAATATCTTCAGACGTTCTCTCGACCATAATGAGTTAACCCCGTATTCTATCGCCCTGCGCCTATTCCTTGGCGTATGGCTTGATGCGATTGATATCGTCGTAGTTGAAGGAAAATTGTACTTGCTCGTAGCCAAGCGGGTAATCTTTGCGCTGAGGATGACCATCCCAATCGGCGGGCATCAAAATGCGGCGCAAATCCGGGTGCCCTTCAAAGATGATGCCTAGCAGGTCGTAGGCTTCGCGCTCCTGATAGTTCGCCGCCGCCCAGATGCTACATACGCTTGGCACGCGGGGGTCGTCACTAGGAAGGTAGACCTTCAGCCGCAGACTGCGGTTGAACACCATCGAGTACAGGTGATAGCAGACCGCAAAGCGCGGCTCTTCGGGGTAGTAATCGACGCCCGTCACGTCCTCAAGGAAGTTGTATTCCAGCCCTTCAGTATCGCGGAAGAACGTACACGCCTCAATGATCTTCGCCGCGTCGATGACGATGGTGGTTTCACCGCGAAACTCGACCACATCTTGAACGGCGTCTTTGAGCGTTAACTTCGCCAACTCGACTGGATTAAATGCTTCCGTCATATCATGCCCTTTTTGAACAGCAACAGCGCTTTACGCGCCGACCATCATCTACGTAATGTCTGCCATACGCCGATTGAAGCGTACGGCAGTCTGTCTGAGCGCGCTTACGCCCAATCCGCGATGTGCTCGCCCTTGATCTTCTCGTGAAGGGTCAAGATGCCGTGGATCAACTGCTCCGGACGCGGCGGGCAGCCAGCCACATACACGTCTACGGGCACGATCTCATCGACGCCCTGTACAATCGCGTAGTTATTGAAAATGCCACCGCACGAAGCGCAGTCGCCCATCGAAATCACCCACTTGGGGTTGGGCATCTGGTCGTACAACTGGCGCAGTACCGGAGCCATTTTGCGCGTCACACGCCCCGCCACGATCATCAGATCGCTCTGGCGCGGGCTAGGCCGGAACAATTCCATGCCGAAGCGCGAGAGGTCATAATTGGCGGCGGCGCTGCTCATCATTTCGATGGCACAGCAGGCCAGACCAAACAACATAGGCCACATCGCGTTGGTGCGGCCCCAATTTACAGCTTGTTCAAGACGCGTCGTCACAACCCCGAGATTGCCGAGCTTCCCCGCTACTCCCATTCCAACGCTCCCTTACGCCATGCGTAGACGTAGCCTATAAGCAGAATGCCGATGAAAAGACCCATTTCGATGAGCGCAAATAAGCCGACCTGCCGTGTCACCACCGCAAACGGGAGGAAGAACACTACTTCGATGTCAAACAGGATGAAGAGCACCGCGACCAAATAGAACTTGACCGGAAAACGGCGCATCGCAGGGCCGATGGGCACCATGCCGCTTTCATAGGGTTCCAATTTACGGCTTGTCGGGCGGTTTGGCCCCATCAGCCGCGACAAGAAGGCGATTAGGACACTGACGGCAGTGGTTAAAATGAGCAGCACCGCAATAGGCGCATATTGGTCGAGGGTGGTCATAGTTCCCCTGATTATTGAGCAGTAGAGAACAACATAAACTAGTTTGAGAAAATAGGAACAATTAAAATTATATCTTGCCCGGTTAGAAAACGCAAAAGCTCCCACAACCCCTTTTTTACAAGTCAGTTGGGAAGCTTTTGGGTGGGGGTTAGCGCCCTTTCGAGCTGCCAGTGCCATTCAGCTTGACGCCGGTGAGCTGCGCTAATTCCGCTTCTAGTGCCGTGCGTTTGGCATCGGAGGCCGAACGCGCTACGTTGACCGCTTCCTGATAGCGGCTTTTCGCACGTCCACGCACGGTCTTGCCAGAAGTCGGGGTCAGCAGCAGAACCACCGTCGAGCCGATCGCTAGGCCGAGGAGCGCCCCCACGATGAAAAGCATCAGCTTCCGCATCGCTGCCTCCTACTTGCGCAGTTGCTCGTAAGGGGATTATACAACACAACTTGGCTGGCACGTAACTCGGCGTGTTTAAATTCGGTTTACACTGGTTTGCTACGCTAGGATAGGCCGCATATGCCGACCGAATTTGACCAACCAACCTGAAAGCATTGTGATCTAGATGAGCAAGGTATTGATTGTGGATGACGATCCACATATTCGCGAATTAGCCAAAGTCTTTTTGCAGAACGAGGGATTCACGGTCTACGAGGCAGTCGATGGCGTCAATGCCCTCGCGATGCTGGACAGCGTGACCGTCGATATGGTCATCCTCGACATCATGATGCCGAATATGGACGGTTGGGAACTGTGCCGCCAGCTGCGCGCCGATTACGACTTCCCGTTACTGATGCTCACCGCAAAGGGTGAAACGCAAGACAAAGTACACGGCTTCCAACTCGGCACGGATGACTATCTGGTCAAGCCCTTCGATCCGCTGGAATTGGTGATGCGCGTCAAAGCGCTGCTGAAGCGCTACCGGATCGCCACCTCGCAGACGGTGCAGGTCGGCAACCTGATGATGGATCGCAAGACCTTCGAGGTCAAAACGGACGATGAGCACTTCACGCTGCCGCTGAAGGAATTCGAGTTGCTGTTCAAACTCGCCAGCTATCCGGGCAAAACGCTCTCGCGCGATCAACTGATCGAGGAAATCTGGGGCTATGATTTCGACGGCAACGAGCGCACACTGGATGTGCATATCAACCGTCTGCGCGAACGCTTCCCGTCAGAACGCTATGCTTTCCAGATACGCACGATTCGCGGATTAGGCTATCGGGTCGAGGTTGAGCAATGACGGAAACGACAGATCGGAACAGACCCTCGACCGCACCGCAGCGCTGGCAAATGCTCATCTTCGTCTGCGCATTGCTGTTTTTGCTCGGCACGATGGTCGCTACCGTCTACGCCGTCACCAGCATTCTCTTTCGGTGGTTCGGCCTTCAGCCCGCCGCGTTGATCACCCAGATCATTAACACGCTGCTCGGCGTGATTTTGTTCGGGTTGGTGATTGGGACAATCGGCAGGGTGTACCGTCCGCGCCAGTGGCAAGACCGGATCGGCGTTTTTGCCCCGATCATCGAGGCCATGCAGCGCATCGCGAAGGGTGACTTCAGCGTGCAGATCGATGATCAGCATGGCGATAACCAATTGATTAGCGAGTTGACGAAGAATGTCAACAACATGGCGGCGGAACTCAACCAGTTGGAGCGGATGCGGCAAGAATTCATCTCTAACGTGTCGCACGAGCTGCAATCGCCGCTCACGTCGATTCGCGGGTTCGCGCAAGCGCTGCAAAATGAGCATGTGAGCGACGAGGATCGCAAGCGTTATCTCACCATCATCGAGACGGAGAGTATGCGCCTTTCCAAGCTCACCGATAACCTGCTGAAACTGGCCTCGCTGGAAGTGTCGCAGCTCAAGGTAGAACCAACCACCTACCGACTGGATAAACAGATCAGGCGCTTGATCCTCGCGTGTGAGCCACAGTGGACAGCCAAAGCCATCGAACTGGACGTGGCGCTCGAAGAAGCGACGATCACCGCTGACGAGGACTTGCTCAGTCAGGTGTGGATCAATCTGATCCACAACAGCATCAAGTTCACGCCCCAAGGTGGCAGCATCACGATCAATCTGCAACGACAGGACGATAAGCTCGTATTCGCGATCCGAGATTCAGGGATCGGCATCTCGGCGGAAGATCAAGAACATATCTTTGAGCGCTTTTACAAAGCCGATAAATCCCGCACGCGCACGGACAGCAGCGGCAGCGGCTTAGGGCTGTCTATCGCCCACAAAATCATCGAGATTCATCAGGGCTGCATCAGCGTCGCCAGCACGCCAAACGCGGGGACGACGTTCGCTGTTTCCCTGCCAGAGAACTGATTGCGCGTTTAAATTCAGTTTACACAGATGCTCTAGGCTTAGACCATAACGATCAAGCGTACAGCGGCAGCACAACGGGATTGCTGTGGATATCGAATTTTTGCCATATTGACTCTACGTATATGTATATTTATACTATAAACGCACAGTGAGTATGGAGAGTAACCATGATGCCGAACAAAACTATCTATGTAGCTGATGCCGATATGCCCATCTTCGAGAAAGCACAAGAGTTGGCGGGAGATAACCTCTCCTCGACCATTGTTCAAGCGCTGCAACGGTATGTGGAAGCGCACGAACATCAACAAGCGGGTTTTCACGAGATCACGCTGCGGGTTGGTTCTGACTCCTCCTACACGCTCAAGCGGTTTACAGGTCGCCTGTTGGCGCGAGGTCAGTATCAGAACGCGGATCGTCGGTGGCAAGACATCTTCCAAGTGTTCAAATCGCTCAAGGGCAAACTCGTGATTTATCGCGGCAATGTACCGAGCTGGTGGGGCGGCTGGAATTGGAATTTCAGCACTCACCATCAAGACCAGATGGAGCATCAGCGCAACAAACTCAGAAATTGGCAGCGCAAATGGGAACGTCAGCAACAGCGCTGGAACAATGACTGGCCTTTCCCGCCAAATATGCCCAACATGGGTTGGGAAAACATGGGGATGGATAAAGGCGACTTCCAACTAGACGTGTATGACACCCTAGAAGCGATCAAAGCGGGGATTCCCGAAGATCTCTACGAGCGCGTCAAAAGGCAGCTAGATGGCGACGAGATCGAAATCCTCGACATTTAGACGCCGCGTAAATCCGAATTTTTGGAGAAGCCCTGCGGGCTGCTGCCGCTTGCCAAGCCACTTGAGCATGATGGTCGCTTCGCCCGACTGCCCCGCGCCTTTCTCCACCAAAACAACAAAGCATAATGAAAGGATGCGACGGGGATGGAGCCTAAATGCATCGAGCCGTCACACGAGGCCGCAGAGATTGCCGATGACGAACAACTGACGATTGCCGCTGAATGGGCACTCGTCCAAGACCTTCAAGCATGGATACTGCCGTTGTACAGCGCTGCCGTGGAATTCTCGGCGGAAGAACTGTATCAGCGGGCGCAAGACATCATGTTCGCCATCGACTTCCTGCTCACCTTGAGCTGATTGCGTAATCACGCGGATACCCCACAACGGCGCATTGTGGGGTAAGCTTCTCATTTACTGCCGCACAGCGCGGTCAATTTCTCGGTGAGCACTTGCTGCGCGAGATCGGCGGGGAATTTGCCCTTGCCTTCGCGCATCACCAGCCCCATCAGGAAGCGGACGACTTTTTCTTCGCCAGCGCAGAAACGATCCACATCCTTGGGATTGTCGCTCATCACCTTGGCGACGGCGGCTTCGACCGCGCTCACATCGCGAGTCTGCTCAAGGCCAAGCTCCTTGACCCATTCCGCCGGTTCGCCACCTTGTTCGAAGATGTTGTCCAAGATGGTCTTGGCGGCGTTGTTATTGATGGTGCCCGCATCCACCAGCTTGATCAGGGCGGCGAGCGCGGCGGGCGTGACCTTGATCGTGCCGATGACGTCCTGATCCAGCCCTGCTTTGTTCATCCGCGCGAATACTTCGTTGAGCAGCCAGTTAGCGGTTTTCTTGGGTTCCGCGCCCGCCGCCAGCACTTGCTCGAACCAGTCTGCCACGCTGCGCTCCGTGACGAGCACCGAGGCTTCATAACGCGAGAGACCCATGCTCAGGAAACGGTCACGCTTGGCATCGGGCATTTCCGGCAACTGCTGGCGGATTTCCTCGACCCATTCGCGCGAGATGTGCAGCGGCGGCAGATCGGGTTCGGGGAAGTAGCGGTAATCGCTGGCGCTTTCCTTCTCACGTTGCACGACGGTTTGCTGACGCATCTCATCCCAACCGAGAGTGGCCTGTTTAATCGTGCCGCCCTGTTCGTAGACCTTGGCATGACGCGCGATCTCGAACGCGCTGGCCTTTTGCAGCACCTTGATGCTGTTCAGATTCTTGACTTCCACGCGGGTGCGGAATTCGTCGCTGCCCACCGGACGCACACTGATGTTCGGCTCCATGCGCAGCACGCCCTTGGACATATCGCCCGTGTTCGCGCCGGAATAGATCAACAGCGCACGCAGTTTGCGGGCATAAGCTTCGGCCTCGTCAGCGGTGCGGATGTCCGGCTCGGAGACGATCTCCAGCAGCGGTACGCCAGAGCGGTTAAAGTCTACAAGGCTGCTGTTGCCAATGTGCATCAATTTGCCCGTATCTTCTTCGAGGTGGGCACGCCGAATCCCGATCCGCTTGGTGGAACCGTCTGGCAGATCGATCATCAAGTAGCCGTTTTTCGCCAGCGGCAGTTCGTACTGGCTGATCTGGAAGCCTTTGGGCTGGTCAGGGTAAAAATAGCTCTTGCGGGCGAACACGTTATACGGCGCGATCTCGCAGTTGAGCGCCAAGCCGACGCGGATGGCGTATTCCACCGCTGCCCGATTGATGACGGGCAAGACGCCCGGCATCCCCAAGCAGATCGGGCATACGTGCATATTTGGCGCGGCGGTCGTGCTATCGACCACCGCACAGCCGCAAAACATCTTGCTGGTCGTCAGCAGTTCAGCGTGAACTTCTAGGCCGATCACGCCTTCAAAGGTCGTTGCCATGCAGTCTCCACAACTTCAACGAGGTAACATGGACGATAATTGTACCAAGCAAGCCGCGTGAGTTCATAGCGTAGAACTTTCGCGATGCTCGATGAATGAGGATAATCTGTCAGGTTTCACAACTACTCGGAATGGTGACAGCACGTAATGGACAGAAAACAACGACTCCTCAGCCGTCTGGATGCAATCGGGCAATCGCTCAAGGCATCCGGTCAGGCGTTAGCGCTGTTAGGCTTGGGATCGGTTGGCACGGAAACCGACCGCATCGACGCTTATTCTGATCTGGACTTTTTCGCCATCGTACAGGCGGGGACGAAGCAGCGCTTTCTCGATAACCTCGATTGGTTGAGTGCGCCGAACCCGATTGCCTATGCTTTTCCCAATACGGTCGATGGCTACAAGGCGCTGTACGAAGACGGCATTTTCTGCGAATTCGCTGTGTTCGAGCCGCAAGAACTGACCTCGATTCCTTTCGCGAATGGGCGCATCGTGTGGAAAACAGAGGGCTTTGACGAAACGATCACCACGCCACCGCCTCGCCAGCATCATGAGCACTCGGTAGACTGGCTGCTCGGCGAAGCGCTGACTAATCTTTACGTCGGTTTGGGGCGTTTTCATCGCGGCGAAAAACTCTCCGCCACCTTTTTCATCCAGAATTACGCGGTAGGTCGGATCGTTGATCTGGCAAAGCAATTCGAAACCGCGCGGCCTTTCTACGCCGATCAATTCGGTGGAGAACGCCGCTTCGAGGTGCGTTACCCCGATACCGCCAAGCATCTGCCGTCGTTCATGCAAGGCTATGACCGCAATATCGAGTCGGCGCGGGCACTGCTCAGTTTTTTGGAACAGCATTTTACGGTGAACGCTGCCATCCGCGAGGCGATACTAACACTGTGTGAGAGCCACTAAGTTAGCGTGTGGAATCCTCTGCCCCTGTTTGGATTCAGATCATTGCAAATGATCGAATCTAGCATTTGAGCGTGCGAATCAGATCATTTTGTTCGGGTCAGGAGAGGTCAAATGATCTGAAAATGATCTGATTTTTCTGCTCAATTCAGATCATTTCTGCTACGAATCGGAGAGAAATCCCGATTCAGATCATTGGGGAATTGCAAGCCCGGTTCGTAGATCATTGGAAGTCCGCATCACCCGATATTTCTCCTAATATTCATTATAGACAATCAGAATAAATTGTCAAGTTAGAACATTCAAACCTGCGCAATCTCAGGGAGGATGGTTGCCTGTCTATTTGAGCATTGGGATACACACGGATCATCAGTCGTGAATGTAGACGCTCATCACATAGCTGCTGCGTTCGACGGCTAGCCAGATCGGACGGACTAACTCATAACCACAGGTGCCAATCACGCGGCGTTTGAGCGCGATGGTTTGCGTGCGCGCCAGATCGTCCGCGATGGTGGCATCGTAGATCAGGTCAATCGAGCAGCCAGTACCGCTCGTGACCGCGCCCACGATCTGATAGCGCGTGAAGTCGAACTCGAAACGGGTGACAGGCAGCGCACAATCTTTTGAGTGGTCGGCTTGATCGTACAAGGCAGTGAGATCGGCGGTGGTGTCCAATACCAGCGAACGCCCTGCCAACGACTTCAGGAAGTCGAAGCATAGATCGGGCACGACGGGCTTGGCGTTGATGTACGGGATTCCTACGCTCAGAATGAGTTCGGGCATGGCTCTGACGGCGGGGATGGGCTGCGCGGGCGGTGTCACGATGGTACGGCGCAGCGTGAGCAGCCGAATGGAGACGCCAGCGGCAATGACCACGCACGCGAACAGACTAAAGGCCACCAACAGGGCATACCAGCGCCAGTAGCTGGAGCGAACAAGGCGTAGTGACCCTACCAAGGTTTGTTTACTGTGCTTCACCATCGCGGCAGTCACCAATAAAAAACTCGGTCTGAACCGAGTTTTCATCGTTCAAGGCTGCCAACTAGCTTACCCTATTTTCCGGCGGCGGCTTCCGGCGCGGCGGAGTCAGCCTCGATCTGGTAATACAACTCAAGGTCAGCAGGCAGATCAACGTCTAGCGACATCCGCTCGGAGTGGTAAATATCGATGGTCGCGCCGACTTCTAGCGCCAACTGCTGGTGGCGTTCGAAGCTGCCGACGCCATAGGATACCCGAATCACATTGGGCGGGATGAGGAGCAGCGCGTTGGTGCCTTCGCGCTGACGGTCGGGCGCGATGACGATCATCTGGTGATAGCGCCCCATGTCGAGCATCGTCCGCACATCTTCCGGCGTAAGCAGGGGGAGATCGGCAGGCAAAATGATCACGCCGTCCGCGCCCTGAGCACCGACGACTTGCGAGGCACGCATCAAGGCCGCGTTGAGTTCCGGCTGCCCGCTCTCATGCACGGTATAAGCACGATATTCGCGCGCAATCGCCAAGACGCCCGCGTCACGGCTGATCACCAAGACACCCGCAAGTTCCTTGACCTGACGCAGCGTCTCAAGGGTATGACGGTAGAATTTTTCGGCTAAGGCTTCGCGTTGTTCAGGAGTTAAAAGAGTCGCAAGGCGGCTTTTGGCCCGCTGGAACGGCTTCATTGGAACGATTGCCCAAATCCTCATCGCATTAACTCCTTGTTCCATGCCAACACTTCACGCGCCACCCGGACGCGATCTGTTACCTCACGCATTACTATATTAGACGCCAGACTGGGTTGTTTGATGTGTTGTGAACTTGCACTATCTTCATTATCAATAACAATGCCATCAATCAGCCTACCATAATAGTCGGCAATACCTATTACGGAGGGTTCCAAATCCAGTTCCGCCATCAACTTGGCGGCTGGCCCTTTGAGCGCTGCCCCCGCCACGATCGGACTGACCACGACACACGGGACAGTGCGCGCTTCCAAGGCCGCCCGCATCCCCTGTACACGCAAAATTGGCTCCACCGACAATACCGGGTTCGATGGGCAAATGACGATCATAGTCGCTGTTTCAAGGGCTTCTTTCACGCCCGGTGCGGGGTAAGCAGACTCAGCCCCTTCATACAATACTCTTTTTACCACAGGTTGCCATCGGTGGCGCACGAAATATTCCTGAAATTTTAAGATTCCCATCTCAATCGTATCAACATTTGTTGCTACAGACATATCACTCATTGGTAACAGATGGGAGGTGACGCCGAGGCGACTGGCGAGATCATGCGTGATCTGGCTGAGTGACCAACCGTTGGCGAGCGCGTGCGTGCGCAGCAAGTTGGTGGCGAGATCGCGGTCGCCCAACCCGAACCACGCTTCATCGCCGTAGCGCTTCATCATCTCGATCATCTGGCGCGTATCATCCGCCAAGCCCCAACCGTTGACCGGATGCGCGATCCCCGCCAGCGTATACATCACCGTGTCGAGATCGGGTGAAACGTGCAGCCCATAGTGGGTAAAATCATCGCCCGTGTTGACGATCACCGTCAACGCGCCCGGTGGCAGCACGCGCGCCAAGCCATCCGCGAGCTTTGCCCCACCAACACCGCCCGCCAAGGCGACTACACGCTCATTAGCAAAGGCTGAATCATCTGTCATTGTGTTTAGCGCCATAGTATGCGGGTTTCCAATTCTACGCGAGTCGATGTTTTCGTTTCGGCGGGATAGCCGAGCGTGATCAAGGCTTGCGGTTGCCAATCGGTGGGCAATGAGAGTTCAGCGCTGACCACGTCAGGACAAAACAGCGGCGCACACATCCAACACGCGCCTAACCCCTCTGCGTGTGCCGCCAGCAGCAAATTCTGTACAGCCATCGCCGTACTTTGTACAGCCATCAAATATTCGTTGCGCGACCGCTTTTCATCCGGATAGCGATCCATGTCCGCCATGCTCAAGGCGACTAAGATCAACGCGGGCGACTTGCTGATCCGGCTGAAGGAACGGCTGACATCTTTTTCGATCACATCCGCTGGCGCATGATCCGCCGTCAAATCCGCCCGCAGCCGCGTGCCCATCGCCGTCGCTAACCGCTGGCGTGTTTCCGGCGCAGTGACCACCGCGAACCGCCACGGCTGCCGATTATGCGCCGAGGGCGACCAGACTGCCGCCGTCAGGATATGTTCAAGGATTTCCTTCGGCACTGGTCGATCTAGATAGCGCCGTACCGACCGTCTGCCGAGCACAACCCGATAAAAATCATCGTTCATGCGTCAAATTTCTGTTACCCATTACCGGAACATGCTTGTTTCCGGCGGGCGGTTCAAATCGGTGGCCTTGCCATCTCCCGGCGGCAAGCGCAGCCCGCGAATCAGCGTGACGGGTAAGCCTTCGTTGGCCTGCCCGCTGAGCAAATCCGCTGCCGCCGCTAATTCATCGGCAAAGCCAATATCGGTGTACTGTAATTTTCGGTTGAACAAATCCGGCTGACCGCGCAGATCAACCAGCGCGGCGAAACCTGCCACGCCAACCGCCGTGCCCATGTTGCCGAGCCGGAACGGGCGTCCGTGCGTATCGCTGATCACGATGCCGACTTGCGCGCCTGTCGCCTTGAACAACGCTTCCCGCAGCCGCCGCGCCGACGCATCGGGATCGACAGGCAGCAGCAAAATCCAGTCATCGCCTTCCGTGCCGACGTTGGAATGGTCGATGCCCGCGTTGGCAGAGATGAAACCGAGCTTATGCCGTGTGATGATCGAGCCGGGGCGCATCCGCGAGATTTCGGCGGCTTCTCCGAGCAGCACTTCGACCAACCGTGAGTCTTTACCCGTCTGTTGGGCGATTTCCTCAGCACGCGCAGAAGGTGTGATCGTGCGCAGATCGAGCCGACGCCCTTCCGACTTCGAGACGATCTTGGAAGTGACGACCAGTACGTCATCATCTTGAAGGCGAAGATTGAGTCGGGCGACCGCTTCCAAAATCATGGCGGCGAGGTCATCCCCCGCTTGGATGAGCGGAATCCCCGGCAGCGATTGGATCGTAATGTGTGGCGCTATCACGCTTTCCCCTGTTCGAGACCCGTGATCACGATGCCCGCGCCCTTCACTTTATATTTGCGGTTGATGTACAGAATGACTGGCGTGAGCGACTCGATGGCGATGGCATTTTGCAGCGGGCCAGCATCGATTCCGCGCATTCCGGCGGCGACTGCCAACTGAATCACGTCTTCTTTGGCCTGCGCGTCATCCCCGCACACCAGCACATCGCAATCGACGTGTTCTTCATCGTCTTGCAGGTGGGTATTGCTCACATTTTGAAACGCGGCGACCACTTTCACGCCGGAGCCGAGCAGGGCTTGGGCTTCCATGCAGGCCGATTGTCCGGGCGGGATGTTGACTGTGCGGACGGCGGGCGGTTTAAGTGGCACGGTGACATCGACCACCACTTTGCCTTGCAACGCATCTTTCAAGCCTTCCAACGTTCTGGCGTGGGCGTCGTAGGGCACGGTGAGCACCACAATATCGGCTTGCTGCACGGCGCTCAGGTTGTCCGCACCGACCAAGACCGCGCTGCCTAATTCCGCGTTCATTTCCGCGACTTTGGCCTCGGCTTTGGCGGCTTCCCGCGAACCGATGATCACTCGATAACCGCTGCGCGCCCATCTGGCAGCGAGACCAGAACCTTCTTTGCCTGTTCCCCCAATGATGCCAATCGTCACCAGTGTATGTTCAACCACGACAAACTCCTATAATACAGACGTCGCGAACTCGCGATACCTTTCCCAGACCGCAGGCACCTGTGCCTTGGCTTCGGCGGCGATAGCTGCCTCGTCCAAGGTGCGCAATTGGTTTTCCCACATCAGGATCTCACCGGCGCAGATCGTCGCCCGCACCATCGATGCTTCAAACCCAAAGATAACGTGCCATGGCAGGTTACCCCCGACCAGCGGCGTGTACGGGTGATATTCCACCAACATCATATCGGCTGCCGCGCCAACCGCCAACGTGCCTACTTGCGTATCCGGGAAGAATTGCTGTGTCAGTTTAGCATTATTTTCAGCCGCCATCTTCACGATATGATCACCATTTGCCGCGCGTGGATCACGCTTGGCGACTTTGTGCAGCAAATAAGCAGCTTTCCATTCCGCCCACATATTGTTGCTGAAGCCATCATTGCCTAAGCACAACTTGATCCCACCGCGCAGCATGGTATCAATCGCCGCCGCGCCGACGCCATTGTTCATGTTGGAGCGCGGTTGATGCGTGACCCACGCGCGGGAATCGCGCACAATTTCCATTTCCCACGGATCGATGTGAATGCCATGCGCCAAAATGGTGCGCTCGTTCAGGATGCCCGCTTTGTGCAGCCGCTCGATGACGCGCAATCCGTAGCGCTGAAGGCTATCTTCCTCGTCCGCTTCGTGTTCCGCCACGTGGATATGAAAACCACCCGTCGGATTCGCCTTCACGCTGGCCTTGAGCGTTTCTTCTGAGAGCGTCAGGCTGGCGTGCATCCCGAACGTTCCGCGCACCGTTGGATGACGTTCGGACGCCTTCATAAAGCGCATATTTTCCGCGATGCCCGCCTTGGCCTTGGCTTCGCCGTCACGGTCGGTGACCTCGTAGCACAGCACCGCACGCAGTCCGGCTTGTTCGACGGCTTCCGCGATGATGCTCAGACTGCCATCGATGGCGTTGGGGCTGGCATGATGATCGATCAGGGTGGTCGTGCCGTGCTTGATCGCGTCTACCAGACACACCAGCGCGGAGTGACGGACATCTTCCAGCGTCAATGAGCGATCTAGAGGCCACCATAAGCGCCGCAAAATTTCGGGGAAATCCTTCGGCGCGGGGCCGGGGATCGCCAAGCCGCGCGCAAACGCGCCGTAAAAATGCGTGTGGGCACAGATGTTGCCGGGGAGCAGCAGCCGTCCCTTCGCATCGTAGCGTTCCGCGTCGGGATACTTCGCGCTGAGGGCATCCGTCGCGCCAATATCCGCGATCCGGTCGCCACGCACTAGAACAGCTTGCTCAGTATCTAGCTGGCGTGGACTCCAATTGACGAGCGTAGCGTTGGTGAGTAAATAAGTCGTGTCAGGCATAAAAGCTGCGCTTTCAAGGGTGGCACAGTAGGAATTATGGCGCATAGTATAACAAATCGTCTATTCGAGTTGTATTTGAATCTTCGGCTCTTCATCAATGTGTTGTAAAATGAAGCGTCTTGCAATACGTATAGGAACCACGCATGATCACGATCGACTATCATTCGCATCACTACCGATGCGGGCACGCCCAAGGCAATATCGAAGACTACATCAAGGCAGGCATCAACAAGGGCTTAACGGAAATCGGGATTTCTGACCACGCGCCAATCTATTGGATGGACGGCAACGATCCGCTGCCGACTATCGCGATGGCGAAAAATGAGCTGGATGGCTATGTCGAAGAAGTCCTACGGCTCAAGGACAAGTACGCGGGGCAGATCGCCGTGCGGCTTGGCATCGAGTCGGATTATATCGAGGACATGGACGAGACGTATGCGAAGGTATTCGAGAAATATCCCTTCGATTACGTAATCGGCTCCGTGCATCATGTGTCCAAGATCAACGTATTCGAGCGTTCGCGCTGGACAAGCGGCGTCAAGGCGTTGGACGTGTACCGCGAATACTATCGGCTGGTCGCGAAATCGGCGCAGTCTGGTCTGTTCGACATCCTCGCGCATACCAGCGCCATCCTCGCCTACGCGCCGCAGCCCTTCCCCGCCGATCTGCCGGATGTGCAAGATGAGGCATTGGCGGCAATCGCGGCGGCTGGCGCGCTGATCGAGGTCAACACATCCGGCTACCGTAAGATGACCATTGATCCGTTCCCCACGGCGCGGATGGTGGAAAAGGCCGCCGAACTCGGCATCCCGATGACGTTTAGCTCGGATTGCCACCGTCCCGATGAGGTCGGCTATGCGCGGGATAAGATCGAGGCGATCTTGGTGCGGGCGGGCGTAACGCAGCTTGGCACCTTCGCCAACCGTCAGCGGATCATGATTCCCTTCGCTGCGACAACCGTGTTATGCTAGGGTTTCGTATCGGCTTTCCAGTAAGGCAATCCTGATGAAATTGTGGCAGCGAGTTCTCGCGCTGATCATGGTGGCGGCGGCTGTAGCGCTCTGGGTAGCGCAAACCAACAGCGTGCCAGACGCGAATACGCTCACCTTGAGCGCCTCCCGCGAGATGATCATCGGGCATGGGGCGGTTTTCCCGACCATTGATCCACAAGCTGCCACCTATCCCCTCACGCCGACGCTGCTCACCATCGTCCTGAGCATCATCAGCAAGCCTGACATCGCGATGGCAGTGTTGGGCTTGCTGGCAGGCTTGAGCGCGGCCTACTTCCTCGTGCGGATCACCGATAATATTTGGACGGGAGCCGTATTTTTGCTGGCGGCGAGTACCGTGCGGTCGCTGCCAGAATGTGTGATGCTGGCCTTCGCGCTGGCAAGCGTGTTTTACGCCAAGCAGGGACGCTGGCAAATCGCGGGCATCCTGATGAGTCTGGCGATCACTGCGCATCCGGCGGCGATCATCCTCGCTCTGCTGGTGGCAGTCTGGGCATGGCAAACCGTGCCACAGCATATCTGGCAATACGTGATCCCGACGGCGGGAATCAGCGCGGTGTTCATCTACGTGATGACAATCGCCAACGGATGGTGGGCGCTCATCCCGCTAGACACGCCTACGATGTTTGCACTTCTCATCCTCGCGGCGGCGATTTATCTGCTAGGCGACAAATCCGCACTCCGCGACCAGCCGTTGAACGCGATTTTGCTGGTATGGAGTGTGATCTTGCTGGCGATCTCGGCGCTGACGATGCGGTTGCCAACGTTGATCATCGTGCCCGGCTTGCTGGCGTTTGTTTCGCTGCGACGGCTGACGCACAGTATTGGGATGGCAGTGCTGGTGCTGGATGTAGCGGTGGTCACGCTAGTGGCGTATACCGATTTGTTGGGAGCGTCACCAGCACCAACAATCGCTTGGTTGGCGGATAACACCACGCCACAAACGACCATCGCGACGGGGAATCTCGGCATACAGGGCTATACGCTTAATCGGCCTCTCATCGACCTGAGCAGCACGCTCGAACCAATTTCTAGCCATCGTTCACTCAGCGATCCGACGTTTTTCATCCGTTACGCGCCGGATGTGGTGGTGATCACGGGCGAACCGCAGCAAGTGGCGTGGGGCAACTTCCCCACCACCTACGCTAAGGTGTTTGGCGATGGCTATGATGTATATCAGCGCGTGGTGAATTTCACGCCGCTCGATCCGCATCCTGTCGAAGTCGTGTTCAACGGCACGATCCCGCAGCGCCGCGATCTCGTCCTCACCGATGCTGGCATCGCGGACGAAGTGAAGCCGAGCGATCTGGTGCGCGTGCGGTTAACGTGGACGCTGGCCTACAAGCCATCCTTCGAGATGCAGATGCGCGTGATGCTGGTAGATGCGCAAGGGAATGTCGTCGCTAACGCCTTCGACAAATTCGCGCCGGAATACTGGCAGAGCGGCGAAACGACCACCTATCATCTGCTGCCGCTGCCCGGTGAACTCGCCACCGACACGCTGACCTTGCGCGTCGGGATCGGCATCCGTGAGGGCAATCTGGGCGAACATGACATCCTGACGATCAAAACCATCCACTGACGGAACATGGAGGGTGAACAATGAAATGGATTACGCGGGAACATGTCAAAGTTGATCGGGTGGCTTGCCCTTGGCTGATCAGAAATTTTATCGATAAGAACGCGGAATTTATCTTCGTCCCTGCTGATCAGGTGATGGCAGAAGCGGAACGGCTGGGTGCGACTCCGTTTGATGTGCCCAACGTCGAGCTAGGGCATCACGGTAACGAATGCTCGTTTGAGGCAATTCTCAAGAAATATTACCTCACCGAAGACCCCGCCTTGGTGCTGCTCGGCAAGATCGTCAATGGTGCGGACACCGATAATAGTTTGTGGTCGCAACCGGAAGGCGCGGGCTTAAAAGCGGTAGCCGAAGGATTCCGACATCTTGGCTATAAAGACGACAACGAACTCAACCGTGCCGAGTGGATCGTCTACGATGCATTGTACGGCTACTGCATCCACAGCATCACGCAGGGCAAGGCAGACGGGTTGTTCAAGTAAACTGCCGAGAAAAACCGCGTGAAGGCGTGTAATAGGTGTTGCGCAGCCCATTGTAGAGGACATTGACCAGTGACCGAGTGCGTAACCTGTGAACTTATCGCCCGACGTGACGCGGGCAATGCGCCGTTATGGGACAGCATCCACCGCACCGCCTATTGGGATGTTGTCCACAGTTTCAATACGTCGCTGCTCGGCTGGTTGGTGCTGGTGAGCCGCCGCCATATCGCCGCTGTCGATGAAATGACCGAAGCGGAAGCCATCGAGTTAGGCAAGCTGATCCGGCAGGTATCGATCATCCTCAAAAACGAGGTTGGCTGTGCGAAAACGTATGTCGTGCAGTTCGCAGAGGCGGAAGGGCATCCGCATGTGCATTTTCACATCATCCCGCGTATGCCCGACCAAGCCGACGAGTTTAGAGGGCCGCGCATCTTCCAGCAGTTAGGCGTCCCCGATGATGCGCGGGTTGGCGAAGTCGCCATGAACGACCTCGCTGAACGGATTCGACGCAACTTGGTTTCCTGATCCCGCTACGAGATCAGCGAGGTGTAGTTATTTGCGCAGGGCTTCGATCACTGCCGCGAAATCGACATCCAGCAAGCCCTGTTCACGCGCCGCTTGGAAGATCGCCCACGCCCCGTTGACGGTTTTCAGCGGGACATCGAACGTTTCGCCCAATTCCAGCGCGTAATTGACATCCTTTTGCATCCAGCGCAGCGAAAAATCGGTGTCGCCGTAGCGGTGTTCGAGCATACGCGGCATTTTCCCTTTGACGCTGGGGCTGCTCGTCGCGCTGGTCGGGATCAGCTTTGCCACCTGCTGCATGTTCAGGCCAGCTTTTTCCGCCAACGTCAAGCCTTCCGCCAGTGCCGCGATGTGTACCGCCGTCATCATGTTGTTGATCAGTTTCCATGTCGCGCCCGTGCCCGTCCCCCCCATGTGGACGATGGTCTGACTAATGGCTTCCAACGCCGGACGGACTTTTTCGAGCGCGTCTGCCTCGCCACCAATGATCAGAACGAGTTGCGCATTAGCGGCGGCCTCGCGGCTGCCTGTCATCGGCGCGTCAAGGAATGGACAGCCTTGCGCGGTGGCGGATTCGGCAAGATCGCGCACCCAGTCCGGCGAGAGCGTGCTGCATTCGATCAGGATTGTGCCCTGCGCTGCCCCCGCCAACGCGCCATCATCGCCCATCCACACACTGCGTGAGGCTACGTCATCGCCTACCACGCTGATCACCACATCGGCGTTTTGCGCGGCTTCACGGGGCGTCGAGGCCAGTGTCGCGCCTTGCTCCACGAGCGCCTTCGCTTTCTCCGGCGTGCGGTTGTAGACGGTGAGCGGAAAGCCGTTCTTCAGTAAATTAGCGCCGATCCCCGACCCCATGATGCCAAGTCCAAGCAATGCTATCCGTTGCATGGAAACTCTCTCCTCTAAACTAGTGCTAAATGCGGAGTGCCAAGTGCTGAGTCAATACGTGATCGTATTGCTCAGAGAAATTCGGTTGAACATGAAATGCTCAAGTGCTAAGTACCGAGTGCTGAGTCGGATGACGAACTTGTCTTGACTCAGCACTAAGGACTCAGCACTTTTTACGCGTCGAAGTAGTAACCAATGCCTTGCTGCGTGTGAATGAACTGCATCCCCGGTTGGCGCGATTCCAGTTTCTTGCGCAGACGGCTGATGTTCACCCACAAGTAGTGCGTCTCGCCCGCGTAGTCTGGCCCCCACACCTTCTCTAGCAACTGCTTGTGCGTGAGCACCTGCCCCTTGTTGATCACAAGATGATAGAGCAGGTCATACTCGATACGGGTCAGTTCGACGGGCTTGTTGGCGATGAAGACCTGGCGGCGGGCGAAGTCGATGTACAGTTCCCCGACCACCAACGGCTCACTCAGGCGATCCGGCAAATCCTTGCGCTTGAAGATCACCTGCAAGCGTGCCATGATTTCGTCTTCGCTGATCGGGCGCGTCAGGTAGTCATCCGCGCCAGCATTCAAGCCCTGCACACGATCCGAGTCGCTGGCCTTATCCGCCAGCAGGATGATCGGCACTTCGCTGCGCTGGCGAATGCGCTTGCAGAGTTCCAGTCCGTTGATGTCTTCCACCGTCACGTCAATCACCACGAGATCGAGCCGCACCGAGTTCAGGTCTTCCAGCGCTTCATCGCCGTAACGATACGGCAGCACGTCGAATTTCTGCTCAAGCAGCTTATTGTTGAGCGTGCGGGTCAACGCCGATTCGCCTTCGATCAGCATGATCGTGGTCAGCGAACGGCTTGGGGCGCGGTTCGGCGCACGCAACGAGGGCGGCTCGGAGAGCAGGATCGCGGTATCGACGGGCGGCGTGGGCGGGCCTTTCGGTTCGAGCGGCTTGCTGCCACTGGCGGCGGTGGGCAGCGCAACCTTGATGGTCATGCCCTGTGTGCCATCCGCCCATGTATGCCCACCATGACGGCGCACTAACTCGCGGGCGGTATACAGACCGCGCATCGTCCGCCCTTCATGCAGATAGTACGGATCGAAGATGCGCTCATATTGATCAGTGGCGATGGTCGAGGCATCGCTGGCGATGCTGATCACCACCTCCTGATCGACGCCGTCTACCTTGATGTGAATATCGCCGCGTCCGCCGCCAGAATCTACGGCGAACAAGATTACATCTGTCAACGCTTGCTCGATGCGAAATTCATCGATCTTCAGCGGCGGCAGCGTTGGCGAAACTTCCAGCTTGATCTGGCGCTGATACTTGTTGACTTGGCGGTTATTGACGATGCGCAGCATCAACTCGTACAGGTTGGCGCTGTCACGCTGCAATTGCAGATCGCCGCTTTCCAAGCTCTGGATGTCGAGGAAGTTGCTCCACAAACCGCCGAATCGTTCGACGCTGTCTTCAATCTGCCGCAGCAGTTGATCGCGCTCCCGATAGCCGAAGTGCCCGTGCTGCTCGGACAGTGTATTGATCAGGCTGCGTAGATGTGCGTAAGGGATGCGTAAACTGTCCGACGCCACGTTGATAATCTGCGATTGGAAGCGGTTCTGCGGCGCGCTCGGCGTTTCGACACGCAGCACGCCAGCCCAACTCATTTTGCGCGGGTTGCGCCCATCGATCTTGACGAATTCTAGCGTCACGGTGCGTTCTTGATTGACCAGCGCCAGTTCCGTGATCGGATAGTCGCCGTTGCGGTAATCGGTGCTGACGACGGCAGCACGTCCGGCCTGCAATTGGCTGAGGGTTGCCGCCGCGTTATTCGTCGCTGCTGCCAGTTCATTGAAGATCAGGTCGGAATTCTGGTGCAGCACCTTATGGATGCCGATCTTGGTTAGCTCGGTGACTTGCGGGCTGCAAAACGTGACTTTGTCGTTGTCATCGATGAAGAAGATACCTTCGGACACGCTTTTCAGGATGGCTTCCAAGCGGTTGTTGCGCTCCGTCACGGCGGAAGTCAGGACGATGCGCTCCAGTGCCTGCCCCGCGATCACTGTCAGGCCGGACATCTGGTTGAGTTCTTCCTGCCCGATGTTTACGTCCTCGGTGATGCCCGCGATCACGCCACCGACAGTATCACCCGCGCTCACAATCGGCAGCACGACCAGCCGCCGCACCGACAGCATCCGCGACAACTGCGTCAGCGTTCCATCTTGGGATGAGTCTACCTCGATGATCGTCGGCTGCGTCTCTTCCCCGAAAGCTTGGACGACCGCACCGACCATGCCGCGCTTGCGCAACGCCTCATAATTCTGGACGATGTAGCTGTTTTTCGTATCCGCCAGAATCTCCGCGTAATTGCCGCGCGCATCTTCGTTGAACCATACGAAGGCGTGCCCAACGTGCGAGATTTCCTCAAGCAAATTACATAACGTGCCAGCGATCTCGTCCGGCGCTTGCAGTCCCGCGAATAACTGCCACGCACGTAATAGCTGCTGGCTGGATTGGATGTTGAAGCGCTGTTCGCGGTGCTGGCTGGCGTTTTGCAAGGCGGAGATCAACTGCGCCCCGTAGCGCTCATACACGATCACGTCTTCGTGCGTCAAGACCTGCCCCGGCCCCGCGTAGATGCCCATCGCGCCGAACGTCTCGTACTGGTAGGTCAGCGGGATGATGGCGACTGACTCGGCGCGGTTCAGGATCGGGATCGCGCGGTAGTTGGGATTGCGCGTGATGTCCTTGTAAATCTGAATGACTTTGTTGCGCACCGTCCACAAAAACGGATCGAACTCTTCAGGCCGCACGATGCTCTCGTACAATTTGTTCTTGCTGACGACTTCCTCGCCACCTGCGTACATGCGGAAGACTTCGCCTTCGCGCAGGATGAAGGCCATGCCGTACAGTTGGAAAGCAGATCGAATGAATTTGATTGCTTGCAGAATAAGCGTATATGAATCCGACGTGCTGTACAGCAATTGCGAGAGCGAGGCCATCAGATGCAAATTGTGGTTCAGGTTGACGAGCGCCTGATTGCGGTCATGCTGCTTGAGCAGCATATTGATGTGGAAATGGAACTGCTTCTTGGGCAGCTTTTCCGTGATGCAGTCATCCGCGCCAGCTTGTGTCAGCTTTTCTTGGTAGGCGCCATCCTGTGATTCCGTGATCACCACCAACGGAATGTACGGATAGCGCCGCTTGAGTTCGGTGACGAGCGCCATGGTCTTGTCTTTGAACAAGCCCTCATCCAGCATGATCAAATCATAGCGGATGTTCTGTAAGGTTTTTACAGCGTCCCGAATATCATCGTACGGGTGCAGTTCGCAGTCTTCTGGTAAGGCAGCCGAAATGCGCTCGTCCTTATCTTGGCTTACCAGCATAATCAGCGAAATCCGGTTAACGGTCATTACTCAACCTCACACAACGCAACTACCTGAACACGATAATACGAGAGGAATGTGCAGACAGGCTAACTCAGTTCCTCCAGCGTTTCAGCTACGACTTACCGACGTTGGAAGGGGGCATCAACGTGAGCCAGACTGATATAATTGGATGGTATTGAATGCTAATACATAGGATAGTCCATTCTTAAACATTGAACAATTATCCCTCACAACTTTAACACACAAAAAAGTGGTAAACTATCCGTGTTCGTAAAAAATGGTGAAATTCTTCGCGGGTTGGGTACAAAGTTGAGAATTTCTAACGAGCAGTAGGGAGTTCCTAACGGTGAGCGACAGATTTGGGACAGATAGAACTGCAACAGACAAAGGCAAAATTCCACCAAAAACGACTTCCATGCTTGGTAGTACCCAGACTGCTGACGCTGAAGTAGTCGTCACTCGACCAGATACCGTCGATCTGGGAGGCATCCGGCCTTGGCGCGTCGCCT
Source organism: Anaerolineae bacterium (assembly GCA_019637615.1). Taxonomy (GTDB): domain Bacteria; phylum Chloroflexota; class Anaerolineae; order Aggregatilineales; family UBA2796; genus JAHBVK01. The sequence continues at coordinate 279,123 of JAHBVJ010000004.1, read as the reverse complement.
TCCTCATCACGCAGGTACAGGTGGAACTGATCATCACCCTGACCTCCTCGTTATCCGTAGGACGCTCCGATCCGAAGTCCGATGTGGTGCCGAATGTCGATCTCAAGCCCTTCGGCGCGGAACAACTCGGCGTGTCCCGGCGTCATCTGAGCATCCGCTTGGATGGTGAGGGCGTGATGGTAGAAGACCTTCACAGCGTCAACGGCACGCGGCTGAACGGCGTCCGGCTCGATCCCGGTCGCGGGCATGTGGTGCGGCACGGCGATCTACTGCTGTTGGGCGGCATGGAATTGCAAGTACAACTCCTCTTGAATCCCTTGGAATGACGGTTCCGTTCCCCAACACGCTATTCGTATACTGCGAAAAATAAGAGGCTCACGTTCGAACGTGAGCCTCGTTCAGTTTTCAGTGATTGTTTCAGTTATTGCCCCAGACGGACTTGTCTTCTCTGTTCAGAAGCTGAGTCGGTTGGTCGCTGGCGTTGAACGCTGACCCGGGGCTTGGGAAAAAGGGCCACGACGATTGCTTGCGTCAAACCATCTCAAGCTTGTGTCCACCTTCCCTTCCCTAATCAACCGCAGCATATACATGCGACGATTGAACCGTCCCGCTTGAATATCACTGGCTTGCAATCGGTACGCGGCAAAGGCTTCGATCAACTGCTCGATTCCTTCACGGATGCTCCAATTCGGACGGAAGTAAGGGAGGTCTTCGCTCAGGCGGTCATAGGGACTGGGCGACGTTTTGCGAGTCGCATCGGACTCGACAAAAATGACACTGCATCCCGGTACCGCTTCCTTAAGGATTTCCGCGAAGGCATCTGGTTCGATGGGGCCGCCGACGTTGCTCAGGCTGTACCATTTGCGGTATACCAACTGCTGCGGTGCTTGCAACACGCCCAAGATCGCCCCTGCCACGTCTTGCACATGGGTACCGGGGTGGAATGCCTCATTGAAGATCGGGACGTATGCTTCGCCTGTCGTCACTGCCGACGCGATGATCTGGTTCACGGGCAGGTCGAGCCGGATGTGCGGGGAAAAGCCGTAAATGCTGTTGCACCGCAAGAACGACGGCGCGAACTCGGCGGAGGCCAAGCGCGAAATGTCTTCTTCCAAAAAGCGCCCGATGAAGTGCTCCGCCAGCTCTGGTGCCTTGCGGAACAAGTCGTCCCCACTGCGGATATAGTCAGGTACCGGCGCACCGTCATACGTAGAGAGCGTAATAAAGCGCCGCACGCCCGTGAATTTGGCGAGGCTCGCCAATTGCAGCGTGCCATTATAGTTGACGTCGTATGTGAGGCGCGCATCCAGATCGCCCCCATGAAAGGACATCCCTGCCAAGTGGATGATGGCATAGACCTCTGCCAAGTCGTCGCTGGTTACGTCGCGAATGTCCTTGAAGATAGTGGTTATCTGACCGTACTCTTGCCCGATCACGCAATCCCTGAATAGCCCACTATCCAACCCGATGACTTCATGCTTCGCTTCTAACAGCAGCGGCACCAGTACAGAGCCGATGTAGCCTTGATGACCGGTCACTAAAACACGCACGAAAATTCTCTCCCTGCGTCAGCAATATTGGCGATGGTAGCAACAATGTCGATTGTGACTAGCTTGCGATACGATGCTAACCAACCAGAGAATTAGCACTCTGTCGGTCACCGATTACCCAAGTGTGAGTATGATTTGTATTGAGGCCACTTTATCGTTCAGTCCTTGTAAAAAACTAAAAATCATGCACTCTAAATCTTTTTGGCGATTGTACAACGATAATCCTTATTTGAGGAATCCTCGATCCCTACGCAGAGCGACGCGGCTCCTAACAGTTTGTAGGGAATCCCAAACTTATATAATCCCGCGAGTTGTCCTGATAGTCTATAATTGCGGATAGAGTTAGGCCAGCATATCTGGCGATGGTGGAATCGACTGTGCCTTATCTGTTATTCGTGATCCTGTTTATGGCGCTGCCGCTCGTGCTGGTGGTCGTACGCTTGCGAGGCAGTCTGCGCACGCGCCATTATGCCGCCCTTATACTGGTACTTTTTCTCAGCGTGTATATCGCGCTGTGGAGCAACTTTATGGCGGCGCGCGGCGTACAGTATTTCGATGGTTCCCGCGTATTGGGGTTGACGGTTGGTTTCCTGCCAATCGAGCACTATCTATTCCTCGTGTTGCAAGTGGCGCTGGTCGGCGCGAGCTTGTATCTGCTGTGGCGGCGCATCTACCCCGGTGATTTCGAATAGGCTTAGTTGACCGCGAAATGCAGTGGTTCGTTGCGCAAAAACCGCACGATCTCGGCGTAATCGTCGGCACGTCCCGGCGGCAGTGAAGCTCCGGCAGTATGCGGCGTCAGCAGCAAGTTAAGATGCGGATCGCGGGCGGCTTGCACCAACGGATGATCGGGTTGCAGCGGTTCATATTCGTAGGTGTCCAGCGCCGCACCCATCAATTGGCCTGCTTGCAGCGCCGCGATCAACGCCTGTTCATCGATCACGCTGCCACTGCCCGCGTGAATGATCGCCGCTGTTGGCTTCATCCGGGCGAAGACTGCCGCGTTCAGCATCTGGTCGGTTTCAGAGCCATATGGTAGCAGAGACACCAGCACATCTGCCTGCTGTACACAGGTCGCCAGATCGGCGTACGTAAGACGTAATTCACGTTCTACGCTCGGCGGAAACGGACGGCGCTTGTTATACAGAATCGCGCTCGGACGGAAGGCGATCAACCGCCGCGTCAATTCTACGCCGATCTCGCCCATGCCTAAAATCGCGACCGCGCTCCCGATCAACCTGCCGATGTCCGTGTAGCCAAGCCAGTTATACGCGAAGGTGTTTTCATCGGTGCGTTTCGGCGGCAAGCCGTGATCCGCCCGCAGCGCTGCATCCAAGCCACGTCGCAGCCGCTTGACGACTGCCAGCATCATCATTAATGCGTGTTCCGCGCAGGTAACCGTCCCCAAGACGGGCTGCACCGAGACTTTGACGCCCGCCTTCGTCGCTGCGTCGATGTCGATGTCATAGCTCAACGAACCGTGCCGCAAGATCAGTTTCAGGTTTGGCGCTGCCGCGATCATCGCCGCCGTGACGGGTTCGCTGCGCTCGGACACCACGAACTCCGTGCTCGGCAGCAGCGCCAGCAGATCAGCTTCGGCGGGGTGCCGCCGCATGATCACCTCGATGTCGGACGGGGCGGCTTCAAGCGCACGCTGCTGATGCCATTCGCTGCGATCCGTTAACCACAATAGGCGTGGTCGAGTCATGTTCAGCTTCCTTCAGTGCGTGTATACAGACGTGCCCTCACCCGTTTATGGATGAGTTCCGATGGCGCGTTCCAGCCCCATTCCGGCTTAAGGATCGGGCGCTTGTGCGGAGTCAGGATCAACAGCGCAGGGCTGATCTGCGCGAGCTGGTAGCACAGTGCAGGCAACCAAGACACGGCAACCAGATGCAGCGCGAAACTGCACACGATCACACTGTACTGACGCCCTGCCAGAACACCGCTGGCGATCTGTTCAAACGTGAATGCATCGGCGGTTTGTCCCGTGCGCTCTTGATAGGCTTGCGCGGTGAACGGATCGATCCCCTCGATGTTGTCCGCGCCGAGTGGACGCAGCGCCAAGGTGACTTCGCCGCTGCCGCACGCCAGATCGAGCACATGGCTGAGATCGAGCCGCCACGTCTGCACTGCCAGCGCCAGCAGTTCACGGATGATCGGTTCGTGCGGATTGCGGTAGGCTGCACCGTGCGTCTCGTAATACTGGCGCACGCCATATTCCACATATGCGCCGTGTATCGATGGTTGTTCCTCGCTCATTGGCATTCGACTCCGCCAAAGGTAGCGCCGTCAATCGTTGCTACGGAGAGATACCCCGGCGAGAATTGTACCTGTTCCCCCGCACTTACGCGCAGCATCCGCGCAGCGGGCGTGTAATGATTGCCGCCCGCGAACAAACGCACGCTGTTGGCGAGTGTGCCATCTTCAGGATGCAGCGCGATCAGCGTGCCATCGCCTGCCAGCGCGTAAATCAGGCAGCCCGATCCCATCGCCAGCAGCGGCGGCTGCGAAGTGACGATGGGCATCGCCTGCCGCCAGCGTAACCCACCCTGTGCGTCGAAGAAATACAAATATTTGCCGTCTCCGGGATAGATCGCGACATCCCCTTGCGCATCGCGGGCGATCTGGCTATCACGTCCGAGCGGTTGTCCGGCATCCAGCAAGGTTTCGATGGACATATCCGGCTTCAGCAGCGCGATCTGCGAAGCGACGAGGATCAGGAACGAGCCGTCGCCAAGCGAGATCGGGGTGATCGGCGCGGGAGCCGTCCCCTGATACGTCAGTGCGCCACTGGAATCGATCACCCATAGTTTGTAGCCATCCTGATAGGCTGCAATCGCTAACTTGTCTCCGCTCTGCACGTACCGCTCGACGCGCGAATACAGCGGGGTTTGCCAGCGCTGCACGCCGTCCTGCCCATAACCAACGACTGAGTCATCATCCGACACGAAGGCAATCGTATCGCCCAAGCGGAACGGCGGTGAGCGCAGCGGTTGCGAGACATTCCACGCGGAAACGAAGCGACCATCCGCGACTACGACAACCTGATTGTTCAGCGTGCGCCCCAAAATGCTGCCGTCAGGCATCAGCACCGCACCCATCAACCCGCGCACATTCAGCCGCCAGCGTTGATGATTGCCCGCGTCCAGCGCCTCAAGATAATTGTCTTCAACCAGCACTAGATCGCCGTCCGGCTGCATCAGCGGCGGCATGACCAAGCCGGTAGTGGCGGAAAAGGCCGCGCGGAATTCGGGACGGAAGCGCAGTTTCCACTGTTCGACAAAATCAATCGGGTGCAGCCAACCGCCATCCAGCGGATCGACGTTCCAGTAACCGGGGCCGCCCGTGCTGGCGCGCATCTTGCGAATTTCGAAATGCAGGTGCGGCGCGCTCTGGGAGGGGCGTCCTACCACGCCGACGAGACTTCCCTTGGCGATGCAGGTGCCCACCGTCGGAAATTTGACGGTATCGCTTTCCTCCATGTGCCCGTACAGCGAAAAATAGGTATTGCCGTCGGGGAAACGATGCTCGATGATGACGACACCTTTTTCCGTATCCCACCCCGCCGTATCGCTGAAGGTGATGCGCCCTTTGGCAACCGCCTGAATTTCGTCGCCGGGGCGGTCGAAGGCCATATCGACGCCAGTGTGATAGCCGTTGAACCACTGCCGGTACATGCCGAAATCATCATGATCGCGGCTGGCGCTGTCAATCGGATAGTCAATATCATCCACGACGCCGCAATCGACCTGCCCTTGCGCTTGGGCGGTACGCAGTGGCGGTAACGTTGAACACAACAGGAATACAATACACAATAAACGCTTCATCGGGTTTCCATCGCTCAATCCTTGGGCGCGTTGGTTGTACCGCATTGCGCGCTGGATCGGCAATGACGCTTTGCCGCCGATCAGGACTCATGGCTAGGCAAAGGTCACGGGCAGCCCCAGAAATCTCCCGTAGCGTTGCGCGGCGGTCTTGAAGGCTTGCTCTTGCGCGGGCGTCAATTCCCCGAAATGGGTCGACTCCATGATGACGGCTTTCTTGTTGAGCGTGCGCTTCCAGATGCCTACCACTTTGCCGCCAATCACGATGATCGAACTGAATACTGCGTTGCCACGATCCCACAGGCTTTTGTGCTCCGGATCGAGCGACGCGCTGCGATCTCGATAGCTCACCAGATATTCGTCAAAGCCGGACATCAAATGCACAGTGGTCGCGTCTGCACGAACCCTCGGCAGCGCTGGCGACAACCAATATGACTGCCCGTCGATCACCTCCTCCACCAAATCATGCTTCGCCAGTTCCAGTCCGTGCCGCACATCTGTGATAGTCAAGCCCGACCACCATGCGAAATCTTGCATGGTGGCTGGCCCATGACTGGTGAAATAGCGGTTGGTCAACTTGAGCAGCGCCTCGTCGCGTTCGATCTTGGCGACGGCTGGCACACGTTCTTCCAGCAGCATGTACGTGAACTGCTTACCCCTGCGCGAGCCGCTGCAAATCAGTCCGGCTAACTCGGCGTGCATCAACAAATGCACCAGATGAATATCTTTGGTCACGATGCCCGCTTGCTGGAACGCCTCGATCAGCGCTTCACGCGTGAGCTGTTTGCCGCCTTGCAGCGCTTTGATCAAGACCTCTTCGCTGTGGCGGAATTGTGCGTCATCGAGGCCAAGCAGACGGTAGCCGTGCCCGCTGGCAATATGCACGCGCGGAGCCGTCAGCGCCAGCAGCCAGCGAATATCCTCCGGCGCGACGAAGTGCCACGTCGGGCGCATTACATGGGTGCGCAGGATCGCGCCTTCATTGAAAGCTTCCTCGATGGTGTCATCACTCGCCTTCTGCATCCGCATACCGAGTGCCCATTTCGCGCCAAGATAGTCTTGGGCTTGGACAGCACCTAACCACCGAACGACCTCGGCGGGCGTTTTGGCGTGGGCGGTCAATATCTGCTGGTTATGGAGCCGCTGGTAGGCGATATCTAAAGGTGTCATCTCGCGTTGCCTCGCTTGGTTGACTACACGCTGATTGTCAATTGATGGTCAATCGCGTCTGGAAAAGATGGCAAATTGACTGCGATCTATCGCGATCTATATTGAATATACAAGAAGATTAGGACAGAATACGCCCTAATCATACGAGGTGAGAACAATGTATTCCCCGACCACCCGCTTGTTAACCGTGTTGCAGCTTTTGCAATCTTACAAGGAGATGAGCGGCTCGGAGCTTGCCCGCCGCCTAGAGATCGATGTGCGCACCGTCCGCCGCTACATCGTCATGCTGCAAGATATGGGCATCCCCGTCGAAGCCGAACGCGGCCCCTACGGAGCCTATCAATTGGGGCGCGGCTACAAACTCCCGCCGCTGATGTACACCGACGCCGAGGTCATCGCCCTGACACTGGGACTGCTGGCGATCCGTGAATTTCGCTTTCCCGTCGATGTGGCGGCGGTCGAAGGGGCGCTCGCTAAAACCGAGCGCGTGATGCCCGAAAAGCTGCTCCAACAAGCGCGCGGATTGCAGGAGGCCATCACCTTCAACGTGCAGCCGCAGCCTACTATTTTCCAGAATGAGTTCGTGACCATCCTCAGTTCAGCGGTTCAGCAGCGTCACCATGTATTCTTGAACTATTTGTCGTGGCGGGGCGATAAAACCGAGCGCGATTTCGATCCCTACGGCATTCTATTCCACGATGGCTACTGGTACACTTCCGGCTACTGTCACCTGCGTAATGATCTGCGCACCTTCCGCTTGGATCGTATCCTCGAACTGAAGCCAACCGAGCAGCCCTTTGAGCGTCCGGAGGAGTTCGATGTGCTGGCGCACGTACTCGACGCCCTCGCCACCACTCCCGGCCTATATCAGGTCGAAGTGCTGATGAAAACGACGCTTGAACATGCCCACCGCGTGTTTTCTCCAGCGATGGGCACATTGGAAGAAACGGATCAGGGCATCCTCTTCCGCCGTGCCACCGATCGGCTCGATTGGATAGCTTACATTTTCCTTCGCTGCGATTTTCCCGTGCGCGTCCTCCAACCCGACGCGCTGCGCACGGAGATTCGTGGGCTTGCTGAAAAAGCCCTGCGGATGATCGACACTGACGAGCCATCAACCGACGGCTAGTCGCGGTTCAGCGTCGCGCGTCGGTCAGGGTGATGTCAAAGTAACGCAGCAGCGACATCGCTTCGGGGAGGGAAAACTTGGCTTTTTTCACGGTGTTTTGGCGCACATCGATGGCGTAGTGGGTTGCGCCTGTGAAATCGGCTTCCGTCAGGTTGGTGCCAACAAATCGGCTGTCTTCAAAGTCGGTGTATGAACAGTCGGCTTTCGTCAGATTCGCTTCGTCAAATGCCACATTTTTGGCAGAACACCGCACGATGTTGACTTTGGTGAGGTTCAAGCCGATGAAGACCGAATAGTTGATCACGCAGGCTACGAAGTCTACGGGCTTGTTGAGCAAAGTCTTAGTGGTTCGCCACGTGGTTTCCGTCCAGTTAATGCCCACCAACTCGGATTGTTCAAAGCGCGTTCCCAGAAAAGTAGACCCGTTGAGGCTGACCATTTTGAAGTTGCAGTCGAGAAAAGTGCAGTCGTTGAATTTGCAGTTCAAGAAGGTCGTTTCTTGGAAGGTGCAGCGCGTAAACGTACAACTATCGAACTCTTTGCCGCGCACTACCTCCTGCTTGAGGCTCACCTTTTTGAATTCCTGTGAGCTATACGCATCGGCGGTATCAAATATTCCCATTGTGGTTGATTTCCTTGATCGGCGGGTACATCTTGCCATAGAGCATATACTCAATAGCCAACTTAGCTAGAGGAAAGGGACATATGCAAAAAGCACTCCGAGATTTGTTGGTGGAATTACAAACGTGGGGGCGTGAGAACGACGAGCGCGAACAAGACCGCCCCAAGAAGATGCTCAACCTTGAACCTGATACGGCACACTTCATCAGTATGCTGATGCGCAGCAGCCAGCGCAAAGCCGTGCTGGAAATCGGGACTTCCAACGGCTACAGCACTATCTGGCTGGCATGGGCAGTTAGCGCGGCCGGCGGGCGCGTAACCAGCCTTGACCGCAATCGGGACAAACATCCGCTGGCGGATGCGAATTTGCGCCGCGCGGGACTGCGCGATCTGGTCGATCTCCGCGTAGGGGACGCGACTGAACTCGTCGGCACCCTGACTGGCCCCTTCGATGCCGTGTTCTTTGATGCCGATAGAATCAGCGCGCCCGCACAACTCAAGTTGCTGCTGCCGAAATTGCTGCCCGGAGCGTTGATCCTCGCGGATAATGCCCTCTCGCATCCAGAGGAGATCGCGCCGTATCTCGCCGCTATCCAAGCCGTGCCGGAGGTCGAGCATATGATCGTGCCCATCGGCAAGGGGGTAAGCCTTGCCTACCTCGATAACCCCGTAGGCTGATGCGATCAGCCTAGCGCCGTAAATGGAAGCGTTCATACAGGCGGAATCGTGCCAACGCTTCCATTAAGAATCCGTTAACCACTCAATCTCAGCGGTCAACTGCAACTATCCTCTCACGATACACGTATAAGGTATTCGATAGGCTTCCACAATCGCTGTCGTTGCGCCGTGATTGTGGCGTTAGCCGCGTCTTTGGGCTGTTTTTACACTGGAAGGGATACATGTTTAAACGTCGTTTATCACTGTTACTTGTCCTTGCGTTAGCCCTCAATTTCGTCGCTGTCTTGGGCATGGGTAGCCCCGCCCGCGCAGCAGAATCACCGAGTTTAGCCTCTTACGCTCCGCCTGATACTGTCATTTTCGTCACCGCCCGCATCGATGACGCCTTCATCGACACGCTGGATGGACTCCGTGCCAAGGTGGTCGATGCGCTGCCCGCTGGTGCCGTCCCCGGCATGATGAATTTCCGGGCGTTGATCAGCATGGCGGCAACATCGGGTGGCCTTAACTACGAGAAAGATATTCGCTCGTGGTTAGGGGACAATATGGCCTTTTTCGTCTCGAATCCTGAAATGTTGGTACAGCGGGGGGGGAATACGCCGGAAGACGTGACCGCCGCGTTCGTCGTAGACATCAAGGATCGGGCTGTCACCGTCAAATTCGTGGATGACCTGCTTGCCAAGACGCCCAGCGCGAAGGGCATGTTCACGAAGGCCGACGAAGCCACCTACACCGTGTATCGCTCCACCGAGGGAGATAAAGGGACGAAGGCGTTCAATAGTTCAACCGCGATTGCCATCAACGACAATGCGCTGATCATCGGCACCATCAAGGGCGTCGATGCGGCGATGGGAACCCGCGCCAAACTGTTCGAACAGGAAGGCTTCAAAAGCGCGCTGGCACTGCTCCCCGAAACCAAATACAATGCGCTGATCTATATCGATACGGGTGCGTTGTTCAAACTCGGCGTGCAAGCCAACATGCGTCTTTCTTCTGCCTCCAACCCGAACGCCGAAGCGATGGCGAACGCCTTCGTGGATGCCATCGGCCCCACTGTCGTAGGCGCAACGATCCTCGATGATCGCACGCTGACGCTGGATATGGCGCAGAAGTTGGGCGACACCAGCGGCTTGGAAAAACTCGGCGTCACGCTGCCAAAGTTGACTCCGATCAAGGCGTCCTTTGCCGCCAACATCCCCGCTACGGCGGCGGGCGTTGTGGAAGGCAGCAACCTCGCGGGGATCATCGACTACGCGCTAACGAACGTGGTCAGCCTGTCCAAACTGCAAAGCCAAGCCGATGCGGAACGGGTCGCTGCTGAGATCAAGCGCTTCGAGGATGAATTCCTGAAGAATACGGGCATCGACTTCCGTGAAGACATCGTCAGTTGGATGACGGGCGACTTTGCGCTCATCTCCGGCTACACGTCGCCTAAACCGGGCACCGCCACACTGCTCAATTCGCAGTTGTTCCCCAAGCTGCCGGTAGAGAATGCCGTCGATGCGGGTATGATCTTCGAAGTGACCGACAAGGCTAAAGTCGATACGTTGGTCGCCAAGCTCGAAACGCTGATCGCGGTTGGCCTCAAGAACAACAAAGAAGTCACGCTGACCACCGAAACCATCGGCGGCGCGAAGGTACTTGTCCTCAGTGGTACCGCCCCGCTCCCATCGGGTCAGAGCACCAAGCTCGAATTCGTGATCGGCGCGAATGATAAGGTTCTCGTGCTGGCAACCCGTCCACTGGCGGAAGCCATCCTCACGGGCGCGCCGGGGCTTGATACGTCGGCGACCTTCAAAGCTGCCAGCGTCTACCTCGTGCCGCAACCCACCGCGATTGCTTACCTGAGCAACGATGGCGTCAACCTGCTTGGCGATCTCGGCTTGCTAGGGGCGATCTCGGATAATCTCGGTCGTGCCATGCGCGGGCAGCCTGAGCAAACACAGCAAAAGTTTGTAGAAATTCAAACTCAACTGCGCACTTTCTTGGCACTGATCGAAAGCGCCACCGTCAGCAGTACGACGGATGCGTCCGGCAGCACCGTTTCGCGCGCGGTGATCACGCTGGCGAAGTAATACCGAATTCTGCATCCCTCAACGACTCTTGGACGAGACTTTTTACAGTCTCGTCCAAATTGTCATTAAAACAAGTCTCTCCACTTCATGATCGCCAGCGCACCGCCGACCAATACCACCATCGCGAACAGCACAATCGGGACGCCGTTGGCATCGTGAATATCGGGCCACGTATGCTCGAAGTTCATGCCGTAAAAGCCGCTGATCACCGTCAGCAAGCCGATCACGATTGTGATCACCGACAACCGATTCACCACCACATTCAGCCTGTTAGATACCGACGATAGGTACAAATCCATCAAACTGGCGAGCGTGTCACGATAAGTGCTGATGATGTCGCTGATGCGCAAGACGTGGTCGTACACATCGCGATAGTAGAATTGCAGCGCTTGGTCATTGGCGAAGAAACTGCGGTTCATCAGCACATTGAACATATCGCGCTGCTGCCCGCTCACCCGCCACATTTCGGTCAAATTGCGCTTGAGGCTAAACAACTGGCTGATGATGCTCTGGCGTGGCATATTCAAGATCAATTCCTCAAACTCATCGATCTGATCGGACACATGATCGGTGATCGGGAAATAGCTATCCACCACCAAATCTGCCAGCAAATACATCAAGTAGCCTGACGTGATCCGCCCTGTGACGGGTGGTCGGCTTTTCACCTCCACTTCCATCGCATCAATGAGTTTTTCCGCGTCCATATGTACCGTGACGAGGTAATTCTGCCCGATGAACACATCGAGTTCTTTGAAGTTGTATTCACCCGCGTCAAAGTACACAGAGTTCAAGATCGTGAAAAAATATCCCTGAAATTCCTCCACCTTGGGGCGTTGATGCTGATTTTTGGTATCTTCTATTGCCAGCGGATGAAAATGAAAGATGGTTTCCATCACCGTCGAATCTTCGACAGTGGGGCCAAGCATATCCACCCAGACGGTGACTTCGGGGCGGGCGAGTAACGTTGGTAGCTCTGCTGGTTGTGCGTTGGCTGTGCCTTGTTCGCTAAAAACCGTGATGTTCATAGAGATTCATTACTAAATTGTGTGGAAGCCAGAGTGTCCGCGCAACCTTATGATACTCTATCTACGAAAACGCAGATATTGGTTCAACATCGATATGGATGTGGCTGCCCACGCCTGCTAGACTTTACCAAGCTTTATGGTGATAAGGATGCTCTGTGATTCACGTTCAACATCTCGCCAAACGCTTCAAGAAATTTCAAGCGCTCAGTGACATTTCCTTCGAGGCTACCGACGGGCAGGTCTTCGGGCTGCTAGGGCCGAACGGCGCGGGCAAAACGACGACGCTGCGCATTCTCTCTACGGTAATCGAGCCAGATCACGGCACGGCGACAGTCGGCGGCTATGACATCCGCACACAGAAAGCGCAGGTACGCAGCCAGCTCGGCATACTCGTGGAAAACGCGGGCTTGTACGCCAACCTGACCGCCCGCGAGTGCATGGAATATGTTGGCAAACTACATGGCATCCCCACGCCGACGCTCAAGCAGCGCATCGACGGCATTATTGCTGATATTGGTATGGCGAGTTTTATCGACCGCAAAACGGCGGGCTTTTCGCGCGGCATGACGCGCAAAGTGGTGATGGGCATGGCGCTCGTCCATAACCCGCCCAACGTGATCCTTGACGAGCCGACGGCGGGGCTAGACGTGGTGAGTATGCGCGCAGTCCGCGACCTGATCCACCGCTTTAAGCAGGAGGGACGCTGCATCATCCTCTCCACGCACCTGATGAACGAGGTCGAAAAGCTCTGCGATCAAGTAGCGATCATCCATCGTGGCACGATCATGGCTTCCGGCACGCCAGCCGAGTTGATGGCTTCACAGCACGCTACCGATCTCGAAACCGCCTTCGTCAGCATCATCGGTGAGCAAGCCCTGATGGACGAAGCCCTGCGCGAAGCCGAGCAAGAAAAACGCAAATAATTCACGCTTGCAGATGGATCAACTGCGCGGCGACTTCGCGAATATCGTCACCCACCACCAGCGGCGTCGGCGCTAACGGATCGAGCACCATGCCGGGGCGCGCTACGAACGCGGCATGAGCGCCCACCCGCATCGCGCCCGTCACATCCCATGCGTGCGCAGCGATCAAACACATCTGCCCGATGGGGACGTTTAGCACCTGCGCCGCCATATGATAGGGTTCTGGCGCAGGTTTCAGCCGTTTGACCGCATCCGCCGACAAGATATGCTCAAACAAATCGCTGAGTCCCGCATTTTTCAACTGCGTTTCCGCCACCGCTTGTGTCGAATTGGTCAAGGCCGCCAATCGGAAGCCGGATTTTTTCAACTGATCAAGTCCAGCCCGCACATCGGGATGAGGCGGCAAACTGCCTAATCCCTGCCGGATCGCCGCTTTGCCATCCTCGGTGATCTGAACATCACGCCGCTGCGCGATCATCGCCAGCGCAGCCATCCCGATCTCCCCAAACGGCGAATACGCGCCAGTGACCGTCGCTACCAGCGCATTCTGGATGAACTGTGAGAACCATTCGCGACGGGCGACAGCAGCGCCGAAGATGCGCTCGAAAATCGGATCAAGTGCAGCCAGATCGAGCAGTGTTTCGTTCACATCGAAAACTAGCACATCTTTCATTGGTGACAGCTCCTTCGATGACTTCTAGAACCCGGTCGTTTCCGGACGACGATAATGGATCACCCGTTGCAGCGCCTTGAGTTCATAAGGCCACTGGTACACGCCCAACTTATAGCGCACGCCGGACAGCGCTCGCAGCATCGTCTTCATGCCGTTGTGTTGCAGCCGCGTATCGGTGATGGTCGGATAGTAGGCGTTGATGACCGACTCGAAGTTGCGCACACGGCGGTGAGCATCCTCCTTGAACCACGGCGTACCGGGATCGCGGCGCAGCGCAAACTTACCCCATGTATCATCCGCCCACTCGTCCAGCGTTTCGGGGAACTTAAAGCCCAATTTTTTGGCGGCTTCGTACAATTCGCTGTTTTCCTGCGGGACGGGCGTATAAATGTACAGGATCAGTTCCGTCGCCGGATTGATCTGCTTGAGCTTGCGGATGAATTTGATGCTGGCGTCGATGTCCGCCATCGGATCGGGGGGATTGCCGAGCACGAACGACAATTCCGGCACGATTCCGAACTTTTTCATGCGCTCCACAATCGCCAATGTCTGTTCGGTGCCGCTTTTGCCGCCCTTATTCATCCGCGCCAGCACTTCATCGGAACCGCTCTCCGCGCCCATGAAGATCATCTTCGCGCCGCTATCGCGCATCTTCGCCCAAGTTGCGTCACTGTAGCCCATCAACGTATCGACGCGTCCCAAGCCCCACCAGCGCATCTTTAGCGGCGTGATCCGTTCGCTGAAATCGGCTACGCGTTCCTCGCTCACGAAGAAATCCATATCGTGGAACTCGACCGCATCCGCGCCGTGTTTATCATGCAAAAATGTCACGATGTCCGCCGCCCGCTTGGCAGACTCAGGAATCCAGCGCCGTTTGCTCAAGGCTACCACCGCGCAAAAATTGCACGCGAAGGGGCAGCCAAAACTCGTATTGTGGTTGAAGTCGCGCTTGCCGAGATAATTGCTCTGCGCATAGCGATCCATCTCCACACGATGATAGGGAAACCACGGCAGATTATCCAGCAAAACAGGCACCGCCCGCGTCGTCTCCTTGATCGTGCCATGCGCGTCCTTGTACCACAGACTCGGCACCTCCTCCAACGATCCGCCGTAATGCAGCGTATCCACCAGCTTGCGGAACGGTGCTTCGCCCTGCCCCTCGATGCAATAATCGACATAACCACTGTTCAGGCACACTTCGGCGTGCTGCGTCGGGAAATAACCGCCCCACAAAATCTTGAGGTCAGGCAGCGCAGCCTTGATCTGCCGACACACGGGCACGGCTTGCGTCAACTGTGGCCCCGGCATCACCGTCACCGCCAGCAGTTTGGCATTCACCTTGCGCGCCCGCTCGATGATATGCGTTGCTGGATCAGCGATCAAGTTGCCGTCGATGATCTCGCTGTCGTAATCGGCCTCGATCACGGCGGCGATAGCCAGCAGCGACAACGGCAACCGCTGTTTACCGGGTGAAGTGCTCTTGGGGTTATACATCAAGACAGTGTGACGCATGGTAACATTCCTATTTCCCTGTGCGGCGGAGCGAAGTCCAGTATAGGGAATTCGTAAATACCATGCAACTTAGATTTGTTGTCGTGCCAACTGCACATAGTGCGTGTATTTCTGCTGCGTAGTTTCGTGCCAATCGGGTGCCAGCGTCACCAACCGTCGATCAACGCCGCGTGGCAGTTCGTACAAATAGCGCGCGAAGCGCACCACCCACCACGCCAGCATCAACGCATAATACGTGCGGATTCGCACCTCAGCGTTGGGATCGCCCACCGCCCGACAATACGCCGCGATCACCCACTCCCACCGCTCCGCCGTCACACTCATATACGCCGGATGCGTCATCATATCCGCGATCTCGAAGGCCGGATCGCCCCACCCGCTGTTTTCCCAATCTACCGATTTCCATCCCCTCATGCAGCGCACGAAATTGCTCGGATTCGGGTCGGAGCGGCTCAATCGGATCGGCGGCGTACGCCAAGTAGGCCACCGTCGCTGCTCCACCGATGCCAGAATTGCCCCAAGCTCCGGCGGATGCTCGTTCGCTGGCAGTCGCGCAAGCTGCTCGTAAAGCGTCAGTTTGGCCTGTTCCGCGCTGTACATGCTCAGTACCGCCCCGCGCAGCGACGTCTGGACGTTGTCAGGGTTCACCGAATGCAGCATCGCATAATAGGTGATCAGGTCATTCCACTCCTCGTCGTCAGCGCATGGCTCCGCGCTCACCGCCCCCTCAAGATAACTCTGCACGATCACGGGCAGCGCATACCCATCGCGATCCATATAGATCGGCACGGGCGCAATCGACAAGCCCGCCTCTTGCAAAGCCGTCAGCGCCTCGAATTCCCGTCCCGCACGGTCACGCGTATCGCGAATAGTGAATTTGACGACCAGATCATGGTCGTGGTTGGTGGCGCGGTACAGCAGATTATTGTGACCACCAACCAGCGGCTGAATGCAGTAGCCAGCCTGTTGATCGGCCTGTGTTGGTTTGCGGTCGGCAAGATGATCGAGGAGTGTACGCAGCATCATGTCGGGTATCCCTTCGCTAGAATCAGCGCTAATGCAAGGGACACCGACCGCCGCGCAAGAGTTCCCACCGGTTTGTTTACCGTTGGGCTAGAGTATGAATTTCGTATGTACTTAGCACTCAGGACTAAGCACTTTCCTACGCTTTGTCCGGCTTGGTGGTGTTCTCGTCGGCGCTGTCCTCAAACGTGACGATCCACACGCACAGCCCCGCCACGAGGATCGACGCCACGATCAGCGCCACCCACTGCCCGAACAGCAGCCCGACGTCCCGCGCCTCGATCAGCAGTAGAATCACGATACCGAGCGAGAGCACGATCCATGCCGCCAAACGCGGACGCGCATCCGCGAACTTAATCACAGGACCCACAACGGGGGTATTTTTCACTTTATCCATAACGTGTAATTTCCTTTCATCCCCGTCATTATAGCACGCCGATCGGCGCATCATCACACGGTTAGTAGGCGCGATCCTTTTTGTTGACCGTAATCGTAAATACGCCTCCCCCTTCTCTTGCTTTAGCCTCTTCCTCAGTTTGTGCCGTAAGGAAGAAGCCGAGTGTATATTTGCCCGTCGTTGTAATTTTTACATCCACACTCATAGTATCCATCGATCCCATCACTGTTGTGAATACTGGCACATTTGCGGGATCGAGTATCGTCATGGCGAAAGACGCCTCACCAGCATTGCGATCTATGGTGACGACATAGATCTCCTCCTCGTTCGCGCTGAACTTGTATACAAAAACGATGTCACTCGCGATTGGTGCCACGATAGGCGGATAGCCCGCCAATGGAAGCTCAATCGCATTCTTAAAATCGACAGGGGGAAGGCCGGGAAACCCATAGGCGGGTGGACTGGATGGTGCAGGTTTAGTTGCTAGATTTGGTGGCAAAATAATGACGCCATTCTTTTTCCAAATACAGCCGATTGACACCTTAGCTTTGCCGATACCACCCTGATTGCCTTTAGAGTTTTGGGTTCGATGGTTACTGACCATCAGAATGTAGCTTCCTGTGTAAGCAACTTTGAAGCGATCTATCGACGGTTGTTGAGCCAGCGTTGACCAAGCAATTTCATGTGTGTCAGGAGCTTTCACAATGATTGAGAACTGAAGCGTCTTTTCAACCGCCAGACCATAGAGTTGCAGTTCATCACCTGAACTAAGCGTCAAGGTTAGGTTGACATCTTCGTTAGGATGGTCAAATTCAACCTCAGCTATATCCCCACACTGAACACGACGATTTTGTGCGTAGCTATGTTCAGTAGAAAGCAGGGTGAACATGCCCGTGATTACAAATATAACTAATATACGAATAAATAGTCGATTCATTGAAACATCTCTCTTTGCTGTAATTGCTAATATTCAAGTATTGTTGCTCGCAGTTTTTTACTGCGAATGTGTCGTTTATCACCTTTTACAGCTTCAAACGAACTTCTTACGAATCAAGCCTTGACTTTCTCTGAAATCCGGATAGAATAAATGTATTATCGTTCTATATCTCTGAGGATTGGCTTGGCGGCCTATGCTTCAGCAGACCACTAGACGATTGCGATTCATGACAAACAGGCATATGGCTGATCCTCGGACGCCAGCTACGCTCAAAACCATCGTTAGGAGCGTAACGGGGTAGCACACCTCATATCATGCGAGCCAATGTTGCGACCACAATCATGCTCGTACGGCATCTCCGCAATCTCCCAATCTCAAGAACATCGCACCGAACAAGAGAATGAATCAAATGATCCCGTGCGCACCAGCCAACGGGATCAATTCAGGGATCATTCGGTATCAAGTGGGTAAGCCCCTCGCCTTGCGGGAGAGGGGTTGGGGTGAGGGCTTCAACTGAGCACTAAGGACTAAGCACTCAGCACTTCTTACATCTTACAATGGCTTGAGCACACGCTCGGCACGCAGCTTCTTGGCGAACAGCATCGAGTTGGGCGGCTGCGCTTCCTCAGCGGCTTCACGCCACGCGGGCACCTTGATCGTGTCGAGTTCCATCTTCTGATATTCCATACGATTGAACACGTCGCTGATCGAAGGCGGTGCGTTATTGGACACGAACATCAAGCCCACTTCGCTCTGCAATTCCTTGGATGCCTGTTCCACCGCGCCGATCAATGCCTCCGCGAGGGCAGCTTGCGGCGTCCCCGGCAGGATGATGAACTCATCCATCCGTGTGATCAGGTTCTCGACTTGGAACCCCGCCAGCCCTACGATCTTGTTGTCCATGTCCGCCAACAAATACGACTTTTCGCCAAACGAGGTCATCACGTCCAAGCGCGTGAGCGTCTTACCGGTTTGCTGATTGATAAGCTGTGCGATCTGGTCAGCCGTGGCAGGCATCCCGCGCCGAATCTTGACCGACACCGACACGGTTTCCGAAGTTGGCGGCGTTACCGTCGTCACGACAGGCGTTGACGGATGATGCACTGGTTCGGCGGGCGGTTGTGCGGGCGTCGGCGTCGTTGTCAATGGTTTGATGACTGGTTGTGAAGGCGGAGCGGTTGGCGCTGCCGATAACGTTGTGGAGGGCGTCACAGGCTGCGGACGTGGCGGTTGTGCCGCTGGTGGCGCGGATGGTTGCGAAATCTTCACCGTGCGCACTTCATCCGTCTGGCGCAGTTTCAAGCCGCGTGCTTCAAGGATTTTCTTCCACTCGCGCTCGACCTGTACCCACGTATCTTGCGGCGTGCCGCTGTTGGAGATCGTGACATTGGCTCTGGCTAATTTGTCACGCTGCGGGTTCTGCATACTGATCCGTTTATGTGCATCCGCTTCCGGCAGACCACGCTTGACCAATCGCTCAACCTGAACGCTCGGCGCGGTATCGACAACCCAGATCGTATCGACCCAGCCGCCGATCTGACCGTCCACCAGCTTGATCGCCTCGATCACGACGATGGGTTGTTGAGCGCGGCTGACCAGCGTATCAATGCCTTGCCCGACGATTGGATGGGTGAGCGCTTCGAGTCGTGCCAGTGCCTCTGGATGCGAAAACGCGACCGCGCCCAATTTGCTGCGGTCGATCTTGCCATCGGGTGACACAATCCATCTGCCAAAAGTCTCGATCACAGGTCGGTAAGCAGGTGCGCCGGGAGCCATCACTTGGTGTGCCAAGCCATCAGCATCGATGGTGTAAGCGCCGAGCTGCTCCAACATCTTGCGAACCAAACTCTTGCCCATGGCAATGTTGCCTGTGAGGCCAATGACGTATTTATTAGGCCAACGACCCACGAGCGCACCTCCGAAATGATGATAGCTTGCCTAGATGATGAATTAGAACTTCTCTTAGTATCCTTGAAATTCTAATCATGAGCAACCTATTGAGCAATCCGATAGTATACCGAATTTCATCCTTTATGAGATTGTTACGCGGGATTGTGTGGGGTCGCGGCCTACCTACCCTATAAGAGCAGCAATTGGCAGTTTGAATGAAAAGGAGCAACGAAAAGGAACATCGTGTCGCCACATCATCCATACCCCAACGGACTACACAGGCTCACCACAATTGTTAATCTCAACAATCACGTGTTTAACCGTGATAATTCAGTGATTGTAAAGAACCATGAATTCCTTTACAATTTCTTCACTGATCACTCACTCAGGATGGCTAGGTGTGTCTATGGCGACTGTCGTAGTTATCGAAGACAATGCCGATATTGCCGATATTTATCGGAATATCTTTCCTCAACATCGCGTCTTCATTTTTCCGGACGTGCCAGAAGCACTGGCCTTTTTGCAACGCACTCGCCCTGATCTGGTCATCACGGATTTTTACCTGCCGTCCGGCACGGGCAAAGACGTAGCCAGTTTCATGCGCTCACAGTCGATGCTGCGCGATGTGCCCATTCTCGGCGTCTCCGTCGATGACTTCCATCGGCAAGAAGCGCAAAAGATGGGGATGAACGATTTCCTCGCCAAACCGCTGGATATTCAAGAAGTGCTCAAGGTTTCTCAACTGTTGATCAGCACGCCACGCCCGCCGAAGCGCATCGGTCAAAATCCGCTCACCCCGGGCATGATCTCCGCGCTCAAGGAATACACGGTCTCCTATCGTGAGCTGTACAGTCGCCAGCCGGATGCCGTCTGCACGGGTGCCGAGGTCTTGGTCGGTGGTCAGCCTACCGATGAAGCGTGGCTGCGTGCCGAAACCGCACGGTTACGCTCGCTCTCGCAGGGTGGTGGGCCAAAGAACTACCTCGTCAAGTTGATCGACAAACTGCGCCATATTTAAGCACTGTCAGTGAGTATCTAGGAAGATAGGCTGTGATCGTAGCCAATAATGTCCACTGCGGGCTGCGATCACGATAGCAAGCGACCTCCTCTCTAGTTTGTTTACCGCTCAAGCCATCGGATTGCACAAAGCGCGCTCCCCCGCCATAATCAGATCATCTCGGTCTCATAAGGTTGGGCGGCGATGACGAACAAACCCACGCAAGGAATTTTCGAAATCCGCACGGTATTCGATGCACTTGGGCAGGGTGTTCTGCTCTTCGATACCGATGGGCAACTGGTGTACAACAACCACGCCGCCTACAAAATCCTCGGTGCCAACCTGATCGTGCTCCGTTCTCAAGGCTGGGATGCCTGTGCGGCGCTCCTCGATGGCAAACGCGGCGACAGTGTTAGCGCCAACGAGTTTCGCGCTCAAGCTTTTCAGCAAGCCGAACCAGTGCATTTTAAGACGCTGTTGGCGGGAGTACATCTCTCGTGTTGGGTCACCGCGATCTACGATCCAGCAGGGCGCGTCTATACCATGCTCACCATCGAACGCCCGGATTGGAGCGCCCTCAGCGAGTTGATGACCACGTTCCGCCGCGAATCCGAAGAAGCCATCGAGGGCGCGCGCGGACACGCCGAGCTGATCCTCAAGATTTTGCGCAACAGTGCGCCGGGTATGTCCGCCATGCAGATCGCTGACCGCGTGGAAGGCTTCGCGGGCATGATCACGACGCAGATGGAACGCCTCGAACGCTTCACGCACGCGCTGTCCCGCTTGGAAACCATCCGCACGGATCAACTCGTCGCGCAGATCAAGCAAGGACGCACGAAGATCGTGCTCGATGAATTCATCGAAGATTATCTCGAAGTGTTGAGCGAACGCGGCTCCCTCGATCCTACGCTGTCGGAAGACTTCCGCGCTCGCCTTTCCGTGAAGATACCGAGCAATGTCAATGCCATCGTCTCGCCGGGGCATTTGCGCACCATCCTCAGCGACATCTTGCGCAATGCTGTGATGTACAGCCCCAAAGACTCCCCGATCAAGCTGCAAGCTTCGCGCAGTCAACAGGGACAAATGGTGCAGCTCGATGTCATTGATGAAGGCTACGGCATCCGCGAAAAAGAGGCCGAGCGCGTATTTGCGCCGTTCCAACGGGCGCGCCAACCGCAGGTCTTGGCGGAATTCGGCTATGGCATCAGCCTGTATCTGGTCAAGATCGAGCTAGAAACGATGGGCGGCAAAATCTGGTATCAGAGCGAAGAAAAAGTCGGTACTACCTTCAGCCTGAAACTTCCCGTGTAAAGTGCGCTAATCAGCCAAATGTCGATGAACCATCGTTATCTTCATGTGATCGCTATGCTGGCGCTCATCGCGGTCTTGGGCGCGTGCCAGCCAGCCCATAAACCGATCTGCGTCGCCATGATCGGGGATTCCGTGCCTGCTGGCGATGCGCCGGTCGAGCTGCCCGGTGTGGATTTCTGGCGCGTTTACAGTTATCCGATCAGCAAATATGCGCAAGATGAGGCATCATCTAAAGGGGAAACCTACATCACGGTGCTGGATCGCACCCACGCTGCCGCCACCTTGAGCAGTGGTCTACGCGAACCGTATCAGACTACCGATGAGTACAGCCATCTGAAAACCGATACGTGCGGTGTGTTCGCTGTCTTCCCGTGGATCAACGATCTGAATCAACCCGTCCCCTCGGATCGTGCCGCCCAAACGCACGCCGCCGCGCTAGAGGCACTGAGCGCTGAACTGATCCGCGATCACAGCGGCGCTCATATTCTGATCTTCAACTATTATCCCTTGCAGCCCAAGCCGTGGACGACCGATTACACTGAATTCGTACAGCCGGATACCGTGGCGCTGTTTAACGGGGCGATCAAAGCCTCTTGCGACAGTGGCGGCTTGCATCAGGCGCAGATCACCTGTTACGACGTGATGGAAGTCTTCAGAGACATGGATATGTCCTATCTCGCGGGCGAAACCGATCACGAGGAGTTCGAATCGAACTTGCTCGTGCCATTGAATGAGGGGCAGCGCCAAGCAATGGACTATTTCTTGCGCATCAGTCCAACGGGCAAAATCATTGGCGATGGCGTCCATCTCAGCGTTTCTGGACGCAAACGGCTAGCCTCCTTCGTACTCGATGTGGTGCGCGGCTTGTCCTGATCACACAGCACGAATCGCTCAGAACATACTGGTGCTGGAGAGCGACAACATCATGTACATGACCGCGTAAAAGGCGATCAGCACCCCGAATACGATCATCGTCATAATGATGATGTTCGAGGTGTCGCGCCGTTCGAGCAAGGCGCCAGCACGGGGCGATTCAATATCTGCAGGGCGAGCGTCAGTTTTGCTGGTAGCAGCCAACGCCGTATCCAAGCCTTCATAACGAACGCGTGCGTCGTAGTACATGATCGTGAAGGCAATCGGGAACAGCGGCAGCAGCAGCGCACTAAGCACGGCACTGATGACCAGATTGACAAGCGCGGCATTGTTGAACGAAATCTGTGCGCTGTTAGTTATATCAATCGTGCCCGTGTCTGGCAGCACATAACCGACGACCATGCTAACCACGACAGATGCCACGCCGAGCACGAGCAAAATCCGTACCACAGGCCACAGATACAGTTTGCCAAGCCCGAATGCCCGACTGACTCCGCCCATGATAGACGTGCGTTCCAGCATAAAAACGGGTGTCAGGAACGGCAGCAGCCCTGCCAGAAACCACGCGATCACACCGAAGCCGAAACCGCATAAGAACAGCAAGAGCGCCAACCCATAGGTCAGCCCGACGAGCAGCACCACGACAAAAATCAGCGCTACGCTGTACAAAGGCAACCGACCGGACAGCGCACGGAATGCCTCCATCAAGGAGGCATTCCGCCCGAAGATGTGCTCGGACGTGAGATACGTAATTGCCGTGTAGACGAGCACGAACAACAGGAAGTTGATGGCAATGTACGTGAAAGCGAACGAACTGTACACGCCGAGCAATTGATTGAGAGCACTCTGATCTAGCGTGGGCAGCGAAGTCGCGCCCTGACTAGCCGGAGCCATCTGCCCCATGAGTTGGCTCATGCGTTGCAGCAGCGGCAGTGTCATATACGCTGACCAGATCGTCAATGGAATATTGATTAGCGCCGCCAACCCGAACATCGACAGAAAATTCGCCCGATAGGCGTTCAAAGTGCGGCTTAAAACATTGCCCGTCGAAGGGTCTTCTACCCAAGGCGTAAGAATTGATTGCATAAAGACTAGATCTCAGAACTAAATGCTGGACACTACTTTAGCGCATTAACGGCCTTTCGGCATGTGCAGCTTGGTAGATGTGTCGAACCTCGCTAGAATCCGCATCATTGAGGTTGGTATCATGCCGGTCAGACGAAAAAACTTCTTGATTACCTTACTTAGGCTGTTTCCGCTGCATACGCGCAGATTGCTGATCATCTTACTTATGTTTTGCGTACTGCCCCCGGTGGCTCACGCACAGCAAAGTTCGGCTCTCTACGACGTATTTTTCGACCCTGTCGAGCAAGACCTATATTTCGTAGACGCCAGCACAGGTCTGAGCAGCGTTTCCCATGTCGAAGGCTCACAGCATCTCTTGTTGAGCACGGGCGTCTTGTTTCAGGAGAAAGGCACTGGCTTCGCCCGCCTTGTCGCGCCGCGCAGCAGCACAGTACTCACATGGATGCAGCCCGCCACCGCTGATACCACGGTACAGTGGATCACCTCGCCGGATCGCAAGACGCTGGTCTGGGCAGTGATCCAGAACAGCGGCGGACGGCTTAACACGGAACTGCATGTTGGGCAGATAAACGGTTCTGACGCCAAGATCGTCAAGCGGATCGACTCGACGGAAGGCCGAGCCGCCTATCCGTTGGCAATCACCAATGATGCGCAGGTTCTGTTTTACACGCTGCAACCTCCACCAAGCCCGATCACGTATCTGGTATTCCCTGTTGCCGCCGATGTGTACCGCCTCGACATCGCCAGCGGTCAAGATGCTCAATTACCTGATGAACCAAATTGTGCATGTCCGGCGGGCTTCTCGGAAGATGGTCAGTTTTATGCACGCTTCGAGCGTGACAGTGATGGATCAGGCTTTGCCGTGCGCCTCTGGAGCCTTCCTAACGAAGCTGATACCCTTATCCCCGTGATTTCCGACCTGCTCCACACCCAAGCCGGTGATGTTTTGATCTCCGATGATGGCAACCGCATCGTGTATGCCTCCGCACGCGGCATCAGCGCGGGACGCAGTGAGCGCTACGCTATCATCCTCGCGGATCGTCAGCGCAACACGCAAAGCCTGCTCACCGAAGCGCTCACGGATGGGCTGCGACCCTTGAGCTTCACGCCCGATGGCAACAGCGTTATTCTGGTCGGGTTGGCAAAAGGAGGCACCTATAAACTAAACTTAGCTAGTCGGACGATGTTGCAGGTTTCTGCCTATAATTTCCTTGGTCAATTAGCAAACTAATCGTACTGCCTGTTGAGGTAAGTCATGCCCGGAAAATATTACGAGGAATTCGAAGTCGGGATGACCTTCAACCATCATCTCGCGCGGACGGTCACCGAGGCCGATAATGTGCTGTTCAGCGCGCTCACCATGAACACGCAACCGCTGCACATCAACGAGGATTACGCGTCCAAAACCCAGTTCGGGCAGCGCATCGTGAATGGCATCTTTACGCTTGGTCTGGTGGTTGGCATCACCGTACCCGATCTGACCGATGGCACCATCGTCGGCAATCTCGGCTATGACAAGGTGCGGCATCCGCAACCCGTCTTTCATGGCGATACCATCTACGTAGAAACCGAAGTGTTGGAAAAACGCGAATCGAAGTCTAATCCGGAACGCGGCCTCGTCACCTTCCGGCATCGCGGGCGCAACCAGCATGGCGTAATCGTCATCGAACTGGAACGCACCGCACTATTTTTGAAGCGTCCCAAGGGGGAAACATGAGCACAACCGTGACCCGCGTCCGCCGCGCGATGCTGTTCACTCCGGGCGACGACATGAAAAAACTCGCCAAAGCTGCCGCCAGTGGTGCGGATTCGGTGATCCTCGATCTAGAAGACGGCGTCGCCGTGAACCGCAAACAGGAAGCGCGTGCTACCATCGTCGAAGCCTTGAAAACTCTCGATTTTGGGCGCAGCGAGCGATTGATCCGCATCAACGCGGTCGGTTCTGGCCTCGAAGCCGATGACATGACGCAGACCTTACCTGCGCATCCCGATGGCTACGTAATTCCCAAAGTCGAGCATCCCGAACAGATCGCATGGGTAGCCGAACGCATCGCGCCGTTTGATCGCTACGAAAGTTGGGAGAGCGGCTCGATCCGACTGCTGGCGTTGATCGAAACAGCCTTAGGCGTGGTCAACCTCAAGGCGATTGCCACAGCGGATCGGCGGTTGGACGCGTTGATCTTCGGCGCGGAGGATTTGGTCGGCAGTCTGGGCGCGGTTCGTACCCGCGAAGGCTGGGAAGTCTTTTACGCGCGCAGTGCCGTTGTCACGCACGCGGCGGCCTATGACCTCCAAGCCATCGACACTGTTTATGTGGATTTCAAAGACATGGACGGCTTGAAGACCGACGCCGAACAAGCCGTCAAAATGGGATTTTCCGGCAAACTAGCCATCCATCCGAACCAGATCGAGCCGATCACGCAGGTATTCATCCCCAGTGATGCGACCATCGCCCACGCACAGCGCCTGATGGCGGCCTTCGTGCTGAATCAGGCGAACGGCACGGGCGTGTTTGATTTTGACGGCAAAATGGTCGATATGCCCATGATCCGCGCGGCTGAACGGGTCATCCAGCGGGCGCAGGCGGCTGGCAAAATATCATCCTAACCGATAGCAGCTACGGACGGGCCACTTCTTTCAGATCGATGCCGTCCGTAATGCCGGGTTCCAACTTTTCTAAATAAGCGAGGGCTTGCTCCAGCGTAAACCATGTATCGCCTTCTCGTGGTTTATCCGCTTTTGTGCTCAATTTTTGGTAGATACCCGCGTACACTTGCGATCCAACGGAACCAAATGCCGTCGTATGTGCGCAGTTCGGATGCGAGGCCAAGCGGCTCAATTTGTTGATCAGCGATAATTCTTTGAGATAGCCCTTGCGAAGGTCGGACAGGAACGATACTTTGCGGTCTGCTTTGTTCAGCAGGTCTTCTAGCGCGCGGATGAATTGTTGGCTTTCGACGGCGTTGGGGAAGCGCTGCCAGCGAATAAGGTATAGTCGGGAGTTGATCGGTGTGATTTCGAATGGCATGGGTCACTCTCCAGCCCACTTGCGGTGCCTCCACTATACAACGTGCTTGCGTGAATATGGCGTATACAGCGCGCGCCATCTGAGAAAATTGCACAAAAATGTTCAAATTGCACAAAGTTCCGTCAATCTGCGTCAAATCGTAATAAATCAATTGACTTACATGAGCACTTATGTTATTATGTTGACTAGCTCCGTTGCTTCCAATCACTGTTTCGCAATTCTTCTAACAACTCAGTGCTGGAAAGTAACCAAACTGCACAAAAGTGAAGGGCAGTTTGTACCGCTGTGTAGTTACCTCCATATTGGTCTTTCACATCAGCGAAACGCATTTATTCACACTCACTTCGGAGAGTTTTGACACCCTATGGATATTGCAGAACTGGAACAACAGAACCTAGACAGCCTACGTACACTGGCGCGTGATGCCAACATTGCGGGTTACAGCCGTCTGAAAAAATCAGACCTCATTGTACGTTTACTACGGGATAAAGCGGAAAAGCAAGGGCATGAACTGCGCGGCGGGGTGCTTGATATCATCGACGAAGGTATCGGCTTCCTGCGTTCGGATCACTATCTGCCCGGCCCCGATGACATCTATGTCAGCCAAACCCAGATCAGACGCTTCAGTCTGCGCACGGGCGATATGGTGATCGGGCAAGTGCGCCCTCCCAAAGATTCAGAGAAATACTTTGGACTGCTGCGTGTAGAGGCGGTCAACGGCCTTGACCCCGAAGTCGCCAAACAGCGCCCCACCTTTGAGCAACTGACGCCGATCTTCCCTGAAGTACGCTTCAATCTGGAAACCAACCCGCGCATCTTATCGACGCGCTTGCTGAATCTGGTCGCGCCGATTGGTCGTGGTCAACGTGGTCTAATCGTCTCGCCGCCTAAAGCGGGTAAGACCACCGTCATGAAAGAAATCGCCAACGCCATCAGCAAGAACAATCCGGAAATGCACTTGATGATCGTGCTGATCGGTGAGCGTCCAGAAGAAGTGACGGACATTGACCGCTCGGTGGAAGCCGAAGTCATCAGCTCGACCTTTGACGATCCCGTGACCAATCACGTGCGCGTTGCCGAAATGGCGCTGGAACGTGCCAAGCGTTTGGTGGAAGTCAAACGTCATGTGGTGATTTTGCTGGACAGCATCACCCGTCTGACGCGTGCCTACAACTTGACCGTACCACCATCGGGGCGAACCTTGACGGGCGGTCTCGATCCTTCGGCGCTGTACCCGCCCAAGCACTTCTTCGGTGCGGCGCGTAACGTCGAAGAAGGCGGCTCACTCACCATCATCGCCACCTGCCTTGTCGATACTGGCAGCCGCATGGACGACGTGATTTACGAAGAATTCAAGGGCACCGGCAACATGGAACTGCACCTCAGCCGTCAGTTGCAAGAACGTCGTGTCTTCCCGGCCTTCGATGTCGAACGTTCGTCAACGCGTCGCGAAGAACTGCTGCTTGGCCCGGATGTGCTCCAACGCGTGTGGACGATGCGCCGCATGTTTGGTCAGCTCAAGGCCGATCCGCCAAACGGCGCAGGGTTGGGGTTGGTAGGTGCGACGGAAGCGCTCGTATCGCGGATGCGCAGCACCGATTCCAACGAAGAATTTCTGGATACACTCAAGAACAGCTTTAACTAAGCCTCAACGCAAGCACTACGCTCATGAAATCAGATGAGTGCAAATGACTGCACTCATCAAAGTTTGCTGCGCCTTATTGGTGCTTGCGGAAGCGTAAATCTTCCCACGGGCCGCCATCTTTGAACCGTTCCGGATCAAGCACCTTCGGGCGTGGGTCTTCAGCTTGATCCAATTGCAGCACCATCCACTTCGGGTATGGCACACCGGGGTCAGAGGCGTTATTGAGCAGGCTGAAATCATCTTCGTTCAGCTTCAAATCGACGGCTTTGATGTTGTCGTCCAGATGCTCCAATTGGCGGGCGGCGATAATCACGCTGCTCACCATCGGCTGCGCCAGTGCCCATGCGTATGACACTTGCGCCGCGCTGGTGCTGTGCCGCATCGCGACGTTATTGACCGCGTGCAAAACCTCGGCAGCGTGCTTCCATTCGAACGGCACGAACTGACCAGCCTCCGCAAACCGCGTTCCGGTAGGCGGCGGCATATTCGGCCTGTATTTGCCCGCGAGGAAGCCGCCTGCCAGTGCGCTCCACACCAGAATCCCCACCTGCTGATACTTCGCGAAGTCGAGGAATTCATGTTCCAGCCCCCGACCGACGAGGCTGTAATACATTTGCGCTGTCACAAACGGTTCCAGCCGCAGTTCGCGTTGAATCGCCAGCGCCGTTGCGCCCTGCCACGCCATGTAATTGCTAAAGCCGATGTGCCGCACCATGCCGCGCCGCACGAGGTCATCCAAGGTGCGCAGTGTTTCTTCCAGCGGCGTGTTGCTATCCCATCCATGCACTTGATACAGGTCGATGTAATCGGTTTGCAGACGTTTCAGGCTGCTTTCGATCCCGCGCATGATATTCACACGCGTCGCCCCGCTGCGGTTGAAGTTCTCGCTCATCGGCAAACGCACTTTGGTCGCCAGCACAATCTCTTGGCGGAGTCCGAGCGTCTTGAGCGCCTCGCCTACCAGTGTTTCGCTCTCGCCTCTGCTGTACACATCCGCCGTATCGATGAAGTTGATCCCGCGATCAATCGCAAACTTAATCATCTCCGTAGCGGCTTCCTGACCGAGGTTCCCCATATTCATTTTGCCGCCGAATTGCATTGTGCCCAGTGAGACGGCGCTCACGATCAAGCCAGAATTGCCAAGTCTTCTATACTGCATGAAACACCTAACTTTCTTACCGCCTGTATAGAGGGATAGGGCGTCGATCTACATTGTAGTACCAGCCCCTCTGCGGTTAGCGCCCTCGCGTTGCACAAACTCATCACAACGTTGCAAGGACGTATAGTCTCATATTCCCCGGATTGGTCTTACTTGGTCTTGTTCCCCTCCAAAAATCCCCTCCTATAATCGCTGAAAATCACCACCAATGAACGACAACATGAGGGAACAACGATGACCAACGGGCATAATGGATTGCATAATACGCTTGAAGATCAAGCCAAGCTGAAGCGGGGACTGGCGCAAATGTTGAAAGGCGGCGTCATCATGGATGTCGTGACGCCCGAACAAGCCAAGATCGCGGAAGATGCCGGAGCCTGCGCGGTGATGGCGCTCGAACGTGTCCCCGCCGACATCCGCGCGCAGGGTGGGGTCGCCCGCATGAGCGATCCGAGCATGATCGAAGGCATTATGAAGGCGGTCACCATCCCCGTCATGGCAAAGTGCCGCATCGGGCATCTGGTCGAAGCGCAAATCCTGCAAGCCCTCGGTATCGACTACATTGATGAAAGCGAAGTTTTGACGCCCGCCGACGAAGAAAATCATGTGAACAAGCATAAATTCACGGTGCCATTCGTGTGTGGCTGCCGCAATCTTGGCGAAGCGCTGCGGCGTGTCTCGGAAGGCGCGGCGATGCTCCGTACCAAGGGCGAAGCGGGTACAGGCGATGTGGTCGAAGCCGTCCGTCATGCGCGGGCAGTCCAGCGCGAAATCCGCCGCCTGACCTCGATGGATGAGGACGAACTGTTCACCTTTGCCAAAGACATCCAAGCCAGCTATGACTTAGTGGTTGAAGTCGCTAAAACAGGTAAGTTGCCCGTCGTGAACTTCGCGGCGGGTGGTGTCGCGACTCCCGCCGACGCCGCCCTGATGATGCAGCTCGGCATGGATGGCGTGTTCGTCGGCAGCGGCATTTTCAAGAGCGGCGACCCTGCCAAGCGTGCCAGCGCCATCGTGCAAGCCGTCACTAACTACAACGATCCCCAACTTCTGGCTGACATCAGCAAAAATCTCGGTGAGCCGATGGTGGGCATCAGTGTGAACAGCCTCACTGAGGGGCAAAAGATGGCGGGGCGTGGCTGGTAACTTGACCAGCGTAATGGAGAGCCATTCATGACACGGATAGGTATCCTTGCCCTGCAAGGTGATTTCCTCGAACACAAACAACCGCTCCAACGGATGGGCGTTGAAGCCGTCGAAGTGCGCCAGATCAAGCACCTTGACGGCTTGGATGGCCTGATCATCCCCGGCGGCGAAAGCACCACCTTCGCCATCATCGCGCAGCGCTTGGGCATGATCGAGCCGCTCCGCCAGTTTGCCCGCGCCCATCCCACATGGGGCACCTGCGCGGGCGCGATCTTTCTCGCCAAAACAGTGACGGGCAAGGCATCGGATCAAATCTCGCTAGGTGTGATGGACATTACCGTGCGGCGCAACGCGTTCGGGCGTCAGATCGACAGCTTTGTTGCCCTTCTGACGATCGATGGCATCGCGGGCGATCCGTATCAAGCCGTTTTCATTCGCGCTCCGATCATTGAATCGCCACGCGACACGGTAGACGTGCTGGCAACATTAGCGGATGGGCGCATCGTCGCTGCACGGCAAGGGCATCTGCTGGCGACATCGTTCCATCCCGAACTCACCGATGATGATCGTGTCCACGCCCTATTCTTGAGGATGGTAGCTAAGGCCAACCAATAGCGCTAACTCGTCAGAATATCGCAACCGGGAAACGTCAGCGCGAAGCCGTACCAGCGCATCAGCAGTTGCGTCGGGCGCATCAAGACCTGTGATCGACCATCGGCGGTGTAATACAGATCGTTTTGAATGTACACGCCGCTATCAAGCCGCAGCACATCCCGTTCGAGTTCCGCCCGTCGGCTCTTGGCATAGGCCGCGACGGGCGCAATTGCGTCAGGCAGTTGATACACCAGCAGGGGACGCCCCTCAAACTCGGTGGTCAGTGCGCTGTTATGCGCGTACAGCACCTCCAGCGGGATGAACAAACTATGTTCCGTCGTGAGCACGCCAAGCCCCAGCTCAAAGCGAGGCCGCCGCGTGTCTTCACGGGCAATCGTGGCGACGATCCCGGCTTCTTGGCGCGTCGGATTATCGCGCATTTTCTCCATCAGGCGTGATAACTGCGCCTGTTCGGGGGTTAGTTGACTGGTCAGCAACAGCGGGTTCAGATGTGTCATCCCATTGGCTTCGGCGGCGGTCATTTGCCGCGTCACCGTCAACGTCGCAAGCTGCTTACCAACGCTCACGCCATACAAACATTCGCCCGTGATATGCTGCCAGTACGACTGTGTTTCCGCGTCCCAGATCAACAGCAGACCGTCGTAGCTGCCCCGGCGCTGAAAATGCAGCAGTTGACCATCACAAATCGGGTTAAAGACCATGCCTGTGTTGCAAGCGTTGCAAAAGGTCATCATCCACGGCTGCTGCTGATGCTGCCCTTGGATCACGTTATAGGCAAGCACAATCGACATCGGAGTCGCGTATAATTGCCCATCCAACTCAAACGCCAGCAGCCGCGTATCGGGCGCTACGACGCCATTCGCCAGCGCCTCCGCCATTGGTTGGAAGTCGCTCACCATCAGCCGCGCCGGATGGCCTTCCAGATAGTCTTGTAAAACCGCACGCCCCGGATCAAACGATAAAGATTTTGAAGCCAACATCACCATATGTACTCACTATACTCACTCATCTCCGACCTATGCTGCGATTATAGTGAACTTCGTTGTTGAGCATGGTGGTTTTCCCATCCAATAGCGGCGCATTGGAAGCGTTTTGTGATAAGATTTTCCAAAATATCAAAATGTATATGCTGTTGTGTTGAAGAAGAATCTAAGTCATAATCTATAGAATCCTACGTAAATCTGTAATTAGCTTTTGGAGTTGATATGGCAGTCGCAGCCGCATCTTCACTTTCGGCACCGCAACCGACCGCACCGAACCTTGCGTATGCTCCCTCGCGGACGCGCATCCTCGGTATCCTCACCGTGCTGACGGGGCTAGGCTTTGTCCTGCTGCTGGGGTTGGCCTTGTTCTACGCGCCCACCGACGCCACCCAAGGGCAAGTCCAGCGTATCTTCTACTTACACATGGGCGCATTCTTTGGTGGTGCCACCGCCTTCTTGATCACGGTGATCGCGGGCGTGGCCTATCTCCGCACGCGCAACTTGAAATGGGATCGGTTGGCGGTGTCCAGCGTCGAGGTCGGTTTGCCATTAATGACCATCACGCTGCTGACGGGCGCGATCTGGGCACGCCCCACGTGGAACACCTTCTGGACGAGCGATCCTCGTCTGAACTCGATGGCGGTCATGTGGCTGCTCTACGCGGCTTACCTCACGCTGCGCAATTCGCTTGAAAATCCCGAACGCCGCGCCCGTTTTGCGGCAGTCTACGGCATTCTGGCCTTCATCAGCGTTTTCTACGTATTCATCGTGATCCGTGTCCGCTCCGATACGCTGCATCCGGTGGTCGTCGGAGAAAGCCCGGTTGAGTCGCAAGCCGAAGGTGGCTTCCGCACTGACGCCAGTATGGCAATCACGCTGGTATTCTCGCTGGTGTGGTATATCGTAGCCTCGATCACGCTGCTATGGCATCGTGTACGTATGGAAAATCTTGCGGAACATGTACGCGAGCTAAAAGCCCGCTTGTTAAGTTAGTGAGAATCCTATGCCCGATACATTGAACTACATGATCATTGGCTATCTTGTAGCCGTGCTGATTCTAGGCGGGTTGGCGGCCTACATCGTCGTCCGTCAGCGCCAGTTGAAAGCCGAAGACACCGAATTGACCGCAATGGTTGAAGAGTCATCGTCCACAAATAAATCGTAGGCTTATTCTTTTCGTAGGAATGGTCGGGTGAGCACGCTTCCCGATCATTCCTAGCTTGACAAGCTGTTCCCGTGCCATCTCGTCCTCTCCCATAATGCTTGGTTAACCTCTCTATCCGCGTTCGATGACCGTGTGCCGTCGCGATTAATAACATACGAGTCACAATCGGGTGCTGATTGTTCGGACTCATAATATGATAAGTTGATAGTTGCAGTTTATCTTGATATGGTCACACTATCAGTCGCTAAGGATTAAGCATCGATGGTAAAGAAGGAGTTAGAATCCACCGGCACTAATAATGGGATGCCTCCTGAAGATGCTACGTTACCATCGACAGATAACCGCACGCATAACACCCTGTCTACCTTACGCAGATTTCTCAAACGGTTCGATGTTCGTGTAGCATTGGGGTACGGTCTTATCGCCGCGTTATGGATATTCTTCTCAGATCGCTTCGTAAATCTCCTGTTGGAAGGTCGCCAAGCTGAATCGATGAGAATCAGTATCTGGAAAGGATGGGGGTTTGTACTGGTAACGGCGTTGGCCTTGTTTGCCATCTTGTCGTCGGAATTGCGTAAACGCACAGCCGTGGAACAAGCCTTACGTTTGGATGTGATACAGCGCACGCAGGCGGAAAAGGCCGAGCACGAGCTGCACAACTATGCGGAAGCCATGCGCGATAGCCTTGTGGCGCTGACCTCAACTTTAGATGTGAACATGGTCATGTCGCAGATATTGGATCGGGCGTCCAATGTCGTACCCTATGACGGAGCCAGCATCCTGCAATTTACCGAGACAACCGCGCACGTAGTGTTTAGCCGGGGATACCCGCCGGATGCCAAAAACTATGTCTATAATTTTTCCAAAGTAAGTCCTTTGCCTGCCCACTTCGCCGCGATTAAAGAGGGGCAACCCTATCTGATCAATGACACCAGCCAACGTGCCGACTGGGCAGTTTTCCCTTTCACAGGTTGGGTCAGGGCTACTATTGGCGTGCCGATCGTGATGCGTGGCGGCACTATCTTGGGAGTGCTGGCGGTAGATAACGCGGCGGCGGATAGCTATACCAACGTTGACGTAGAACGTCTTCAAGCCTTTGCGCGTTATGCGTCCCTTGCCCTAGAAAACGCTTACCACACTACGCAGTTAGAGCAGCGTGTTGCCGAACGCACTGCTGAACTGCTGCTTGCCAAAGAGCGCACGGAAGCGATCCTGAACAGCAGCATGGATAGCATCTTGCTGGTGAAGCCCGATCTCAGCATTCAACAGGCCAATTTCGCCTTTAACCAGTTATTTGGCTGTCAACCAGATGCTTATCTCGGTTGCGCGCTGAACACGATCATTTACGCGGATGACATCGCCCAAGTATCAAATACTATTCAACAGATCGTCAAAGAACGACGCGGGCGACATCTTGAAAGCCGGATGCTGCGCAAAAACGGGACGGTTTTTGATGCGGAACTCAGCATCGGCTATATCGACAACACCAACGAGCAGGAACATGGGCTAGTCTGCACCATTCGTGATGTCAGCGAGCGCAAAGCCTATGAACGCCAGCTTCGCTACCACGCCAGCTTGCAAGAAAACGTGACCGATGCGGTGATCTCGACGGATATGGAGTTCCGCATTCAAACGTGGAATCGGGCGGCAGTCACTATCTATGGTTGGCAGCCTGATGAAGTACTCGGCAAAAATATCGAGCATGTCCTCAAAACTGAATTTCCATCATCGGCTACACGTGAACGTGTAAGGCAAGAATTCATGAAAGAGGGGCATTGGACGGATGAAGTGATCCAGCATCATCGAGACGGCAGCCCGATTCATATTCTGAGTTCAACGGTGCTCTTCAAAAACGAAGGTGGTGTACCTTTTGGGGTGGTCGCCGTCAATCACAATATCTCAGCGCGCAAGAAAATGGAAGAAGCGCTGCGGGATGCACTCGCACAAGAGAAAGAACTGAGCGAACTCAAATCGCGCTTCATTTCGGTGGCCTCGCATGAATTCCGCACTCCGCTGGCGACCATGCTGGCGCTGACAGATACCTTGACCCATTACCGTCACAAGATGACCGATGCCCAGATCGATGAGCGCTATGACAAAATGCGCGAGCAGATCGCGCGGCTCACGGAAATCACGCAAGATGTGCTGCACCTGACGCGTCTCCAAGCCAAGAAAGCCGAATTCAATCCGGTCAAAACAAACCTTGATGCACTGTGTCGCAGCATCATCGAAGAATTTCAGACTCGGACGGATGTCATTCACCAGTTGGTCTACATCTGCCCCGATCCCGACTGTGAACTGCTGTTGGATAAGAAGTTGATGCGCCATCTCCTCAACAATCTGCTCTCCAATGCTATTAAGTACTCGCCCGACGGGAAAACCGTCACTGTCAATCTGGTCTGTGCCGATCAGCATATTGTGTTGAGCGTACGTGACGAAGGTATCGGCATCCCGGAGGCCGATCTCAAACGCTTATTTGAGCCATTCCACCGCGCCGCCAATGTAGGAGGCATCTCTGGCACGGGGTTGGGGCTTGTGATCGCCAAAGAGTCGGTGGAACTCCATAATGGCACACTGACGGTGGATAGTCAGGTTGGTGTCGGCACCACCTTCACGATCAGCATTCCGAGAATGGTTGAGGTAGCTCCTAACCCAACTGCCAATGTTTCGGAGGTTTAGTGAACGTCATCCTGATGTCGTTCGGGTCGCGCGGTGACATACAGCCGTTTCTGGCGCTCGCTGTTGCGTTGCGTGAGCGTGGGCATTCTGTCACACTTGCTGCGCCGAGTGACTTTGAAGGGCTGGTCGGCGCTTACCATATTCCGTATCTACGTATCCCGATCAACTTTGGGGATATTTTGCAGAAAGATAGTTCAAAACGGGTCACACGCGGGATAACGCCCGCAGCCCTGCTCGCCCTCTGGCGTGAGGTCATTCCAGAATTTAAACGTGCTCTATACATTGCAACGCGAGAAGTTGCGGAGGCCGCGCATAATGCTGACGTACTTATCGCGCATGGTTTTCTAATTCCATCGGCCTATGCGATCCATCAACATCTAAAAATCCCGCTGATACTGGGTATCGCGGCTCCGGTCGTTTCAACACAAACATTTCCAAGCCCTATGTTTCCGTCCATTCCATTTGGGCAGCGATTTTACAATCCACTCAGCTTTCAATTGCTGGTTCGCTTGGTGCTTTCCTTCATGATTGAGCCGATGAATGCCTACCGCCGGGAAGTCGGGTTGCCCATGCTCTCCACTGGCAAAGTGATCCAACTTCTGTTTGGTGGGCAAGTTCCGATTATCATGCACTACAGTCCTCATTTGTTGCCCGCACCTGCCGATTGGGCTGCGAATGTGCATGTAGTCGGCGCGTGGACGTTGTCTGCTCAACCTGATTGGGCACCGCCTGATGCGCTCACCGCGTTTTTGGCACAGGGCGAGCCGCCTATATTTTTCGGTTTTGGCAGCATGACTGTCCGGAATCCTAGGCAAATAGTGCAAACCATCAGCGAGGGATTGCGGATGGCGAATCTGCGTGGCGTGTTGCAAGCGGGATGGGCTGGCTTGACTCATGAAGATGAGCATCTGATCACAATAGGCAACGTGCCGCATGATTGGCTTTTTCCGCGCATGTCGGCAATAGTGCATCATGGCGGATCAGGTACAACTCATAGTGCGCTCCTCGCAGGCAAACCTGCGTTAGTTATACCATTCATGGCTGACCAACCATTTTGGGGGCGACGTGTTGCAAATATCGGTGTGGGCGTGCCGCCACTAACGCTGCCACAACTTACACCGGCACGCTTGGTGACCGCACTTCAATCATTGACGCAGGATAACTTGATGCGGCAACGAGCCGCTGAATTGGGCGCATTGCTTCGCGCTGAAAACGGACTCTCAGCAGCATGTGAACTCGTGGAACGCTACTCAACCTAGCAAATACACACAGGCGCACCGGTGATAGTCCCGTGCGCCCATGACAACTACGCAAACGAAGCTAAACAACAAGCCTCAGCGCGGCGACTTACATCTCACGGTCAACCGCTTCCGCCACCCGACGCATCTCTTTCACCAACTGAGCGAACTTCTCCGGTCGCAGCGATTGTGCCCCATCGGACATGGCCTTTTCAGGGTTCATGTGGACTTCCATGATCACGCCGTCCGCGCCAGCCGCTATCGCTGCCTTCGCCGCCGCGCCCACGTATTCCCACTTGCCCGTCGCGTGGCTCGGATCAGCGATTACAGGGAGGTGCGAGCGCGCCTTGAGTACAGGGATCGCGTTCAGATCGAAGGTGTTGCGCGTGTACGTCTCGAAGGTGCGGATACCGCGTTCACACAGCATCAAGCGATTGTTGCCATGCGAGAGGATGTATTCTGCCGCCATCAGCAGTTCTTCCATCGTGTTAGCGGGGCCACGCTTGAGTAACACGGTATGCTGCGATTCACCCGCCGCGTTGAGCAGAGGGAAATTCTGCATATTGCGCGCGCCGATCTGCAATACGTCGGCATACTTGCATACCAGCGGCACTAATCCCGGTTCCATCACTTCGGTGACGATAGGCAGCCCCGTGACCTGACGGGCTTCCGCGAGGTATTCCAAGCCTTCTTCGCCTAGCCCTTGGAACGAATAGGGCGAACTGCGCGGCTTATATGCACCACCACGTAGCGCCGTAGCGCCTGCTTCTTTTACTGCGCACGCTGTTTCGATGATCTGCTCGCGGCTTTCGACGGAGCACGGGCCAGCGATGACCACGACTTTTTTGGCTCCTACCTGCGAACCGTTCAACGGCACGAGCGTATCAGCGGGATGGAATTCGCGGCTAGCGAGTTTATAGGGGTGTGAAACACGCATAGTACGTTCGACTCCATCTAATAGGGCGAGTGTGTCGCGGTCTCCGAACTTGCGCTCATCCCCGACGACTCCGATGATAGTGCGTTCTTGCCCTTCGCTAAGATGTGCTTTCAAGCCGATCTCCTCGATGCGTGCAATGACGGCGGAAATTTGTTTGGCGGTTGCGCCCGCTTGCATAATAACGATCATGGTTCAGCCCCTCCTGTTGGTGGCTCTTCTCTCCGAATAGTGGTTAGCTTTTAAACGGTGGTTCAAGGGTTTTTTGTTTATCGGAATGATCAGGTCGTAACGTGACGGCCTCTCTTAAGTAAATGTGTCTAATTTCACTGTTCCGCAGCGTTGTGTTCCAGTGGATCAAGACGCGGATGCACATGCGTAAGCTGCCGGGGACAACCATTTCTTGCCCGCACATCAGCCCGACATCGTGCCAGCCAAGCTCTCGCCGCGCAGCAATCGCCGGATATTCGGCGTCCAGATCGGGCGTTGCCGAGAAAAATACGCTGACAATATCTTCCTGACGTACGCCATTGGCCTCGACAATCGCCCGCAGCAGTTCCGCCGTCCGAGCGACGATGGCGGCTTTGGTGTTTTCTTCCACACTGATCGCGCCACGAATCCCCCGGCACACAAGTGCGCGTTGGTCGTGATGATCGGGGCGATGTCCATTGTTGTTCACAAACGTCCTCCTGATCTATTGCTCACAAAACGCCGACGAAAACGCCATACAATCCGGTGTTAAACAACAAAAAAGGCGCGGGTGATTTGCCCTGCGCCTTCGGATTTCTATGGCTTGTGTTCAAGCTTCCCGGCTATTCGGCAGCACCCAACGCTTTACTATGGCTCGTAAAGTAATAAAAGTACACGTACCCGAAGGGGCTTGTGCTAGAAATTGCGAAACGAGCGGCGGGTTGCATAGATAACCATGACTCCTGATTGGAATCGAGAATAGCATGACATCGAGTCGCTTGTCAACAAACTCGTCTTAACGTCGGTTGTGCAATCGCACAAGGAAGATTAGCGACCCGACTCACCTAGGCTCCGCGCATCTCGAAGAACCAGCGCGAGAATAAATACGCCCCGCCGATCAGACCGCCCACGATGCCCCACGGACGGGAAGCGTCCCAGCGCGTCATGCCCGCCGTGATCAAGGGCGCGACGAACATCGGGATGCGCAGCAAAAAGACTTCTAGCCCGCTGGCATACAGCATCGGCCCCACCGCTACCTTATCCACCAGACACAAGATGATCACCGCCGTACAGAGAAAACTGATGCGGGTGTCCGGTTTCTTCTGCAAAAACATGTTGATCAGCGAGCAAATGATCATCACGTAGACAGAAATCCCGATCAGCAGATTGGGATAGGTCGGTGAAAGTCGCGTCAAAACATCTTGGATTGAAATGTTCATGATAGATTCCTTTAGCAAGCGCCAGATGAACTAAGATTGTAGCGCGATCTTCAACGTTGATTGGGGCACACCTTTATACCCCAATCACGCGTGTTAGCGACGTGCCAACGCCCATTCATGACTGTAGACGTAACTCGCCACCATGATCGCAGCTATCGCGTAGATCGACGCGCTGATCACCGCTAACATCAGTGCCGAGGTAGTCAACGAATTGCCGAACAGATCGCGCACAGCGATGATTGTGCCGAGTAAAGGCGCGGCGTACCAACCGATCCCGGCATCCGGACTGATGCTGAACACAGACAGCAGTACCAGCGCAGGCAGCATCAGTTGCAGTAGGAACAAAAATGTATTGCTCTCGCGGTAGCTGCTGGCGAAGCTGCAAAAAGCCATCACGAGGCTGTTCAGAACCACGATGAACGGCAGCAGCAGGATCAGTAACAGCAGCGCCAGTGTCCCGACATCGCGTCCACTCTGCGCCAGCAGCGCGCTGATATCTACTGATCCACCCTGCATCGCGGTGACGATCTGTGGCCCCACCGAGCCAAGCAGCGACAACACCATGCCTTCCACCATCCACAAGCCCATCACCAGCAGCGATGCGATGAATACCACGGCGAGCTTCCCTAGCACGATGCCTACGCGGTTGGCGGGCGTCACAAGGATCGACTCAATCGTCTGCCGTTCCTTCTCGCCTACGGTTGTGTCCACGATTAAGCCAAGCCCGCCGCCCACTAGCCATGATGTCACCGCCAGCGGCAGGAACAACCCGCTCAACCCGCCCGCCGCCGAATTGCTACCCGAATCCGTCGTGGTCACGCTTGTCGCCGCCGCCGCGATCTGCTGTTCCTCGATCAAGACCGGCGATAGCCAGCGTTTGTCCAGATTGAGCCGTTTCAACCGTTGATCAAGTTCAAGCCCGTTATAGGTATTGATCTCGCTGCGTACCGCGCCGAGTGCCAACGTCGCCCCCACCGAGTTATCGCGCTGAATCAATTTCACCGAGACGGGCGTGCCGCTCTCGATCTTCTCCTGGAAATCATCTGGAATGCTCAACGTAATCAACGCGTTGTGGTCGGAGATCGCCGCCTCGTTCGGGTATTCATGCACGATCAGCGCCGCACTATGGCGCAGCACCGCCATCAGATCGGGGGCTGCTTCGGCATTGATGACCGCGATCTGGAAACCATCGCTCACATAGCGCGCCGTTTGCGTCCCGATGAAGCCCGCCGCGATCAGTGCGATGGCAGGCAAGATGATCGGCGGCGCGAATAGCCAGAATAATGTCTTACGATCACGCAGTAGTTCGCGCAGCTCTTTAGCGAACACGACGCGGAATGCGTGCCAAGGCGAATGAATCATACCGACTCCAACTTTCCAATCGTGATAGTGCGTACTGTATCACACCATGACAAACCCATCGACACTGCCGCCTCTGAATCTTGTAAAATTCTCAGAACTGAAATACGTCTGAGATTCCTCCCCCCACTTTGTGATGAAATCGCCTCTCTGTCCTAGTGTAAGATAGGGCTAAGTTTTGCGGCGACGCACAGCAACATTCGTCTTGTAGCCCAGAAAGCTAGATCGAGGGCAGTTTGATGTTTGAACATTACATCCGTCAATTAAAAAGCCAACAAGTCTTGGAACGACGGCAAGCCATCGTGAAAATTACCAATTCCGGTCACCCGGAAGCGTTAGCCGTCCTAGAAAAATTCCTTCGGATTGAGCAAGACCCCGAAATTCGAGCACTCACCGAAAAAGCCATCCACTATCTAAAGACCAATAAGCCCGCCGCCGCGTCAGCCCCCGTCGCCAGCAGCCATGCTTCCTCTCAAATGAACAAGCCTGTCGCGCCAGCCGCCGACAAGATCGGCAGCGGCGTCTTCATGACCGCAAAACCCGATCATCATCCTGCGCCGGATCATCATCCCGCCGTAACGGGGCAGCCTGCGCCGCCGCCCGCCCATCTCGTGCCGCTCCCCCCACCCAAGCCAGTGACCGAGCAGCAGAAGAAACTCGCCAAAGGCAAGCTCGACACCGCCATGCAGCTTCAGTTGAATGGAAAAATCGATGAAGCGCTGCTCTCGCTCAAACGCGCCTTTGAATTGAATCCTGAATTGGAGCGGGATAGCTTCGCTTACGGGTTGGCTTCGGCACTGACAGGCGGTGGCGGCGATCCGATAGCGCTCGTCAAGCAGTCGTCCAAACCGGAAGATAAAGCCACCAAAGCCCTTGTCGCGCAAGGAGCCACCACCGCCCTCAATTTCGCTATCGAGATGGCGATCCTCACCATCGTCTTCATCATGTATTTCGCCATTTCCTATCGCAAGTTTGCGGAGATTGCGGCGGGTCTTTCGCAGTATGCCATGACGACGGGAGCTTCATCGGCCTCGTTTACTGCGCTCGATCTGTTCACCAGTTCCACGCGCAATCAGCTTTTGGTGAGCGCTTTGACTCAAGGTATTGGGGTCACCATTTCCGGCATCGCGCAAGCCTTTCTGATGTTCGTCGTCGGCATTCTGATCGGTGGTACGGGCAACTTGCTAGACTTCCTGCGCACCGTGATGCGCGTCACAGCGGGCATCTATCTGGCGATTGGCGCGGTATTTCTGATTTTTCCCGCCAGCTCGTGGCTCCCTGTCGATCTCGCCACGGGTCAACCAACGACCTTTAGCCCCTTCATCTTGCTTGGCATCATCGCATTCGTGGGCAGCATTCTGTGGGTTTACTTCGCGGGGCGGGCACATGGCTTCGGCTTCTTCAAAGGGTGTGCGATGATTGTCTTGACCAGTATCGGCTTTAGCATACTGGT
Source organism: Anaerolineae bacterium (assembly GCA_019637615.1). GTDB lineage: Bacteria > Chloroflexota > Anaerolineae > Aggregatilineales > UBA2796 > JAHBVK01. The sequence goes on along the minus strand of JAHBVJ010000004.1, from coordinate 236,613 downwards.
ATTCATCGTGGCACTGTTAGCGAGACCTTCCATAACAACCGATTTACCGGGTATCATTATGCCATTACTCAGTCTGCGTTAGCTGGAGTGACATCATGACGACCATCGAAGCGCGTAAGGTAAAGCTTAACCCGTTTGCCGCTTCTGCCCGGATGCGTTCCGATCCGCTGGGCCTGATGGCACAGCTCAAGCGCGAATATGGTGATCTGGTGCTGGTCGTCGATCTTCCTAATCTCAAGAGTTACGCAGTCTTCTCGCCCGAAATCGCGTACGAGATACTCGTACATCAGGCAGATCGCTTCGAAAAGCCCGCCTTGGGCAAAAAGATGATGGAGTCATCGTTTGGCAACGGCATCTTCTTCAGCGATGGCGATTTTTGGCGGCGTCAACGCAAACTAGCTCAACCCGCCTTCTATCACACGCGGTTGTCTACGTATGTCGCTGACATGAGGCAGCGCATCGACGATCTCCTGACGCGCTGGCAATCCTTGTCCGAAGTCGAAATCGATAAGGAGATGCACGCCCTGACGCTGGTGATCGTGGTCAATGCGCTGTTCAAGACGGATGTCTCCGGCCTGACCGAGCGTGTTGGCAAGGCCATGAACGAACTCGGCACGGCGGTAGGCGACCAATCCAAGAGCATTCTCGACTCGATCCTGCCCAATTGGGTGCCGACTCCCATCAACCGCCGCAAGCAGCGCGCCGTCGATGTCATCAACCCGATTCTCTACAAGATGATCGCGGATCACCGTGCGGCTGGCGACGACCAGGGCGATCTGCTATCCGCGCTGATGCAAGTGCAGGACGAAGAGACGGGCGAGCGTATGTCGGATCAGCAGGTGCGTGACGAGCTGATGACGATGTTTATCGCGGGTCACGAAACCAGCGCCCTCGCGCTCACATGGGCACTCATCGAGTTGGCGCGGCATCCCGACGCTGAAGCCAGCCTTCGCGCTGAAGTCGATTCCGTGCTGGCAGGGCGCTTGCCCACCGCCGACGATCTTCCAAACCTGCCATACACCGCGATGGTGATCAAAGAAGCACTGCGCTTGTACCCGCCTGCCTCGTTCATTTCGCGTCAGCCTGCTGGCAATATCGACTTTATGGGCGTCAAATTGCCGAAATTAGCGGTGATCACCATCATGCCCTATATCATCCACCGCGATCCTCGCTGGTTCGAGCATCCCGATGAGTTCATGCCGGAACGCTTTGCGGGGGAGTTCGAGAAGCAGTTGCCCAAGTGCGCTTACATGCCGTTCGGCACAGGCCCGCGCATCTGCATCGGCAACGGCTTCGCGATGCTGGAAATGCAGCTTGTCCTCGCCGCGATCATCCAGCGCTATCAGGTGAGCATGACGCCGGGGCAACCCGAAATCAAGCCTGTCCTTGGCCTCACACTCGGTTTTGAGCACTCGGTGAAAATGACGATCAAAAAGCGTTAGCGCTTGAAATAATCATTACGCTGAGGATATGTCTACCTGAGAAGTTAGCCAACAACCTCAAGCTCAGGGTGGCTAGACGGGTCGGACGAATCCGACCCTTGCGATAGATTGCGCCAAATAGCGCTGAGGATTCGCGCGAATTGCACTTACTGACGAGATTCCCACTCACGCATCATGGTTAGCAGATAGTCACGCACAGCAGGATCATCGACTTCAGCGATGCTGTCAAAATAGCGGTTGTCCACCTCGATCTTGATGCCGTGATCGAGCGAAGGGCGGATATGGATGCTGCGCTGCGCGAATTCGGGCGAACCGAGTAGACGGCTTTGCAGATATTCCTCAACTGAGGCGGCGATTCCGGCAGGTTGATCGGATGCGGGCGGTGGCGCGGCAGGACGTCCCATCAAGCGATTGAGCACGCCGCCTGATTTGGGCGACTCGGAGCCAGAAAATGAGAAGTTGCTAGCAGGCCGCGGCATTGGTGGCATTGGACTGGCGGGCGGCAGCGGGCGAATGCTGCCTTGAGGAGCGACAACACCGCCAATCATCGCGCTGAGTTCGCGCACAACCGCCGTGAAGCGTCGCAACAGATCGGGCGATTGAATTTCATCCGCTGACCGATAACGCTGATTGCCCATCTGGATGATCAAGCCGCCGTCGTTGACATCGCGCCAGATGCGCATCACTTCGATGGCATCGGCGGGCACATCGTCGGACGAGGACAGGGAAGATAAGGGCGTAATCGGCATTTCGGCCTCCATCGGTGGCGGGTTAACCGGCATAGCAGCGGGCGGCGGATTGACGAGAGCGGGCGTGGCACTGAGCACAGCCCCCATGTGATCGGCTTCGTTAAGCAGCGCATCAGACAACAAATCGGCAAGATCAGGTTCAGGCACAGACGGCAGCGGCGTGATGGCTGGTCGCGCCATCGGCACGAATTGATTGCCCGCCATCGCCGCTTGAGGCGTCATGCCCATTGGCATCCCCATCTGCGCCATCAACTGCTGCTGTTGGGCATCTCGTTTCTTGCGGCGACGTTCCGCCGCACGCCGGAAGATGTAGACCATCACGGCGATGTAGGCCACGCCCAAGATCAGCGGGACAATGAAAAAATAGGCTGGAATCTGCCCAAGAAAATCACCGAATCCGGGTTCCATATGCCTCCCTTCGGGAATAGTGCAAGGTACTGAGTGCTAAGTGCCGAGGAACGACAGGTATCATGTTTCGTGGTGATGATTTCTTCATAGGCAACCCGTACTCCATTGCACTCTCTACAGTATCATCGCGGTTTGGCTGGCTGGCAAGTCGGGCAGAAATGCGTACCGCGCTGACCCACCACAATCTTCGTGATCGGCCCGCCACAAACGGGGCATGGTTTAGATAGGTTGCCTAGTTCGCGGTAGGCTCGTAAGTAATCTTGTGACTCGCCGCGCGTGCCGTCAGGTTTGCGATACCAGTTGATGCTGGCTCCCTCGTGCAGAATGCCGTCCGACAGGGCTTGGCGGATCGCCGCGTGGAGCCGCTTGATCTCGGCGTTAGTGAGCGTGTTGGCGTGACGGAGCGGATGCAGCTTGGCGATGTGGAGCGCTTCATCCGCGTAAATGTTGCCCACGCCCGCCACAAAGGATTGATCGAGCAGCAGACTCTTGAGAATAGTGCTGCGTCCGGTGAGGCGTTCTTTCAGCACCTTGGCCGTAAATTCGTCGTCTAACGGTTCGGGGCCGAGATCGGGCAGGATTTCGGCGGGATCGCGTACGAGGCTGACGCGCCCAAATTTACGCGCATCCGAGAAGCGCAGTTGGTCACCGTTATCAAGGGGAAAATATACGCGCAGCCAGCGATCAAACGGATTGGCTTCGGCGGCGGGCATGACATACAGATGTCCTGTCATTTTCAGATGGACAATGAGCTTATCGGCGCTCAGATTGAAGATCAGGTACTTGGCACGACGGGTGATCGACTCGATACGCTGCCCCGCGATGCGCGCCGAAAGCACCTCCACCGTAAGATTCGTCATGCGACCGGGATCGGCGGGGAAAGTCGCAGTATAAATCGTGCGTCCGACAAGGGGTTCTCGCAAAGAGCGCACCGCTGTTTCGACTTCTGGTAGTTCAGGCATGGTAATTCGCGTACACCACTTTCCTCAACGAATTTTACATCGGTTAAATCCAAACCATGTGAAAGTTCGGTAGAATACTGTTACAGGATCATAGCAATTTCCGGGTGTTAGCGAACAAAGGTAGTTCAGGTGATGCAAACCTCAATTCAAACAAGCGCTAGTAACGATTATCAATTCATCACTAACTGGCGCGTGTTCGGTACGCTCAAAGAAGTGACCGATATTATCGGCGACGCGGAACGGCTGCCGATCTGGTGGCCTTCGGTTTACCTCGAAGTCAAAGTACTGGAACCGGGCGATTCGCGCGGACTTGGCAAGGTAGTTGACCTGTACACCAAGGGCTGGCTGCCGTATACGCTGCGATGGCGGTTCACTGTCACCGAAGTCAGCGAGAGAGGCTTCCGCATCGAAGCCGAGGGCGATTTCGTGGGATACGGCGTTTGGACGTTCGAGCAAGATGGCGATTGGGTCAACGTCAAATACGAGTGGGTGGTGCGCGCAGATAAGCCGCTGCTGCGCGATTTATCATTCCTGATGAAGCCGATCTTCTCCGCGAACCATCACTGGGCAATGCGCAAGGGCGAGGAAAGCTTGCAGTTGGAACTAGCTCGCCAACGCGCGAAGACGCCGCACGAGAAGGCGCTGATCCCCGCTCCCCCACCGCCCACCACATCATCCCCGATCCCGCTGGCGGTGGCGAGTCTAGTAGCCGCCTTCCTCGGCTGGCGGGTCATCCGCGTGATCTTCCGATAACTGACCGGAGTCAATGCTTTCTGAGATGATCCCGCTGGCTATATCAAGCGGGATCATTAGGCAAGTAGTGTTGAGTGCTTACGGCTCTCCGATCCGGCGCGGACGATACCGCTCGTAAATGCCGCCGAGCAAGCGGAACAACGGCAAGATCAAAATCGCATTGTACAGCGCGCCGGGGAGCGAAATACGTGTGAGCACATAAAAGAAACTGATGTCATTGCCCGTCAACCGCAGCACGAGCATGATCACCGTATGATAGGCCAGCGTCGATCCCGCCACCACCAGCGGCGGAAACAGTATGTTGTTTTTACTGATTTGCCCCGGTACAGTCCCGATCACGAAGCTGACGATCACCAGTGCCAGCGCTGTCGTGCCTGTAGGCATCCGCGTCAGCAAATCCGCGAAGATGCCACCCGCCAGCGCCCATAGCACCGCCTCTTCAAATCCCGCGAGCAGCGTCCAGATCACCACCAGCATCAAGATCAAGTCCGGGCCAGCTTCCCCGATCCGAATTTCTGGTATCACCGTCGTCTGAATGATCGCAGCGATGAGCAAGAGCGGTATGCCGAGATAGCGACCCACGAGGTATTCCTAGCTGCTGGCGTTATTGGTTGGGTGCCGCGCCGGGGATCGGCGTTGGCGTGGCGAAGGCGGAAAAGTCTATCGGCGTGAAATTGGTGACAACCAGCACGATCTCTAGCCGATTGAAATCCACCAGACTGCGTACTTGGGCTTCCTTGAATAATTGGCTGTCATCGATGCGCACGTTGGTCACCTGCCCGATCAAAATGCCACGTGGGAAGTTGCCGCCAATCCCCGATGTCACCACCGAGTCGCGTTCCGTCACGTCGCTGGTCAGGTCAACATATTTGAGGATCAGATTGCCGCTTGCCGTCCCGTTGATCACGCCCGTGGCGCGGGTCGTCTGCAAGCGCGCATTGATAAAGCTCGTCACATCGGTGATTAACTGTACTTGCGCCGCCGTTGCCGTCACCTGATACACACGCCCCACCAGCCCCAACGGACTCACCACCGGCATCCCGATAGCGATCCCGTCGCGTGTACCACGATTAATATTGATCGTACGCAGCAATCCCGTCGTGTCATAGCCGATCACCGATGCCGCCACTGTCTGCTGGTCGGGATTGGCTTGCACATATTGGAGCAATGTAGATAATCGATCATAATCCGATTTGATCTCGCGCAAATCTACAATTTCGCGCTGGAAGTTGACCAGTGCCCGTTCAAGTTCGGCGTTGCGTTCGCGTAAATTCTGAAGATCCGCGAGATCGTTAAATGCTCCGGTGATGCGCCGCACCCCGCCGCTAACGATCTGCTGCAAAAATCCGAGCGGCACGGCGGCGACATTCTCGGCGGGAGCCAATAAGCCTGCGATGCTCACCGTGATCAAGCACAGGCAGATGAACATCGCGACACCGAAGATAATCAGGCGGTTAGGCGCAGATGACATAAGAAAGTGCTTAGTGCTTAATGCTTAAGGAAAACAGTAGGCACATCTGCAATGTATGCTGTTGTGACTGCCCAACTATCATGTTCACCACTACGCACTCTCCCTGCATTCATCTTCTACTGAGTACTCAGCACTAAGCAATTTCTCCTTAATGCTGTGTGCTGCCACGTTCCAAGCCTGCCAGCAGACTGCGCAAGTTGTCATAGTCCTCAAGGATGCGCCCTGCGCCACGCGCCACACATGTCATCGCATCTTCCGCCACCCATACGCGGATTTTTACCTCATCCGCCACGCGCTCTGCCAAGCCCTTGAGCTGGCTACCACCGCCTGCCATGCATACGCCCGCTTCCATCAGGTCAGCGACCAATTCCGGTGGCGTCTCGTCCAGCGCATCGCGAATCGTATCCACGATGATGCTCACCGATCCCGAAAGCGCCTCGCGCAGCTCGATAGAACTCACCTCGACTTGGCGCGGCAACCCCGTGATCAAATCGCGTCCACGCATGTCCATCGTGCGTTCTTCTGGTAGCGGATAGGCTGACCCCGCTAGGATTTTCGCTTTCTCTGCCGAGCGTTCACCGATTAGCAGGTTATGCTTATTGCGCATGTACTGCACAATATCTTCGTCCATCTCATCGCCCGCCACACGGATCGAGCGGCTGATCACGATCCCGCCGAGCGAGAACACGGCAACTTCCGTTGTCCCGCCGCCAATGTCAACGATCATGCTGCCGCGTGTCTCTTGGATCGGCAGTCCCGCGCCAATCGCAGCCGCGACAGGTTCTTCCACGAGGAAGGCTTCGCGTGCGCCCGCGCTGATCGTCGCGTCATACACAGCGCGTTTTTCCACTTCAGTCACGCCGCTAGGGATTCCCACTACCACGCGCGGACGTGGGATCGGCACCCAACTTTGTTCGTGCGCCTTATTGATGAAGTAGTGCAGCATTCCCTCGGTGATCTCAAACTCCGAGATCACGCCATCGCGCAAGGGACGCACGACGAGGATATGCGATGGAGCTTTCCCACCCATCTCCTTGGCCTCTTGACCATAGGTGATCGGGCGTCTGGTTTTCTTCTCAATGGCTGCGTAGGACGGCTCGTTGATGACAATGCCTTTCCCCCGCACGCTGACCAGCGTATTCGCTGTGCCAAGATCAATGCCGATGTCAAGCGAAAACAGGCCGAGCAGCCAGTCTAATGGGCTTATCAAACGCTGCGCTCCATGACGATAACATGACAACAAAAGATAAATGCTTGGGCGATTATATCCACGCCGCGCAACGGTTACTAGATCATCAGCTTAACGGTGCCTATGAGTTGTGTGAAATTCATAAAGCCCTGCTCATCGGCGTTCGGAATGCCACGAATCCCTATGTGGTAGTTGGCTGGGAGTCGGGCGAAACCCCTACTATTGTGCATTGCCTCTCCTTTCCCGATGAGAGTAAACTACGCACTATCCATTTACATATGCCTAAGATTGCCCACATGAGCACACAAGACATCTATAACGCGATCCAGATCAACGATCTGATCACGACCAGCGGACAGCCTACCGAGGATCAACTCAAGGATGCCGCTGCCGAGGGCTTTTCAACCGTTATCAATCTCGCCCCGCACAACTCGCGTAACGCGCTGCCCGACGAAGCTGGACTCGTCGGTTCGCTCGGCATGACCTACTGCTACATCCCTGTGAAGTGGGATAATCCCACCGAAAGCGACTTCGCGACCTTCGAAAAAACGCTGTTGGAACACGCCTCGGATAAAACGCTGATCCATTGCGCCGCTAACTTCCGCGTCACCGCCTTTTACTCGCTCTACGCGCAAAAGCACTTTGGCTGGACAAAACAGCAAGCCGAAGACTTCCGCGCCAAAATTTGGGAAGGCAGCGACTTTGGCGAATGGGAAGACTTCATCAACCTGATCCGCGCACAGCTCCCCTAACACTAATATCTTGCCTACGAATTGCCTTTCATTTGCACCGTTTATCACGAAAGTATGGGGTCTATCTTTGAAAATCGGAGCTTGGGCAGTAAAATAGAACAAACGAACCAACTCCCAAGAGGCGAACCCTGATCAACACCGACCGTGCCATGCTAGACATGCATGAACAAGACGCAATTGCTGGTCAGCCACAAGTAAAATTTTTGGTGCATCATCCCTGTCCACCGCTCTCGCAAGTGGTGGACTCGTGCTGGTATTACGAATCGGCGCTGCCGCTGCACGCCAAGGAATACCATCTCCCTAGCGGGGCGATGCAACTACTAATCAGCCTCCACGAAGATCACATCCGCGTCTACGACAAACACCATCATCACGAATATGAACGCCTGCGTCCGCTGGCACTGTGTGGAATGTACACCGAACCTTGCGTGATCGATACGTTCGCCCAGACTGCCATGATGGGCGTTTGCTTCAAACCCGATGGTGCGCTTCCCTTCCTTGGTCTGCCTGCCAGCGAACTTCTCAACCTGCACATCAGTCTGGAAGACATCTGGGGCAGTGAGGCACGTCGTTTGTACGATCATCTCATGGCTGCGCCCACCCCCGCTGCCAAGTTCCGTATTTTGGAACATGCGCTATTGGCGCGGTTCGTCCGTGCCAAACCACGTGACACCGCGATCACGTATGCTGTGCAAGCCTTTTGCCAAGCGTCACATATACCTTCGATGCTTGCCTTTAGCGAATCGCTCGGTCTCAGTCACAAGCATTTCATTCACCTGTTCAAACGGCAAGTTGGCCTCTCTCCGAAGGTCTATGTCCGCCTCCAACGGTTCCAGCACGCCCTTCGTAGCCTGACTACACATGATGTGATGTCGTGGTCAGCTATCGCGCTGGAGGCTGGCTATTTCGATCAAGCGCATTTCATCCATGACTTCCGTAGTTTCGCGGGCGTCACGCCGATGACTTATGCCGAACACCGTACCGCAGGGCGCAACCACGTCAAAGTCCCCGATGGATGAGCACAGGTAAAATTCCTACAATACATCCCCCCGTGCTCTCCCTTACACTCTGAGCATCTCGTATCTAGAGCGCATTGGAATAACCATGACCACTAATCCTGTGAAACCAGTCCGCGAAGGCTTCCACACCGTCACCCCTTATCTGATCACTTTGGATGTGGATGGACTAATCGACTTCATCAAACGCGCCTTTGATGGCGTCGAAACCTTCCGTACCATTGGTTCGGCTGGCGGCACGCACGCGGAACTTCGCCTTGGTGACTCGATGATCATGCTTGGCGGTAATGCGCAAACATCGCCCATGCCCTGTATGATTCACCTCTATCTACCTGATGTGGATGGGTTCTATGAGCGTGCGCTGCAAGCTGGCGCAACCTCGATTGCCGTGCCTACCAATTTCGAGGACGGTGACCGTCGTGGCGGCGTCCAAGATCCTTTTGGCAACCAGTGGTATATCAGCGCGCCGTATTCCGGCTGATCAACACCATCGGGCGGCGTGGCAACTTCGATCTCGCCATCCACGCCGACATCATCATTCCCCGAATCTGAGCACGCGGGAATTATCGTCGTTCCTACCCCTGCCACGCCAAACATTGCCGCATCGTCACGGCGTCAGCGGGCAGATAGTAAATCACGCGGAATCGCGGATCTTGCGCGAACGTCTCGGAGATCAACCGGAATTGCGCCACGCCATGACCGAGGTTAAGCTGCAACTGTGCCGTCGGACGCATTGGCACTTGTCCTCGATCCCCCACGTTATGCTTAGTCCAATATTCATCGAACAGCCGATAGTGGCGCATCTCATCGATCAAACGGCGGTACCACATCTCATCGCCGCTCCGCTGACGTTCAAACTGCAAAATACGAACTTCGGCGGAGTAAAAATCTTCGGCGTTCAATACAGTCGGCGCAACCTCGTAGGCTGGATCAAAAATCAGGCGGGGCAGCGTCACCCTGCCTACTTCGGAATTCACCGCGCCGATCACCTTGCCGACCATCGAATTCCACGCCAGCAGCCGATGTGAGCAGTCCAGCAAGTACACAGGGATATTATCTTGCCTGATCTCGGCATGGAATACCTCGCTTGCCCAACAGATTTCTGCGTCAGTTGGCATCGACATCACCGCCGTATACCCGAACAAACCGAGCACCTCGCGCCGCTCCACAAAACTAACCCCAAGCGCGGTCAGAATACGCTCCAGCGTATCACGCTCAGGATACTGCACTTTGCCTAGCTCAAGCCGTTGCAAATACCCCATCCCAAGGCTGGCCTCCAACTCAAGCGCCAATTGCGTTTTGCCATAAGCCGCGCGTAATGCCCTCAGTCGTGCTCCCCCCGGCGTGTGCGGAGTCTTCTGATGACCCATGCGATTTAGACTCCAGAGTCTATGACAGTGATAGAGGACTATTTTACAATGGGTGAACTCCAATGTTAACGGAAAGAAGTTACCAGTGAATAATCAGGATTTGATCGTGCATTTCGCTGACCTTTCGACGCCGCTGTTAGCCGATGCCTGTTTGCGCCTAAAACTCCCTTTCCGTGTTGCCCCCTTCGGAATACGTCCTTTGCGACCGGACACGCATATCGTGGGTCGAGCTTTACCCGTCCGTCACTACGGCAGTGTCGATGTTTTTTTGGAAGTCATCGGCATGGCACAGCAAGGTGATGTTCTCGTCATCGACAACAGCGGACGCACTGATGAGGGCTGCATCGGTGATCTCACCGTCTTAGAGGCACAGGATGGCGGATTATCGGGCATAGTCGTCTGGGGCGTGCATCGTGATACGGCAGAACTCATGCGGATCAGCTTTCCCGTGTTCAGCTATGGCACCTGTCCAGCTGGCCCGGAGCGCCTTGATCAGCGCGACCCCGATGCGCTCAGTACGGCGCACGTCGGCAGCTTCACCGTCACCAGTGCCGATGTCGTTGCCGCCGATTCCGATGGCGTCTTATTCCTCCCCGGTCAGCACATAGATAAAATCTTCGATATGGCACAGGGCATTTTCCAGAAAGAGCGTCACCAAGCCGAACAGATTCAGGCGGGTGTCAACCTCCGTCAACAGCTCAAATTCGGTGATTATCTAGCACGTCGAGCCGTCGAGCCTGCACACACCTTTCGTCAGCATCTCCGTGCCATCGGGGGTGCCATCGAGGAGTAACCACATAGGCGCAACCGCGTCCTTATTCTGGCGCTCATGTTCACGATGCCTGTCGGACGGCGATATTGAGCGCCGCGCCTCAGCACAGGAATCAATGGGTAGGCATGGTCATCCAAAGTTCTAGCACGGATACGTGTATCTGTAGCACACGGCGTTATACTCTTGCGGCGAACAAAGGTTGTTCAACGTGAGTTTTCGTTCCCTCAATGCGTAGGACTTTCGATCCATCATGACCCGCAAAAATGGCCCCCTGTCCCTGCTTCTGATCGCGTATTTCTCCTTCATCGTCATCGGACTGCCTCCGGGCATTTTGAATATCGCGTGGACGTACATGCAGTCAACGTTCAACGTCACGCTAAGTGCGCTTGGCTTGCTGCTAGGTGTCGGCACTGTAGGCTACCTCCTGAGCAGTTTTATGAGCGGACGTGTGATCGGACGGTTGGGGATCGGGAATGGGCTGCTGCTCGGCAGTGTGCTAGGCACGTTAGGTATGCTCAATTATGTGTTGGCTCCAACGTGGGAAACGCTCCTCATCTTCTCCTTCATCGGTAGTCTGGGCGGTGGCATATTGGACACGGCGCTAAATACGTTTGTGTCAGCGAATTACAGCGCTGGACGGCTTAACTGGCTGCACGCCGCGTTTGGCGTCGGTGCCACGCTCGGCCCGTTGGTTGCCACGCTAGTCATCACACAGTTGGCGCAGACGTGGCGTGTGAGCTATATCATTGCGCTCGTGCTGTACCTGATTTCCGTCGTGAGTTTTGTGTTGACCCGTTCGCAGTGGACGTTAGCGCCTGATGAAACGCGGCCAACACCTGAAAAAGCGGAAGCACACGGCGCGAACGTCAGTTTCCGGGAAACACTCCGCATTCCAATGGTGATGTTGCTGATAGCCCTGTTCTTCGTGTATGGCGGCGTAGAAGTCAGCGCAGCGCAGTTGACGAACAGTTTGTTCATCGATGGGCGCAAAATCAGTCAGGAAACAGCAGGCTTCTGGATCGGCGTGTACTGGTTGAGTTTTACCATCGGGCGCGTGTTGATGGGCTTTGTCGCTGACCGCGTATCGACTCGCCTGATCCTGCGTGCAGGCATGATCGGGGCGATCATCGGCGCGGTGATGCTCTCGGTGAACAGCCTTCCCGCGCTGTCGTTCTTCGGCCTGACGCTGATCGGCTTCTCGCTGGCTCCGATGTTTGCCACGCTGGTAGCGGAAACGCCGCGCCGTGTAGGATTGCGTTACGCCGCCAACACTATTGGTTTCGAGGTGGGCATGACTAGTCTGGGGATCGCCTTCCTACCGGGCTTGGGTGGCTTCCTCGCGGAGCGTATCGGCCTCGAACTCATCGGCCCGTTTTTACTGGTGATCTCGATCATCATGTTCGTGTTGTACGAACTGGTCGTCGCCCACGAGGTAAAGGTCGCGCAGCCAGAACCTGCCATTGGCGACTGAGACAGCCGGTATATCAGGTTGTGCAGGTAACGGCTGCACAACCTGACCCGCCTCAACCGACGACAAAAGCCTCGTGCGCGAGTTCAGAGTTGATCCCGGCGGCTGCCATCGCGCCACGTGACGCCGCGTGGATGACTTGCTGCGCCGGAGAGGTCATGTCGCCCGCCGCAAACACCCCATCAAGGCTGGTTTTGCCGAGTTCGTTCACGGCTATGTAGCCCTGCTCGGTCATGGCGCATCCTAATTTGGCGGGGAGCGTTGAATGCTGCTCATGCGGAGGGCGTATGAACAGCGCTTCCCGCGCGAGAAAGCTGCCATCTGTGAAGACAATCCCGTCTAGCTTTGTGTCCTGCCGTTCGAGGCGAAGGATCGGTGTCTCGATGACATTGATGCCCAGATGATCCAGTTGGCGGCGGTCACTGGTGTCAATGTCCGACATGCCATTCGTGCAAATCACAATATCGTTGCTCAGGGCGCGCAGCAGCTTGGTGATGTGGATCGCGTTGGCTCCATTTGCCACAACGGCAAGTGCCCGATCACGCACTTCCCAACCATGACAATAAGGGCAGTGAAAAACAGCTTGTCCCCATAATTCCGCGATGCCGTCGATGGGCGGCAGGATGTCCTTTACACCGGTAGCAAACAAAATTTTTTTGGTCGGGGCAGATGTCCCGTCTTGGAAGTGTACGAGGAAGTGCGAATCGGCCTGAACGATGTCCACAACCGTTTGTGAGGAGAACTGGACGGTGGAATGTGGCGTGAGCTGTTCACGCGCGATGTGCAGCAGTTCTTGCGGGAGGATGCCATCGCGTGATAGGAAGCCGTGAACACCCGTAGATTTTGCGTTACGCGGCTGACGGCTATCGCAGATCATGACCGAGCGTCTGAACCGTCCTAAAATCAGACCCGCGCTGAGGCCAGCCGCCCCACCACCAATGATGATTACATCAAACATGAGAAATCCTTAGCTTGAATTTGATACGGCGTATCAATTAGAAGGTGAGGTCGGGGAAGTTCTTACTTTGAGAAGACGGCAGACAAAAACTCAGCCGCGACGGTGCCCCAATCGCGGCTGAAAAGATGCAGAAGGTTGAACGGGCGGCGTCGAGAGTTAACCCTTGACGGAACCTGCCATCAACCCGCGCACGAAGTAACGTTGTAGGCCGAAGAAGACCGCGAGCGGCACGATCATCGAGATGAAGCCAGCCGCCGTCAGCAGATACCAGTCTTGCCCGCGCGAACCAACCAGATCGGCAATGCGCATGGTCAAGACCTTATTTTCGCCGTTGCCAAAGCCGATGAAGATCAGAGCAACGAGATAGTCGTTCCAGACCCACAGGAATTGGAAAATGGCGAAGGAAGCCAGCGCTGGCACCGACAAGGGCAGGATCAGCTTGGTGAACATGGTGTAGTGTGACGCCCCGTCGATGAAGGCCGACTCCAAGATGTCCTTGGGGATAGTGCTGATGTAGTTGTAGAGCAGATAACAGGCCAGTGGCAGACCAAAGCCCGTATGCGCCAACCAGATGCCGAGAAACGTACCGTTCAGCGACAACGAGACATAATCCCGCAGGATAGGTACCAGCGCGATTTGCAGCGGTACCACCAGCATCATCACGATCCCGATGAAAAGGATGCGCCGACCGGGGAATTTCATCCACGCAAACCCGTAGGCGGCAAAGGCAGCCACGAGAATCGGGATGACGGTGGCTGGAATGGCAACCGTAATCGAGTTCAGGAAGGCATTGACGAGATTCTCGCCGGGTACAGTCGTGACATTGCCATTGGTATCCGTGATCGTAAAGGATTTACCACCCAAGACTTGCTCGTAATTTTCGGTGGTGTAGTTGGTGTCGGCTGTCCACGCCTTTTGGGAGATGACGAGCTTACCAACACGCACGGTTCCGACCCACGTCAGCAGCGAACCATCGGGCATGGTAACGCCCGCTTTCCATTCTTGGAAGGATTTTGTCACGCCATCGATGGTAATCGGTTGATCGGAACTCTGACCCGTAGGGATGGGGCGTTCTTGACCTGTCACTTGCTCTTGATGGGGCAGCACACTCCACCAGCCAGAGGAGCGAATCGCATCGCTCTTGCGCACAGACGAGATCAACAAGCCTACAATCGGAATCGTCCAGACGACGACAATCAATAGCAGCACGCCATTGACGAGGAGCATAGCACTGCGTTTAGTTACTTTCATGGTCGGTTATCTCCTCGCCTACATCACTTCGCGCTTGTTGAATTCGCGCAAGTTGTAGATCATGATGGGAATGACAGCCATGAGTAAGACGATAGCAATGGCCGATCCATACCCTTCATTGCCAGCGGTGAACATCTCTTTGTAAAAGCGTACACCGATCACTTCGGTACCGAACTGACCACCTGTCATCACCATGACAATGTCGAAGACTTTTAGGGTAAAGATGATGGTAGTGGTGGTGACGGTCACCAAGGTGCCGCTGATGCTCGGAATGATGATGCTAAAAAAGATGCGGACTTCGTTCGCGCCATCGACACGGGCCGCTTCTAGCAAATCTTCCGGAATGCCCTTGATGGCTGCCGAGATCAGCACCATTGCAAAGCCTGTCTGCAACCAGACCATGACCATGATCAAGAACAGATTATTGATGGGTTGATTAGCGCGAATCCAGTCTTGCGCTTGCCCGCCAGCCGAGGTGACGACGGCATTCAGCAAGCCGATATTGGGGTTGGTGTCGAACACAAACTTCCAAATGACGCCTGCGCCAACCATCGAGATCGCCATCGGGAGGAAGATCAGCGATTTAGCGGTCTTTTCGAAACGACTACGATCTGCGAGTATGGCGATGATCAGACCAAGGGACACGGTGCAAGTGGTGCCGACGACCAACCAGAGCAGGTTATTCGTCCACGCCTGAACCATGATGCGCTGCGAAAACACCGCCTGATAATTTTCTAGACCTGCGAATCTTGTCACGCCGCCTTCGGTAGTAAACAGACTGAGCCAGAAGGTACGGACGGTAGGTACCGCGAGATACCAAGCCAGCAAAAGGATGGCAGGGCCGATAAAGATGTAGGGTTGAATACGGGTCGTCCACTTTATAGGCAGCGATTCGACCAAATAATTTGCCTCAAAAAATAGCGCCGCTACACCACCAACCCCCCATACAATGGCGACCACCGTAATAATCAATTTTGGCGCGTTACTATCTCTCAAAAATATGAAGCCACCGTATAGCGCAAGGAGGGTAAGGAACAGCCCCACTATGCCACCGAGCAAACGCTGCGTCTCTATACCGGAGCCTCCACTGCCCGTTGCGCTGTAAGCAGTTGTGGTTTCCATTCAAAACTCCTAATCTTGGTTTGATTACTGAATTGAACGGAAAGGCAGGGTACTGTTGCCGCGCCCTGCCTTTCTTTGGAGTATTATTCGACTAGCGCTACTAACCTAGAATTTACTTAGGCCACGCCGCATCGATTTCCTTAAGCACGGTATCCAGATCGGCAGTACCACTTACCCAGTCGGTCATGCCCTTCCAGAACGAACCCGAACCTACGGCACCCGGCATCAGGTCGGAACCGTCGAAGCGGACGCTAGTAGCTTCGCTGATGAACTGGGCGATCTTACGCTCAGTCGCGTTGGTGTACCATTCCGGCTTCACATCGTTTTGCGGAGCCAATGTACCACCGGCTGCCAGCCAGCCCTTCAGCGCTTCACCACGGCTGAAGAAGTCAACCACAGCGCGCACTTCTGGACGGTCACTGAATTGTGCCAAGATGTCACCAGAAACGAGGTAGGGCTTGCCGTACGCCGGATCGATTGGTGGCAGATAGAAGAAGTCGTAGTCGGCTTCGGTCACTGTCTTCGGGAAGAAGCTGGTGATGAAGTTGCCCTGCTTGTGCAGATAGCAACCGGGGGGATCGGTGAACATGGGCGTGGGCGCGTCACCGAAGTTGGTGCTCACGATCTTGCTGCGACCACCATAGACATAACCATCCGTGAACCAAATCTTTGCCAGAGTTTCCGCCGCGTTCTTGACTTCGGGGGAAGTAAAGGGCAAGCGCTTGGCAGGATCAGCGGGGAATGACCAGTTGTCATAGTTTTCCAGCGAGGTCGTGCGGAGCATCACTTCTTCGATCCAGTCAGTGGCGGGCCAACCAGTGGCAGCACCGGATTCGATGCCGACGCACCAAGGCGCAGCGCCATCCTTGACGATCTGGTCGGAGAGAGCGATCAGTTCATCCCAAGTAGTAGGAATCTTGTAACCAGCAGCATCCCACGCCTTCTTGGGGTAGAAAACTTGGCTCTTGCCGAAGTCCTTGATCCAGACACCAGCCATGATCGTTTTGCCGTCAGGGCCAGCAATCTGCGCCATGTCTAACCAGCTTTGTTTGTAGTTCTGCTTCAGCCAGTCGGCATTCATGTAGGTGTTGAGGTCAACAACGGCACCCTTGCCAACGATGTCCTTGAGCAGACCGGGCTGCGGGAAGTCCGCTAAGTCCGGAGCAGCCTTGGCTTCTACTGAGGCACGGATGGCGGCTTCGAATTCCTTGGAGCCGGTGTATTGAATGTCGATGCCAGTCCAGCCCTCAAATTCGGCGATGGTCGCGTCGAATTTGGCAGCGTCAGCGTCAACAAAGGGACCAGTCATGGTTACAACTTTGCCCGCCATCTCGCCTTTGCAGGCGGATTCGAGTTCAGCGCTCATCATCGTCCAAAGGCCAGCCGGACAACCGGGCGCGGCGGCGCGTGTGGTGGTTCCGATAGCACCAAATAAAAGTGCTGCCGCCATCACGATAAAACTAAGCTTTTTCATAATAGGGTTTGCTCCTAATAGAGAGAGAGTAAAAAGTTAAGCATTTACTCCTGCCAAGCTGATTATACATGAGGCGGGTATGAAAACACAACCGTTCAACATGATTGACTCGTGTCGCATGGTTGGTCAGAAAAGCTGGTACAGGAGGTAAGATTCAACCCTTGTCAAGCACAGGGTTGTCGTCTATAATCGCCTCACCAATTAAAAACGGGTCGTTAGCTCAGTTGGTTAGAGCGCGTCGTTGACATCGACGAGGTCAGAAGTTCGAGTCTTCTACGACCCACCATCAAACGCGGAGGTTTGCAGCCTCCGCGTTTTCTATTTTTTTACGTTCGTTGACTAGCCGAGACTTCCCTTTCGCATTAAACTCTACTTTACCTTTTGTGTTGATCAGGGAGCACTTGATGAATGTTTGGCCTCTGCCACGGCTCGTTTTTCAGGAACTCGGCACTGTACAGGAAACCCGTCCCACGGCCTTAATCGCCAAGTCCACTGCATGGGCCAACATCAGCCGCCAGCTTACCTTACCGTTGGTCGTTCAGGCCGATCCCCTCAATAACGAAAGAAGTTACGTTGAAGACCTCGCTAAGAATTTGCCATCCATGGTCGAGGCGATCTATGCCGTTGGCGATGAAGACGTATGCGACATCGCGCGGTTCATTGCGTCCGCACATCATAAACCGCTGGTGATCGTGCCAACCGCGATCAGCTCGGATGAACCGTTCGTCAACACCAGCACGCTCTCGGATGGCAACCGCACGGTGGAACTGCCGACTGGCGCGGCAACGGAAGTGTTGATCGATCTGGACGTGATTCGCTCCGCCCCAACGACAACGCGTGCAGTAGGCATCGTGGATGTGTTGTCGATCCTTACCGCGTTGATGGATTGGGCGTATGCCATCCAGAAAGGTAAGGCGGGCGACGCAAAACTAGCCCCGTGGTTGATGTCTATTGCCGCACAGATCGCCGCGCAAGCCGTCAAGCTCGCGCCCGCGCTGGGAACAGGCGATCCAGAAGCGCTGCATACACTCATTGATTTGATCTGCTTGACCGTCCAGCTAGACAGCCAACAAGGCCATCGGCGGTTGTCGCAAGGCACCGAGCACATCTTCGCGTTGGCAGTGCAATTGAAGGCGACGGTCGTGGATGTTTCTCACGCCGAACGCGTCGGGCCGGGGCTGCTGCTGGCAACGGCGCTCTACAATAAGGATGTCACCAGTCTTCGCGGGGCGTTAGATGCGGCAGGCGTGCGGCTTACCCAGTTGAAGACCGCCGATAGCCGCGAAACCTTCCTGACGCTGCCAGATTTCGCGAGGTCGCACGGCATGCCCTTCACCATGCTGAATGATCTTTCCGCCAACAGTGAACCACTTGAACAAGCACTAAGTAAGAGCGGGTTATTCGACTAAATCACTATGAGCGATTGGAAACGTCCCCGACCTAGCGGTAATTCACTCAAACCGATGCCAAATATCTGGCAGATGCAGTCGAAACACGACGTAGACGGGTTGATGGCGGCGTTGATGCATCCTGATCCGAGCGTCCGGCGAGGGGCAGCCGCAGCGCTGCGCACGTTGGGCGCGTGGCACGCTGTCCCTGCGCTGCAGGCGGCGCTCAACGTGGAAACCGATTGGCAAACCTATGCGGCGTTATCGGCAGCTCATCAATACCTTGACCGTGACATCCACATTGAAACGCTGATCAAGAATCGCGATATGCGCGGGTTGAGTAAGATGCTCAACAGCAAGCGTCCCGACGAAATCATCATCGCGTGTGAGGCTATCGCCGCGATTGGGGATCGGCTGGGCGTGGAACCGTTGGTGATGGTGTTCCGCAATACGCTGCTGCCCAACAAGGTACGCTTGGCGGCGGCGGAATCGTTGCTGCGGTTGGATGGCGCGCCTGCGATGGTGACACTGCTGCAAGCACTTCGACGTGACGATTGGCGCATCCGCCTGAACGCCGCCGCGATTCTAGGGCAGTTGAACGCGGTGTGGGCGACTGAACCGCTGATCCGGTCATTAGAGGATTCGAACCTCGATGTAGTGAAAGCGTCGTTGTTGAGCCTGACGCGGTTAGGCACGCCAGAGGCCATCGACGCGGTGAACAACTACCTCGCCAAGGCCAGCCGTGCCAGTGTCGAGGCGCAAAAATTAACCACAACCGAGCGCCCGTCCAAGCGCGATACCAAAGTGCTGAAGTTCGCTACTGAAATTCCAGCGGATGACGGCGCAAAGACCCCCGATGCTGCCGCCACACAGGAGCGCAGCATGGATCAAATCGATAAGCCGGACGAAAACATCCTCAGTACGGACAGCGATCCAGTGCATTGACCACAGTGCCCGACGCCAAATAGACGCATCGGGCAAGATCACGTTAAATCCCCGATCTCACATCGATTTGAGCACGCCGCGAATGATAGCGATCAGTTTTGGCGCGCATTTCTCCGCGATATTTTGCAGCACATCCAGATGCGTGATCTCCGCACCGGGGGTATTGGCTTCGTTGGTACCGTTCGCCACGCCAGAGACGCCCAAAACGCGCATCCCCGCGTGACGCGCCACGAGCACTTCCGGCACGGTAGACATCCCGACGGCATCCGCGCCCCACGCCTTGAACATCCTGATTTCGGCAGGCGATTCGTAGTTAGGGCCGGAAAGATACAGATATGTCCCTTCGTGGAGCTTGAAGTTTTCCTGCTGCGCCACCTGCCGCGCGATGTTACAAAGATCAGGATCATAGGGCACCGTCATGTCGGGGAAGCGCGTGCCGAGCGAGTCATCATTGGGTCCACGCAGCGGATTTTGCCCGATCATGCCCGGTAGGTTGATGTGATCGGTGATTAGCATGAGATCGCCCGCGCCGAAGGCTTTGTTCAGGCCGCCGGACGCATTAGTCACGATCAGCGTTTTGATGCCCATCACTTGCATCACGCGTACGGGGAAGGTGGCTTCTTGCATCGTCCAGCCTTCGTAGAAGTGGGCGCGACCTTGCTGCACCAGCACCGTTTGGCCTTGCAGCTTGCCGATGACGAGGCGGTTCTTGTGACCGATGACGTGCGAATTAGGCCAGTTGGGGAGGTCGTCATAGGAAATGATGGTGGCATCTTCGATGGAATCGGCTACGCCGCCAAGCCCCGAGCCGAGAATGATGCCGACCGTAGGACGATGCTTCGTGCGGCTCAAGATGAAATCGGCGGTGACTTCGTAATCAGCGCGGGTGAATTGATTCGCGGGCATGAGGTTGTGTGCTCCTCGGTGATGGAAATATGGCGAGAATTATAGCCTGTTGAGGAGGGAATAGGCGGCGTACTCACCAAACCTGAATAGATGAGTACGATCGTTGATTTAACAATCTTATGAGTATGAATTGGGCTGTTACCCGCTTGTGACAAACATTACAGCTATTTCCATTGAACCAACAATTTTGCTGATGTACAATGACATTACGCGCAATTACATATCAGGAACGGGTTTCATGATTATCGTCTGGGGGTCCCGTACACTTACGCTCACCATTGGCGATGGAAGCTTTATCTGCCCTAAGTGTCGCACCCCACACAAGTTTCGCCACAGACTTCACAAGCGATTTTTTACACTATATTACATCCCTATTTTCCCGATTGGCGACGGCCCCGATTTTGTCGAATGCGCCCATTGTCAGGGCACTTTCCAACCAGAACTATTGAGGTATCCAGCAGCAGAGGTTAAATACCAACGTCGGTATCCGTTATTGATCGCCTACGGCAGTATTTTTGCTTTGATGACCGCGTTTATGGTGTATACCAGCATTCAAGATCAACATAATGCGTGGCAAGCGGAGCAAGCTGCTATCGTCGTCGCGAATACAAAGGCGGCTTATACGGCGAGTTTCGGGGCGGTTAACCTTGAGCTTTGCAAGTCTACCCGCCAAATTTCGAACTGGAATATCCCCACCAACGCACACATATTGTTTTTCAACAATGAGTCACATGAGATAGCGATCCCGTATCAAGAACAACTACCGTCGGAAAAACGTGCGTCGAGTTCAACAGATGTAACGCATATCGTTTGCCTGACGCCTAATTCAGTGGAATACTCTCGCGATGAGTACGGTGAGAAAAATAGCGAGGTAGTTGTTTACACCTGTACGCGTTATATCCGTTACTTTGACGCGTATGTGGTCGAGGTAGAAACGGGTAAAACTGTGGCGTATCACAGGTTTCCGGGATCGATGCCTGCTACTTGCCCCGATAGCGTCAGAAGCAGCCTGAGCTACTATGGTGAATTGCCAACCCCCGCCGATATGGTCGAGAATCTTCAGTCAGATGCAGGAGATACGACGCAGTTAGCTACATCCTAGATGCTGGAACAGTGTAGACGGAAGGGGCGAGACAGTTTTCGCCCCTCTAAGCGACAGGCTACCGCTTGACATCTTCAACGGGGTCTTGGATCCCTCGATGTATTCTAGCGATTAGTGGCGGAAAGGGTTGTACCACTCATCACGCTCCGCACGCAGCATCTCAGTTACCGATGGAGTGCCGACAGTAGGGCTAATCACATCCGTAGCCATCGATTGCCACTAATTGCTGGCGCTACTGAGTGATGAAATAGCACATTTTTGATTTGGACTACTGCGTAATTGCCATGTTTGGTTACGTTATGGACTTTTCTTGTTCTGCAGAAGCGGTTTATCAGTGACCAAATCATAACCTAACGCTTCGCTCACTTCTCTAGCCTGTTTGCCCATCATTTTAGCGACTTCCCAAACGATTTCCATTGCGACCGACATTGGAATAGTTTCAGATTGCCCTAGTTTTTCCGAAGCTAATTTTTCAGCAAGCCGTGTATAGATAAGCGCATACTCCCCGAAATGATCGCGCGGATTTTCCCTCTGCGAGATTTTCAATTCGCCGCGTAATTGGGCCGTTGTTCGCTGCCATAAGCCTTTATATAGATTTTCGGTTGCTTCTACATAAATGGTTGTAGGGGCTTGTAACACAGCCGCAGCCAAGGCTTCCACGAATTGCTTTCGGGTGACAATTCCCTGAACCCGCGCTTCGATCCAGCTTTCTGATTTACCCTGTGAACGATAGTCTGCAATAGTTCTCTCAAAGGAGCGGAATAACCCTAATTCTGGATCGGCACTTTCGTCGAGACGCTCTCTGCCAACTAACGCTAACCAAAGTTTTAACGGTTCCAGTTTTGAGGAAGGAATAGATTGAATAACCCGCAGGGCTTCTTCTGTGTTTACAACATCTGTCTCGCGACGCCTGCCATCTTCGGCAATGAGCTTCAACCTCTTACAATTTGTAAGAGTTTGATTGCCTTCACGGGTTAAACGACCTTTGAGCACGTGATAATAATTTCGTGCTGTTTTGAGATCAGCATCAAGCAGAACAGCAATCATATCAATAATGCTGTAATACCATTGGTTTTCATGCCACTCTTTGCGAATTTGTCCGCCATCAATAGAAGGTACAAGATTGCTCATGTAATATGAACCTACTGTAGATTGAAGTTACTTGAATCTACAGTAGGTTAGATTTTGTGTCAAGCAGAATTAGGATTGTGGATTTTGAAAGTGATGCATATCAGTCGATTGCGCTTTGTAATCGGCTAATATGCTCATTGCATTATCGCTTGATCACCTTGAGCGCCGTTTTAGAACTCTCAATGTATTCCAAGCTCTGATGCCGGAAATAGGTATTGTACAGCTCGGCGTAGTGACCGCCCTGCTGCAACAGCGATTCGTGGTTGCCCTGCTCGATGATCTCGCCGTGATTCAGGACGATGATGCGATCCGCCGATTTCACCGTTGAGAGGCGATGCGCGATCAGGATCGAGGTGCTGCGGGCGAGGATCATATTGAGCGCTTGCTGAATCTGCGCCTCGGTGAAGGGATCGATGCTGGCGGTGGCTTCGTCCAAGATGAAGATCGAGGGCGCTTGCACCAAGACACGCGTCAGGGCGACAAGCTGACGTTGCCCCATCGATAGGCGCGATCCACGTTCGCCCACGTCGGTGAGCAGCCCTTGAGGCATCGCCGCGATCCACTCACCGCCGCCGATGCTGTGAGCGACACGTTCGATCTCCGCATCGGTAGCTTCAGGGCGGGCATAGCGGATGTTATCGAGGATGGTACCGCTGAACAGGAATGGTGTTTGCGAGACAATGCCGAGATGACGGCGGAATTCCGCCAGATTCAGCGTGCGAATGTCGCGCCCATCGATCAGCAACCGTCCATCCTGAAATTCGTAGAAGCGCTCGATCAGCTTGGCAATGCTGGATTTGCCTGCGCCAGTATGCCCGACGAACGCGATGGTCTCACCGGGAGCAATGTGCAGATCGAGACCGGGTAAAACGATCTCTTTATTGCTGTATTGAAAGCGCAGATGATCGAAGACGATATCGCCGCGCACTTCTGGCACGGGCTGGTTATCGGTCTGCTGAACGGCGGCTGAAGCGTCGATCAGCGCGAAGATGCGCTCCGCTGAAGCCAAGCCTGCCTGAAATTGGCTCCAGAACGAGGCCACGCCGCTCAACGGATCCCAGAATTTGTAGACAGATTGCAGGAACAGGAACCACGATCCGGCGTTGATGGCACCGCTGATAACGGACTGCGCGCCGAAGTAGAGCAGCGAGGCATTGCCGAAGGCTGCGAGGATATGCAGCGTAGGATAGACCAAACCGATGATGAGACCGCGCCGCAGATTGACCTTGTAGGATTGCTGGTTAACCGCTTTGAACTGCTCGTAGATAGTGCGCTCTTGCCGGAAGTTCTTGGCGACGCTGATGCCCGCCACAGATTCTTGAATGTTGCCGTTGACGTTCGCCAGCATCCGGCTGGCTTGGCGGCTAACTTCGCGGGCGATGCGGCGGTACATCAGCGCGCTGCCGAGCACCAGCGGCACCATGATCATCAGCATCAGGGCGAGATGCCACTCGGTGAAAAACAGGATCGTGACGAGCAAAATCAGTACCATCATCTGGCTGACGAGATCAGTGACCAGTACGATCATTTGCGCGAAATCTTGTGTATCCGAGGTGATACGGCTGACGATTTTGCCGGACGAGAACTCATCGTAGAAGGACATATCGCGCGAAACGGCGGCTTCAAAGGCATCGGTGCGCATCTGGCGCACGATATTGGCGATGGCGCGGCTGGTCGCCCGACGGCGGATTACATTGGCTCCCCAACTGCCGATGGCGGCGAAATAGACAGACCCCGCCACGATGAGCAGCACCTTGAGATCGGGGTTGTTGGCGACGAGCGTCACGCCCTGCGAGATGATCAAGGGTTGGGAGAGATCCGCCAGCACGATCAGCGTCAGCGCGAACAGGATTCGGGCGAGCGAACCCTTCTGCTGCAAGAAATAGACTTTGATGCGCTGGATGAGAGCGGCATCTGAATAACTGCGATCATATGCCTCTTTGCCGAGGCCAGCCCATGCTGCTGCCACGTTGACTATTCCTTATTAACGGCCTAACACGTACTGATTTTCGGGTGACTGCTGCATTGCTTCATCGGTAGAGAAAATGCGCCGGTAGGATTCCGAAGATTTCAACAAGTCCTCATGGCTGCCGGACGCCACAACCTTGCCTAGCCGGAGCACGATGATCTGATCTGCCCAGCGGATTTGCGATAGGCGGTGCGTAATCAGGAACGTAGTGCGGCCTTGTGTGGCCTTCTGGATGGCGCGTTGAATTTGATCTTCGGTGGCGCTGTCGATGGCACTGGTCGAATCATCGAGGATCAAAATGCGCGGATCGGTGAGGAAGGCACGTGCCAGCGCCAATCGCTGACGTTGACCGCCGGAAAGAGTGACGCCGCGCATTCCGACCACCGTTTGATAGCCATCTTTGAAGCCCATGATGAAGTCATGCGCTTGTGCCGCCTTCGCCGCTTCTTCGATCTGCGCTTGGGTGGCATCGGGAACGCCGAACGCGATATTCTCCGCGACAGTGCGCGAGAACAGGAAAATATCCTGCTCGATGATCGAGATTTGCGAACGCAGTGATTCGAGGTTCCAGTCGCTCGTTTCGATGCCGTCGATCAGGACGCGCCCGTGCTGCGGATCGTAAGTGCGGTTGATGAGCTTGGCAAGTGTGCTCTTACCTGCGCCCGTCTGCCCCACAATGGCGACGATCTGACCGGGTTTGGCTTCGAACGAGACATCTTGAATGGCCGCAGCGCCATCTGGATACGAGAAGCCGACCTGTTCGAAGGTGACCGCGCCACGAATATCGGCGACATGTCCCTCGCTGTTCTCGTCCAGATCGGTCTTGGCTTGCAGCAGGGCGAGGATGCGGCGGGAGGCAGCGAGACCGAGCGACAACTGCGAATAGCCGTACAGCGAGACGTTGACGGGAAAGCCGTACAAACCCATATAGCCCATGTACGTGACTACGTTACCAATTGTGATCTGCCCCGCGTGCAGCAGGATAAGGGCGTGCAGGAAGGCGCAGCCAACCGCGATCCCAAGCACCAGCAGCGGCATGAAGCGGGCTTCGACCTCGCCTTGACGAACGAACGCATCACGGAACGCGGTGGCGTCTTCGACAAAATGCTTGATCTCTTGTTCTTCTTGCGAGGCTCCCTTGACGATCTCGATACCGTCGATGGCTTCCGCGAGTCCGGCGTTCATCTTGCCGAAGGTGGCACGGACTTCACGCGTGGCGGGTTGCAGCATCTTGAGGTGTGCCCGCACCGCCACAATGTAGCCGACGGTGAAAATGGCGGGCGTCAGCACGAGCTGTGGTGAAATTCCCGGCGAAAGCAGGACAGGGAAGATCAGGAACATCGAGGAGCCGACGATCATGTTCAGCCCTTGCGCGTACATCGTATAGAGTTCGTGGACATCGTTGGTGGCACGCGCCATGATGTCGCCCACCGACTGCATACTGTGGAACGCCATATTCTTGCCGAGCAAATTGGCGTACAACTCTTGCCGCGCATCTCGCTCCACGCGCTGCCCCATCAGCTCGGAACTGGCGTTACGCATGAATTGCAGCGCCGCCCGTCCGAACTGCGAAGCGAGGACGGTGAGCGCGGCAGTGACGACCATGCTCATATCGGGCTGTGGTTTGAGGATGGCGTTGAATGCCACGCCGATCATGAGCGGAACGATCGACGCGCCGAGACCATTGCCGAACGCTCCGATGATGAAGGTGACGATGAAACGTTTGTAGCGCAGCGTATGAGAAATGATCCAGTGTATCGGTGAGCGCTGGTCAAATGGGTAGACATCTGTCACAGCGAATTCGCTCGCAGAAGCAGGCGAAGACATTTTGTGATTCTCCACTGTCTCTTGACGATAGATTTGGTTCAGTTATTGGTAGGTGGGCAGCGCTTCAAACGCCTCTTTGGAGGTGGGGCAAGGCGTTGCCGTAAAAATTTTGAGTAAGAAAAATTTATAATTTAAAACTACCGCGCCATATCGAATTTGCCAAGTGCAAAATTGGCTAATTTACGAATTGTCGCATAACCGTATTATATCCATAAGGTGGCGTTAATATTGGCGCGCGTGCGACATGCCCTGCACGTTCCATCCAATCCACATCGGAGTATAATTCGCGTCACAACGATTACTAGCTAGTGTTACATTTTGGATATGCATGGATAAGGTGGCAACGATGCCAGAGAGTTTGCGCGCTTCGCTCGATTTCTTGCGCGATCTTCGTGACAACAATGATAAGCCGTGGTTTGACGCCAACCGCAGCCGCTATGACAAAGCGCGTGCCAGCTTTGAATCTTTCGTGACCGAACTCATCCTAGAAATCGGCACATTCGATGACATGACGGGCGTTAGCGCCAAGGACTGCATCTACCGGATCAACCGTGATGTGCGCTTCTCGCCCAACAAAACCCCATACAAGACCAATTTTGGCGCGGTGATCGGGCAGGGCGGGCGCAAGGGGACGGGGCGTTCATACTACATGCAGCTTGAGCCGGACGGAAAATCCTTCCTCGCAGGTGGAATCTACATGCCGACGCCGCAAGACCTCGACAAAGTGCGCCGGAAAATCGTGGCGAAAGGAGCGGAGTTCAGAAAAATCCTGAATGCGAAGGACTTCAAGCAGTACTTCGGCAAGCTGGAAGGTACTGCGCTCAAGACCGCGCCGAAAGGTTACGCCAAAGATCACCCTGATATCGAACTCCTACGGCATACGCAATTTCTAGTGTCGCATGAACTGAGTGACGAGAAACTTCTATCGCCAGACTTGACGGCACACGTGATCGCCGTGTTCAAAGCCATGAAGCCCTTCGAAGCCTATTTGAAATCAGCCTTGGAGTGATCTCTGTCACGGCTGCGGTGACGGTTCAAGTTGCACCGCTGCCCGCGTGATGGTTTCGGTATTCAAGACGAGCGTACTAATGCGCGCGAAAACTTCGTGAATGTGCTTGGTGAGCGGCTCGACATGCCCTTCATTTGGGCAAAAGTGACATTCGACGGTGGGCAAACGCGCGGCAATCTGGTGTGCAGCGGTAACGGGTGACAGCGTATCCGCCTCGCCATGCCAGAGCAGCACTCTCGTGGGAATATCCTCAAAATTGAAGCCCCACGCACGCCAGTACAGCCGCAGATCGGACGCGATTCCCTTGCGCGACGAACGCACGACCTCGGTCAAATCTTCCGTGAGCACGGCGCAAACAGCGGGTGGAATATCGGGCGACGGCGAGGTGTGCTGCTGTGCGTGCTTACGCATGGATAGCAGCGATGTCCGCAGCATAGTCGTAAGCAGGAAGCTGGTGAGCACAGGCGAAATCTTGCCGAGACGGAAGACAAGCCTGTTCATGGACTCCATTTGTGCGGCATAGCGCGTCTGGAACAGCGGCGGCATACTGCTCAGGATGACCGCTGCTAGCAGGCGATCTGCCAATTTGTAGGCACAAGCGTAGGCATAAGGGCCACCACCTGATGCGCCCATAATGACGAATTTCCCCAACCTCAGCGCATCAGCTAACCCGCGAATGTCGTCGGCATAGTCGATCAGCGTTGGCGGCAAACCACACGTCGAATATCCGTAGCCTGCACGATCCGGCGCAATCAGTCGAATGTTCCCGTCACGCGCAGCCTGATCGATGCCTTTCCACATGAGGTGGGTATTGGGCATTCCGTGAAGGGCGATCACGGGTAGGCCAGTCGGGGTTCCGTACTCGGCATAGCCGATGATATGTCCGTTGGGCAGTGTTACTGTAGTTACTTCGTTCATTATCCATCTCCAAGTGTTGGCAGCAGAAATAGCGTTACGCTTCGGGGTCGTCTGGAATAACAATGGTCGTTAACAACCGGCGGCGGCGATCAGGCGTGAGCGGGTTACTGGTTGCGGACAGCAGCAGCGTTTGAATGCTCATCTGCAACTGCTGAAATTCCTCATCGCTCAAATTAACCGGAATAGTCGCATACATAACGCCGTCGGCAGCTACGTCCAATTTGTCATCATGTTCATGCTTCACACGGTAGCGGGCAAAATCCGCCATCACACTGCTGATGAACATGGTGAAATAGTTGGCGTGGTCGGCAGCGGTCGCCTGAGCGAAGTTGCTTGCCGTCAGTTGCTTACTCTCCGCACTCAGCGCATATTTGCGCTCCTGTGAACTGCCGCGCCCCCATTCCTGTGTGATGGCAATCAGCTTGTTTTTCACGAGGATATTGAGCTGGCGATACAAAGTCGCCTGTGGAATGTCGGATAATGTCCCGGCAAGCTGCTGCGCGGTCAATTCACGACCAGCTAGGGCAACGAGTATCCGCATTCGCGCGGGGTGCAGGATCAGTTCATCTTTTGATTTCATATCACTGTTCTCGTTCTTGAGAATGCTTATACATGGATTGTATTCCCAATCTTGAGAATACTCAAGTGAATTCAGCAAAAAGATGGAAGCATCTCAACATTAAGTAGGAAAAATCGGTCGGGAATATAGAATTGGTTGTAACACGTTAACGCACGATCAACTTGCAGCCATGTATTTGTGGTTAGGCCAAGTCTAGGACTGTTACAGAAGGGCGGTTAGCTTGCTAGATAAAGAGGCGCTAGACAAAGTAGATTGGGATAGGCTGGGCTACGGTGGGCACCTGATACGCGAATTGCTGATCGGCGCGACTTCTAAGGACAGTGAAATCTCAACCCGCGCGCTGAATAATTTAGAAAATTATCTGACTCCGTGGCCTGCGTTTGATGCCAGCTATGGCACGCCTGATACTTTTAAAAGCGCACTACAAAATGATATTCCTCAAGCTACTGTCCCTTTTTTGCTTGATATATTGACGGATGAAACATTGGATAGCTGGGTAAGAAGCTTTGTCATTGAAATATTGCATGATATGGCGCTCTATCTCAACGCTTCAAAAGTATATTTGCGCTTGCACGATCCACTGGACGATATTTATCGTACCCGCGCACGTGCAATCCGGACGGCAGTTGAACGAGGCATTCCGATCTATCAGACTTTACTTAACCACGCAGATGAAACCTTGCGTGTTAGTGCGGAAGACATGTTGCAAATTTTGTAGGGGACGTTCTCGCGCAAGCACAGAGATGACGGACAACACAATGCTGCAACCAGAAACATGATCAGGTTGCAGCATTCGAGTAATCGCTGATGTAGTGGAAGTTAGGCCAAATCTTTGGCTTTTTCGATGTATTCCAAACTCTGGTGACGGAAGTAGGTGTTGTACAGTTCCGCGTAGTGACCACCTTGTGTCAGCAATGAGTCGTGTGTGCCCTGCTCGATGATCTCGCCATTGCGCAGCACGATGATGCGGTCAGCGTGACGGATGGTGCTCAGACGGTGCGCGATCACGATAGAGGTGCGATGCTCCAGCACGACGTCCAAGCCTTCTTGAATCAGCGTTTCGGTCAGCGGGTCGATGCTGGCGGTGGCCTCATCAAGGATCACGATGGCAGGGTCTTGCAGCAAGACACGTGCCAGCGAGACGAGTTGCCGCTGTCCCATCGAGAGGTTGCCGCCACGTTCGCCAACTTCGGTCTCCAGCCCATTTTGTAGGTTATCGATCCAGTCACCGCCGCCAACCTTGCGCGCGACGGCGATCACTTCGGCGTCGGTGGCGTCGGCCTTGCCATAGCGGATGTTGTTCAGCACGGTGCCGTCGAATAGGAATGGCGACTGCGTAACCACGCCCAAGCGCGAACGATAGGCGGCGAGGTCAAGGTTGCGGATATCCATGCCATCGATCAGTAGCTTACCGCCCTGAAATTCGTAGAAGCGGGCGATCAGCTTGCCAATGCTCGATTTGCCGGAACCGGTATGTCCCACCAACGCCAACGTCTCGCCCGCTTTGATGTGCAGCGAGAAGTTAGTCAGCACGGGTTCGTCATCCTTGTAGCGGAAGTCCATATTCTGGAACTCGATCTCGCCACGGATGTTGGGCAGTTTCTGACTATCTTTCTGCACCACTTTGGGTTCTGCATCCAGCAAGGCAAATACGCGCTCACCTGCTGCCAACCCAAGCTGAAACTGGCTCCAGAACGAGGCAATGCTGGTCAATGGGAACCAGAACAGGCCGATGCCCTGAATGAACAGATACCATTGACCGGGAGTGAAGCTACCCTGCTGCGCTTGCACGCCACCAAAGTACACCAGCGCCGCCGTGCCAATGCCCGCAATCGCGTTCAGGATCGGGAAGATACCGCTGAAGACGTAGCCAGTGCGCAAGTTCACGCCGTAAGACTGCTTATTGACGCGCAAGAACTCGTCATAGATCGCGCCTTCTTGCCGGAACGACTTCGCCACGCCGATGCCACTGACCGTCTCCTGCACATGATTGCTCACCTCAGCCAGCACGCGCCGTGACCGCGTGATGGTCTCGCGGGCGATGCGGCGGAAGGCTAAAGCGGTGAAGACGATGAACGGCGCGAGGGCGAGGGTGATGAGCGTCAGCTGCACATTGACCGTGAACAGATAACCGATCAAGATCACGACGAGCAGCAGTTGGCTCATCAAGTCCATCGTCAGCGTGACGATCTGCGCGAAGGCTTGCGTATCGGATGTGACGCGGCTGACGATCTTGCCGGAAGGGAACTGATCGTAGAAAGAGAGGTCACGCTTGAGCACCGCGTCAAAGGCATCCTCGCGGATCTTCAGCACGACCGCGCCGACCGCCTGTGACGACAGCCACAACCGGATGGCGTTCACCAACCAGCTTACCGAGCCGATCAACACGATCACGCCCGCGACGAGTCCCAAATTCACTTCTTCGCGATTCACTGCCAATTGGTCAACCGTGCGCGAGATGTAGACGGGCAGCACGGTATTCAGCAGTGAGGTGATCACGATCATGATGGCGACGACGACGATTTTTCGCCCTTGTAACCGGAAATAAGCGACAATGCGGTTGACGAGATCGCTATCTTTGTATTTACGGTCGTAGGCCTCACCATCGAGGCCGTCCATGATAAAACCCATGCCAAGCTCCTCTAAAGAACGTGCCGAGTGCTTAGTCCTCAGTGCAGAGTAAAGACGAAGACAATGAATAGGCCGTGCAGCGGTAACGCAGAACTGGCTCCTCTGCTAGACGCGGATTGAGTCGTAAGTATAGATGAGAACTGGCGTTCTGAGAAGGGGCAACTTCAGGGAAAGGGCAATCAACCACGTCCGTTACAGCGAAGTCATCGTGAGGATCGATGACTTCGCTTGCATGTCAGAAAAATTACGGCTTCTCGAAGATCCAAGGATCATTGTTGCGGGGCCACGAGGTCAATTCCGACGCGGTGAACCACAGCGCGATCTCGGCAGCGGCGTTGTCTACGCTGTCCGACGCGTGGACGAGGTTGCGTCCGACTTCCAGCGCATAATCACCACGAATGGTGCCCGCTTCGGCTTCGTTTGGACGGGTCGCGCCGACGGTCTTGCGCGAGGCGGCGACGGCATTGGTGCCTTCCAGCGCGATCACCACGACGGGCGACGAAATGATGTAGTTAACCAAGCCTTCGTAAAATGGCTTGCCCTGATGCACGGCATAGTGCTTTTCCGCGAGTTCACGGCTGGCCTGCATGAACTTCATGCCGACGATGCGCAGCCCGCGACGCTCGAAGCGGTTGATGATGTCACCGACGAGGCCACGTTGGACGCCATCGGGCTTGACAATGATTAAGGTACGTTCCACGTTGATTCTCCTGAAAAATTGCGACTAGCTGACATGAAAAGCGGGCTGGACGAAGTGCGCCAACCCGCTTTTTGCCAGCGGTTAGACTCTCTAATTATAGCCGAGAGCGAGTTACCGATCTAGCGATTAGGTCAGGGCAGTTCCTCGATCGTGAAGTTCTCGTATTGGAAGCTGCGACCATCGCGTACCAGACTGCTGAAGTTATCGACCACGATGCACACGTCACCAGAATCCATCAACTGCGCCACAGAAGCGTAGGTGAGATATTCACCGTTCACGCTGACGAGCATCAGGTCTTCTTGCACGGCGATGGTGATGTCGTTAAAGCCGTTGGGCTTGCGATCCATATTAGGCACGGAACCCAAGCGCAAATTGCTGAAGGCGCTGTTCAGGTCGCCACCTTCGAACCGTGCGACGGCCCACTGCCCGCGACTGTAGAGGAACCAGAAATAGGCATCCCCGTCGGTCACTTTGCGGAAATCGACGCCGTATTCCCAATCCGCATTGCCCGCCGGATTGTACATGCGGAAATGCACGATGAAGTTGCGCACATCGACTTCTGCGCAGATAGGTTTACGCGTGCCATCATCAGCACTCACGAGTTCGCCGCTATCTGGGCCAAAAATCAGATCAGCGCCGTCCGACATGACTGTTGCGGTTGGATAAGCGCGGCGGTTGCGCGGATACTCGCTCGCTTTCTTGGCACGAGCAGTAGCAGTCTTATCCTGATTCGATAATTTGGTAGTCTGCATACGCACTTCTTCTTCCAACGTCGTCGGTTGCGCGGAAGTAGGTATGCTGCTGGCGGCAAGCAGTAACAGGGTTAAAGAAATGGTCAGGACATAAAAAATGCCAGCCCGACGCCTTTTGGACGAAGACGCATTAAACATAAAATTCCTTCCCTTTCGATAGGATTGCCTTTCTGCACACTTCTAAGTGTAGTCAAATTACGTGATTACACAATCCATCTTTGGCAGGAGAACGCCTAGTCGGATTGACCAAGGCGGGCGGCGTTTTCAGGGAAAATTAACAAACTCTGGGGAAACCAGCCTTGAGATGACAGGCTCCCCTTTGTGAAAATTCGATGGAACCTTGAGCATGAGAGCTACTGCGCCGGAACGATGACGAAGGGATCAGCGATCGGCTTACCATCAGCATCCACCACTGATTCTGGCGCGTTGTTGCCCGGTCGCACCACGCCAATACGCAACCGCAAGGCGCTTTTATCCAATTCGCGCGGGATGAGGAAGGCCAGATGATCTGTGGAGGTACTGCCAACCTGCCATGCGGTTGTTGGCGCGTAGCCGCCCAACGGCTGACGGTCTTGCTGGGCGAGGATGTTGCCAGCGGGATCGAGCAGATGGACGAACCATGTATAAGGCATATCGGTCGGTTGCTCGGCTGACCAGTTCAGCGTCACGTACACGGTCTCCTCCGCGATTCGTGTGCCGTAACGGTCGAGACGCAACAGTCCGCCGAATGTCCAACCGCCCGCTTGATCGGCGCTCGGCGCGGGCATGAGATCGAACAGCACGGCACGATGTCCCGCCGCGTTGATTTCGCGGATAAAACTGGCGTGCTCCCACAGATCGCGCTCCTGCCAATTCTCAGCAGCGGCGGGCGGGAACCACGTCAGCAGCCACAATCGCGTATGCTGTGATTTAGCGTATGACCATACATGCACAGCGCGTTCATCGTCAGGCGCGGTAGGCGCGTTCATGCTGATGATCGGCGCACTTGTCTTGAGATCGAGCAGACTGTCACCGAGCAGTGTGGTAGCCGCGACAGTCAGCGCGGGTGGTTGCAAGGCTTGATCGAGGTCATGAATGCGCTGAAGCACAGGATCGTCCTGCTGGCGTGCGATCACGATCCCGCAGACGATTAGGATCGCGACGGCAGCGATCACGCGCTTGACTGTGTTCAAACGCGATGGCGTGAGCGCCAGCACGAGGCCGACTCCGATCAGGGCGAGGCAAACCAGCACATGCACACCATCCACACCGCGTGCCAGCCACGCCGGATCGAACGTATAGCCACCCCACCACAACGCGATATGCCCGATGATCGGACTGAGTAGCGGATCAGCGATCACCCACGTGGGGATCGGCTCGGCAAAGGCGGCGATCAGATAGCCGTTATACGGCAGGTACGAGAACAGCACGCCGAGGAGCTGGATCAGCAACGACACGCCAACAAACACGCCAATCGTGACGAATAACCTGCGATGATTCCACGCACGCTCAACCAATGGCGTGAGGAATAGCACAATTAGCGGAACGACGGGCAGCAAGAAACGCGGCCCCCACACGATCCCGCCGTACCAGCTCCACCAACTGGCGAATAGAAGCGCTTGAGCCGCGATCAGCGCCAGACACAGCCACGCCAACGCGCCGAACTGCCGCCGGAACAGCCACCACGCAGGGATCGCCAGCAGTAGCAGCGGGTTGTACCACAACAGACCGCGATACGGACTAAGGAACATACCGTAAAGCCCATCCAGCAGCGGATACGTGAAGCCTTCACCTGCCGCGAATTGATAGCCGCTGTTGAAGGCGCTGCCGAAATGCGCCATGTTGATCGCGCCGATGATGATCGCCATGCCAACCAGCGGGACGGCGAAACCAGCAAGGCTACGGCGGTGTGACCACAACGCTGCCAACCTGAACGGTTGAATGCCAGCCAGCAAATACAGACCCAGCATCGGAACAAAAACGGCATAGGCGAGATTGACACCAATCGCTAGGGCGAGGCAAATCCCCACGATCCACAGCCTTCGCCAGTCGGGATCACGCTGATCCTGACGCCAGCGCCACGCCGCCATGACCGCGCCGAGGAGCAGCAGGGTTACGAGTGGTTCTCCGAACAGCGTTTTGACGTAAGCGATGGCGAAAGTGGCGAGGCCATAGATCAGACCGAGCGCCAAGGCCGTGCGTTGCCGGAAGCCAAGCCAGCCCGCGAACACGCACAACAGCAGTGCTGTCGCCGCTGTAACAAACGCGTTGAGCAATGCAGCCGTGGCACGGATCGAGAGGAACGGCAATTTATCCGCGAGATGAACCAGCGGCAGCATGAATAATGACGGCGTAATGCCTTTCTTGGCATACAGCGCCCCATCGACGCCAAAGGTACCCATTTTGCCTTTGGGCAGCAGCAGCCAATCGCTCGCGCCGATCACGTTGATGTCGCTGCGACCATGCCGGACGAGATTCTCAGACACCGCTAACATTGCCATTCCATCGGCATCCGTGGGTGCGCTGACATAGACGAGCAAATAGGCTCCCATCAGGAGACACAGGAGCAACAAGAGTAAGCGTAGTTGCACAGATTTGTTCAGCACGCGGGTTGTAAACCTCCCCTAGAGTGTTTAAGATTAACCCATCAACGAGAGTAACTCACACAACTACTGTGGTGTCTGGGGATGTGATGGCTATACGTCAATTTTTCGCGCGGTTGACTGGTGCAGCGCCAGCGGTGAATCCGCAAGAAGCCGAATATCGTCGGCTGTCGCAGCTTGGCGATGATGCTCGCCGCCGCCGCGCCTATGCCGAGGCCGAGCAATATTATCGGGACGGGATGAGCCTCGCCCGTGCGCATCAAGATATGGCTGCCGTCGAGGTGTTTTTGGGGTTGCTGGCGGCGCTGTTCACCGAGCAAGGCCGCTATGATGAGGCCGCTCAGTTCGTGGACGAAGCCTTGATGACGGCACAAGCCTCGCCAGATGCGTATCGCAAGGCGCGGGCGCTATTGAACAAGGGCGCGCTTCTGCTGGTGCGCGGCGATCTGGACGAAGCGAAAAACAGTCTTGAGCCAGCCTTGGCGCTCGGTCGGCAGGCGCACGACCTGACGACCATCAACCTCGCGCTGTGCAACCTCGCGGACACCTACATGAAGCAGGATAACCCCGGTTATGCCCTCCGTCTGCTGCGGGATGCGCTCCCCGCCGTACTGAATAACCCGACTCAAGCCTCAAATGTGTTGGGGCGCATGGGCAAAGCACAGATCGCGTTGGGGGATACCGAGCGCGGGCAAAAT
This sequence comes from Anaerolineae bacterium, assembly GCA_019637615.1. Taxonomy (GTDB): domain Bacteria; phylum Chloroflexota; class Anaerolineae; order Aggregatilineales; family UBA2796; genus JAHBVK01. The sequence goes on along the minus strand of JAHBVJ010000004.1, from coordinate 200,318 downwards.
GCACTGACACAAGCGCTGAACTTCGCGGAACAAAATAGTCTGCCGGAGCAAGAGGTGCAGTGGTTGGCGGCCTTGATCGAGCAAGCGCAAGGCGAATATCAGTACCACGACATGCTGAAATATTACACACGGCTGGATGAACTGCGCGAACAGGGCTATGGGCAAGGTCTGCCCGCTGAATTCTGGCGTCGATCCCTGACGGCGCGGGCGACGGCGCAGCTTGCCAGCGGTCAAAATGATCATGCCTTGGCGCTTGGGCAAGAAGCGCTCAAGGCGGCGACCGAAGCTGGCGATACGGATCAAGAACTGTCGGCGTTGCTAACCATCGGCACCGCACATCAGCAGTTGGGGCAGTTCGCGGAAGGGACAGCGGCGCTGGAACGTGCCATCGCGATTTATGCCGCGAAACCCGCCGAAAATGTTCATGCGGATCACATCAAGGCGCTGCTGGCGCTCGGCAACGGCTACCAGAAGCAAAAGCAGTATGATAAGGCGCTCCAGCAGTATCAAGCCGCCCTCGAATTGGCGGGTGATGATGACGCGCTAGGCCGCGCCAACACGCTGCGCAACATCGGTGATATTTTGACCCAGCAGGGCAATCCACAAGCCGCGCTGGAGCAATGGCAAGAAGCGTTGGGCTTGTACGAGCACGCCAACGCCACTGCGCAAGCTGCCCGTCTAGTATGCGACATCGGGGCGGCACGGCGCTCCCTATCCGGCATCAACGCCGCCATGCCCGACTACGAACGCGCCACCATTCTACTCAATAGCGTCAAAGATGCTGGCACGCGCGGCTATGTGCTCTCCAATGTCGCCAATGTGTACACCGATCTCGGCGAGATCGAAACGGCGCAGTCGTTTTATCAGGAATCAATCCATCTAGCACGGCAAGTTGCCAACCGTCGCGCCGAAAGTCTGCGGCTAGGCAACTTCGGTTGGTTCCGCGTGATGACGGGCAAGCCGGACGAAGGCTTGAAGCTGCTCGAAGAAGCCCTGACCATCAGCCGTTCGCTAAATGATCGTCTGCTCGTGGCTGTACAGACCAGCAATCTCGGCTTGGCGCATCACGAGATGAAAGAATTGGCGCTGGCGGAATTCGCCTTCCGCGATGCCATCGTCACCGCCGAGAAATTGAGCGAGACACGTTGGTCGGCAACCTTCCGCTCGAATCTGGGACGCACATTGCTGGCGCAGGGCAAGGTCGAAGAGGCCGTCGCTGCCTTACAAAACGCGATGGATGTTCTGCGCACAGTTGGGGATCAGGAAGCCTTGGCGCGCACGCAAATCCGCTTGGCGGATGCGTACTTGCGGCAGGGCAAACTGGCGGAAGCCGAAATCACCTGTCAGGAAGGCGAGACGTTGGCGCGCAAGTGGGGCTATCGCAAAGGCCACGCCGACGCGCTGATGGTACGGGCGGGCATCTTCAAGGCACGGGGCGACGAAGCACACGCCACGCAGACGCTGCGCGAAGCACGCAAACTCTACACGATTCTCAACGATCCATTGGCAGTTGAACTGACGCGTGTGTTGGGCGAAGACGACGAAACGTAATCACGCCCCTTACGTATTTTGCTTTCGTGAGCGTTGAGAGACTTTATCAGGTTAAGATGTTCTAACTTGATAATACTTTCTATTTGCAGTATAATAGTCCGTCGGTGGATGACTTGGCTTATCAAGTCGTGCCACTTCATCCGCCCGATCATTGCGTAATTGATCATATGTGATCGGTTTGGCTGCTCAATTTCCGATCATAAAACTGATCATCACGTGTAACCGTCACCACCTTCTTGTGATCACGTTCACGTACAAGCCTACCCATTTCGATCATACTTCCGCCGCATTATGATCATGTTTATGATCCGAAAGTACGCCTCACATCGTCTTGCTGCGTAAAGTGGTTATTCAGATTGAGACTTGAAAGGTGACGGCTGATCCCCGAAAATAGACAATCCGCTCTGCGCTAGTTCACGGAGGGTATGATGCGAATCGGGATGGATTTCGGCACCACCAATTCGGGAATCGCGGTCTATGACGGGCAGCGCCTCAACGTACTCAAGCTTGATCCGGTAGCCAGTGGCAATGTGATGCGCAGCGTGATCTACCTCACGCGGGAACACGAGCTGCATGTCGGTCAAGAAGCGATCCGGCTGTATAACGAGCAAAACATCAACCGCGAACGGCGTCTGGTCAACAAGGTAGTTGGGCGCGTAGCGATGACCTTCGCGGAAGTCGGTACGATCCACACCGATGTCACCATTTCCGTCGATATGGCGGAACCGGGCAAACTGATGCGCTCGATGAAAAGCGTGCTCGCCACGCCGTATACCAGCACCAAATTATATGGGCACGAATACACGCTCGAAGACCTGATCGCGCTGTATCTGCGCCGTGCCCGCGAAAACGCCGAAGCGATCCTCGACGCACCGATCCGCGAGGTGGTACTCGGTCGCCCTGTACATTTCGTGGCGGCGGAAACAGACGAGGACGACCAGCGCGCGGAAAATCGCCTGCGCAAAGCCGCCCAATTAGCGGGCTTCGAGGATATTTCGTTCGAATTTGAGCCAGTCGCGGCGGCACGGCACTATGCTCAATCGATCACGGAGCCGCAGACGATCCTCGTCTATGACTTCGGTGGCGGTACGCTTGACCTGACGGTGATGCGCATCGAGCCGGGGAAGACGCCGACGATCCTGTCGATTGGTGGCGTCGGCATCGCGGGTGACCGCTTCGACCAACGCATCGTGGAAAATGCCTTGCTCCCGCACTTCGGCAGTACGCTCACATGGGGCGAAAAGAAGTTGCCTGTGCCACGCAGTTTGATCGAGCAGGTGACGGCGTGGGAGGGGCTGGCGGGGCTGGCGAACCTTGAAACGCGTGCCTTTTTGCACCGGATGCAAGCCGAATCTGCCAATCCGGTACGCCTCTACGCGCTGGAATCGCTGATCTTCAACTTCTACGGGTTCGCGCTGTTTGAAGCTGTGGAAGCCAGCAAGCGCCGCCTATCCGACTCACCTTTTGATGTGATCCGCTTCATCGGCACCGAGATCGACATCTGGCATTTGCTGACGCGCACCCAGTTCGAAAACTTCGCCATGACCGAATGGCGCAAAATCCGACAAGCGATCACCGATACGGTCGAGCGGTCGGGCTTGACGCCTGATCAAATTGACGCGGTGGTGCGCACGGGTGGCTCATCCAGCATTCCGTTCGGCCTGACGATGCTTGGCGAAATGTTCGAACCAGACAAGATCGTGGAAGAAGACCTCTTCACGGGCGTCACGGCAGGGTTGGCGCTGTGTGCGTGGGATCGATGTTAAGATCGCGCCGGGGCTAAAACAAATGCTGCTGCAACGCGAGGGTAGCCGCTTCCGTACGCGTGCGCACCCCTAACTTGGACAGGATGCTGCTAACGTGAAATTTGACCGTTGAATGGCTGATCACAAGCTGTTTCGCGATCTCGGCGTTATTTAGCCCTTTCGCCATCAATTTCAGTACATCGCGTTCGCGGTTGCTGAGGCTGTAGGTCGGCGTTGATGAACCTTGCGAGGCATGGATCAAGGCGTGCAGTGCTTGTGGCGAGAGGGCAGGTTTGCCAGCATAGGCCGAATGGATAGCAGCAGCGAGTTCTTTGACTGAGGTCGTCTTGCTCAGAAAGCCCGTGGTGCCCATTTTGAGCGCGTCAACGACGAGCGAGGCATCGTCCGAACCAGTCAGCATGATGACTTTGATATCGGGAAAGCGTTGGTGAATTTCACCCGTAGCGTCAATGCCATTCATGCGTGGCATGAGCACGTCCATGAGGATGACATCGGGGCGCAGCTTGGCGCATAAGTCGATAGCTTCCGCCCCGCTAGAAGCCTCTCCGATCAGGTCAAATTCGTTGAGATCGCCCAGAATGGCGACGAGACCGGCTCGAACCATTTCATGATCATCGACGATCATTACGCGGATACGCTCTGGTTGAGTCATTGCTCCACTTTTAACCTCTCATAGACGCATTTACTGGCAATGGCGAGCTTGAGGAGTAGTGTACTGGGAGCTAGGAAGGCTCGACACCTAAAAACAATCTTATCTCATTATATCGTGTTTTTTAAACGTTTAGTCGTTTACTTCTGTAACTGTTACGGCCTTCTTATGGTCAACGACGGTCGGGCATGATACGCCCGCAAGTACTAGCCCCTTGCCTGTACGCCTGAACAGGTAAAAGACTGACCGCCAGATTGATGTGAGCAAAGAGGTTTTCAGTAAAATATTTTATGGTGTAGTTGCTCAGGTGAGGACATATGTGGAAACATTTCACCTTACATCGCCGCAACCTGCATATGACACTGCGAGCAGCTACACCACGTTCATGCTGACAAGCCCTCGCCATTCGGTGAGGGCTTTTTTGTTGGCATCTTCACCTTAGAGCACGGTCATGATCTGCGGGCCATCTTTGGTGATAGCTACCGTGTGCTCACACTGCGCAGACAGATGATTATGCTTGCTAACAACCGTCCATTTATCGCTCAAGGTGAGCGCCGACGGGTCTTTGACGCACACGATCGGCTCGATGGCGATCGTCATCCCAACGCGTAAAGGGATGCCGCGTCCGGGTTCCCCGAAGTTCGGCACGGAGGGGTCTTCGTGGAGGTTGCGCCCGACGCCGTGCCCGCCGTATTCGCGCTGGACGACATAGCCGTTGTCTTCTGCCACCTTTTGCATAGCGTGCCCGATGTCGCCCATGTACTTACTAGGGAAGGCTTGCGCCACGCCTGCCATCAGTGAGTTTTCAGTGGCTTCGACAAGATGCTTTTTTTCCGGCGAAAGTTCCCCGACGCCGTACGTCCACACCGAATCGCCGTGATAGTCTTTGTAGATCACACCGATGTCAACTTTTACAATATCGCCCGCTTGCAGTTTGCGCGCACCGGGGATGCCATGCACCATTTCTTCGTTGACACAAATGCAAGTCGAGGCGGGAAAGCCACGATAGCCCTTAAAACTGGGGATGCAGCCTTTGGAGCGGATGAAGTCTTCCACCGCGAGATCGATCTCACGGGTGGTGATCCCCGGTTGCATATGCTGCTTGACGACGAGGTGCGCTTGGGCGACGAGGCGTCCGGCTTCGCGCATCAGGGCGATTTCGCGGGGAGATTTGAGGTAGATCATCGTGAGAGTCCTTTGAACGTACCTGCGCAATCGAGGTACGACGAATATCTTATTACAGTTCTACTGTGCATTCAATTTGCTTGCCAATAAATACCCTAAGCCGCTGTAACGGGGCAGGGTGTTTGCGTTTTCGACGGCGATCTGAATGGCGCGGCGCTGCCCGACCAAGACGACCAGCTTTTTTGCCCGTGTGATCGCCGTATAGATGAGTTTGCGCTGCAACATACGGTAATGCTGCGTGACCACCGGAATCACCACGGCGGGATATTCGCCACCCTGTGAACGATGGATGCTGATCGCGTAGGCAAGGAACAGATCGTTGGCGTCCCCAAATTTGTAGGTGACGATGCGCCCATCCATGTTGATGTCCAACGTCTGGGCGGTGCTATCCACATTCAGCACGCGTCCGATGTCACCGTTATAGACTTCTAGCTCGTAATTGTTGCGCGTCTGGATCACCTTGTCACCGATGCGAAAGGTTTTTCCCGCTGCCGTAAATGAGTCAGTGTTGGCGGCGGGGTTGAGCACGTCTTGCAAGCGCTCGTTCAGCGTGTGGATGCCGACCTCGCCTTTATACATGGGCGCGAGGACTTGCACATCGGTCAGCGGATCGAAGCCAAATTTGCGCGGGATGCGGTTCCGCACGACATCGATCAGCAGATCGAGCGTCCCCACACTGTCCCCTTCGCTGCCGCCAAACATGAAGAAATCACTGCTGGTGTTGGTCAAATCGGGCATCTCGCCATGATTGACGCGGTGTGCATTGACCACGATTAAGCTGTCGTTGGCCTGCCGGAAGATAGCATCCAAGCGCGTGACGAAAGCCACGCCGCTGTCGATGATGTCATGCAGGACATTGCCCGCGCCGACGCTCGGCAGTTGATCGACATCGCCCACCAGCAGCAGGTGAACGCCGGACGGCAACGCCTCCAACACGTGGCTAAACAGGTCGAGATCAACCATCGATGTTTCATCGATGACCAGCATGTCGATTTCGAGCGGGTTTTCAGAATCGTAGACGAACGAGCCATCGACGGTATATCCGAGCAGCCGATGTAGGGTGCTGGCTTCGCGTCCGGTGGCCTCGTTCAGACGGCGTGCGGCGCGTCCGGTCGGGCTAGCGAGCGCGTACTTGGCTTTGATCGTTTCCAGCGCTTCGATCACCGCCCGCAGTGTAGTCGTCTTGCCAGTGCCGGGGCCGCCCGTCAATACGCTGATCTTGTTATTCAGCGCGGCATGGACGGCGGCTTGCTGCTGCTCACTGAGCACCACGCCGTTTCTGCTGCCTAGCTTGCTGAAAAAAGCATCCCATTTGAAGGTTTTGACCTTCTTCAAGCGCGAGGCCGGATCGCGCTTCATGTTCAGCAAGATTTCGACGCAGGCTTTTTCCCTTTTGTAAACGGCGGGCAAGTATAACGCTTCGGCCTCACCGGTCGTGTTGAGCGGGCGTTTAGTGCGGACGAGCTGTTCACGACGCAGCGCGGAAGTGACGGCTTTATCGCATGTGTCACGGTCGATGCCGAGTAATTCCGAGGCTTTATCAACGACGAGGCCGCGCGGGGCGTAGGTGTGTCCGTCGCTGGTCGTCAACTGCCCCAATGCGTAAATGACGCCACCGATCACGCGCTCCGGTGCGTCCGAACGGATACCGACATTGCTGGCGATCTGATCGACTAATTTGAAGCCGACGCCTTCGATGTCGATAGCCAGTTGATAAGGGTCGGTGTTAACTTGATCGATGCTGTCATCGCCATACAGATTATAAATCTGCTCGGCTTGGGCGGGCGTGAAGCCGTAGTTTTGCAGGAACATGAAGACGCGCCGCTTGCCCCGTGCTTCCATCCACGCGTTAGCTAATACCGTCGCGCGTTTGGGCGTCATTTCCGGCACTTCTGCCATACGTTCCGGGTTGGCGTCCAGAATATCGACAGCCTTGGCTCCGAAATGCTTGACGATGCGGTTCGCCATTTCCTTGCCGATGCCGGGGATCAGGCCGCTAGCGAGGTACTTGCGCACATCTTCCGCCGACTCCATGACCACCTGAATGGTGTCAGCCTTGAACTGCTGACCATATTCTTTGTGAACCGCCCAATCGCCTCGGACGCGGATCGACTCGCCGGGGTGGAGTTCAAGCGTCTTACCGACCACCACGATTTCTTCACTTTCGCTTTTGGGCTGGGCTTTGGTGGGCGTCAGGCTGAGGACGGTGTACCCATTTTCCTCGTTGTAATAGATGATGTCTTCGACAACACCTTCAATGGTTTCCATGCGCGACTCAACACACCTAATACTCGTTGGATAGGCGCTGATCTTGCCTCAAAACAGGACGAAACGCCAGCCTTTTTTATCGTAGATTAGAGATCGGAACGGAATGCCGCCCGCAGCGCTGATTGTCGTGCCCAACGTTCGCTCAGACGATAAAAAAGGAAGATGATGCCGATTACCAGAATGAACGCGAGCATTTGCAGAATCGGGTAAACGTCGTAGTTGTATCCAGCGAAGCTATAGTCAACCAACACTCTGAGGAAAAACCAGCCCGCCCCGAAGATGAGTAGGATCTGTACGAAATGGAAGCCGATGATACTGAAAAAGGCCGCAACTGAGGAAAGCGACACGTTGTGAACGCGCGAAGAAATATACAACCCCAACGATGTCAGCGAACGCATCCGCCAGCGCGGTTCCCATATATAAGTCGCCATCAATGAAAGCACCGTGATTAAGGTAAGCAAGGTGTAGAACGGTCTAGACTGAAAGCTACGAAATAAACTGACCCAAGCCGAAGAACTGCCAAAGAATCCTTCGCCGTTCAGAAACGCCCGCACTGGAAATAGCAGACTTGCCCATGCCAGTGTAACCAGCATCAAGCGCAGCGCGATTTCAAGCTGCATGACACGCCATCCGCGAATATGGGCAGTCACCTGCTTGGCCTCGAAAATGTCAGCGTCGTCCATGGGCGTCAGCCGCAGCATATCCCAATGTCCACTGTTGACCTGATGGTTGATGCTGTGGACGGTGACGGCCATGTAATAGATGTCGCCGCACACGACAAGGATGGCAGTCAGGCCGAGGATGAACATCGCCAACGCACCGATCCATTCATCAAAGCGCGAGTAATAGTAATAGCCAGCCGAGGGGTTGTTTTGAAAGTAGTGCGCCACGTAATCATTCATAGCGACGAAATACAGTGCCAGCATCACCAGCGGCGGAATCGCTTGGATGAGGGCACTGTATAGCCATAACCGATCCGGGGTTGCCAATCGCTTGATCCGGCGCAGTTCAAATTCGAAAACAGGATTTTGCTCAAAGACTTCAAAGTGCGGCACTCGAAACATCGGTGTTCCCATCATTCAGCCAACGCCGTTACTAATCATACTCGCGTTTTCGGGAGCGTTAAGGGTGACAAGCGCAGAAGTTATTGCGTAAGCCGGTGAGCGTAGGCTATTCGTAGAATGTGCCGTGCATAGCAACTACTGCGATAGATGGGCTGTGGGCGCACTTGAGCTGTAACGATTATGGTTCTTGTGTTGGGACGATCCGAAAGGCTGGATATGAAGCGGCGACTGCTTCAAACTCCGCCAGCGGCGCATCCTTATTCACGGCAACATGAGGTCGTGCGCCCGGTGCGCGTTTGAGATAGGCTTTTAAAATAGGCGCACGTTGTTCAGCGGGCACTTCTTCCAACCGAACCTCACTACGGCGACCAGCGCGAATAAAGGCTTTCCCGTTGGCGGCACGCACATTCAAAACCCACTGCGCCTCGTCACCGAGCATGGACACCAGATAACGCTGTCCATCCACAAGCGCGACCACAACGGGCAGTGAAATGATCCGCCCGGATTTCCTGCCGATCACTTCCAACGTCACCAGATAATTCGGGGCGATGCCTGAAGAGTGAATAGCCGCCCAAAACCCGTTCAGGAGCTGCGCGATCCAATTGGGGTGATTACCACGATATAGCCAACGCTTAAGATTTGCCAAGGTGTCTTCTCCACGATAACACGCGTACACATTCTTACTATACGTAGACACACCCAACAAACTTCGCGTAGATGACATACAGATGCAAAAGGCGTGATAGAGATCACCCTATCACGCCAGTCATGCCTACTATCTAAGGAGTTCGAAGCGACAGAGGTTATTCTTCGCTAGACGAATGTGCGGCCTTGAACGCAGCGATGATGGGCTGCGCGATATTCGCTGGCACCACTTCGTAGCTGCTGAACTCCATCGTATACACGCCACGACCACCCGTCATCGAACGCAGATCGTTGCTGTAGCGCAGCATTTCAGCTTGGGGCACGTAGGCCGTCACGACGCTGCGTCCCGCATCCGAATCCATGCCCTGCACGCGTCCACGCCGTGTGTTGAAGTCGCTGATGATGTCGCCCATGTTCGCTTCTGGTACGGTCACTTTGACCAGCATGATCGGCTCCATCAACACAGGGTTGGCACTGTTGAAGGCTTCTTTGAAGGCTTCGCGTCCGGCGGTTTCAAAGGCGATAGGCTTGGAGTCAACTTCGTGCATCTTACCATCGTAGACAGCCGCCCGCACGCTGACCACCGGATAGCCCGCGATCACGCCGTTATCCAAAACCTGATGAATGCCTTTTTCAATGCTCGGCATGAACGATTTATCGATAGCGCCGCCGACGACTTCGTTGACGAACTCGAAGTTAGCTTCACCATCACGAATCGGTTCAAGGCGCATATGCACTTCGGCAAACTGCCCTGCGCCGCCCGACTGCTTCTTGTGGCGGTGGATAGCCTTCGCCGACTTGGTGATGGCTTCTTTGAGCGGTACTTTCGGCACCGAGGGGATCAGATGCACGCCCATACGCTCGGAGCGGGAAAGCGCCACATTCACATGAATATCGCCCATGCCTTCTAGCACGACCTGTTTGGTATTGCCATCGTTACGCCATGTGAGCGTAGGATCAGCTTGCGAAAGCTGGTTGAGGATCGCGCCCATTTTCTGCCCGTCTTGCGGCGTCTTCGGGTCGATGGCGACGGAGAAGATCGGCGCGGGATAAACTGGCTGCCGCAACCTGATCTGCTTGTCCTTGGTCGAGATCGTATCGCCCGTGCCCGTCACGGCGAGTTTCGCGCAAGCACCAATATCGCCAGCGTGTAACGCCGGAACAGGGAACTGTTCCTTGCCGCGCAGCACTTGGAGTTGCCCGAACCGCTCTTCCTGACCTTTATCCGAATTCCAATAAGTGCCGCCGCTCTTGAGGCTGCCGCTGAAAAGCCGGAAATAATTCATGGTACCGATGAAGCGGTCAAAGGTAGTCTTGAAAACATAGGCCGCCAATGGGCCTTCATCACTCTGGGGACGGTTGAGAAACTGCACTTCTTCACCCGCCTCAGCCCGCAGCGCGACACGGCGCTGAGATGGCGGCGAGACGTATACGATCATGGCTTCGAGCAGGGGGAACGTGCCGATGTTGACTTCGCCAGCCGCGACGAAGACGGGCACCGTACGCAAATCCGCATCACGGGCAGCCGCGCGCATCCCATCGCGAATATCTTCGAAGCCGAGGTCTTGCTCTTCAAAATACTTATTCATCAAGACTTCGTTGGCTTCAGCGGCGGCTTCTACCAGCGCGATGTGGGCGGTGGAGATTTCATCGACCATCTCGGCGGGTGGTTCGCTGCGTTCAGAACCGACGCCGTAATAGGCTTTCTGCGTCAGCACATTGATGACGCCCTTGAAGGCTGGCCCTTCGCCAATTGGTAGGATGACTGGGATAAATTTGTAATGTGGAAAACGCTCACGTAATGCTTCCAACGTCCGGGAATAGCTGGCGTTTTCACGATTGATCTTATTGATGATAACGATTGGGGGCTGGTTAAATTCATCGGCTACTTGCCATGCCAGTTCGGTGCCGACTTCGGGGCCAGCAACGGCATCTACAGCGACCAGCACGCTATCGCAAACACGAATGGCATTCTTCATTTCGCCCAGAAAGTCAGTAAAACCCGGGCAGTCCAACAGGTTGATCTTGTGATCTTGAAACTCGATGGGAACTAAAGCAGTGGTGAGCGATAACTGCCGCTGCTTCTCCTCTTCATCAAAGTCGGAAACGGTGTTACCTTCCGTAATTTTTCCCATACGTGTGATCGCGCCGGTTGTATACAACAGCGCTTCGACAAGGCTTGTCTTGCCGGAACCCTGATGTCCAACCAGCGCCACATTCCTGATGAACTCGGTCGTATACTCTTTCATGCTGCTTAACAGCCTTTCTAGACCATAAATATATAAACGGCCTTTACGGCAACCGTGTGCAAAGGAGCATTAACAAGAGACGCCGGTTGCTTACGATCTCTTGGGGCTATTTTAAAGTAGATTTAACGAATTTGCTCACGAATTGTTACTTTGATCGGCTGATTTACGTGACTTCTCTACCACGCGTGTGACGCGTACGAATCGCCGCTCAGATCGCCTTCCTGACCCCGCTGCCATTTCCCCCACTTTTTTCACATCAATCCCATAACCAACCTCCACGAAATGTTCATCGATTCTACATAACGGAAATCTATAATGCCGACGAGTTGCTGCGTTTCATTCGCTGGATCGGATAGTTCGACGTGCATAGTGCGTATTTGCAACCTTCGCCAACTGTGATCGGTTCGCGTCCATCACGCTCATTTGGCATGGCTGCTGCGGTTGGGTTGATCGTCGTTTTTACCCTCATTTTTGCCGTGTTCGCTGTGGGACGCTATGAACGCTATAACGCGACGAGTTGGGATTTAGGCATTTTCGTTCAGCTCACATGGAATGCCGCGCAAGGGCGTCCGCTGCAAAACACGGTAGCTGAACAAGACAACATGCTGGGCATCCATGCACCTTACATCACCGTCTTGCTGGCACCCTTATTCTGGCTATGGTCGGATGCGCGCATTCTGCTGATCGCCCAGAGTGTGTTGTTGTGCCTCGGCGCGCTGCCTATCGCCGTGTTGGTGCGGCGCAAATTCAAAGAGCCGTGGTTGCCGCCGTTATTCGTGCTGGTATGGATGCTGTATCCGGCGCTCGGCTGGATCAACCGTTGGGATTTCCACGAGATCGCGCCGGTCGTGGCCTTCCTCGCCTTCGCTTTCGAAGCCGCCGACCGCAAAGCATGGCCTCAGGTCGATCTGTGGCTAATCCTCGCGCTGCTCTGCAAAGAAGAAATCGGGCTGACGGTGGCGTTTTTTGGCCTGTATTCGATGCAGAAATTTGGCAGAAATTGGCGTGCTGTGCTGCTGTGGTTCGTGATCGGGGTAGCATGGTTCACGATCCACGCCTTCGTGATCTTCCCGCTGCTGCGCAACGCCGATAACGGACTGCCCATCCATGCCAGCCGTTACGCATGGATATTGGACGGCGACCTTTCCAGCATGATCAACTATGCGTTAGGGTCGGATACGCTGTTGAAACTGTCGTTTTTGCTGAAACTGTTCGCGCCAGTTGCCTTCCTGTCGCTCTTGGAGCCGCTGGTACTGCTGCCCGCTGTGCCGACCTTCGCCTTTAGTCTGCTGGCGAATTATGAGCCACAATTCAACATTTACATGCACTACACGGCCCCGATCATTCCCGCCGTCATGGTCAGCGCCGTGTACGGACTGGCATGGCTGCGGCAAAGTTACCCGCGCCTCTCGGTACGCGCTATCGCTGGCGTGATGTTGGCGTGTGTGTTGATTGCATGGACGCTCTACAACCCGTTTTTCATGCAACCCGTACCCAACGGCATCTATGGATGGGAACCGGGTGCGCACGTAGACAGCATCGAAGCCACCCAAGCCATCATCCCCGCCGGGGCGTGTGTAGTGGCGGGGCAAACGATCCAGCCGCACTACGCGACCCGCCAACAAAGCTACGTCATTGGCAAACGTGGCGACATGGATGGCTGTCAGTACATGATTCTAGATTTGGGTGACACGCGGCATCATGACTTCACCGATGATCGGCAAGTGGCCTGTTATCAATATTGGTCGGGCAAGCGTGCGCCAATCTTTTATCAAGATACTGTCGTCGTACTAGAGTGGAATCCAGCGCCGACTAACCCTCAAGCGGAACAAGACCTCGCCGCTTATTGCAGTATCCTGAGCGAACAACTGAAGACCTGATTATCGATACCGCAAGCGAACCGCAGGGTCATGGCGTGACCAGTTTCTAAACCTCCATGTATTGCACGCATATGGAACAGGTTAAACTAGTCCATAGGTTGTCATGCAATGCTTGAAAGAACATGAGGAGTATATGCATCACGCCAAGTGGCGACCATCCACCGTGCTCTTGATGATGTGCCTGATGGGGGTGTTATCAGCGTGCGCTTCCTCGATAAGTCAAGCATTGCCGTCCAATGCAGAACAATCCGCTACGGTTACTCCCCCATCCAACGCGAATACGCTTCCAGTAATCAGTGTGAGCAACGCCGCACAGCTAAAAATCGCGCGGAAGCTGCCGTTAGAACCATCATTTTCGCTAGTTAACCAAATCCTGTGGCGACAACCGCAAGAAATCGAGGCGAGGACGGGGCATTCAACGATTTGGATAGGCAAATTCGATGAAGCCAGCGTAGACACGCGAATGATCAACTACGCGGGCGGGCTGATCGGAAAAATCGCCCTTAGCTCTGACGGTCGTTTACTGGCAGCGCCGGTAAATGACCCTAATCGCATGAAAATTCAGGTGATCTTGTGGGAAGTTGCGACGCAGCAAGTGATCGCTCGCGTGGATGCTTACGGCGCAGAATTCAGTCCTGATGGTCGTTATCTCGTGCTCAATGGGACTAATGTGGTCGCGCTGTGGAACACCACCACGAAAACAGTGGAGAGGACATTTGCCGATGCGGGTATTTTCATCGATAAAACGTCAATTCCGCCGATTGCCGTCAGCCCCGACAGTCACATGATCGCATCGACGGACGCGGCTGGTGTACTTGGTTTATGGGACGTGGAGACTGGGCAAAAAGTCAGGAGTTTCAGCGATCAAGTTGGTACGGTGCGTGAACTTTGGTTCCGTCCCGATGGTTCTCGATTGGCGGCGCGTATCGATGCACGCATCCAAGTATGGGATGTCAAGACAGGCGGTTCAGTCGCGATCTTGGATGGGAAGACCGGTGATGTGCTGGATGTCGCTTTTTCGCCCGATGGTATGCTGTTGGCTGCTGTAGGTGCAGACAATAAGGTGCTGCTATGGGATGTTGTCAACGGATCGCTGGTGACAACGCTGAATATCATCGATCCAGAGCATACCGCGGTTAGAAGCGCAGCCTTTAGTCCGGATGGAACACAGGTAGCCACCGGAATTACCGCGCTCACCAACGATAAAAAGCAATTGACCACGCCTGAAATTTGGCTGTGGGCTGTTCAACAATAAACTAGCCTTGCCGTGTTGAACATCCCTGAACTTATTGTCTGACTTCGATCATTAATCTTCGTCCAGCACATTCGCCCAGATGTCAGTAGCGGCGCGGTCAAGTTCCAGCACGGAGTTGACGTAGCGTTCCGTCGTAGCGATGCTGCTGTGACCGAGCGATTGACGGATCAGTTCGAACGAGACACCCGCTTCGAACGCACCACGCGCGAAGGATCGGCGTAAATCGTGTGGCGAGATCGGCGGCAGTCCGGCGGCTTTAGCGGCTTGCTGGATCACCATCCAGATCGCCTTATCGGTGATGCTGCCAGTGGTGACGGTGCCGCCTTTCCACATGCGCGTGAACATCGGGCGGTTCCCGTCGGGCAGCGGATGATGCTCACGCCATCGCTCGATCGCCAGCACGGTCATATCGGGCAGTTTGACGACACGCATCTTTTCGCCCTTGCCGTGTACTTTCAACACATTGTTGCGCCCTTGGCGTGAAAAATCCGCCCATGTAATCCCTGCCACCTCATCGCGTCGCAGTCCACACGTGACCATCAGCGTCACGATGGCGATGTTGCGCGCGACCATCGCGCCGCTGGTATGGTTCGCCGCCCGCACGCCGCGCAAAAGCTGACGAATCTCGTCTTGCGTCAGCCATGTCCCGGCGCGCTGTCCTGTCTCGGCTTTGGGCGCTTTGACACGGCTCAAACCAGCGGGTGTTTCGTAATCCGAACGCCCCAAATCCGCGATCAACTGTGCCACCCACACGACGGCGGCTTTGGCTTGCATGATCGACTGCTTGCCGAGCTTACGTGCCTTCAACGCGCCCAACCATGCCTTGAGTGGCGCAGGGCCGAGGCTTTCCGCCACCTGTGACACATTCAACTGCGTAATATCGATGCTGCGCAGCGGCACCTGATTGACATCGCTTAAATATTTCTTGATCCAACGTTGATAAGCGCGTTGGGTATGTTGCGATAGCCCTGCCATCGCGACTTTGGCATTAACGGTTTCAGTTTCCGGTTCACCCGTGTACTGGGGTTGAATAGGGACAAGGTCGGTCATGACACTACCTTAACCAGCTACTCGTCAACACATATGTTCTTATATGATACTGCATATTTTGCGAATTACGACGGGGAATTTTCTAGATCCTCAAAAGTAAGTTCGGAAAGCCGTACCCGCAGCAGACTAATCTGTCCTTTGGCAGAGCGTACGATGATGGCGTTATCCGTGCGCATGGCCTTGCCCGCGCTTTCAGGCCAATGCTCGCCAAGATTAGCTAACACATGCTCATCAATGATTAATAAATCGGCATCCCGACAGGCTGCTTCCAAGGCCGAACGGTGCCCCTCGAAAATGAACACATTATGTCCGAGCGCGCCTAAGCCGAGCAGCAGATTGAAAAAAGGAATATCCCGTCCAAAAGCGCGGTACGCCCGCTCCGGTACAGCATTCAGCGCGCTACGCGTATACGCGATCACGGTGACGGTCAGCGGTTGGCTAGGGGAAAACTGGCGTTTAAGCGTTTCGACTGCTGAACGAGGCACCATATCTAGATTGGGGCATGGCACGCCGAGTAACACGCGGCGCGGCGTCATCAACACGATATAGCGGTCAAGCGGTTTCGCGGCGAGTTGACGTGCGCTGGCAACCAGCGTTGCATATTCGGATGGTGTGCGTACATCGACATCAACCAACGGCAGCGAACTCATCTTCACGCCCCTTTAAGTACTTAACACTCCCCCTGCTACCGCCACGAGCATCTTGATCATAGTATATGTTAGGTATTGTGCAAATGTGATTCTTTAACAAAAACGCGCTATCATGCCTGTGAGTGAACGTGGAGTATTGCTATGGATTTCAGCACGATTGACCCTAGCGTATGGATCATCCTGCTCGGCGGTGTGGTGGTTTTGATCCTGCTTGCCATGCTCGCCGTGCGGATGCGCGTACTGCGCGATGATGAGCGCACACTCCGGATGCATCGGGTGGAACGCGGCGTAGCGAAAGACCCGCTGCCAAACCCGCCGTGGTACACTGGCCCGCCTAGTTTTACCTCGGTGCCGCGCCCCACCGTCGCCCAACCGCCGCCGCAAGGCATGATGTATCAACCGCCGCTGCCGCCCGCCCTGAATCCACAAGCCGTCACACCGCCGCACGGCATTTACACCAACATGGCCTCACCCAAGGCAGACGCGCCTATAGAAGAATCAGCGTCCGAGCAGGCCGACGCGGTGGCAGACGAGACAAACGGCGAAACAGGCCCCACGGTTGTTGTGTTGGCAGATGATCAGCCGCGACCCATCGATAAGAACCCGCCTTCACCGATGGACTCACAAGCGGATACGCAACCCTATTTTGTGCCCGGCCATACGGATTATTCGTCGTATCACTACGATTCGTTGTTCCCGCCGCCCGAACCCGGCGAGGAGCATTCGCTGGATGACGCCTTAGGCGACGATATGCTGAACAATAATCCGCATCCCTAACAAGGAGTTCAGGTCAATATATTCCAAATATCGCGCCCCTGCGGCGGCAGTGGCAGCGTAACGTAGAAAGTGCTGCCACCGGTGGGGTTATTGCGCACGCCCACCTGCCCGTGATGCTTTTCCACCAGCATCTTCACGATAGACAGCCCCAAGCCGGTGCCTTCAACCGCTAGATGCGCTTGAGATTGTACGCGGTAGAACTTCTCAAATAAGTGCGCAAGGGCATCGTTGGGAATACCTAGTCCGGTGTCAGTAACGAAGATCGTCACCTGTGCTTCCCCCCGTACCGCGCTGAACTCAATTCTCCCGCCCACTGGTGTATATTTGATGGCATTGGACAGCAGATTATCGAAAACCTGTACCAAACGTGCTGCATCCGCGATCACGGTTAACTCATCAGGCGGCAACTGCAAAATCAGGTTGATCCGGCGCTGAGAAGCTGACAGATCGTTATTGTTCACCGATTCCCTCATCACATCCGCTAACGGAGTGAGCGTAAGTTTGAACGTCATCCCGCTCTCGATCTGCTGAATATCGAGCAGATCGTTGATCAAGGCTAACATGTGCTCACCGCTGGCAAGAATCTGCGCCACCATGTGTGGGAAATCGATAGAATCTGGCCCCAGCTCTTGGAGCAGCGCGCTGTAGCCCATGATATTCGCCAACGGATTGCGCAGATCATGCGACACCACGCGGATCATGTCATCTTTCATCTGGTCAAGCCGCTGAATCTGCGCATGTTGACTACGGATGGCCTCGGCGCGGCGTTCCAGCGCGCCCGCTTGCCGCTGCTGGTAGTACAGATGATAGGTGAGCATCGCCGTCAGGATTAGCCCGCTGCTGATGACGAAGATCCACGACCTACTGCGACGTTGATCGATTAGGTCAGGCGAGATATGAAACTCGATTGTCCAGACGCGGTTAGGCAGTTCCAAACTCGTTTGATAACGATTACCAGCGTCCACGGCGGGCACCTCGGTCGCTGGCTGGACGGCTTTATTGAGGTACAGCAGCTTTTGATTGGGCAGGGCGCTGTCATACAGGTAGATGGAAAAAGCTTGCGTGTCATCGTACTTGGCAAACGCCGTTTCGATCAAGGTTGTTGCTTGCAACACCACCGACGTTAGGCCAAGGATGCGCTGCGGATCATCCGGCGTGGCGATGACTTGGTAGACCACCATGCCTACCTTGCCCGTCTGGACAAGCTGAATCGGCGGCGTGGTGAATATCTGTAATTTCGTGACGACTTCATCTGTCGGCACCGAATCGGGTAGCCCCTGAATCGTATTCAACCCTAGCGCGGAGCTGTTGACCGCCGTCGGTTCGTTGAACATGACGGGATAGTACACATCACGGTCGGGCGCACGCACGCGCTGCCCATTCACATTCTCGTAAATCTGGTAATCGGGCGCGAGCGTTTGTTTAGCCTGCGCTTCGAACTGCGGACGATCAGTCTGTGCCACGCGGGGTCGCCACGAAATCGCTTGAAAATCGCTGTTGTGTGAGAGCAGCGTCATTGCGAAGTGGTTGAAACTGTCAGCGGTGATGTTTTGTTGGACGGCAAACAAGGCTTTCAGGCTGTATTGCACTTCCAACGCGGCATCGATCCGTGCTTGCAAGATATGCGTGAGGGCATCTGCATCGCGCTCCAGCTCGATCACGAGCTGCGTCGTGGCAAACTGATATAACGTTCGCGTGGCGATCACCGTGATGATGATCCCTAGCCCGAATACAATCGCCAGCGTGATGCGCTTCTTATTCACATGCTATCCCTTACTGCCTAACGCAGTCCAAAGTTTACCGCTGTCAACGCGAATAAGGATAGGGTATTTTAGGGTCGTGGGTTAGGCATTTTGCAAGCAGTGCATTAACTCAGGCTAGTGCTGCAAGATCGAATCCAGATAGGCGATGGTCGTCTTGCGCAACTGCTGTATCTGCTGACGTTTGGTGAGCAGCCACGGAATGCGGATCAGGCCAGTTGCCATGCCGCGCAAGCGTGCCCGTGCCGCCGCGCCGCGCCATGCCCGCGCTGCTTCCCATGCCACGCCAGCATATTTCGTCAGGATTCGCCGCCAATATTTGCGGAACAACGGTGCGGGGAAGTCCTTCACCAGCACATAGATCGCATTACGTCCATCGTAAAAACTGGACGTAGTGCCGCCGCCTGTCGCGGAGACTTTGTGATACACCACCGCGCTCGGCACAAACAGGCAGCGCCAACCCGTCATCTGCGCCCGCCACGCGAGGTCGATGTCTTCCATCGAAAAGAAGAAGCTGTCATCCAGTAGCCCGATCTCGTCCAGCATTTCGCGTCGATAGGCAGACGATCCGGCGCACGCGCTGAACACGTAGCTTTCATGATCGAACTGACCTTCGTCTTTTTGCCACGCGCCACGATTACCGGGCCACCCATCCACGCCATAGAAATCGCCCGCCGCGTGCAGATGGTCGCGTTTATCGAATAATTTCATCTTGGAAGCCACAAAACCCGCGTCGGGATACTGCTCGAAGGCGTTCACCAGCGCCGCCGCCCATGTCGGTTCGACTTCAGTATCATTGTTCAGCAAGGCGATGTACTCGCCCTGTGCGGCTTTGAATCCCGCGTTACAACCGCCCGTGAATCCATAATTCTTATCCAGTTGGACGATCTTCACTTCTGGGTAATTGGCACGCACATAGTCTTGCGAACCGTCCGTCGAAGCGTTATCGACCAGCAGGATTTCCAGCGCGGGATACGTTTGGCGGCGCAGCGCGTCCAGACACGTTTGCAGATGTTGTTTGCCGTTCCAATGCGGAATCACGACAGAAAAAAGCGGCGTCTCAGGCACAGTTCACACTCTTATCAATGGAGGATAGCAGTCTTGGGGCAAGCACTAGTTCACGTTCCGCTTTGCACTTGCTGGCGTTCTTTCTCGACAAACGCGTCAACTGCTGCCTGCCACGGTCGCAGTGTGATCCCGATCTGTGCGCCGAGGAAATTGCGCAGCGCGGAATAGGTAGGCGGGCGCGATGGGCGGGGCCATTGGGCTTTGGTGATGCGCTGGATTGGTGTATTCGCCAGTCCGTAACAGTCCAAAGCATAGCGGGCGAATTCGTAGCGCGATGTCACGCCCTCGTTGACGAAGTGATAAATGCCGTAGCGCTGCGTTTCGACCAGCGCCGCCAGCGCCGCGATCAGATCATCCGCGTAAGTAGGGCAAGCGATCTCATCAATGACCACAGACAGCGCACGTCCCGCCTCCGCCGCGCTGACGATTTTCTGCAAGAAATTCGTGCCGCCATGCGCGAAAAGCCATGATATACGCACGATGTAGTGCTGTGGCAAGAGGTTGCGCACCATTTGCTCGCCCATCCACTTGCTGTATCCATACGGATTGGCGGGGTTGGTCGTGTCATATTCAAGGATCGGCGTGCCGCGTTCGGCGTTGAAGACTTCGTTGGTGCTCAGGTAGCACATCGCCGCGCCGACACGACCACAGGCGATGGCGATATTCTGCGTGCCGAACGCGTTAACACGGATCGCTTCATCGGGCTGCTCGGCACAGCGATCCACGGCGGTCATCGCCGCAGTATGGATGACTAGCGCAGGGTTCGCCGCTTCGATCTGTGTCTTCACCGCGTGGAAATCGGTGATGTCCAACGTGTCCAGCGTCGAGCTGATGCACTCATGCCCGTGTGCCTCAAGCGCGGTCACTAACCCGCGCCCAACATTGCCGTTTGCCCCGGTGATCAAAATCCGCATGAAGTGTTACCCGCTTTCCCAGAATCGAATGGATAATTATAAACGTTCTGGCGGCGCTTTTCATCCCCGTCGAACGCTGCCGCACCGCCGTAGGGAAACCGCGCAAAAATCCGGTCAGGGGTAGGGTATAATGCCCGCTGATTTTCGGGTTGTGTATGGATTGTCCCTTATGCGTAGTTCACCGTTGTTTATCCTTGTGATCGTGCTTGTCGCCATGCTCGCTACGGCGGGGATCGCTGGCTTGGTGTATGTCAATGTGCGCCAGTTTGTGATCGATTCGCCTGTGGAACTGCCGTCCGCGCCACAGTTCGGTGATCTCGCTAATCGTCCCACCAAGACACCACCGCCACGTGCCGCCTTACCCACCAACACGCCGGATGCAGCGCAGGTCGCCAGCGGCGGAACGCCCACCCTCAGCCCCGACAACGGCAGTGCGATTCCTGCTTACACGGATGTCACGCGCTTCACCATTGTGCTGCTCGGCATCGATCAACGCCCCGGCGAAACAGGCCCGTTCCGTACCGATACGGTCATGGTCTTGTCCTTCGATCCCGTGCGCAAATCTGCTGCCATGCTCTCGATTCCGCGCGATGTGTACGTCGAGATTCCCGGCTATGGCTCGGAAACGATCAACGTCGCCAACTTCTTCGGGGATCGCGACAGCTATCCGGGCGGCGGCGGGCCAGAACTGGCGCGGAAAACGGTCGAGCGCTTCCTCGGCATCCCGATTGATCGCTACGTAGAGGTGAATTTTCAAGCCTTCAACACCGTGATTGACACAGTAGGGCCGATTGAGGTGTGCCCAAGTGATCATATTCTCGATACGAACTATCCAGAGACGGAAGGCTATGGCGTCATCACCGTCGAATTTCAACCGGGTTGTCAAGAACTAGATTCCGTCAAACTGCTGCAATATGCCCGCGTGCGGCATAACGCTGGTGACGACTTCGGGCGTGCCACCCGTCAGCAGGAAGTGATTAAAGCCGTGCAGAAGCGAGTCCTCAGCTTAGGCGGCGTCTCCGCCTTGATCGGGCAGGCGGGTACGCTGTGGACGGCGCTCAAAGACAACATCCGCACGGATTTGACCTACGACGAAATCTTGCAGTTGGCGAATGCCGCGCAGGGCGTCACGATCAAGTCGGCG
Source organism: Anaerolineae bacterium (assembly GCA_019637615.1). Classification (GTDB taxonomy): domain Bacteria; phylum Chloroflexota; class Anaerolineae; order Aggregatilineales; family UBA2796; genus JAHBVK01. The sequence continues at coordinate 178,443 of JAHBVJ010000004.1, read as the reverse complement.
GTGCTGCTGCCCAAGACCGAATCAGGTGGTCAGTTGCTGCCGAGCACGCTGGCGGATGGTCGCCAAGTGCAGTCAGCCGTGTATGAAGATGTCGCCAAGTTGGTCGTGCAGTTGTTTGACGCGGGACAAGCCGTTCCCGCCAATGACCAAGCGCAGGGCGAAGGCGCGGTGCTGTCCGTGCTCAACGGCACCAACGTCGAAGGGTTAGCCAAGCGCACTGCGGACACATTGACGTCCAAAGGCTTCGTCATCACCAACGTGGGCAATTCGGACGCACCGGGGAGCTATGCCAAGAGCGAAATCCGCGTCTACACCAACAAGATGAACACCGCCCGTTATCTGGCGGAGCAGCTTGGCTTACCCGGCACCGTGATCGTCCCGGCGACGGATGGCCCACCCGGCATCGACATTGTCCTCATCATCGGGAAGGATTTAGCGCCGCAGCAGTGAGTCTCAGCACGGCCTAAGCGCGATCCTTTACGCGGATCACAAATTTCAACCCCGACCAGATCGTGTCAACGGCAGCGACTTTAACGTCCACCAGCGCGATGTCCAAGCCTTGCTCGCGCACGATGTTCTCGTTGAGGTCGGTTTTGACCTTCGATGAACCTTTAGGCCACGAAATCCACAGACTCGCGGCTTGCTTAAGATGCTGCCGGAGCGTCGGGAAATGATCGTGCAGTTCCTTCGCTTCCCGCGTGAAGAAGTGAATCAGGTCGAATTCGCCATCAAGGGCTGCGATTTCGGTGATAATGGCAACCTCAGCGGGCAATTCACCCAATGTCTCGCTGAGGTAAGTTTCTGGCGCGTTTAGCACGGCAATCCGATAGCCAGCTTTGATGCCGAGTTTGGTCGCTAACGGTTTGCCCGAATAACCAGCTGGTGTAGACATCGCCTCATCCTTGGTATCACTCCGATTTGTTGATCAACTCGCCTTGCTGCTCAATATCCGCCACAAAACCACTCCACCCTTGGCCTGCGGTAGCACTGATCGAGAATGTAATAACGATCAGGTGTACCTCTTCATCACTCCGAATAGTGTAGCCGTGCGAAATTCCCTGTGGGAGATAGACAAAACCACCTTCGCTAACCTCGAATGTCTCGTCACCGCAGCGGAAGGTGAGGTTTCCCTTCAGCACGTAAAATAGCTCGTCTTCGGTGGGGTGCGTATGCATAGGCGGTTCTTCGCCTTTGCGCGTGGTGTACTCAAGGAATGTCGCGCCGCGTCCGGGTTGCAACTCGCCCGCTTTTACCGTGAATTTGATGTCGTAGCGGTATGTCCGTCCTTCACCAGCCTGTAAAGCGTAAGGGCGCATGAGTCTCTCCTGAAGCTACTTACAACAGACAAAAGTATGGTAGCAAAAAGCCTGAGGATGTCTTGTAGAAAACTTACCACCCTATCGAATCGGGTGTATCGCCCTTGAACGGCCCAACCACATCGCTCGTGATCCAGCCGCCGTAGAATCCACCACCTTGCGGCCTGACCAGCTCATCGTTCACGTAACAGGCATCCATGCGCCCCGCGTAGAAGGCCACATGATCTTTGATCGCCGCGAAATCCTTCGACGGCTGCGGGTAATACCACGCGGCATCAGCGGCAGTTTTGTCCCCCACGCGGATGGTGTAGTAAGCCGCCGCGTCTTTCCATTCGCAGTAGGTCGAACGTGGCGATTCGATCAGGTAGTCGCGCTTGATGTCCGCTAACGGCAGGTAGTAGGTCGGCGGGTGGCTGGTTTCCAGCACACGGAGAGCACGGGTGGTGTCGGCTATCGTCACGCCGTTGAAGACAACACGGATATGCTTGCTAGTCGGCTCAACGCGCGGTGGGCGCGGATAATCCCAGACGGATTCTTGGTTTGCGTTCGGAACTTGCCGCTGAATCTCACTTGGCATAGACGCCTTACCTCACATAACATAGGACACATAGATTATCGAAAAACAGATTTCCCTGTTGCGTTAGAATGATTATACGTGGTTTACTTTTTTGACTTTCTCTGAACGTTTGCAGATTAAGAAACATGAGGTTCCTGCCGCGATGAGAATAGCTATATCATATGAATAAATCACCGACTGTTCCGCGTTTAGTTGCTACGGCACAGGCGTTTTCTAGGCTCGCCGCCATCGTGGTGATTGCTGTTGGAAGCCTGATCTTACTTGGCTGGCTGTTCAATATTGATGCCTTTAAGCGAATCTTCACCAATCTTCCCGCGCTGAAGTTCAACCTTGCGTTGTGCTTTATCCTCGCGGGGGTTAGTTTGCTGACGCTCCATACGCGACCACGATTGGCGCAAATAACGGCGGTGGCGGTGCTGGTCATCGCGGGGCTAACCCTTTGTCAACATCTTTTTGGCTGGCAGTTAGGCATCGATCAACTGTTGATGCGCGATACCACGATTTCCACCAATCCTGCGGCGCAACCCGGTCGGATGTCGGTCATCACGACGATCATTTTATCGATTACGGGCGGCGGGCTGGTCATCATGTCCTTTATCCGGCGCTATCTACTGGCGCAGATTGTCACCCTGATTGCGCTCTTGATTTCTCTGCTGGCACTCGTCGGCTACCTCTACAATGTACGGTCGCTGTACAGCGTTGAGTCCTCCTCGATTGCGCTGCAAACGGCCCTTACGTCCACCGTCTTATGTTTTGGGATGCTGTTAGCCTTCCCGGACAAGGGGCTTGCCCAGATCATCAGCGCGGATAGTGCTGGTGGGTACTTAGTGCGCTATGCGTTGCCCGCTGTAGCCTTGTTCCCACTCCTCATCGGCTGGTTGACGTGGCAGGGCGAAGCGATTGGCTTATATAGTGGCGATTTCGGGGCGGCGATGTTTACGCTCTCCCATATGGTACTGTTGAGCGTCATTATGTTATGGATCGCCAACAAATTACATAACGCCGATCTTGAACGTATACGTTCAGAGGAAGCGGTTCGCACCCTCAACGCCGAACTCGAACAGCGTGTCCGCGAACGCACCGTCCATCTGACGGCGATCATCAAAGAACTAGATTCCTTCAACTATTCGGTCTCGCACGATCTACGTTCGCCGCTGCGCGCAATGGACGGCTATGCGCAAGCGTTACTAGAAGATCAAGCGAACCAACTGGATGATAACGCGAGGCATTACCTCACGCGCATCCGCGCCGCCACGCAGCGGATGGGCAGTGTCATCGATGATTTGTTGCAGCTTGCGCAGCTTTCACGCACAAGCATAGCGCGCAGCACCGTAGATCTCTCCCGACTAGCGCACGAGGTCATTGAGGAGCTGAAGGAAGAATATCCAGACCACAACGTGACCTATTCAATTGAAGCTGCTATGCTTGCACAGGGCGATACGCGACTACTGAGAATTGCACTGCAAAACTTATTGAGTAATGCATGGAAATTTACGCGCAAACAATCGCATCCGACGGTTGAGATTGGTACTATTGAGCACGAGGGCAAACGTGCGTATTTTATCCGCGACAACGGCGTCGGGTTTGATATGCGGTTTGCCAATAAACTATTCCGCGCGTTCCAACGTTTACACGATATTCAAGACTTTGAAGGTACGGGCATCGGGTTGGCGATTGTTGCCCGCATTGTTCAGCGCCACGGTGGTCAAGTCTGGGCTGAAAGTCAAGTTGATCAGGGTGCTACATTCTATTTCACAGTGTAGAGGGGGCAGAAGAGGCGTTATGTCAAATAACATTATTTTGTTAGTGGAAGATAACCCGGATGATGTCGAACTGACATTACGGGCATTCAAAAAAAGCAATCTCAAAAACGAAATTGCGATTGCCCGCGACGGTGTAGAAGCGCTCGATTTCCTGTTTGGCACGGGTAGTCATGCGGGGCGTGAAACCGCCGAAGTGCCGCAGCTCATCATGCTAGATTTGAACATCCCCAAGATTGACGGCTTAGAAGTTCTGCAAGCCATGCGCGCCGATGAACGCACCAAATTAATTCCGGTCGTCGTCCTAACTTCCTCAAGGGAACAAGAAGACATTGTCAAGAGTTACCGCTTCGGAGCCAATAGTTTCGTGCGCAAACCCGTAGATTTTCTGGAATTCGTCCAAGCGGTGCAGCAGCTCGAACTATATTGGGTGGTGCTCAATGAACGCCCGCGTCAGCAATAAGTCAGTGCGCAATCGTTAATACTGGTATCACATGGCACTAGACGCTGCTGGCATGATGCGGTTAACTTCACCTTCCCGAAACGAAGTCATACAACATAATGATTGAGGGTGGATAAATGACGAGCGCAAGAAAGCTGTATTACGGCTGGATCGTCGTGGCGGTGACGTTTCTGACCTTGTTGATCTCGTCGGGCATCCGTACCGCCCCTAGCGTCATCATCAAGCCGCTCGAAGCCGAGTTCCAATGGAGCCGCGCCTCGATTTCGTTAGCAGTTGCCTTCAGTCTGTTTGCCTACGGCTTTGGCGGGCCATTAGGCGGCGGGTTTGTGGATCGTTTCGGGCCAAAACGGGTGATGCTGGCGGGGTTAGCGCTGTGTACCATCGGCTTGATTCCGCTGCTGGCGCTGCAAGAACTGTGGCAGCTACATATCTTATGGGGCATCGTGGTCGGCGTTGGCACCGGCGTGATCGCGAACGTGCTCGGTTCGACGATCACGATCCGCTGGTTCAACAAATATCGCGGGATCGTCTTAGGCTTGCTCGGCGCGGCGGGTGCCACGGGTCAGCTCATCTTCGTCCCCGCCCTGATCGCGATCCAGAGCAGTTCCGGTTGGCGCAGTGTCATTGGCGTGATGGCAGCGGCGGCGGGCGTGGCGCTGATCCCGACGCTGATGTTCATGCGTGACCGCCCGCAGGATATGGGGCTGCAACCTTTGGGCGAGCTAACAGTCGCGCAGCGCACCGATACCCGCAAAACTACCTTGCGAGAAGCCCTCCGCACGCGTGATTTTTGGCTGCTGGCGTTCAGTTTCTTCATCTGTGGCTACACCACCAACGGCCTGATCGGGACTCACCTGCTGCCACACACATTAGAGCATGGCTTTGTGGAAGCCGATATTTCTTACGCCTTAGCGCTCATGGGACTCATGAACATCTTCGGGACGCTGGCGTCGGGCTGGCTCAGTGACCGCTATGACAATCGCCGTCTGCTGGCGATGTATTACGGCTTTCGGGGCGTCTCGTTGGCGGCGCTGCCCTTCGTCCTCGAAATGCGCGGGATGCTCTTATTCTCCATCATTTACGGCCTCGATTGGATCGCCACCGTGCCGCCCACCGTCAATCTGACGGCGCAGCGCTTCGGGCGCGGATCGCTCGGCTTGCTATATGGATGGATATTCTGCTCTCACATGATTGGTGCGGGCATTGCCAGTTACGCGGGCGGCTTCTTCCGCGATCAATTAGGCGACTATCACCTCATATTTCTGTCAGCGGCGTTGTTGGGGTTGGTGGCGGCGGGTCTATCGTTAGGGATCAGCACATCGGGTAATCTGAAACCAGCCACAGCATAATGGGATGATCGTCCTTGCTGACAAAAAATACACCGAGGGACATGGCAGTTCTTCGGTGTATCGGTTCATGAACGTGGTTGAGTTTATTGCTAATTCTTTTCCATGCTCTGAGATAATCGAGCGCGAACAGTTTCAGTGTTTATCGGCATTGCGCCCTCGTGCAGCATGGTGAGGATGACCCTGCCCCATTGCACGGCTTTTTCGATGCCATCTAAGGTGACGGCAGCCGGTGGCGAGAGCGTCGGCGCTGAAACTGTGACGTGCTTATCGTCCACTCTTACGCCATAACCCGACTGCTCGTCCACCACTTGGTAGATGCGATCAAATAGATGCGTTACTTGCATGTTCCACCTCACTTTGATCCATGATATACACATTGTGCGGGCATGACCCGCCCATTAAGCTGCCAAATGGCTCCTCCTTTCACATGCTAATACCTATAAGGGTAGTAGATAAGGAATTCGTGTGTCAAGTACATAGAGCGAATGAAATAGTTAAGGAAAAATATGGATTGAGACAGTATTGATACACGTTTTTCACTGATTTATGCGAAATTCACGGCAAATTTTCTTGACATTCTTGCGGAATTGGACGATGATTGGAATTGAAGTTTATAGAGTAGAAAGGGGAAGCCACTTGATGGATCTGACCGAACAACTATATAGACTTGAGAAAGGGTCTGCTGACTAACGCAGACGTGAAACGCTCTCACGAGTGTTTAGCATAATCGAAGATCGAAACCCACAATCGCGCTGAATATCCAGCGCGATTATCATGTTAGCCTCCATCATCCTGTCAATTCCACCGCTATGCCATCGTCACATGGAGTCATGCCGTAAAATCCGGTAGACTTTGGGCGACATCCCATGCGCACAGTGGGAATATCCGAATGGCTGTAGTGAACGAAAGGAGTAGGATGCGCTGCCACGTCACAGGCGATAAACGCGCACGGTGAATTCGGGCAGAGCATCGACTACATGAGACGCATCTTCCCCCTATATCTATTACTGACGATCCTCGGTCTGGCGATGAGCACCACGCCAGTCAGTGCCACTGATCCATGCCGTAACGACAAGGGCGAGGAAATCTGCCCGCATTACAATTCGTTCGATGACCGCGTGAATTACCTCGATCCGGTTGCCACGATGACCGCCTATTGCCGGAGTGGCGCGCTCGATGTCTGGTTGATTAACGGCTATGATGGTCAATATGCCTATTCGATCTCGGCTCAGGATATGAGTAACGGGTTGGCGCGTGCCATCAGCACGCAGCAGCCCGTCGTGGTGGGGGATGGCTCTGCGTTGCAAGTTATTGCGCTGCCGGGTAATGCCTTCAAACTGCACGATGGACGCACAGGCTATGAATTCACCTTTAGCGCTTCGTTATGCGGCATCACAGCGTCGGCCTCTGGCGTAGCTGCGCCAAGCGGCGGTCAACCAGCGACGGCGGCGAACGCGGGCGATGTAAAAACCACCAACATCGTCAAATTGCGCAGCACGCCGCAGCTTGGCTCGCGCAATGTGCTCGGCTATGTGCCCCGTGCGTCCGTGCTGACGGTTTTGGGGCGCAGTGCGGATAGCCAATGGCTATATATCGACTTTAGCGGACAGAAGGGCTGGGTCGCCGCTAGTTTCACCACCATCCGCAATCGGGTGCTGCGCGCGCTGCCGATAGTGACGCCCTAAAATGAGCGCCAGCGTGAAATAAGATCGCTCCTTCCGATTTTGGCGACTAGTGCTATGATCCACAGCACTTACGCGAAATGAGGAAATATGCGAGCAGAAATTATTTCAATCGGCGAGGAACTCCTCTCCGGCGATACGGACATCGTGGATACCAACTCTGTATTTATTGCCAAGCAGTTACGGGCAATTGGTATCCACGTTTACTATAAATCCACCGTTGGCGATCATGAAGAACGCATCACTGAAGTCATCCTGAACGCGCTCGGACGCGCCGATGTGATCATCACGTCCGGCGGCCTCGGCCCCACCGTCGATGATATGACGCGGCAGGGCGTCGCCAACGCCATTGGTCGCCCCTTGATCTTCTATCAGGACTTGATGGATATCCTCGTCGAAAAATTCAAGAAATTCGGCGTGCGGATGAGCGAGAATAATCGCGTTCAGGCGACGTTGCCCGAAACCGCCATTCCCATCGTCAATCCAGTCGGCACCGCGCCCGGTTTCATCGTGAACTACGCCGGACGGATCATCATGAGCGTCCCCGGCGTGCCGCGCGAAATGAAATATCTGATGGAAAATACCGTCATCCCCTATCTCAAAGAGCAAATGGGGCCACAGGGCATCATCAAGACGCGCGTTCTACGCACGGCGGGCATCGGTGAGAGTCTGCTCGATGAGCAAGTCGGTGAGTTCGAGAAGGGGGAAAATCCAGCGGTTGGGTTGGCGGCGCACATGGGGCAGGTAGATATTCGCATCTACGCCAAGGGCGCGACGGAAGCCGAAGCCGATTCGTTGATCGCGAATGTGGAAGAGAAAATCCGTCAGCGCGTAGGGCAGTACATTTTCGGCGCGGATCGCGATCCACTAGAAGGGGCGTTTATCGCCGCGCTGAAGCAATCCGGCGTGAAGGCTTATCTGGCGGAACTCGGTACGGGTGGCATCTTGCGCTCGATGATCGAAGCGCAGGGCGGTGCGGAACAAATCGAGTCCGTGCCAGCGGACGAGATCGAAGCGTTCAAAACGCAGTTCATGCAAGAAGACTACCGCGAAGAGGCGCTGTCCGTAGCCCGTGCGATCTGGGAACAGCATAAGCCCGCGCTAGTCATCACCGTGCTCTCTGATCAACCGAACGCAGCCATCGCCATCACCAATGGCAGTGATGTGCGTAGCCGTGCCTATGCCTATGGCGACGCCAACAGCGAGAATTCCGGTGCGGCGGGGATGCCCGCTGAATGGACGACGCGCTGGAGCCTGTCGATGGCGTGGTGGCTGCTGACGAGCATGGCGAAGTAACCATGCTAGACTTTGCCGAGCGCGTGAAGACAGCCCATCAATCCACTTCCTCGACGCTGGTGATTGGGCTGGCACCGCGTCTTGATCAGTTGCCGTATCCAATCCAGCAGTATGATGAGCCGTTTCTGCCTTATGGACGGGCGATCATCGAAGCCACGCACGACATCGTGTGTGGCTATGCGTTCCATCTGGGCGCGTACTTGGCCTTGGGCGCGGCGGGGGCGATTGCGCTGGAACGCACCTTAGCGATAGTGCCCGCATCGAACCTCAAACTTCTGCATGGGCCGTTTGTCAATGTGGATTACGTCCGCGCCAGCTACGAAGACGCCCTCAACGCCGACGCGGTGACTCTCGCCACGCTCGATCAAGCCGTGATCACCGCCTATCTCCAACAGCCCGCGCATGGTGTCTTTGTGTATACCACCAACGCAAGCGAGAGCGAACGAAATCTGCTGCGTGCCATGCAGAATGAGCAGGTTGGCAGCTATCAAACGGCGGGCGAAGCCTATAACACGCTCATCCTAGCTGATGCCACGCTACCAACGCTGCATTGGCAATGGGATAAACCGATCTTGGCGGCGCGGGGCTATGACTTTCGTGATCGCGTGCGTACAGCAGCACTCCAAGCGCGCCAAGCGCCGACACCCCCATAGTTGGGAGGCCACATCTCCCGCCACCAGCGTATCATGTGACAAGAGGCAGTCAGCCTTGCTGCTGCCTTTGTGTATGTCATGTGATTCTGCGAAGATCACACAGAGAAGCTTGTGACGTATGGAAAGCCTGAATATGGGTGATCGCCCTGACTCCCGCCCCTCCCACATCAAATTGGGGCCGGATGGCGAACTTGAAGAACCGATGCCTGTTCCTGAGATCGGCACCTATCGGCGGAGTCGGCTGCGGCGGATTATCAGTGCGATCTTTGTGCGGCGTGAAGTCGCGCCTAGCCCCGATCTGGAAACTCTCAATAAATTTGTTTTACAGGGCTTGACCACGCAATCCATGACTTGTAGCCATTGTGGCACGCGCTGGCCTGCGGGATCAAAACCCTACTGTGTGACATGTGGATTCCCCCTACCTATCAAGCAGCGCAAAATAATCAACGATGATTTAGGGGTGTTCCTCTGGGGAGTCATCTGGGCAGCAAGTTATATTGGAACGTTAGTGGTGATGGTCGGTACAATTTTTGGGAATTGGAAGGCGCAAATCGCTTTTCCTGTTTTGATAATCTGCGGCACGCTCTTAATAGTATCAAATATAGCGGGAGGATTTTACAACGAACGTCGCTAGTCCTTGCGCAGGGCGAATCTGCACGATCCTGCGCTGATCTGGCAGGTAGCGATGGTCGTTTCCGCCCACAACACGTCAAAACTGGTCGTCTGATCATCCTGCGCCACCCATACCTGCGCATCACGGTTGACATACCGGAAAGCCGCTAACCGTGCCCGCGAACACCCCGCCAGCGGGGACAAATTGCCACTTGCCCCGAAGCGCGCCACCTGATAACAGCGCGTAATAGGCCATGAACTAACAGGGTTGGCGGCAAACTCCGAGTCCCAATCGATCACGTTGAAGCGGCGATCATCTGCGCCATGCTGCACCAGCGCCAGTTGGGAAATATCCAGCGTATGTCCGCTGATGTTCAGCGCATTCAACTGATCGCCGTCATAGACCAGTTCAATATCAGCGCCATCGTTCGGCACAGCGGTTGGCGGCACAGGCGATGGGCTTGGCGTCGCGGTGAAGGTGCTCGTTCGTGTTGGGGTTGGCGTGTCAGTATCCGGCATCGATGTGGCGCTTGGCACATCAGATACGCTTGCTTCTTCTGTCGGCTCAGGCGTAGACGTGCTCGCCATCGCGAGGCCGGTCGTGGGAATGCCCGTTTCTGTCTGTTCAGACGCGATCACCACTGGCTGCGCTGGTGAGGCCGTCACACCACCGGCGGCGCTGGTATTTTGCGCGGTAGGGGTGCCGCTGCCGCCAGTGCCACCGCTGCTCAGTAACGCCACAATCCCGACGATGACGATCACGGCAATAGCGACCGCGCCGATAATCAAGGGCAGACGTCGGTTGCCCGTAGCAGGCACTGCTTCAGCCGCTGGCTCGGCGTGTTTCTCGTTCGGATCGAAGATGCGCGAACCCGGCGCGGTGAAATTCACCACCTTGTTCTCAGAGGTGGGCGGTGAACCAGCCGTAGCTCTGTTTTTATCCGGCTGTGAAAATGTCCCGCTTGCCGTTGGAATCGGGCCGCTGTAAGTCGGCATCTCGCTGGTCGAGGTTTTGACGCCAGTACGTCCAGACCGCAGGTGCGAAGCCATATCGGTTTCGGACGTTTCTTCGTGCTCGATGCCCACGACCGTTGTCGGCGGTTCGGTAGGTGGCGGTTTGATCGGCGTCAAGTTGGGCTTGGTCGGCGTGCGTAGCTGCTTGAGGCCGGACTTGAATACATCCGATTTTGACTCTTGGCTGGCGTTCAGCAGCTTCTGTAAATCGTCGTCGGGATGCCATGTCAGCGCGGACTCAAAGGCTTGCGCAAATTCCGCGCCAGACTCATACCGCCGACTGGGGTCTTTCTCCAACGAACGCAAAATCACCCGCTCCACCGCCGCCGTAATATTCGGGTTGAATTGGCGCGGTGAGGGCGGCACCTCGTTCAGGTGCTTCATAGCGACGGTCATGGCGGATGGATCATCGAACGGCACATAACCGGTCAGCATCTCGTAAATGCACACGCCGAGCGAGTACAGATCGCTTTGTGGGACTGCCCGCGCCGACGAAATCGCCTGTTCCGGCGCGATATAATGCGCGCTGCCAAACGTATCACCGAGCGTCCCATCGGACGTATTCAGCGCCAACCCGAAGTCGGTCAGGACGGGGTGATTTTCCGCGTCAAGCATGATATTCGAGGGCTTCACATCGCGATGGATGACCCCGCGCGTGTGCGCATAATCAAGCGCGGCGCTGATTCCCTTGACGATGTTGAGCGCCTGATCTGTGGGGATGACCTGTGCCCGCGAAGTGACCTCACGGATGATCTGGCGGAGGTCTTGGCCTTCGATGAAGACCATCGCCATGTAATACAGGTCGTTCTGTTCCCCGAACTGATACACGCCGACGATATTTGGATGGTGTAAGCGGGCGATAGAGCGAGCTTCCTTGCGAAACCGCTCGGTATATTCAGCTTGATCAGCGGTGGAAAAATCGCTGGCGATCACCTTGACAGCGGCGAAGCGCTGCAAGCGGGCGTCATATCCACGGTAAACCCGTGCCATGCCACCACGTCCCAGTAATTCTTGGATAACATAGTCGCCAAGTTGTCGACCAATGATCGGATCAGACATGCTGGTTCCCGCGAAGTTGCCCAAGCTACAAAAGTAAAGTCACGCTATCGATAAATTATGCTCAGATATGTGAGCACATGGATAGCCGCCCTCGTTCCTCATCCCTTCGTCATGTGGCAGAGGGAGTGCAGCGGGAGGGTTGATCGAAATGCAAGCCACTTCTACTAAACTTATTATACCCATGAGGTATTGGAATTGCCGTAACAGAGCTACAACACCTCGGCTCGAATCCTGCGTTCTGGACGAAATGTTATGTCGCTGTGATGAGCGAAACCGCCGAATTCACGCTCAGTATACGCTGTTTCTCGCGCGGTTGCTAGGCGGATGGGCCGTTAGGGGTTGGGGTGGGCGCTGCGAAATCCGACGGACTCGCCGGAGTAACAGGTGCGGGCGTAAGCATGACCTCGCCGCCGGGACGATAAACACGTTCTGCGATTTGCCCACGATTGCCCATTGGGCCGTAGGGCACGCCGTTGATGAACAGGTTGACGCCAATCGCGTTCGACACTCTCACCCTGATCTCTTTACCCTGCTCACGGATCGACTGACCGGGGCCAAGTACGCCCACGAAAACTTTCGTATCATTGTTTGTGCCGTCGTTAGTCACGGTCGTGACCTGTACCCATGTACGTGCCGTGATGCGCAGCTCGACCAGCACGTTATCGCCCACCCCCGGTGGCGGCGGTGGCAGTGTCAGCGTAGCCGTCGGCAGTTGACCGTTATCAGGGATCGGCAGCGGCGTGGGCGATAACGCGAGCGGCGGCAGTTCCGTCGGCGTCACATCGAGCGGGGTTGGGGACAGATTCGGCAGCGGCGACAGAATGCCGCTAGGCGTATTCTGCCCGCTTGGGTTCAGCGAGAGCAGATCGCGGATCGAACCGCCAAACATACTGTAACCCGCCACGCCAACGCCAAATAGCACTGCCAGCACCGCGATCAAGGCAGCTAATCGCACGGCAAAGCGGCGTCCGCTATTCGAACTGTCGGCGTTAGGCTGGTTCGCGGGCGACGCCCCCACGCGGACGGGGGCAATGGTGCCGTCTTGCTGTGTTTTGCGTTTCTTCAGGCGGGGTGTTTCATCCACCAACGCGGGCGGAGCGATCTTGCGTCCGTGCCGACGCCCACCTTGCATGATCTCATCAAACCGCGCTACCGCCAGATCGCCATCAAGATTGAGAAACCGGGCATAAGCGCGTAGAAATCCGCGTGCGTGGACGCCGGAGGGCAACATACTATAGTTGCCCTGTTCCAGCGCTTCGAGGTATTTAACACGAATTTTCGTCTGCTTCTCAACTTGAAGCAGCGTAAAATTCAGGCGCAGACGGGCGTCGCGCAGTTCGTTGCCCAGCAGTTCGGCGTCCGACATATGGGCAGCAATGACATTCTACTAGCCGTTGTTTTCGACTGGAGCATCCGTTGCCGCTTCTTCAGCGGGGACATCTGCTGGTTCTGGCGCGGCTTCGACGGGAGCCTTCGACGCTAGGTAATTCTGAACTTCGTCTTCGCGCACGACCACGACGTTCAACACGGGCGAAACTTCACCCATGCGTACGATCACTTCGTAACGACCAAGTTCGCGGATCGGGCGCTCGCTGATACGGCGGCGGTTGATGTCCACGCCAGTCTTCGTCAGCAGCGCATCCTTGATCATCTGGCTGGTGATCGAGCCGTACAGCTTGTTGTTGCTGCCAGCCTTCATGCCGAAGACGATCTCGACGCCGTTGATCTGATTCGCGGCTTCGTTGATGCGCGACGTGATAATCGTGCGGTTTTCAGCCGCCTTCTGGCGCAGATCATCGAGCTGTTCCAGATTCTTCTTGGTGGCGGGGATCGCCATTTTCTTCGGGATCAGCCAGTTACGGGCGAAGCCGTCCGCGACGTCCACCGTCTCGCCAGCCACACCATGCTTGTATACGTATTCCGTGAGAATAACCTTCACGATTGCTACAACTCCTATCTAAACTCCAATTGGATGTCGATGTGCTTTGTGATCAATCGATGCTGGCCCGAAATTATCCGCATGGAACGATATAAGATGGCGCTATCCCATCTGTGTTTTCGCTCTCGAAACTGCGATGGAGGGATTGCCCTCGGCGCAAGTACGGCGGCTGTCTGCCACACCGCATCTAATTGCTGGCGCTTCTCGTCGATCTGTCTTCCCTTGCCCTTGACACGCCTGAATAACACGTTCATGGCAGGGTCAACGCTTGGAGGCGGATTTTATCATCAACGGTAGCATTTTCCAATGCTGAATATTAGAAGAAGGATAGCGGGTCATATCGTGCTGACGGACACGTAACATCCGGTCAGTCTCTCACGAGTTGAGATACTCCATGACGATGCTGCTGAGGAAACCATCCAGCGTTTCCGGCGAAAAATGTCCGCCTTTCTCTCGGATTTCTAATCGGCATGTTGGCAATAGCGCTGCCGTCATTGCCGCCGTCACCAGCGGCACTTGATCGTCATCCCTGCTGTGCTGCATGATAACGCGTGGCTTCACCTGAGCAAGGCCAAAGCCCCAATCCACGCAGCGCAGCTTGAAGTCTTGCGCGATGCCAAAACAATCATGCATCCGCGAATCGCGTATATCATCGCGCCGCACATCCTCAGCGGACAAATTGGCGAAAAACAGGTCATTTGCCAACTGTTGCAGTGTGCTCATGCTCGCCGTTTTATCCACCGGATAAGGCCACCGCGCCACAATTTGCGCATCATACAGTGCTGGCGTCCCGCTGAAAATGAAAATGTTGCGCACCCTCTCCGGCAGCGCATAGCCGATGGCATAACTGTACGGCGCGCCCGATGACATGCCCAAAACATCGACCTGATCGAGCTGGAGTTCCTCCACCAGCACGCCAACGATTCGTCCCCATTCGCCAATATGCTTCATCACATATGGGGACGAGTCGCCATAACCGGGTCGTGCGATGGAAATCACCCGCGCGCCCGCCTTCACCAGCCGGTCAAACAAGCCATAATCGCGGATGCTGGCGATCAACCCGTGCTGAATCAGGATCGGATAACCGTCGCGATCACCGCATTCCGTGAACGCAATGACCTGCCCGCGCTCATACTCCACCAATTGCTGCATCTCCATCACGCTTTCATTTGACACCGTAGATCGCGCGGTAAGTGGCGTACTGCTCATAGATGCGCCGCACGTACAACCGCGTCTCATCGAACGAAATCGCGTTCAAAAACAGATCAGGGTCGCCGTTGGACATGCGCAGCCATTGGGCGCTGTTGCCGGGGCCGCCGTTGTATGCCGCCAGTGCCGCGTACACGTTACCTTCGAAGCCTTGCAACTGCTCGTACAGGTAATAGATGCCAAACGTCACATTGACGTGCGGACGGTACAGATCGCTGTTCTGGTAATCTTTCCACTGCAATTTGATCGCGATGTACTCTCCGGTGTCAGGGATAATCTGCATCAAGCCTTGTGCCTGTGCATACGAAGTCGCCAAGCCCTCGAACAACGACTCTTGTCGGATCAGGCTGAACACCAGCAGCGGATCGATGTTGTATTTTTGCGTTTCCGGCAGCACCAGATCGTAATACGCGATTGGGAACCGCAGCGAGGCGATATAGCGCGGTGCTTGCTCGGTAGGGATCTTGGCGCCGTCCAGCAGCTTTGCCGCTGCATTGATGGCTTCGCGGTACAACCCGATCCGGTAGAAATACGATCCCAACTGATACAACGCCAGTGGATTCAACTCGTTAGCATCGATCAGCGCGGTGTATTCCTGAATTGCGTCATCATACGCCGCCACCGCGAACAACTCATTGCCGCGTACCATACGCGGGTCGTTCGCCAGATCGGGCGAGAGTTTCCACAATTCTCCCGTCTGGTCGATATTGAACGTCTTGCGCATCCACGTCTCGGCCTCGCCAATCCGCTCCGGCGTATCGAACGACCAATCGATCTTGGTGGGCGGCACAAACGGCCCTTGCCCGTTCAGCAAATCGTTCGCGCGGATGCTGTAATACCCGCCGGGGTCGATTTTCGATGCTTCGGTATAGGCGGCGCGGGCGAGGTCAGTCTCATTGTTGAGCTGATACAAGCGCCCCAACCACAGATAGCCCGCCGCTTGCAATTCGCCCGTACCATTCGTCGCCAGCAGTGAAAAGAAGCGTTGAGCGCGGGCATTCGCGTTCTGATTGAACGCCGCCATCCCGCCTCGGAACAGGCCATCCGTCGCCCATTCCGATCCCTTGTATTTGCTGCCCAGAATCTCGAACGTTGCCAGCGACGACTCGTTATCGCCCAATGTCGAGTACAAATAGCCCACGCGCCATAGTGCCTCCGCCGCTTCAGGCACGGTGTCATGTTTCTCCGCCAGTTCCTTATACTTGGCGATGGCGGCTTGGGTATCCCCCGCGAGGAATTTTGTGCGCCCCTGTTCCAACCACGCTTGCCCGTACAGCGAACTGGTCGGATACTGATCGATGATCGTCTGGAACGTGGTCAGCGCGGCGGCACTATTGCCCGCGTCACGGTAGGCACGCCCCAACAGCAAAAACGCCAGCGGATTGATCTGCGCGAGGGGCGTATTAGTGGTGTAATCGTTCAGCGCGATGATGGCGTCGTTATAATCTTCAGCGGCGTAGCTGACTTGCCCGCGCACTAGGCTGTCCACTTTGATGCCCGCTTTGAGCAGCGCTTGCATCGCGCGGTAGCCCGCCAATGTCTGCGGATAATTATCTAGAATCTGCTGGTAGCGCTTGTTGGCTTCTATGGTGCGTCCCATGTCCGCCAGCACATTTGCCGCTTGCAAGCCGATGCTGGCACGGTAATCTGGCAGTTTGGCGTCCGCGAGGATTTTCTCGTACTGATCAAGCGCGGCTTCCGCATTACCAGCATTCAGATACGACGCGGCTACCCGTTCCCGCAGCGCCGCCAGCGGGGCAACCGCGCGCGTCGAGTTGTTGACCGCCTTGATGTAATTCTCTTGCGCGGCGACGGCTTGACCGAGCGCCAAATACGCGTCCCCCATCCGCTCGTAAGCATAACTGTCGATCAAACCCGGTCGGTACTTGATGTAGTCCGTGAAATCGGCAATCGCGTTATCCCACGTCGACAGTCCAAGATACGCATCTCCGCGCAAGAACAACGCTTGTGCCGCGCGTGGATCGCTGGCGTAGTTCGCGATGAACTCGCTCATCGCTTGTGCCGCCACATTGAACAGCCCTTCGCGCAGTGCTGCCACGCCGTAGCCATAGATCGCGTCTGACCGCAGTTTCGGATCGACGCTGAGGATAGGCTGCTTGATGATCGATTCGTAAATTTTTACGGCGGTATCGTAATCGCCGTTATGCAGCGCTTTGTCGGCGTCGTAAATCGCCTGCGAAGGAGCCGCCGTCGGGCTTGGCTGCGGTGTGGCGCTCGGAACAGGCGTCGCCGTCATCGGGATACGCGTGGGCGAAGGCGGCGGGCTTGGCGTCGCGGTGACCACGATCACGGGTCTGCCCACGGCGGGCAGCGTGCAAGCCAAGGAGGTCAGGGCAAGAAACAATAAAACTTTGAGTGGGCGCATAGGGCGGCTCAATGAGAAATTCATAGAGGCCGATTATGGCGATAAGCGGGCAAATTTGTCAACCGGGACTCACCGTGCGTTTAGACGCCGCTTTCCACCATGTCGGCTCACCGCAGCAGCGCGAAGCCGTGCCAGCCATCGATGGTATTTTTGCGCGGATAAAAGTCAGTCGGGCGTGCGGTTTCGCCTGTCGCGTCGAAACTGATCGAGATCACGGCTTGGTTAGGTTTTAGGCGCGGTTCATCGATCACCATTTCGGTATAAATCCCGCGTTCGTAGTACACGAAGATCAGCCACGTGTCGTAACCGATATAGCCGTGAATTTGTACCACCGACGGCTCACCAAATTGCAGTACCGCCTCCCCGAACGTAAAAGAATTCAGCATCGGACGGATCTGTGCGAATTGCATCGGCATATCCTCGATGCCCCGCACGCGTCCCGACCAATGTGCCGCGCCTTCGGTCTGCTCCCAGTATAGTATCGTACCCGCCGCCATCGTATCATGCGCAGGGAACCAGCCTTGAATATCGTTGAAGGCGGTCTTGTACGGTGTGTAGTCGGGACACAACCCGCGCCAGCACCAGCCGCGCTCGGAAAGTTGTGCATCTTCCGCCAGCATCGCGGCGAACCAATTTCCCCGCTGCATTGCGCCAATCCCGCGCAGCATAACCAGCAGTCCCGCGAAGAAAATGATCAGCAGCAGCGGATAGCGCAGCAGGCGAACCATTTATCCTCCCGGCATCACGGCGTTCCACAAGCGGTTGCGTTCCTCGATAGTCAAGTCGCGCCACTCGCCGGGGTGTAAGCCATTCAACGTGACCGTGCTGATGGCTGTCCGCACGATCCGCAGCGTAGGGAACCCTACCGCCGCCGTCATCCGTCGCACCTGACGATTACGTCCCTCGGTCAGCGTGATGCTCAACCATGCTGTCGGGACGTTTTTGCGGAAACGGATCGGGACGGGGCGCGCCGGAAAATCGGGTTCGCCGTCCAGCAGTTCGACCTCGGCGGGACGTGTCGGGCCATCATTCAACAGCACGCCAAGCCGCAACTGCTGTAAGGCCGCTTCGTTGGGGATGCGCTCAACCTGTACGTAGTAGGTGCGCGGATGGGCATACATGGGTTCGGTCAACCGCGTTTTGAGCAGCGCCGAGTCGGTCAGCACCAGCAAGCCTTCGCTATCCATATCCAAGCGTCCCGTAGCGTACACATGCGGCACGTCGATGTAATCTGCCAGCGTGGAACGCCCTTCCGGATCGGTGAATTGGGTCAGCACATTGTACGGCTTCCAGAAGCGGATCACGCGGACGTTACGTGCAGCAGGCATATGGTTAGACTCCCCGATTGATGCCTAAATACTAGAACCTTACTTTACCTAATTCCCTACAAATTCAAGCCGCATTATGGCTGATTCAAATCATCCTCACCGCTATCTTCAGGCGCAAACACCACGCGCTCATAGATGTCCGTCATAGCAAGCGTGCAACCAAGTGACGGCAACGCTAGGTGGTTGCCCAGTCCGTTAATGCGCGTGTATAGCCATTTATCAATGGCCTGCCGCACATATTGTTCGCTCACGGGGCGATCTTGATGGATCAAAACATACTCTTGGAGAGTGGGAATCGACGTATAAAGGTCAAATTTCTTGACCCGATCAATCAAAGCAGTTGAAGGTGACAATACCTCAATGATCAGCGTCGGGTTAAGCACGGTATCGCGTTGATCGTCCGCTACTTGAGGTTCACCACATATCACAACGACATCAGGGTAGGTATAGGCACGATTTTTGCCGACACGGACGCGAATTTCGGTTGAAAATGATTGACAGTTCCCGCCACGAAGCTGGTTATAGAAAAGACCAGCGATATTTTGGAGGATTCGCGCATGATCCAGACTGGTGCCAGCAAAATCGATGATATCGCCATCGAAATATTCATGCTTGGTGTCGCTGGCGCGCTCCCAAGCCAAAAATTCTTCTGCTGTTAACCGCCGATTAGGGATTGCAGACACGTGGCGTTCCTCGCTAACGTTTCATAACGAGATTATACATTGCTTGCTGCGTTGCGTGATTATATGGGCTACAGCGGTAGAGTAGTGGTTAAGATCATGTTTCATTGAAGTGGAGGCAGTACTTGGAAGTCATCGTGTTCATCGGCATTCAAGGCAGCGGCAAAACAACCTTCTATCAGCAGCAGTTCTTCAAAACTCATCTGCGCCTCAGCCTTGATATGCTCAAAACCCGCCACCGCGAGACGATCCTGCTGCGCGCCTGCATCGACTCCAAAACGCCCTTCGTGGTGGACAATACCAATCCAACCCTCATTGAGCGTTCGCGCTACATTCAACCAGCGCGTGCGGCACACTTTACGGTCACAGGCTATTACTTTGTGATCGAGTCAGTGGAAGCGGTGCGACATAATGCGGCGCGTCAGGGCAAAGAACGCGTGCCCGATGTCGCCGTGTACAGCACTCACGCCCGCCTCGAACCACCAACCTTAGCGGAAGGCTTCGACCAACTTTATACGGTGACGCACGGTGAAAATGGCCTGTTCATCGTTGCACCAATCATGCACCTTAGCTGACTTTCACACATGAGCACCAGTTAGGGCGAATCCTTCCTAAACCGCCACCCAACATGACGCCACATGCATCGGTCTGCCCGTCACCACAGCCCCCGCCGTTCCTACTGGCTGAACTGGCGGCTCAATTCCGTCGTGAACGTTTCCATCGCGTCCGAGTCCCATAAACAGATGATCACATGGCGCACCGAACCGTGATCATTCTGTGCGAATTCGAGGATCGTGCGCAGCATCACGCGGGCGCAGTTCGCCATCGGGTAGCCGAACACGCCTGTCGAGATCGCCGGAAACGCGATGTCGGATAAGCTGTGCTGCTTGGCGAGTTGTAGGCTGGCACGGGTGGCGCTGCCTAGCTTGCGCTCTTCGTCCCCTTCGCCAAAGCGCGGCCCCACCGCGTGGATCACGTATGTACACGGCAGCGATCCCGCTCCTGTGATTACCGCTCCGCCCACCGGGCAACCGCCGATCTCGTCACATTCCGCTTGGATCGAAGGGCCACCTTTACGCGCAATCGCGCCCGCCACGCCCGCACCGAGGATCAAGTCGCTGTTGGCTGCGTTCACGATGGCATCTACCGGCAGATCAGTAATATCGCCTTGCAGCAGTTCAAGCGTCAGTCCGTTGATCAGGATGTTCATGCGGTGGCCTCCTTACTGGTCGCCGCTAATCGGGTAACGAGCGCGACCGTGAAACAGAATACAAAAGCCAGATCGATCACAAAGTAGCTATTATCAACCAAGCCATGCCCGAGGAAGTTCGTCATACTGCCCAATGCGCCGATGGTGAGCGCTGTTGCCAGCGGATCACGCGCCCGCCACTTGTGCAAGGTGCGCAACCCCGTCCGCCAGAATACCCACTGCTGCGCCGCTAGGATCACCAGTCCGCCGATTCCTAAGCTGATCCAGTAATCCAGCACGACATTATGCGGATGCGATAAATCAGGTTCGCGCCACGCATCTGGCAGAATATAACGACTGCGATATTGGTATAAGAACTGATCCATTCCCAACCCCGTGATCGGATGATCGCGCAGCATATAAAATGTGCTCGTCCAGATTTGCGTGCGCGTGGAAGACGAACTACGCGAAAGATCGAGCAGCCCGCGCAAGCGTGGCACCGCACTCGATAGCGGGATCAACGCCAACAGCCCGACGATGATCAGTCCCACCGCGATCAAGCCGATGCGCCGCCGCCACAAGAATAACACGACGACCAACGATGCTGGCACACCGATCAACAGTGCGCCCGCGCTCTGCGTGAGTACTACCGCCACCAGCATGATCGTGCTGAGTAGGCCAGCCATCGCGCGCCGCAGCAGCGACGGAGCCATCAGCACCAACGCCAGCCCGAACGGCAAACACCGCCCTAAGAACAACGCCGCGTTGTTGGGCGAGCCGTACACGCTTTTCAGGCGGCGCGTCCCTTCCTCCGCGATGACTGCGCCGCCGCTCACGTACTGGATCAGTCCCACCATCGCGATCACCGTGCCAGCCAGCAGCAGCACATCGACCAACCGCGTCAATTCTGTAGACGTGATCCGCAGCCGCCGGAACAGGAAGAAGAATAGCACGGGTTCCACCACGATCACCCGCCACTCGCGGATCGCGGGCACGCGCTGCTCCGACCACAGCAGCGTGATCGTAGCCAGCGCCGCGAAGCACAGCATGATCAGATCGAGCGACGATGCATTGGAGTTTTCTGCGCGCGGAGTCACAGGCGTCGAACGCTGCCTCGCGCGGTCGATCAAGCCGCGTATCAACACTGCCGTCACCGTCAGCGCCAGCGACACTTCCACCATCGGGAACGCCCACAAATACAACTGGATCGGCACGAGGAAAAACGGTGCCCAGAAGATGATCAGCGCCAACCCGACTACCGGACGGTTATAGATGATCAGCCACAGCGCGATCAACGCCACCGCGCTCAGAATGAACGAAGGCGAGAAAAATGCCAGTCCCGCTGTCAACACTGTCGCGATGATGGTCGGCGTTTCGCGGCTGAACACGTCCGGCAAGATGTTGCGGAAGGTGAACGCCATGCCTAGCATCGCCAGCAGTGACACCGCCAGCCCGATCAGAATATCGGTCATCCGCCGCAAATACGCCAGCCCATTGATCGTCGTTCGGCGCACGGCGATGCGCGGCAGTCGCCATAGCATCCACGCTGCCAGCAGCACGCCCGCCAACACCGCCCCCATCCCGATGCCGATCAGCGCGTTCAATCTGCTGACATCGGGTGCCGATCCCACCGCGATTCCCGCCAGCACCCACTGATCCCACGCGAGATAAAATCGCCCTTCGACGCTATGCACGCCCGCGCCGAGACCTTGCGCTGCCACGATCAAGTCGATCCTGTCTTGTAAGTCAGGCGTCTTCATGATGATGTACGCGTCGCCTTTATCGCTGCGTGGCAGTGCGTTCGCGGGTTGACCATCCACGCGCACATACAAAAATGCGGGTTCGGCGGCGCGATGCACCTTGAACGCCAGCGACTCGCCCTCAAAGCTGAACATAAGCTGGTGCGCGGAACCATCTTCGGGCGGATTCGGCTTGGTCTCCAGATGCTTCACATCCGCGCCCAGTGGCCCGAACTCCCAATCCCCCTGATAGCGGAAACGCGGGTCGGTCGGATGATGCAGCCCGATCCCGATGGCCTGTTTCTGGAAAAATGCGCCATTCTCGAACCAGTCCGCCGCTTTCTGATCCACCGCGAAACCTTGGATCGGATCGTCAGCAGGCGCGTTCGGGTGCCATGCTGCGAGGATCAAGCCGCCCATCCACGCCCATTCCCGATCCGCCCGCGTATAAGCCTCGCGTGTCCATTGCCGCTGAGTCGCCGCGTCTACCTGTCCCCAGATCGACGGCGGGCCTTTCCAATCAGCGGGCAGTGAATTCCACCCGAAATGGCTTCCCCACAGCGCTTTCTCTCCGTCGCCATACTTGACCATGACTTCGCGCAGCAAGATCAGGCGCGAGAAGTTCAGCGTTTCCGTGTCAACCGTGCGATCTAGTGGTGACGAGTCGAATCCGTAAGGTTTGCCCGCCGCCGCGTCGAACGAATCCTTCGCGCCCACCTCGTACAGCGCCCGCAAAAACGACACATCGCTCAGGTTGCGTGGGCCTTGTTCCACCGTCGGTGCGAGTCCCGCCGCAATCACCGTCGCGACCGGATCGGCGGCATGAATCGCCTCGTGCGCCGCGTCCAGCATCGCCGCATAATCCGCCGGACGCGGGTCAAGGCCGCCCCAATGGGTGTTCAGGTTCGGCTCATCCCAGATTTGGTAATAATCGATGGCATCCTTGTAACGATCCGCCAATTTTCCGGCGAACGCCCCGAATGTGGACATGCTTGTAGGCGGCGCGAACAGCCGATCCGAGGCATCAGGACGGCGTGCCCACACGGGCGCAGTATCCAGCACGGCGACGATCTTGACCGTGGGCTGCTTTCGTACCGCGCTGACGATCCGATCATACGCGCTGAAGTCGAATGTCTCCGCGCTCGGCTGGATGTCTTGCCAGTCGAAGGATTGCCGTACCCACACGAAGCCCGCCGCCGCGATTCGCTGCAATTCAGTCGTCAATGTGGCGTCATCATATTGGCGCAAATCCACATTCACGCCCGCCAGCGGCACGCGGAATGGCAAATTCGGCTCATGCGCCGGATCAGACCACCCGCGCACCTCGACGCCGCGCTGGTAAGCCGCGCCAACGGTCGTGGCTGCGCCGCCGATCAATAAGACCAGACACACCACAAGGGTGATCAACGTTTTCAAGGACAACACGCGCTCCTAGGTGATAGCGCTGAGGGCTGGCTCCACCGAATATCGTGCGGAGTCGCTTGGCGTCGTTAGGTGCCACTCAGGACGACGCAATAATACCGTGATTCGACGCCCATCGAGAAGACGTATAACAAGAATCGATAAGCCGTGTAAGCGGCTTTCCTTCTTTGCACACCCTACGGTATAGTCAAGCTAGTCAAATTCACAGCACCGTCACTTGTCCTGAGCATTGACGGTTAATGAATCAACACTTGTTTCCTTATTCAAGCGCGGGAGGAGTTACGTGAAAACATCTCGACTACTTGTGCTGATCACCGTGATCATGCTCTTCGCCATCTCGATCCCACTAGGGCATACAGCCGCCTCGCAGGCCGGGCAACCACTGGTCATCGGCGTTATCGGTTCGATCGATGGGCCAACGGCGCGCGGACTTCAAGTCGCGGCCATGCGCCTGAACGCCAACGGGCCGTTCAACATCAGCGGCAAGGCATATAGCGTCACCATTTCTGCCAAAGAAGCGGCGACCGTCGAAGAACTGCAAGCCGCCGTGGATGAATTCAAGACCCTCGGCGCGGTTGCCATCTTCGGGCCAGATGATGACGCGCTGGCGAAAGCGGGCTTCGATGTCCTGAGCGCCGCCGAAATTCCTGTTTTCATCGGGGCGACCGATCCCGCCATTGTGCCAGCGGGGACAGTCTTCCGTACCCGTGCCAACGAAAACATCCAGATGAACGCCTTGGTGGAAGCCATTGCCACCGATCTCAAGCAGACCAAGATTGTGGTCTATCAGGGCAGTGAAGAATATGCCGCCAAAGGCAGCGCGTTCACACTGGCGCTCGCCAAGCGCAGCATCACGCCCGCCTCGGTGCTGATCCAGACCACCGACATCGCCATCGCGGAAGTCGCCACCGCCATCATCGGCACCACGCCGGAAGCGGTCTTGGCACTAGCTGATCCCAAGCAGGTCGCTGAACTGTACTTGGCGTTGCGTGCCGATGGCTACACGGGCACCTTTGCCACCAACGCCATCGAAGACCCCGCGTTCGTGGAAACGCTGCCAGAAGCCAACCGCAGCAGCTTGTTCGGTGTCACCAACTGGACATCCGGCTCGATCCGCAAGGACAGCATTGATTTCACCACTGACTATCAGCAAATGTTCACCGACAAACCGCAAGGGTTGAGCGCGGCGGCTTATGACTCCGCCGTCGCCATCGTGATCGCTTATCGGCGCGCGGGCTTGAATCCGGCGGCTGCGATTGCGACGCTGCTTAAGTTCCCGCCAGCGGATTCGATTCAGGGGACGTTCAACGCCACCTTGGGCAACAACGAACTGAGCGCCAACGCCAACGTGATCACGACGGGCGAAGACGGCGCACCGGGAATTTTCGTGCGCTTCAATGGCGATCTACGGCTGCTTGGCGAAGATGTCCAGCCCACCCCGACGCCATCCCGCACGCCGACCGAAACGCCGCTGCCCACCGCCACGCCCGATGGTGTGGTCGCCACCGTCACGGCCTCCACATCGCTAAATGTGCGCAACGGCCCCGGCTTCGAGTTCGACAAGATTGGCTCCCTCAAGAAGGGCGATCAGGTGCGTGTCCTCGGTGCCAACGCCGATTTCACATGGTTGCTGATCCCGTTCCGTGGTGGGCAAGCGTGGATTTTGGCGGAGTTCACCTCGATCTTCGGGGATAAATCGACGGTACCAATCGTTGCTGGCCCCCCGCAGCCGACTTCGCAGGTAAGCACGGCGACAGCCACGCCAGTGCAAGCCGCCAAGCCCGACATTGTCTACATAAATGCGGTCTTCACGCCCTCTAATTTGCAACCCAATGTCCCGTTCACCTTGGCAGTCACTATTGCCAATCGTGGTTCCGTCCCTGCGGGTGAGTTTGCCATTGCGGCGACGTTCAAACCCGGCGATGTGTACACAGCCGCCGTGGTACCCGGTGGGCTAGGTGCCGCGCAACAGGCCACGGTAAATCTCTCCGCGACGGTGCCGGGAACTGGCGTCGAACAGATCGCGGTCGTGCTTGATCTGAACAACACCGTCGATGAAGGGCCGGAAGGCGAAGCCAATAACCAACCGGTAGTAAATTATCGTGTTGATCGTCCCTACGCAGCGCAGTCCAGTGCCACCCTCGCGCCGAACACCAACTTCGATCTGGATGGCGGCGGCGATGATGTCATCTTCACCGGCACCTCGATGGATCCTACCGGTCAGTCAGCCATTGCGCTGCTGCCCGTCCAGTTTACGCAGGTTCACTACGATTTCCTTGCCCAGACGATGGGATCTGCCGCGCTCGGCACGCAGCCCGTCGGTGGCCCACCAGCCCCCGGCACGGTGATCGGCGTGCGTACCAATCAGGGTAAATTTGCGGTCATTCAGGTGGTTGGTTACGCTGGCAACAGCATCCAGTTCAACTACTACGTCTACTAGTTCCGTATAAATCACGGCATCCCGTCATCTTCGGCGGGATGCTAACGAAAGACCGCTAGGCTCTGCCTGTCATACGGTACAGTGAACCTAACGGTCTTTTCTCTTGGATAAGTTAATCGCGAAGTTCCTACGCGCCAGCGATCTGATCGATCTGCGTGCGAATGAAGTCATCCTCACGCTGTTGCTCGTTGAAATAATCCACCATGTACTGACTGCGTCGCTGACGGAGCGCCAACGGGGCCACAGCGCGCAAGTCCTGAATCGTCGCGCGCTCACGTCCATCAGCGGCAGCGTAGGCGCGCGCGGCTTCAAACATCGTGTACTCAGCGCGGTGCGAGTCGATGTCCAGCAAGCGCACCAGATCGAGTCCGAGCTTCAGCGCGTCCTCTTCCAGCACGACCTGATTGAGCAGCTTTCGAGCCGACATCACATCTTCGCGGGCAGCTACCGTCGCGCTCGCCCATTCACGCAAAAATGCACGGGGGTTGGTGCGGTAGGCGCGCACGCGGTTATAGATTTCTAGGCGTTCTTCGGCCTCCATCAAGCCGCGCACGTTAACCCGCAGCCCGAACCGATCCAGCAGTTGAGGCCGCAGTTTGCCCTCTTCAGGGTTCATCGAGCCGATCAGCACAAACCGTGATCGATACGTGCCCGCCATCGCCCCGCGCCGCACAGTATAACTGCCAGCGGCGGCAGCGTCGAGGATCGCGTCTACGATGGTATCTTCCAGCAGGTTCACCTCATCCACGTACAGCAAATTCTGATCGGCGCGGGCGAGCAAACCGCGTTCGATGCGCACCTTATTTTGCTGCACGGCGATGCGCTCATTGATCCCGCCGACCACGTCATCGATCCGCGCATTCAGCGGCAGCTCGATCAGCTTGACGGGTTCCAGCCGCGTGATCGGAATGCCCTTCGCGATCTTCTCGGCGCAGTCGGGGCACACGCCAGCCGCCCCCTCGCGTTCGAAATCTTCCGGCATACAGCCTTCAGCGCAGGTGCTAACTTCAATATCGGGCAGCACGGTGTTCAGGCTGCGCACGGCGGTGGTTTTGCCAGTGCCGCGCGGCCCGATCAGCAGCACGCCGCCAACTGCCGGATTGATCACCGACAGCATCAGCGCGATTCGCATCTCAAGCTGCCCGACCAGCGCGAGGAAGGGGAAGGCGAGGTTATCTGCCAACCCCATATCTTCTTGCTTGGTACGCAGCACTTGGCGTGCGCCGGACTCATTGAAGATGCGCAGCAGCGCCGAGGGTAGATGCCCTTCAGGTGGCTGGTCGGGATTGAGATCAGGCAGTGTATCAGTCATAACCGTTTCCGTGCCGACTCTTTGGCGCGTTGTAATTTGCGGTAAGTCTGTCGCTCTTGAGCGTCATTCATGCTGGCTTCTTCCTCTGGCGTCGTCGCCATCAAGGGCGGCACCCGGCGCGGACGCCCCTGCTCGCCTAACGCCACATATACCACATACGCGGTATTAGTATGGGTCTTGACTCCGGTCAGCGGATTTTCAGCGGTCACTTCGACGCGCGTCTCCATCGAAGTCGTCCCGGCGAAGGTCAGATAAGCATCCACTGTCACCACGTAACCGACCAAGATCGGCTCCATGAACGTCATACTGTCTACCGTTACCGTCACGCACAGCGATTGCGCATGACGCATCGCCGCCAGTGCGCCCGCCTCATCGACCATCTTCATGATCACGCCGCCGTGGACGTTGCCCATATGGTTCGCGTGCTCCGGCCCCATCAATTGGCTCAATCGCACGCGCGATTCTGCGCTTGTTTTGCCGTCCGTCAAGGTTATTCTCCAAGGTCTTTCCGTCGATCCGATAGACGCTTGAAGATGTCCTCTTCTTCCTCCAACACGTCAATCGTATCATAGCGCAGTTCTGCCATCTGCGGCGGCAGTGGCGCGCGCGGCGGCAGGTTGGAAGGCTTACCGGCGGGCTTAGGCGGCAGCTTTTCTTGCAGCGGGCGGCGTTGTGCGGCACGCTTACGCAAGATGCGCCCATCCTTGCTCATGTCCCCAACCCATTCGCCATCACGGGTATATACGCTGCGTTCCGGCCCGGCAATATAGCCGACATACTCGCCGCGCGTATCAAAAATCTGTGTTCCGATCAGGGTCGCCATCCAATCCCCACGGGTAGTGTAGATGAAAAATGGCTTGATTGGTGCGTCTGTCATCGTGATGCCCCCTAATTACCAATAACCGATAGTCCATGATCTCGCATTATAACATGGCCTCTAGATGGTCACGGTCGCCCGCGCATAGACCTGATATGGAGTCGTGATCAAGACTTACGCATCCCTCCTCAAAGCCCCTCTCCCGCAGGCGAGGGGCTTTGAGGAGGGCGAATATCAGTAATCAATCTCGCGGATTCCGTATGTATCTCGGAAATCGATTTGTGCAGAAGGAACGAGACCGATTGTGCTCTCTGAAGCACCGAGTCCCGAAGGGACTTCGTCCCATAAGCCTGACGTTTATGTGTTTTCACCAAATAAGGCAGGAATACGCCGATCACACAAATGCATTTTCTTGAGTCCCGAAGGGACTTCGTAGGGTAAGCCCGACAATTCATTGTCGGGGATCGATTGCCTACCTAACTTTCTCAAACACCATTATCATCGGGGTCTTGTACTCATCGCCCCGGCGGGTGTTGGCGACGAATCCACGATTCCCTGACTAATTTTCTAAACCTCACCAACGTCGCGCGGCAACACCTGTCCGACACTGGATACTGTTGGCGAACCATACTAACTATTGGTGGTTAGCGTATCAACTTCCCTCTCCATGGCAATGGAGAGGGACTGAGGGTGAGGCTGTTTTTCGTTCGTCAAGACCTGTCCGAAACCGACGCCAGCTTAAGCCTAACGTGGCGCGGCGTTGCGGCGGCTGTCCACGGCAGCGATGAACTCCGCGCGGTTCTTTGCCCACAACTGCGCCAATTCCGCCTTATAGCCGAGGATCACACCGGGCGCGTGTTGAGCGAACTCGGTCATCAGCGATTCAAGCTGCTTCTTATTGATCGGCAGCGCGAATTGCTGTCCATAGCGATCCAACCATACCAGATCGGTGCGACGGTTGACCGCGATCACGCCATACATGCGCGTCGTCGTCACCTTCGGGTACACCCACATGATGTCGCGATGACGGGTGAATTTCATGCCGTTATAGCGCAGCACCATCCAATGCTCCGTAACGATCAACTTGCCTTTCGCATTAGGCAGCGCGTCCAACTCCTGCTGAATCTCGTGCGACACCAGCGCAGGCTCTCCGAAGCGCTCCAACGCCTTGTAGCTGCCATCTTTGGTCGGATCAGCGAGTCGGGCGGCGGCACGGATCATCACGAATCCCGCCAGCAGCGCAAACACCGCTCCCACCCCAAGCCCGATATACCCGTTTGTGCGGTAATCATCAGTCGTCATCATGTAGGGCAGCAGTTCCATCTGCACATCCGCCACATCCTTGCGCAGCCCCGGCAGAATATCGCTCGTCACCACCGAGCTAAAGCCCACCAACCCGCCGCTGATGACCGGATCGATGTCCTTTCGCGTCTCATACTCCGGCCCCATCTCGACCAGCAGGAATTTGCTATCATTCAGCGCGACCACGAAATAGGCATGTGATGTGTTAGTGCCGCTCGTCGGGACGCCGTTGACCGTACTCTGCGAAGTCTCTACCCAACCCGTATTCGCCGCGTAATCCCCATGCACCGTGACCCACCGCACATTGAGCTGATCGAGATCGCTGGTCTCCGCCAACGTCTGACTCTCGATCTCGGTCGGGCCGCGAAAGAATGACGTGAGATAAGCGCGGTTGAAAGCTGCCCCCGCGATCACGATCACAAGCGCGAACAGCGCGACGATCACATACCGCCAATTCCGGTTCCGAATTTCCCGCGCGATGACATTCCCTTTTTCCAGAGCCATTGACCGTTTCCCCTAAGCATCAAAAACCTAGAGATTAGTATAGGCAAATCACCAAATCGGGAAATTCAGCGCGGGCGAGGGCTTCAACGTCAGTATGCCAATCATCGGCAGCGAGTCGGCTGCCAGCGTGAGAGGGTTACGGAATGCGCGTAGACACTCCATCCACGAAGCCGCCCGTTTTCTCGCACAATTCAACCTTGTCCGTATCTTCCAAATATTGAAAGAAGCAGTTACTTTTTGCGCCAATTTCCGCCAACGTCGTCGGATCAAGGATCGCCGTTCCTGCCGCTGTGCTCGTCGGCAAAACCATGTTGTTTCGCTGGTACACCACCAGCAGCGTCGCCATCGCGGTGATGATGACGACGATAGCGACGAGCGCGATCACAGTTCCTTTTTTCAAAGCCATTACTCCATATCCCGAACCACAAAATCTATCCGCGATTCCGCCCCATCTCTCATTGCCGCTGCCGGATGTAGAAGATCAGGTCTTGCTCGATGGTCGGCTGCCCGAATTGATGCACCATCGTCAAGACCTGCGCACGATGATCCGTCCCATGATTCAGCACATGGATCAGCGAAATCCACAGCGGGTTATGCGTTTCTTTGCCGCTGGTGTGCCGATACACCAGCTCTTGTCCCAACTCCTCATCGCGCAAACGGGCGAGATAAGCCTGTGCATCTGCCTCGATCTTCGCCCATGCCTCGCGGATCGACGCGCGGGTGGGATAGTCCGCTGCGTTAAGCATATGAGTAGGTGAAGTGCCTTGAAACCGCGAAAACCAGATCCATTCCGCGCTCATCATGTGTACCCACAAATCGTGGATCGATCCCCATGAATAGCCGAGATCGCGCGTGAACTGCTCCTCCGTCAGCGGATCGCAGCATTCCCATACGCGGTCACGCACCCAATAGTTGTATTCATACAGCGTGCGCATCATCGCTGCATCCATGATGTTTCTCCGTTCCATAAGCTAGACGACGCTGCGATACATGGGCACCTTCACTTCGTCCCAAAAACTCAGCCGTCATCAACCCGCGATTAATGAATCTCAGCTATAGTGATAGAATCATCCTTAGCGCAGAAGAGAGAGTTTGTAATGTCAATTTCGTCGTTGAGACGCTTCATTGCGTTATTGGCAGTGGTGTTTACCGCCGCCGCCTTACCCCTCACTGCCCGCGCCCAAGATGCCACCGCTATCCAACTTGAGGGCAAGTTTAGCGTAGCTTATTCAGGTTACGAGAGTTTGCCGCTGGTCGTTGGGTTAGCGGATGCTACGGGCTATTTCGGCAAAGACCCGATTTTTCTCATGCCAGCCGATCAGCAAGCGCTCGGCACGTATAAAGGCACTGCTGTCGATGGCAGCTACACCGTCACGCTCCCCATCGAACCGCAAGGCCGTCCCTTTGATGTGACGACTGGACAAGTGGTCGCGGATTCTGGCCTCCGCCTGTTCGACATCCGCCTGATGAGCGATGTCGCCAGTCGCGGCTACATGATCGAGAACGAAGACCCCATCGCCTCGTCCATGAAGATTGCCGTAGATTCAAAGGTCGAGGGCGGCACGCTGATCGTCTGGGCGAAAGATGGCAATCAGCAGTTCCCCACGGGCGCTGGTGCGGACAAAATCTTATTCACGGCGGACGATCCACGCGCGGGACTGGCAGCGGGCTATTCGCTGGTCAACATCGATAAAGAACCGTTCACCATCACGCAGGAAGCCCCGCACACGCTCAATCTGATCACCACTGGCGGCGGCGATGTCCTCGATTACACGAGCATGACTTGCGCCGAACTCATCCCCGCCTTGGTAGACCGCATGGAGCAGTACTATCCCTACACCGCGCTGCATAACGTCGATTGGGCAGCCATTCGTGCCAAGGTGATCGCTCCGTCTGCCACCGCCAAAGACGGCGCGGAGTGCGAAGCCCTGATCCGCGACATCGGCAATATGATCTCCGATGGGCACATGAATTTCATCCTGTCCTCGCTGCAAAACGATGTGCGCGGCAGTCTCGGTGTACTCCTCGAACCAACCAGCGACGGTCAAATCGTCGTCGCCTTCGTACGTCCCGGCAGCCCCGCCGATCAAGCGGGCATCAAGCTAGGCGCGATCATCACCTCATGGGATGGCAAGCCGATCAAGCAAGCCTTGGACGAACTCGTCCTGCAATCCGCCAACGCCAGCACGCCCCACGCCCTGCTCGACATCAAAGTTAGCCAGATTGCACGCGGCCCGCTCGGTTCGACGGCAACCGTCGGCTACCAGAATCCCGGCGAGGTCGAGCAAACCGCCACCATGAAGCGTGTACAGGGCGTCCGCGTCAACATTCCCGGCGACAATCTGCAACTCAATCAAGATGTGTTGCCCTCCGGCATCGGCTACATTCGGTTAGCCAGCTTTGCCGACTACAGCGACATGACCAACTTCGACAAAACGCTGGACGGGCTGATCAAGGCCAACGTGCCCGGCATCATCATCGACGTTCGCGGCAATGGTGGCGGTTGGTCGCAAATCTCGGATGCGCTCTCTAGCCGCTTCTTCGACACCACCATGACCATTGGCGATGTGTACACCGTCGATGGACGCTACACCTATACGTCGCGCATCATCCCGCGTGAACCCGAATACAAGGGCTTGGTCGCGGTGCTCGTGGATGAAAACACCGTCAGCGCGGCAGATCTGTTCGCCTACACCTTCAAAAGCACCAAACGCGCCCTGATCGTCGGCTACACGCCATCGGCTGGCGCGGCGGGCACGGTCAGCGGTGGCGGCTACTACCTGCCCAACGATGGCTACCTCCAACTGCCGACGGCGGGCTTCCAAGACGCCAGCGGCAAGGAAGTCGTAGAAGGCACGGGCGTTGTCCCCGATATTCTCGTCCCGCGCACCATCGAGAGCATCGTCTCGCCCGCCGATGAGGTATTGCGCGCGGCGGAAACAGCCCTCGTTGCTGGTCAAAAACCCGAATAATCATCTCACGACGCATGATCCCGCGCCAAATGACGGGATCATGCGCTTTCCCCTAACCCGCCCGATTATTGTCTTGAAGCAAACCCGAATACTTGCTCAAGGGTGAGTCCCGCAGATACGGTATTGACTGTCAAGCAATCAAAGTCCCTCGATGGGGGTCAAAATCGGAATGTTTAGTAACGACAGCCCAGGCAATGTGGATAAGCTTACGAGCGACGGCGAGGCGGGCGACCTTGACGGGTTTGCCAGCGGCGCGCAGTTTCTGGTAAAAGGGACGCCAGCTGGGATTAAAGCGCACGGCGGACAAGGAAGCGCTAAACAAAGCGGTACGCAAGCGAGCATGGCTAGCGGGATGAATGTGGGCGGTGGCGTGCAAACTGGAGCCGGACTGACGGGGCATGGGCACCGCGCCAGCATAAGCGGCGGCTTGTTGAGGAGAGGCACAGGCAGTAAAGGCCAAGGTGCCGACCAACAGCTAATCCGCTTCCGTCCACGCATGGTCGCTGATGAGGGTGCGGCGCAAGTAAGCGTCAATCTCCTTGAGCTGGACGCCGGGTCAGTGCGTGCAAGCGGTTACGTTCTTGGGTCAGCATATGAACCACCGCCTCGCGTTCCGTCAAGCGCTGCATCAGTTCTTCGTACACGGCAGGTGGCGGTGCCCAACGGTCGGGCGGAATGAGATAGCCCTACGCTGCCAGCAAGCGGGCATCCAGCGCGTCGGTGTTGGCGTACTGATGGCGCATCTGCCCAAAGCGCTTGACATCGGGGATCGTTTGCCTGCCTAATTCCTTAAACACCATTAATGGTCTGTCTCACGAATAACGCAGGATATACTCCGCTGATACGAGCGTAGTTCGTTTCCATCCTATTTGCGAGACAGACCAATTAATGCTCAAAATTGCACCAATTTTCCCCTTACTAACTCCTTCTGGATAGCAATGGATAACGTCCAACAGGCTCTTTATTTCGCTTCGTAATATTACGTGTAGACCCTTACAAATGTAAGGATGTTCAAGCTCGAAAATCCGTTGTATCCTTCTTGCAATCACTGATCGAAGTGTCATTCCTCGAACAGTGACCACGAATAATCTGCTTTGCTTCTGCGATTTCCGCCATCGGTTCACCCCGATAGGTCATAGCGTGCTCGTCCGTTCGATATCAGTCCGTCTTGGAGGCATCATGAGTTGGGTCACAGGTAAAGTCACGCCCGATCTACAACCCGTTAAAGGCAATCCCGCCTCGCTCGTCCCGAAAATCGTGCGCACCCCCGCCGCTGCCGAACTGGCCTTTATTCAACTTGGCAACTATCTCGCCTCACCAACCCGTACCCCCGCGCCTGTCCTCCAACCGCCCGACTCAATTACGCCGTCTCCCGACCAAGCACCGGAAATCGAACTTTCTTCCTCTACTGACGACGAAACATCATCTGCCATCTCCCCTCTCCATGGCAATGGAGAGGTGTTGGGGGTGAGGCTTATCCTGACTGATCCCGACGATTGGGATGACGAACCATGTGCCACCACCGCACCTACATTCTCTCAGCCCGTCGTTTCAACAGCGAACGGCACTGATCCTGACTTAGCACTTGGCACTCAGCACTTAACGCTATCTTCCGAGGGGTTGGGGGTGAGGTTTATCCTGACCGATCCCGACGACGATTGGGATGACGAACCATCCTCCGCCCTCCCTACGATCAACTTGGCGACCCCATCCCATCCCATCATCATCCTTACCGATCCCGACGATGACGAGGCGGAAGCTGCCCCTACCTTCCCATCGCCTACCTCAATCGCATCTTCTTCCTGCCCGAATCCCATCGAGTCTTCGTTTCTTAACCCTGACATTGATGACATTGAACAAAATGATGTAGGAAATACACAAAAACATTCAGGGCTGAGTCGCGGAGGGACTTCGTACGCTAATCCTGACGGCTCAACGTTGGGCGGCGTTTCACTCGCGTCATCTGCCATGCCGCCGATACCCGCCTCAGCACTCCCTCCTGATGCCGCCCCTATTCTAAGGACTAAGCACTCAGCGCGAAGGACTTCTCTTGACTTAGTGCCTAGCACTCAGCACTTGGCACTTAGCACTTTTTCCCCAATGATCCCTACCGCCGCAGCCAACCGGATCATTTCAGGGATCATCGAGGGGGAACCGAGGCACTCAGCCGCGCAGACTGATCGCTACACCTTGCGTATCGACACCTACGATCCACGTCCGGCACGCGACACCGGTACGCCGGAACGTCTCGTCCGCCACCGCCGCGATCTGCTCGTGGTTAGCGGGCGCGAACATGACCAGCGTCGGCCCGTCACCGCTGATCGTGACCGCCGCCGCGCCCACCGACTTCGCTGCGAGGATTGCCGCGTCGCCGCCGGGGATGAAGGCCAAGCGCGGGGTCATCAAGATCGGATCGACCATCGCGCGGGACAGCAGCTTGTAATCGCCCTTGCGCATCGCTTCCGCCACCAGAATCGCGTTGCTGATATTGGTTTTGTAATCGCTGTTGGCAACCCGCAAGGCCAATTCGCTGGCTTTGGCGCGGTAGTTGGCGACTTCCGGCACCACCAGCACGACCTTCATCGAGGTGATCTCCAAGCGTCGGTACAACAGCTCGCCGCCGACCGTGCTGGCGGGGTTGATCACCGTCAACCCACCCATCAGCTCGGTGATCGCGGCGGTCGGCACCGAGGTCAGCTTAACCGCGATCTCCGCGATCTTTTCGCGGTGCAGCGGCGCGCCGAGCAGGTTATTGATCGCCATCAGCCCGCCGATCAGCCACGCCTCGTCATCGCCCAACCCGCACCGCGACGGGATCGACGCCTGACAGTAAATATCCAGCCCCGGCAGCGGTCGGTTGATCAGGTGCATGATCATCTCGACGCCGCGCAGCACCATCTCGCCCGCCAATTCCGACGCACCCGCCACCGTGATGCGCTGCTCATCATCGGAACGCAAGCTCATCTCGACGGTGTTATGCAGCGCCAGCGCCAATCCAAGGCAGTCGATCCCCGGCCCCAGATTCAACGCGGCGGCGGGGATGGTCACACGGACGTAGGCCATTTACCGCACCTCGCTAGATCGGGGAGAGTTGTGCGCGATCACAACCATCAGGGGTCGTCGCATCGGATCAAGACATACGTTTGGAGATTGCATACTGTCGCTCGTCAGCGTTCATCATGTGTAGATCACTTGTACCATAAGAATACCACGCTGTGGCTACTTCGGCAGCTATTGAGACCCCTGTTAGGGTCTTCGTGGTACTATAAGCGTAGGGTCTGGTGCTTCCCCTGCCTGTCCATCGCCATGCAACCGCATGGACTTAGCACTCAGCACTTAGGACTAAGCACTTTTTCGAGGAGCGTTGCGATGCGTGCTGTTCGCCATTTTTCACTACTGCTGACGATGCTTGCGTTGAGTGTAATGGCGTGTAGCCTCGGCAGCGAAGCCGTCCCGACTTCCGCGCCGCCGCAGCCCGCGTTGCAAGTGCCTGTCTTGGGGCTTGATCCGGTCAGCGGGCCACCCGGTACGGTGATCACGCTCGGTGTGGCGGGCTTTACGGCGGGAGCCAAGGTGAATTTGCTGGTCACGCCGGATGGTGGCACGCCAACCACCCTCGCCAAAGATTTGACCATCGCGGAAGGCGGCATCCTCAAATTCGCCATCAGCTTGCCCGCCCAGATCGGCACGGTAGCGCTCAACAAAACGATCTCGCTCACCCTGACCGTCCAGACGCCTGATGCGCTCACGAAGGCCAGTGCCGTCTTCCTCGCCACCGCCAACACGACCACGGCTGGTGTGGGGACACGCCTCCCGACGCCGACACAAAGCAGTTCCAGTGGCGGCGAACAGGTCACGAACTTCTTCATCACTGCGCCTGCGATTGGTTCCGTCCACGCGGGCACGCAGATCACCGTCACGGGCAGCGGCGCGACTTACGACAACATCGTCAACGTGCAGATCATCAATGGATCGCAGCAGGTGTTGGCAAATGGCGTCGCTACGATCCAGAGCGCCGTCGGCACCATTGGCCCGTGGCAGGTGGCGATCACCATCGCGCAGCCTGCCGCCCGCACGGATGCTTATATCGTGGCCTACACGCTCAACCGCAGCGGCAATATCTCGCAGCAAGCCAGCATCCCGATTGTGCTAGCGGGCGCGGGCGTCCCGACTACCGCGCCGATAGCAACGGGAACCACCGCGCCGACTGCCTTCCCGATCATCATCACCAACACGCCGTGGGTGATCACCGCCACGCCGCATTAATGCTGCATACGGTCTTCAGCCTGCAATTGGTCGCCAATCCATTGCAGGTTGGGGCGCTTGGGATATGATCTCCGGTTACCTGTTTAACCGACTACGGATTCACCCAAGCAAAAGTGGAGGATTTTTCGTGACTGATCTCGTGCAATACTATGCCGACCGCGTGAATGACATCGTGGCCCTGACGACGACGCTGGCAAATTTTGAGACGCCTACTTCCAGCAAAATTCATGTCGATGAACTGGCGAACTACATCGAGGGCTATTTGACCAACACCCTCAAGGCGCAGGTGCAACGCTTTGCCCGCGAACAGGTCGGTGATATTTTGCTCGCCAAGTGGAACGCCGACCGTCCCGGCACACCCATCCTGTTCATGATGCACATGGATACGGTGTGGCCCGTTGGCACCTTGGCGCAGCGTCCCGTACACGTCGAAGGCGACCGTCTGATCGGCCCCGGCACGTGGGATATGAAAGGCAGCATTGCCTGTGTCCTTTCGGCGCTCAAAGGGCTGCAAGATCGCGGCGAATTCCCCGACCGTCCGATCTGGGCGCTGTTCACCAGTGATGAAGAAACGGGTAGCAACAATTCGTGGACGCTCATTGAAGAAACCGCCAAGCAGGTTGGCCTCTGCCTCGTGATGGAGTTCGCCGCCACTAACAACGGCCTCAAGACGTGGCGCAAAGGCATCGCGACCTATAACGTCAGCGTCAAGGGCAAATCGTCTCACGCGGGCAATGCGCCGGAAAAAGGCATCAACGCGGTAGTCGAACTGGCGCATCAAACCTTGCGCATCACCGAGGTCAACGCGCTGGACAAAGGCACCTCGGTCTCGGTTACGGTGGTGCATGGCGGCACGGCTTTCAACGTGATCCCCGCCGAAGCCACGGCGCAGGTCGATGTGCGCTTCAAGACCAAAGCCGAAGCCGACCGCGTTAACAGCGCCATGCAAGCGCTGACGCCCGTCTTGGCTGGTGCGCAGATTAGCGTCTCGCAGAGCAACGCCCGCCCGCCAATGGAACGCGATGCGACGATGGATCGCTCCTATAACCAAGCCAAGCAGCTTGCCGCCAAATTGGGCTTCGATCTGCCGGAAGAAGGCAGCGGCGGCGGCAGTGATGGCAACATCACGGCGGCCATCGGCGTCCCCACGCTCGACGGCCTCGGCCCGATGGGCGAAGGTGCGCACGCCGCCCATGAACAGGTCGTGATCAGCACGATCCCGTTCCGCACCGCGCTCCTAGATCGCATCGCGGCGGAGTGGGTATTCTAACGTCGATGCATTGTCTAGCTGTGCCGTTCAAGTGCGGGCAGCTAGACAATCCGACTCGCGCATGGTAAAACTAGGTAACGACCTAGCGCACCTGAGCATTTATGCCGCAACAGCTTGAGCTTCCGTTGGATCAAATACTCGTGGGCGACTGTATCGAGATGATGGAGTCGCTGCCCGAAGCGTCCGTCGATCTCATCTTTGCCGATCCGCCCTACAACTTACAGCTACGCAACGACCTGTGGCGACCCAACATGACGCAGGTCGATGCGGTTGATGATGCGTGGGATCACTTTGCCGATTTCGCCGCCTACGATCAATTCACCGAGCGTTGGCTGCGCGCGGCACGCCGTGTG
Source organism: Anaerolineae bacterium (assembly GCA_019637615.1). Classification (GTDB taxonomy): domain Bacteria; phylum Chloroflexota; class Anaerolineae; order Aggregatilineales; family UBA2796; genus JAHBVK01. The sequence goes on along the minus strand of JAHBVJ010000004.1, from coordinate 139,534 downwards.
ATGTCCGCCAACGCCACGATCTGGGTATCCGGCACCTACCACAACATTTTTCGGGTGGGCAGTCAGATGCAATCGCTCGGTTTCTGGTTGCTCAATACCGTGTGCTGGTACAAGCCCAACGCGATGCCGAACTTTCGCGGCAAGCGGCTGAAAAATGATGCCGAATTCGTGATCTGGGCGGCGCGTGATGAAAGCAGCCATTACACCTTTAATCATCAGGTGATGAAGCAGTTTAACGACGCCAAGCAGCTTGGCAGTGTGTGGAAAATCCCGCTCTGTTCGGGGGCGGAACGCCTAAAAGACGCGGACGGCAAAAAACTGCATCCCACACAGAAGCCCGAAGCGCTGCTCGAACGTATCATCCTTGCCAGCAGCCAACCGGGCGACGTGATCCTCGATCCATTTCTTGGCTCCGGCACCACGGCGGCGATGGCGCGCAAACTGCACCGTCAGTGGATCGGGATCGAGCGAGAGGCGGCCTATATTCAGGCCGCGCAGCAGCGCATCGAGGTGGTTGAACCGTTGGCGGAAGAAGCTCTGCTGCCGCTCACCGTGACCGCCGACAAAGCACCGCGTGTGCCATTCAAGCGGCTGCTAGAAGCGGGCTTAGTGTCGGCGGGTCAAACGCTGTATTTCACCGTCACCAATCAGCCTGCCACCGTTTTAGACAACGGCAAGCTGCAATGTGGTGCGTTGGTTGGTTCGATCCACGCGGTGGGGGCAAAGCTGACCCAAGCGCCATCTTGTAACGGGTGGCTGCACTGGTACATGATCGATCCAATTACCAAGCGGAATATTCTGCTGAACGATCTACGGGGTCAACTGCGGGATGTGAATTAAAAAGGGCGAGTCAGCACGACTCGCCCTTGCAGAAATCTGCCTAAAGCTAACTGAAACTAGCTGGCGGGGGTCGCTTCTGGCGTGGCTTCCATGCTCATGTCAGCCATCGTGCCGTCACCGTTCAGCTTGATCTCGTCGCTGAGGAGCTTCTCGCTGACGCTGTCCAGTTCCTTCTTAACTTCGTCCGGTACAACCGACTCAAAATCATGGAAGGGAGCGAGGCCAACATCACCTACGAAGTTACCAGCCGTAATCGTGCCATCGGTGTGCTGCTTGACGATGTCAACCACGCCCTTGGTGATCAACTTCATCGCGCTGGAAACGAGGCAGGGCTGCGCTTCTGGCACGGTATCCCACTGGTCGGTGTCAACGCCGATGCAGTACAGCGGCTTGTCCTTGGTCGTACGCTCGGCAACAGCCTGTAGTGCGCCGTTGCCAGTCTTGCCACCAGCGCCGAACACCACATCTGCACCCTGATCGAGCGCCTGCTTCGCCGTGTCACTGCCCCACTTGGGGTCTACGAACGCGACTGCCAAGCCACCGGGGTGATAGGTGGAGAGGATCTTGATGTCGGGGTTGATGTACTTCGCGCCAGCTTCGTAGCCGTTCTTGAAGGCCACGACGGGCGGGACTTGGTCAGTACCGAGTACGGCGGCAATTGTGCCACTCTTGGTCAGGCGGGCGGCTAATACACCAGCGAGGAAGCCAGCTTTGCCTTCGGTGAAGATCAAGCCAGTCAAGTTAGTGATCGCTTCGCCTTGGAATTGGTCAACGCCGATGAAGTGGATATTAGGATACTTCTTGGCGGCGGTAGCCGTGGCTTCACCGAGCGCGAAACCGACCGTGATGATGATGTCGTAATCGTTGTCCGCGAATTGGGCGATGTTGTTGGCGTAGTCAGCGGGGTCTTTGGTTTCCACGTAATCGGCGGTACCACCAGCAGCCTTCGCTGCCGCTTGTGCACCTTCCCATGCGCTCTGATTGAAGCTGCGGTCATCGACCTCACCGACGTCGGTGACGAGACCGATCTTCAGTTCGGTTTGAGCTTTCACAGAGTGGGTGTTGATGCCTGCTGTTGCGCCGAGTGCGAGTAAACTCGCCAGCGCAACGATCGCGATACGTTTCATAATCATTTAGTTTCTCCTTCAAAGGAACTAATCGATAACCAACCACTGATCGCTCATTACCCTGTGGTTGATGTGCGCCACGATTATAGAATCGTGAGGCATAACGCACAACTATTGCGCTTGGGCAAATCGAACAGTAGACTACGTTCAGAGGTTTACCCATGACAGTGACTAGTAAGCGTGCCAATTCGTCCTTTTCATCTATTTTCGGCGCACGGTGGCGGCGCTGGCGAAACTCGCTACGTACCATGTTCGCGCGGGGCGATTTTTCGACGCTGATTATCACCTGCCTGATCATGTTGATTCCGGTGTTGGCTTTCAACGCTTCGCTCAACATCGTTGATCCGGGCGTGAATGGCTGGCAAATACAACTCGGTCAACTGATCCCGATTGCGTTGCTGTCAGTTATTTTTGGGTTTCTCCTCTCCCGCAGCCACTATTCAGAATTGATGGCACTCCTGTTGAGCGCCGTTTATGCGGTCGGCACGATTGTGGCGGTGCAGTTCTTTTCCGCCCCCGGTGACGTGGTGACGCGGATTCGGGAGATTTTCACGCGGTTTGTGGGATCGGTCAGCAGCGGACTGGATCGCACGGGCGGCCTCGACCCGTATCTGCTGATCCTGTTCCTCTCGATTCTGGTGTGGTTTTTGGGGCATAACACGGCGTGGCATACGTTCCGTATTGATCGCGTCTGGCGTGCGATCCTGCCGCCGGGGATCGTGCTGATCCTCAACAGCTTCTACAACGCGCAGACAGTGGCTATCGATGGCTACCTGATTATTTATCTATTTCTAAGCTTACTGCTGATCGTGCGTTCACATATCGAGGCGCGCGAGTTCGACTGGTACGCCAATCGGGTCGCTTTCACCGCCAATCTGCGCGATTGGTTCTTTCGGGCGGGTGCGTTGTTGGGCATCGTCCTGCTGGTGATTGCGTGGCTACTGCCGACAGGCAACGCCGATGATAATGCCCAACGTTTTCAGAATTTCATCAACAACCGCAATATGGATCAGTTGGTCGAGCTGCTCAATAAGCTGTTCAGTTCGTTGGATAATCAGGGCGTGGCGACGGCAGACTACTACGGCGGCGACACGCTCAAACTCGGCGGTGCGATCCAATTAGGCGATCAGTTGGTGATGGGTGTCAGTGCGCCTCCTATCGCCCGTTATTACTGGAAATCCCGCGTATTTGATACCTATGTCAACGGCGAGTGGACATCACCCCGTACGCAGACGGAACCACGTCCGAGTGGATGGGGCGTGACTTACGCCGACAATGCGCCCACGGTACATGAAGAGATCACTCAGCACTTTTCGATTCTAGCTTCGACCAAATTGCTGTATGCCGCGCCACAGATCACTACTGCGTTCATGCCCGTCACCGTCGATTTTGATCGTGTTGGCGGTGGTGCCTACGATCCCTCGGTAATTCGTCCGCAAGAAGCATTACGCAAAGGCGATACCTATAACGTGGTCTCGTCGGTGGTAACGGCGGATGCGCCCACGTTGCGCAATACGGCCAGTTTGGCGTATCCGGTGTGGGTCAAGCAACGTAATTTACAGGTGCCGCCTGTACTCTCGCTGCGTATACGCGATTTGGCGCAACAGATTGTGAACGAAGCAGGGGCGGTCACGCCTTACGACAAAGCGAAGGCGATAGAGCGTTGGTTACGGGCTAACATCGAATATCGGGAGACACCTGCGCAACCACCGCCGGGTACGGAACTGATCGAGTGGACGTTGTTTAACTCGCGCCAAGGATATTGCACATATTATGCTTCCGCGATGGTCATGATGCTGCGGATGATCGACATTCCAGCGCGGATGGCGGCAGGCTTTGCGGAGGGCGCCTTCACCTCTAACCAGCAGTTGTACCTCGTCCAAGAGCGCGACGCGCATACGTGGGTCGAAGTGTACTTTCCGAGCATCGGTTGGGTAGAGTTCGAACCGACTTCCGCGCAGCAAAGCCTCGACCGTGCCGATCCGCAGGTGACGACGCCAACCCTAACTCCCACGCCGACCGAGCCGCCAACGCTCACACCAACGGTTGCACCGACCGAAGGGGCGGGGCTGCCGACTGCGACTCCGACCGTGCCGCCAGAATTGGAAGTGACATTCACGGCTACACCGTCGCCAACGCCACTGGTGCCGCCCTCACCCACGCCAACCCTGACGCCGACGCCGCTCTCGCCGCTGTCGTTCTTGGAAGTACCGCCCGCCGCGCAGAATATTTTCAACGTCCTGTTCATCGTCGGTGGATTGTTGGCGCTGTTGTCGTTCGTTGGCGTAGGGGCGCTGTGGTGGGTTGAGTATCGCGGCTTGGACAAGCTGTCCCCGATTGGTCGTGCCTATGCCCGTCTACGTATCTACGCCAACTGGTTGAAGGTGCCACTGCATGGTGCCCAAACGCCGCTCGAACAGGGTCGCCGCATTGCGCGAGATGTGCCGCCGAGTACGCAGCCCGTTATGAAGATCACCGACAACTACATTGTCGAGCGCTACTCGCCACCGCGTGGCCTCCGCGCCGAAGATGAACGGCAAGCACTGCAAGCATGGCGAAAGGCGCGCCGCACCTTTGTCTTCAGCAAACTGCGGAGCTTGATCCCGCGTTGGTTGCGCCGCGAAAAGAAGCAATAACCACTATGCGCATCAGTATCATCACGGGCGAATATCCGCCCATGCAAGGCGGCGTGGGCGATTTCAGCCGCGAATTGGCGGTCGCGCTGGCGGATCAGGGGCACGCGATCAGCGTGTTGACCAGCCGCCCCGATCCATCCACTACGGTTTCGGCGCACAGCGATCAACGCATTCAACTCAACGCGTCGATCCGCAGTTGGAACGCCGCTACCTTCGGCACGATCCAGCAGTGGGTAGCCGAGCAGCGCCCCGATGTGATCAACATCCAGTACGAGGCCGCCGCCTTCAAAATGTCGCAGATGATCCACCTGCTGCCGAGGCTGCTGCGTCGCTATCCTGTCGTCACCACTTATCACGACCTGCTGGTGCCGTATCTGTTCCCCAAAGCGGGATCGCTGCGCCAACAAGCGCTGTTATACGTCGCGCAGACCTCGAACGCGGTGATCGTCACCAACCGTCAGGATGCGCAGCAGTTGCGGTCAGCGCCAGACATCCCATCGTTGCATACGATTCCCATCGGTTCCAACATCTCTGACCAGCCACCACTCGATTATGATCGCGCGACGTGGCGAGCGCAGCTAGGTATCCCGCCGGATGCCATTCTCGCGGGCTATTTCGGCTTTTTGAACGTCAGCAAGGGCATCGATATTCTCTTGAACGGCGTAGCTGGCGCGGTTCAACAGGGGCTTGATCTCCATTTGCTGATGATCGGCGGCAATGTGGGCAGCAGCGATGCCAGCAATGCCACGCAAGTCCGCGAAGTCCAAGCGCTGATTCGCACGTTGAACCTCGATTCGCGCGTCCATTGGACAGGCTTCGTGGATAATCCGCTGGTCAGTGCCAATTTGCACGCCTGTGATATGCTGCTCTTGCCCTATCGTGATGGCGTTTCGTACCGTCGTGGCAGCTTTATGGCGGGTTTGACGCACGGCTGCGCGATCATCACCACACAGCCGCAAATTGCGCTGCCAGAACTACGCGACGGCGAACAGGTACGTCTGATTCAACCTGATGCCGCGCAATTGACCGCTGCCATCCGCGACTTGGCGGCTGATCCAGCTTTGCGCACAAAATTAGGCGTCCAAGCCCGTGAATTATCGCTGTCGTTTTCGTGGGATCGCATTGCCGCGCAGACGATAGGCGTTTTCGAAGAGGCGATTCGCAGACACTGAGCCAATAAACCTGAATTTCCGCGCAGAATGAAGGTATTATACCGCGACCTTACCAAACAGCCCAATAGTTCGGTGACATGATCGCTCGGATTTACCGCATACTCGGCAATGTCTTCACATCAAACAGGAGCTGTTATGACAACGCAAGCGTTCTACATGTCGCAAAGCTTCATCACCGATCCAAAAGAGTTCAGCTATCTTTACCAAGCGCTTCCGCATGACATCCCCGGCTTGTGTCACGCTGTGCAGGGCTTAGTGCTACACTACGTTGGAGAGCGGCATCTCGTCGGCGGCACCATCCCTTATGCGCGTCTGTGCGAGATCGATACCCGTTACGCCCCGCGCATCCTTGCCCGCTTGCTGGAGATGGACTCGCGCACGCTGACGGAAGCACGCACGCCAGCCAACCGATTCGTCGGCTGCTGTCGCGACTTCTCGGTACTGTTCTGTTCGATGCTGCGTTATTTGGGCGTTCCGGCACGTACACGGTCTGGCTTCGCGGACTACTTCGTCAAGGGCTACTACATCGATCATGTGGTGGTCGAGTATTGGAACGGCACAAGCTGGCAACTGGTCGATTCCGAACTGCCACCCGATCCGAATTGGGGCTTCGACGTGACCAACGTCCCGCGTGATCGCTTCGTGGTTGGCGGCATGGCATGGCAAATGTGCCGTCGCGAAAAGGCCGATCCTGAACTATTTGGGCTGTGGCCTGAAGTGCCGGTGCGCGGTTGGGGCTTCATTCGCGGGCGCTTGATGCACGACTTGGCAGCGCTCAACAAGCATGAGATGTTGTGTTGGGATCAGTGGAACTATGCCGATCCCGATCTCGCCCTCAGCAGTGAGGATGAAGCCCTGCTCGACCGTGTAGCATCTGCGACGCAAGGCGGCAATGACGCCTTCGATGAAGTTCGCGCTTTGTTCGCTGATCCACGTCTCGCCGTCCCCACGCCGATGAAAAGTTGGAGTCCGGCGCAAGAACGCCTTATGGACGTGACTTTGGCGAGGTAACACGAATCTCTCGTTGTCGGCGGTCAGGACGCGTTAGTCTGCCGCTGACTCGACTGGCTGCCATTGGTAGTTGCGGCGTGGCGCTTGGCGCACCACGCGCTCGATTACCTCGACATAGCCATCCACCATCTTGCTATGCGGGTAAAGCTGCGCACGTTTCACCGCTTTGGCGCTGTAGGCCGCTTGCAAGGAGGGACTACCGAGCATCGTATCCAGCGCGTTCGCCATCGCTTCGGGGTTTTCGGCCTCCGCCAACAGCCCTGCATCGCCTAAGACTTCCGGTGCTGCGCCTGCCCGTGCTGCCACAATTGGCTTGCCCAGCCGCATGGCTTCGAGGTAGACGTAACCGAACGTCTCCTGACTGCTCGAATGTGCGAATATATCGGCTTGACGCCACTCCCGCGCCATCTGCCGATCATCGCCAACATAGCCAAGCCATGTGACATTGCCGTCCAAATGCAGATCGCTAGACAGTTGTCGCAGTCGATCCTCCTCTAAGCCATCCCCCGCCACGCGCAGCTCGACGGTAGGATATTTGTCCCGCAGCAGGGCAATCGCCCGTAGCAGGATATTCGTGCGTTTGCGCGGATACATCTTGCCCACCGACAGGATCACGGGATGATCGTTCGGCACGCGCGGCTCGGCATCGATGTACTTCATCCACGGCGCGTCTAGCATCCCGTGATGGATTACCTGCACTTTCTCAGGCGCGATGCCATACAAAGCCACGATGCGATCCTTGGCGTACTGACTGCCGATGGTCACGATTCTCGATTTTTCCATCGCGACCTGATCGAAATAGGCTTGTGCTTGCACCATCGTGCGGACGGGGTCAGTTTCCCAATTCAGCACATCGGCAAAGACCGCGTGCGCCGAGCAGATCAGCGGCGGATTGTGTACAGGATCAAGGCCATAACCATCGTAATCGAACCCGATCACCACGTCGGCAGCTTGAATGCGCGGATCGGTGCGTAATTCGGTGTTGAATAAAAATCGTTCTAGCGTAACTTCGACATATCCCTCGGAGGTGAACTTGGGCGAGATCACGTCAATATCGTAGCCGCGCTGCTTCAGCCCGCCGACAAACGCCTGATAAAAGACCGCCGTTCCACTGCCACCGCTAACATCTCTATACCATGACGACACGAGTGCAATACGCATGAAGACTCCTGACTCATACCCCGCCGCTAACGATCACTACGATCTGACGTACTAAAGTGGATTTGCTTACCCCGATGGACGCTTCTTCGGATTTAGTTGATCTTGTGCTGCTTTTCGGGCTGCACGGACTTCGGCCTGTCTACGCTTGAAAATCGTCAACCAATACACGATTTCTTCTGTCGTCACATGCGGATCAGGGTCTTTCTCAAAGGTGAAATAGATGCGCGTTTCCGTCTTGCTTGGGGCGACTTCCACTTCGCGCTCAACGGGACGCAGACCGAGCAGCAGCGCGAATTCCTCGGATGGCATGGTCTCGATTCCGTAAGCGAAGCACAACTGCGTGATGCGTCGATCCGAACTGACGAGGATCATATTGCCGTAGTTGCCCTTGATCGTGCCGTGTTCGCGGGCACGCCGCATCAGCAGTCCATCCGCCTGCACGCCGTGCGGGGCAAAGATCACCTTCACATCGTAACTGGAAAGTTCGCGCGACAATCCGCCGATGACGCCATTGTCGAAAATAACCGTCGCTTGCACCCGCGTCCGCATACAGTAGCGACGAATCGCTTGCGTAAGTTTGGCTTCATCCTGCGGATCTTCGAGTGAAATATCTTGCAACTGCCCGATCAGGTTGTGCCCATCTATCAGGTACAATGTCGCTCCCAGCTCCCTAAATGCGCGTCATGGCTCAGTCGGAATTTTAGCAGGGGTCAAGACGTGCATACAAATGCTGACTTCTCCATTCGTCTATGGGAGCGGCATGACTTTTGGGCACTTCTCCAATCGGGTGCGCTTCTTTGTTCTCGTCTAGACTCGATACGCTGTGAGCGTTCGTCCGATCTGTTCAATAGTCATCGCTTGGGGAGGCTGTTCCGCGCTGACGACGCCGAAGCGAATAATCGTGGCTAACCCTTCGACCTGAAACGTTGCCGCGTCAGTTTGGCACAAGGCCATGATCGGTTGATCGGGCATCCGGATTTTCAGCGTGCCAGCCTCCAATTCGATAGAAATGAGCTGATCACCGAGCTTGTACTGCCCCGTCACGGCGGGATCGAAGCTTCTGTCAGCCTGAGCTGGTTCGGTCTGCGTGGCAGGCCATGCATAGGCTTGCATGATGGCATCCGCGAACCATGCGATGATTTTCCGCGTCCATTCACCCTCCCCATTGGTCATCACGATGCAGCCACGCCCGTCGTCAGCGCTGGCATTCAGATGGCATCGAAAGCCCGCATTCGAGCCATTATGGGAAAAGTACTGGCTCCCTCCAACACGTTGCACCTGAAAGCCCAACGCGCGGAATTGACCTGCTTCGGACATGGGAATATGCGGAGTCAACATCAGATCCGCCGTGTGTTTAGAGATGAGCGGATGCTCGCCACGATGCGCCGCCTGAATCGCCAGCGTCAAAATCGCCAGATCGCTCGGCGTTGTCCACAAGCCTGCCGCTGCCAATTCTGGATAGACGTGCCAGCCGCCACGAATCGTCAGTCCATCATAATAGTGCCCGGACGCACATCGAGCAGCAAACTCCGGCGTTGGCGGCTGCACAAAAGCGCTGTGCGTCATGCCGAGTGGTTCCAGCACCCACCGCTGCATGAGCGACGAAAAGCTCTCTCCGGTCACATTTTCTAGCCAGAGTTGCAGCAGCGTGTAGCCGCCACCCGAATAGTCATAGGTGAGGCCGGGGAGATTGATCAACCGGACGGGTTCGCTCGTAACGTGCAGCCCCGTCCCGTCGAGAATGTCGGGCAGGGTGGGTTGCGGCTGTTCAACGGTGTAGCCGATGAAACCGTGTACGCTCAGTCCGGCGGAATGGCTAACCAGCATACGCGGTGTAATGCGCGGCATTACGTCATTCACAGCGGGCAGGTGCCACGACTTGAGCCGCTCATGCACATCCTCATCGAGATCAAGCACTCCGGCCTCTGCCATGCGCAAGACGCCAAGTGTCGCAGTAGGTTTGCTGATCGACGCCGCCTGAAATGGCGTCTCCGTCGTGACACGCTCAGGCTGCCCATACTGGCGCACACCATAGCCAGCGCACCATGCGACCCGTCCCTCGTCAATGACAGCCACACTGATGCCGGGAGTCTGGCACTGGGCGATCATCTGCTCAAAGCTCATCTCGGCGGCGGCTCTTGCTTGCTTAAGCTGTTGTTCGACAGCGGTTTCAACCTCATGTTGTCGCTGATCGGCGTGGATAGACATAGGACTGCTCCAATGATGAAAGTTCAGAAACAGGGTTGTGTGAGATGTTGATGATGCCACTTCGCCAAGCCGACGTTCATTTCACAAGCGGTTGCCAGGCTGGTTGCTCCCCTTCCACCACCACCCGATAATCGCCCTTCGCGAGTGAGTACAGCATAATGTAGGTAGGTTCGCCTGTGCCTGTTTTGGGTGGCTGCGAGGTAAACAACAACCATTGATCATCAGGCGAAAAACACGGATGTAAGTTAAGCCGCCCATCCGCATACAGCCGCGAAATGCCGCCGCCGTTCGCGCTGCCAAGGTAAATACCAGCGCCACCATCGCGAGAAATCTTGGATGAGAACACGATCTCGGTGCCATCGTAGGATACATTTGGCGTGTAGTTATGGAAGCCGTTATCGGTCAACTGGGTGATGTCGCTGCCGTCTGGCTTCATGCGGAAGATCTGGAACGAGTTCCCTTTACGCTGTGACGAGAACACGATGAAATCGCCCGTTGGCGACCATTTCGGCGTCAGATCATCATCAATGTGATTGCTGAGGTTGACTGGCGCTGCATCTTTGTTTTGCAAATCGATCAAGAAAATATCGTCATTGTCGAGGATCAGGCCACTGGCCTTGTCGCGCCGCTTTTCCCGTGTAGATCGATAAGCGATATAACGACCGTCCGGCGAAAACGTCGGGTTGGAGTCCTCGAATTCATCATGCGTCAGCCGCTCGATGTTGGTGCCGTCCGCATCCATGATGTAAATCTCCATCGCAGAGAGGTTGGAACCTGCGCCGCCATCCTGATTGGAGCGGAACGCGATGCGGCGACCATCTGGCGACCACGCTGGAGCCGCTTCATCGAACGGACTCGCAAGGATTCTCGTGACATCGCTGCCATCGTAATTGGCGATCCACAAATCATCGTCGCGCACGAAGACGAATTTACCCGTCCCGCCGCCGAAGTTCGTGATGATCGACGGCAATGCGACATCTGTTGGCTGTTGATCAGGAGGCACATCTTCGGCATTCGCCACGATGGTCGTGAACGGCTCGACCGCTACTTCGGTTGGCGGGATCGGCGTGATGGTCGGTGTGTGGGTGAACGACGCAATCGCCTCGACGGTTTCCGTCAGCCCGATGATCTGATTAGTGGCCTCATAATTCGGAGTTGGCGTTTTGGTGGCAGATGCCGCCGCAATCGCAGTCAGGGCAGCCTGCCGCGTCAACGCCCGCACGACGATGATCGATGCATCTTGTGTCTCCGTCGGCGTGATCGAAGGAACGGGCGTAAATGTCGCTGAGGTCGTGAAGGTTGCTGTTACTGAAGCCGTGAATGACGGAGTGAATGTCCGTGTGGCTGTCGCCGTTGCGCTCGGTGTTTCGGTCGGCAGTGCTGTTGCCGTCGCGGGGGTGGTCGGTGTGGCGGTAGGGATGCTCGTTTCGGTTGGCAACGCGGTTACAGTGAATGTTGGCGTTTCCGACGGCGGCAGTGCTGTCGGGGTTTCCGATGGTGGCAACGTTGGGGTTGGCGTCGCTGTATCCGTAGGTAGCAGCGCAATCGCCGTTCCCGTGGCAGCCGCTGCCGCTTGTTTGTTGCGCTCGTTGAATAGCCACCAGCCGCCTCCGAACAGCGCGAGCAACAAGATCACCACGCCAAATACCAGTGGTAATCGATTGCGCGTTCCGCCAATGTTGATGGCTGGCAGACTGATGCTGCCCCGCTTTTGAATAGCCTCGCTGAATGCCGCCGCGAACTCGCCTGCCGATTGATACCGATCTTCAGGGCGTTTTGCCAGTGCCCGATGCAGAACCGTGTCTATTGCTGGTGGCAGGTCACCCCGCAGTGTGCGGACGTTGGGTAACGGCCCTTCCAGATGCGCGTACATGATCGAGGCAGGCGTGCGCGAATTGTAGGGTACTTCGCCCGTCAACGTCTCATACACGCTTATCCCTAGCGCGTATACATCGGATCGAGCGTCTACGGCTTTCCCGACCCACTGCTCAGGTGCCATGTACAACGGCGTACCAATAATCGCGCCCGTGTGCGTCAGGGCTGTCGCCTCGATGCTGATCAGACGGGCGATTCCGAAGTCGGTCAGGATGGCGTCGCCCTGTTCGGTCAGCATAATATTCTGCGGCTTCAGGTCACGGTGAATCACGCCGCGTTCATGGGCATAATCGAGCGCCGAGGCGACTTGCGATAACAGCCGCGCCGTCTGCTCCAACCCTAACGCGCCCTTGTGGATCAGGCTACTCAAACTGCCACCGTTGATCAGCTCCATGACCAGATAAAACTGTTCATCCTGCTGACCGTAATCAAACACCTTCAGAATGTGCGGATGACTCATCGAGGCGATTGTTTTGACTTCGCGTTCGAAGCGTTTGATGAATTGGGGATTGGGAGCCAAACGCGGCTGGATAATCTTAATGGCGACATCGCGCCCGATCGAGGTTTGTCGCGCCCGGTATACCGTTGCCATCCCGCCTGATCCAATCACGGCGGTGAGGACGTACTGCCCTAACTTCTGTCCTACTAAATCGTCCATAACTGGCTAGTGACTGCATCTTTGATACAAGGTTGAGTGTGCCAATTGTACACAGCCTTGGTCACGTAGCCCACGAAATGCCACGTAAGAAAATGTGAATTCCGTCAGGACTGTGATAGATTCCAAACCAAAGGGGTTATTTGCTTGTTTGCGATTTCACTTCATACTATACTTTGCGCCATTATAAGCGAGACGGTTCAGCATAGACATTGCGGCAAACTATGGATGACCCAATTGCCATCAAAGGCATCCGTGAGGGATTACTCGTTACAATCAAGCCGGATAACACAGAATGGACGGAAACAACCGCCCGTTTGACCAGTCGTATTGACGAAAAACGTGCCTTTTTTAAAGGAGCACGGGTCGCGCTTGATGTAGGTGACCGTCCCGTCCGGCAGCACGAGCTGGATAACTTGCGCGCGATCCTGACTCGGCGCGAAATCACGTTATGGGCGGTGGTGAGCAGCAGTGTCACGACACAGGGCGCGGCGCGTAATCTGGGGCTAGAAACGGCGCTGGTGACGGGTAACGAGCAGCTTGAAGCGCCTACGCTCAATTCTGAGGAACGCGGCGAACCGGGCGTATTGATCCCGCGCACGCTGCGCAGTGGCCTGAAAGTGCGTTCACAAAGTCACGTGATCGTGTTTGGGGATGTTAATCCGGGTGCGGAGATCGTAGCAGGTGGTAACATCATTGTATGGGGCAAACTGCGCGGAATCGTCCACGCGGGAGCCAACGGAGACGAAGAAGCTGTGGTATGTGCGCTTGATCTCGCGCCGACGCAGTTGCGTATTGCGGGCTACATCACCGTCTCTCCGAACGATAAACGCCGCAAACCACAGCCGGAAATGGCCTCTGTGCAGCAGGGGCGTATCGTGGCTGAAGCATGGAAGGGTTAGCATATAGTGGCTAGAGTTGTAACCATCACCTCCGGCAAAGGTGGCGTCGGCAAGACCACCACCACCGCCAATCTCTCGGCGGCCTTGGCGCAGCTAGAGAAGAAAGTGGTCTGTATTGATGCCGACATCGGGTTGCGCAACCTTGATCTGATCATGGGCGTAGAAAACCGCATCCGCTACGATATTGTCGATGTGGTGGAAGGTCGTGCCAAAATTCGGCAGGCCATGATCCAGCATAAACTCATGCCCACGCTTCATTTGATTCCCGCTGCGCAAACCCGCGACAAATCTGCCGTCAGTCCGTCGCAAATGGTGAACATTGTCAAAGAACTGCGCGACGAATTTGACTTCATCATGATCGATAGTCCGGCAGGCATCGAGCGCGGGTTTCAGAACGCTGTCGCGCCTGCCGATGAGGTCGTCATCGTCACCAATCCCGAAGTCTCCGCCGTGCGTGACGCCGACCGCATCATCGGCTTGTTGGAAGCCAATAACCGCAAGCTGCCTATGCGCCTGATCATCAACCGCGTCAAGCCGGAAATGGTGCGCCGTGGCGAGATGCTCTCCGCCGATGACGTGGTAGACATCCTATCGATCAAATTGCTCGGCATTGTGCCGGATGATGAAAGCGTACTGATTGCTGGCAACAAAGGTACGCCTGACCCAAATTCCAAAGCAGGGACGGCTTTCCGCAACATTGCGCGACGCCTTCTCGGTGAAGAAGTGCCGTTCATGAACTTGGACGGCGGCACCAGCATTTTGCAGCGTATTGTGCGATTATTCGGTGGTTAATTATCTTTCAGCCCGCGTAGTCATAATCGTGAGGTGAAGTATGCACCAATTTTTCGAGCGTTTACTCAGACGTCGGCAGCCCGGCAGCGGCAGCATCGCTAAAGAGCGTTTGCAGCTTGTGCTTGTCACCGACCGCAGTGAGCTTACCCCAGAAAAGATGCAGCAGATGAAAGATGAAATCATCGATGTCATCTGCAAATATGTCAACGTCATGCGCGATAAAGTTGAGATCAACTTTGAGCAGCGCCAACGCGATAACTGGCTCGTGGCGGATATTCCGCTGCTCAAGCCGGACATCGCTCCGCTGCATACGGCTGGCGCTGAAGACGCATAACGGCTGGCAGCGAACGCAGTGCGGATCACACACCATACCCACGCACGTTTGTTAGTAGCCACTGCCAGTCAGCGCCACTTTTCGTCCAACACGACGCACCTGACTAGAATACAGCTTGCTTCTCAAGAACAAATGTATTATTTGTCACGCCTATAATTTCTTAATCCGCTTACTTGTCCCGCGTGAATGCGAAGCCACGTAAAAAGCTTTCCTGCAACAGCAAGAAAATGATCAACGGAGGCAGCGATGCGATCACCGCCGCCGCCAGCGCCACACCCCAGTTACCGAGGTCGGACGCGCTCACGACGATGCCTTTCAGCGCCACCTGTACCAACTGCCGACGGTTGTCGTTGATGATCAGCAAAGGCCACAAGTATTGGTTCCACACGTAGATAAATTGGATCATGGCTAACGCGCCGATGACGTTCCACGAGATCGGGACGAGTACCGCGAACAGGAACCGGATCGGCCCTGCGCCGTCGATCTGCGCAGCGTCCGCCAATTCAGAGGGGATATTCAGGAAGTGCTGGCGGAACAGGAATGTGCCCGTCGCGCTCGCTAAGAACGGCACGATCAACGCCTGAATCGTGTTTGACCAACCCAGACTGAACATCAACCGGAACAGCGCTACGATCAGAATGTCGGTAGGCATCATCAGGGTCAGCAGCACGAACACGAATAGTGGCCCCTTGAGTGGGAATCGGAAATACACAAACGCCATGCCCGCCATCAGCGAAAACAGCGTTTTGCCAAACATGACGGCTACTGCCACCCACAGCGTATTGCCCATCAATTGCGCTAGACGGCTGGTTGTCCACGCCGCAGTGTAATTCGGGATGATCTGATCACCCGGTGCGAAACTCGGCGGATACGCGAAGATTTGCCCGACGCTCTGCGACGACTTGATGATCGTGAACAGCATCGGGAACCCGACGATCAAGCACGCGATGATCAACCCTAAATGTACGAGAATTTTTGGACGCGGCGCTGCACGACCTTTGCCCATCGACTCAAGCGCCATAAGCCACCCTGCCTTCGCGTGTGCGGAATTGCATGAACGTGATGAAAGCGACCAACGCAAACAATAGCACCGACTGTGCCGCCGCCATGCCCGTCGAATGATTGACTTGCAGGTCTTGATACAAATTGTAGATCAGCACTGTCGTGGAATTCTTCGGCCCCGGCCCTGCCAACACATCTACCGTGCCGAAAATATCGAAGAATGAATACGTCAGGTTCGTGATCAGCAAGAAAAAGGTGAACGGCGACAGCAGTGGCAGCGTGATTTTCTGGAAGCGCTGCCACCGATTCGCCCCGTCAATGGCGGCGGCTTCCAGCAGATCGCCCGGAATATTCTGCAAGCCCGCCAGATAGAAAATCATGTTATAGCCGAGGTTTTTCCAGATCGAAGCCGCGATCACCAACGCTGGCGTCAAAATAGGATCGCCGAGCCAGTTGGGGCGCACATGAAAGATCGAGTTAAAGGTGTAATTCACTACGCCAACGGGGTTAAACATGAATAGGAATACTACCCCGGCAATCGCGGGTGAGATCGCGTAAGGCCAGATCAGCAGGGTGCGGTAGAACCGAATGCCGACCACCTTCTGGTTCGCCAGCATCGCCAATCCTAGTGCCAGCGCCAACCCCCCACCAACAATGATCACCGAAAATAGCAGCGAACGCCCTAGCACAAAGAAATATTCCCCTTTGAGCTGAAGACTGCCGGTCTTCTCGTTCATCGTGATCTTGGGATCGAGCAGCCGCGCGAAGTTGTCCGTGCCAACGTAAGTCAAATCGAGGCCATTGGGGGCAGCCTGAAACAAACTTAACTGAAACGTACTGAGGATTGGATAATACAAAAACATCACGAGGATAATAATCGTCGGCAGCAAGAGCAGATACGGGAGCCAACGATTGCGAAAGACACTTTGCATAGAAAATCACTTTTTTCTAAATCGTTGTCGGTGTGCCACCCACACACCAATTGGTACGGGTGGCACACGCTAGAGAGAAGCGAAATCTACTTGGTGAGGCGGCTGTTGTAATCAGCTAGGGCGGCGTCCGCCTGTGTCTTGGCCTCAGTGAGAGCATCATCGACGCTCGTACCCGACGTGACTGCCTGAATCGCCTGATCGACGATCGTGCGAATCTGCGGGAACGGCCCCATCAGCGCGCCAGCCGTAGCGCTGGTGGCTTGGGCGGCGTTGAGCTGGTCAACGGCGGTCTTCAGGTTCGGGTTATCCTTGAACCAGCCATCGCTTTCCAGCACTGCCTGAGCGCTCTTGGTGATCGGCAGATAGCCCGTGCCCTTGTGCCACTCCGCCATCTGTTCCGGTTGCAGCAGCCAGTTGACGAACGTCGCGGCGGCCTGATTCTGCTCGTCAGGGTGACCCGCGCCGATCCATAGGCTGGCACCACCGATGATCACGCCTACGCGCTCGATGTCGGCGTTCGCAGGCATGAAGCCCGTGCCCAACTCAAAGCCGCCGTCCTTGGCGTTCTGAGTCAGACCACGCAGCGAACCTGTGCTGTCAATGACGAATGCAGCTTGCTTGGAGGCGAAAATTTGCTTGGCACCGTTGCCATCTTCCAACTTGCCGGTGGAAATCCAGTAACCCTTATCGGACAGGTCTTTCCAGAAGCTCAGAATGTTCTTGGCGGCGTCGCTGGTCAGGTTGGTCTCGGTGGCGCGGTCAGCGCGACCATTGCCATTGTTTGCCAGTTCAGCGCCTTGCAAGGCCATCCACTGCTCGAAGAACCAGCCGTAAATCTGCATACTGATGCAATTCGGCGCGGCGTTCGCTGCCATGATCTTGGCGCAGTCTTCTTCAAGTTCCTGCCATGTCGCGGGAGGCTTGTTTTCGTCCAGACCAGCGGCCTTGAACATGTCCTTGTTGTAGTACAGCAGCGGGTTGGAGTTGTTCCACGGCAACGAGTACAGCTTGCCACCCACGGTGAAGTACGACAGGATCGGGGCAGCTACGTCGTCCTTGATCTTCGCCAGTTGATCCGCCGAGAGGATGGATTCAACGGGTGTGAAGAAGCCGGAGTCGATTGCCAGCGGCGTGCCAAGGTCGAAGATCTGGGCGACGTTCGGGCCTTGCTGCTGCTGCGAAGCGGCGATGACCGCATTCAGCTCATCGTTGTAGCTGCTGCCCTTGTTCTGCTCCGTAACATGAATGTCGGACTGAGAGGCGTTGAATTTGTCAACGAGGGCGGTGACGATGTTCTGGTTATTGCCGGTCATAGCGTGCCAGAACGTGATCTCGACCGCTGCATGTGCTGGCTGGAACGAGGGGATCGCCATCGCACACAAACCAACAACTAAGAAGAGCGCGATTAACTTTCTTTTCGACATTACCAAAATCTCCTATTGAAGTGCCATCGAAGCGAGTATCGACGACGTTGTTCACAACACCGTCAGGTATTGTAAAGAGGATCTATTAAGTAAACACTACACAATCATTAAGTATCTATGATCACTGATGTTGTAGTCTTAACATTGGAGAGTATAACACCGTTTTTTGCGGAAGTGCCAACAAGTCATCTCCCGATGAGTGCGGGTAATTCGCTGAGATTTTCGATCACGTAAGTCGGCGGCGTTTCCATTTTCGCAACATCTTCGCGCTTAGAAACGCCTGTCAACGTCACCGCCGTGATCATGCCCGCTTGCTGCCCCATGAAGATGTCTGTCTCCAGCCGATCACCCACCATCATCACCTGTCCGGCGGGCACGCCCAAGCGCTCCAAGGCGACATTAATGATCAATGTCGAAGGCTTACCTGCTAGTAGTTCAACCTTGCGTCCCGTCATGTGTTCCAACGCCGCGATGGTGCCGCCCGCGTCAGGAATAGCGCCACCGGGCATCGGGCACGTTTTATCCGCGTTGGTTGCGAAGAAGTGTGCCCCGCGCATTAACGCCTGATACGCCGTGTTCAGCTTCCGGTAATCCAAAGTCCGGTCAAAGGCGACCACAACGGCGTCCACGCCATCGGGGCTGATCACTTCCTTAGGATCTTGTGCGATAAACTCGTTGAGAATCTTCAGACCGTGCCCGCGCAATTCGGCGTGCAGGTTTGCCTCACCGATCACATACAAATTGAGCTGCGGCGCTGTCTTGGCGAGGTGATACCCAAGCACAAAGCCCGATGTGATTACGTCATCGGGTGGTGTCGGGATACCTAAGCGTGTCAATTTGCGGGCGTAGGCGTCGCGCGGCTCAAGTGGCTTATTACTGACGAACAACGCTCGCTTGCCGAGTCGCCGCAGCGCGCTGATGCCTTCGACCGCACCGGGCAGTGCATGGTCTCCCAGATAAACTGTACCATCCAGATCGAAAATGAAGCCGTCAATAGAAGATGGCACGTTGTACTGCTCCTGTGTATTATCTGCTTGTCCGCGGATCATCATGGCGAGGAAGATTACGGCTAACTTTATGCTCGTAGCAGCGTAATTGTGCATAATTTGTGCATAATTTTCAAGGAATTAACGTCTGCAAGTTGCAGCGATAGTCTTCGTTGGGGGTTATTTTAAGGGTATCTTAATGAAATACCCTGTAGTCGTGCATGAGCACGCTTGGCAGAGAATTCCAGTCATTATATAATGACCTCAACCAGCGCGATCATTTATTGCAAGATATAATATAATTACCCTGTATATGTGTCATTCTTACTTAGCCCGATTGCACCAACCATATCATCATACGGGTCGCCGTGTATCCGTTATGAGAGATGTAGACTATTCTTCAAACTGATCATCGGCGTTACATATTTATATCAATCCTAATACTCGAAACGATTTGTCTTCGTATCGATGTAAGATTTCGAACATAATCGACGATATTAGGAAGCGTGGTTATCGGATGTCTACTATTCACTTAGACAGGTCTTGAATATATGTATATCGCTTCGCCATCTATCTCAGATGTTGATAATGTTGATAACACTGTCACCAATTGTGACCCATTCTCATCGCCTACCTCCAACCTGCCTGTTACGCACGTGGTCACTTTCCCTTAAATCACCGACACCTCTCAAGCCGTGGGCTTGATTATATGCCTTGTGACAAGGCTGGTTGCAAGGTAGCAGTTGCTAAGGACGAGCAGCCCAATCATTTCCCAAGAATCGAACAGCACAGTGTTTTGGTGTAGGACATAGATGCCGAATTCTCTACGGCGAGTTCGGATGGAAATACGGTTATGAGCATTCCATTGCGTGTATTGATTGTTGAAGATTCTGAAGATGATGCGGCAATGCTACTGCGGGAATTGAAACGCGGTGGGTATGCTGTTGAGTATGAGCGTGTACAAACAGAGGCAGCGATGGAAGAATCTCTTGACACACGCTCATGGGATATCATCTTGTCTGATTATTCCATGCCGGAATTCAGCGCGCCTGCTGCATTGCGGGTGCTACAACGCAAAGAAATTGATCTGCCGTTCATTATCATTTCTGGTACGGTCGGTGAAGATGCTGCCGTAGATTCGATGCGGTCAGGCGCTCACGACTTTTTCGCCAAAAATCACCTCACCCGGCTGATTCCCGCACTCAAACGCGAATTACAAGAGGCCGATGACCGCCGTCAACATCGTGGCGTTCAACACGAATTACGCGCGCTGTACAATGCTGTTTCCTATCTGTTCAACGCCGATAGCCTCCTCAAGCTAAGTCAACAAATCGTCCAAGCCGTGGTTACCGAATTTGTCAAAGCCGATTGTGGACTGATGCTGGTGGACAAAGACCGTCGCCAGATTCGCCGTGTGGCGCGGGCAGGTAAACAGCAGATCGTCACCGATGCGCCTATATTTTTGGATGGGGCGGGAATTGTTCCAGAGGCGATCAGAACCGAAAAGATCGTCTACGCACCGGATGTAGCCGTACATGCTAACTATGTTCCCAATGAGTATGATACACGGTCAGAGTTAGCGATTCCTTTGCAAACGCAAAAAGGCGTTCTCGGCGTCCTAGATTTGCAAAGTGTAAGATCTAACGCCTTCAGTGAGTTAGACCTGCGCATCCTCAAAGCCTTTGCGGAACGTGCTGCTGCTGTTATCGAATCGATGCAGCTTTACGAGGAAATCAATCATCATGCTGCCGAGCTTGAATCGCGCGTTGCCCTGCGTACTGCTGAACTTCAACGTGCCAAAGACAACGTGGAGATTCTCCTTAACAACAGCAGTGACGCGATCCTAGTAATCCACGCCGACGGCATCATCTATCAGACTAATCCGGCGTTTAGTCAGCTTTTCGGTATCCCGTATGAAGTAAGTGGTCAGTCAATCCACAAACTGATGGAGCCGAATCAATTACCGATGGTTGATGTGGCGCTTCGACAAGTAAGTGCCGAGAGTCGCTCCCAACGCATCGATTTCCTTGCCTATCGTGGGGATGGTTCCACCTTCATGGCAGAAGCTGCGCTTGCGCATGTAGCTGAATTCGAAGGTCAGCAAAATCTTATTATTTGCAGTGTGCGCGATGTCACTTTGCGCCGCCAAGCTGAGGAAGACTTACGTAACGCGCTCGAAAAAGAGAAGGAACTCAACGAGCTGAAATCGCGTTTCATTTCCATGACCTCCCACGAGTTCCGTACGCCGCTCACCACGATCTCGACGGCATCATGGATTCTGCGGCAGCATATTGATAAGCTCAACGAAACGGAGCGTAACAAACGGTTTGACCGCATTCAACAAGCCATCACCCAGATGACACAGCTCATGGATGAAATACTCACCTTGGGTAAGGCCACTGCGGGGCGTCTGAAGTGCGAGCCAGCGCCGCTAAATCTAGATGCCTTCTGTCGAGAACTCGTTGATGAGCTGCGGGTGACGACACATACTATTGCCTATATCACCCAAGGCAACTGTAACGAAGCGCTCATGGATGAAAAGCTGTTGCGGCACATTCTCCCTAACTTGATCACGAACGCCATTAAATACTCGCCGGAAAAAAGCGAAGTGCGGTTCGAATTGACGTGTGACACCGTGAATGCGACGTTCCGGGTGACGGATCAGGGCATAGGTATCCCGCCGAAAGATCAAGAGCATATCTTCGAGTCATTCCATCGGGCGCAAAATGTCGGGAGGATTACGGGCACAGGGTTGGGCTTGGCAATCGCCAAACGTGCCGTCGATGCCCATAATGGGCACATCACCTTTGAGAGCCGCGAAGGGATCGGGACAACCTTTATCGTGGTGCTTCCCTTGAACTCACCGCTCCCCCTTACCAAACCGAACTGATAATCAGGACGGCTTTTTTATACATTATTTACAGCTTTTTTATAAGCGAACACTTGACTTCTTTTGAGACTGTAGTAGAATATTGGAGCGTGCAGTTCTATGTCTTGAAAGAGATGAACTTGGCGGTTCCTCTTTCCAGACCACTAGACTGTTCCGTACCTTAACATCAGTGGCAGTCTGCTCCTAGAGCGCCAGTTACGTTCAGCATTGCTTCTTTTCGCTGCGTAACAGGAGCATACACCTCATACATACGAGCCTACGCTGCGGTCACAGACGCGCTCGTGCGGGATCACCGCAATCACCTTATGCAGAACGTCAGAACGAACATAATAATGATCGACGAATGATCCCGTTCGCCGCAGCGACTTGGATCATTTAAAGGATCATTTGCCGCTAGGACGACACCGCACCATCGAGTAGCCGTTAGAGTGCTCACCGCATCCAATCAATACCGTACTTTGCGTTTGCCTCTAACACGTCTTAGAATCCCCGTATTAACCTATTCACCAAGAGAGTTGCAGGGTTCCTTCATGACCGTTGATATTCACCCGGATGCCCTCAACGCGCTGGTATACGGGGATCATGGTGCGCCATTTGATATCCTCGGCCTCCATCCAGCCGACGACGAGCATGTCACGATCCGCGCCCTACGTCCAACCGCCAAGACTTTATGGGTGGTCAACGACAGCAGCGGCACCAGCCATGAAATGACGAGGGTGCGCGAAGAAGGGTTCTTCGAAATCACGCTAGAAGGTGATCCAACCACACTGACCTATCACTATGAAGCGCAAGGCTTCGATGGTGCCACCGAAACCTTCTACGATCCCTATATCTTCCCGCCGCTGCTCACGGAATATGACATCTATCTGTTCAACGCGGGGCAGCATCTAGACGCCTACGAGAAAATGGGTGCCCATCTGCGTGAAGTGAACGGGGTATCGGGCGTCAATTTTGCCGTCTGGGCACCGAACGCACGGCGCATCAGTGTGGTGGGCGATTTCAACCGTTGGGACGAACGTGTGCATCCTATGCAAATGCGGGGGTCTAGTGGCATTTGGGAGTTATTCATTCCCGGTCTAGGCGAAGGTGCCTTGTATCGCTATGATGTCAAATCGCATGTAGCCGCCTATCAGGCGCGTAAAAGCGATCCTTTTGGCTTCTACTGCGAAAAGCGCCCACAGAATGCCTCTATCGTCGCAAATATCGATAGTTACGAGTGGGGTGACGCAGCGTGGATGGAGGCGCGTACCAAGCGCAACGCGCTCAATGAGCCGATGACGATTTATGAAATGCACCTCGGTTCATGGAAGCGAAAAGACGACGGCACATGGTACACCTATCGGGAACTTGCGCCGCTGATTGTCGATTACTTATTGCGTCTGAATTACACGCATGTCGAATTGCTGCCTGTCGCGGAACACCCGCTTGATGCCTCGTGGGGCTACCAGACAACCGGTTATTTCGCGCCCACCAGCCGCTACGGGACACCGACTGATTTCATGTATTTCGTCGATTACCTCCATCAGCATGGCCTTAGCGTCATCCTTGACTGGGTACCGACACACTTCGCCAAAGATGGTCACGCGCTCAGTTACTTTGATGGCACACATCTCTATTCACATGCCGATCCGCGTCAGGGGCAGCATCTTGAATGGGGCACCTACATCTTCAACTATGGGCGCACCGAAATCCGCACCTTCTTGCTTTCAAATGCGTTGTTCTGGCTCAAGAAGTATCACGTTGACGGGTTCCGGGTCGATGCCGTGTCGTCAGTCCTCTATCTCAACTTCGGACGTGAGGAAGGGCAGTGGATTCCTAACGAGCATGGTGGTGCCGAAAACCTTGAGGCGATCAGTTTTCTGCGTGAGCTGAACGAGGTCGTTTACCGTGAAGTCCCCGGCGTAGTCACCATTGCCGAGGAGTCTACGTCGTGGCCTATGGTCTCTCGTCCAACGTATCTCGGCGGTCTTGGTTTCACCCTCAAGTGGAACATGGGTTGGATGCATGACACGCTCGACTATATGAAGCTCGATCCCGTCTATCGTCACTACCATCACAACCAGATCACCTTCTCGATGATGTATGCCTTCAGTGAGAATTTCGTGCTTTCGATCTCCCATGACGAAGTGGTTCACCTGAAGGGGTCGCTGCTCAACAAGATGTCTGGCGATTGGTGGCAGAAGTTCGCTAACGTGCGCTTGCTGTTTGGCTATCAATACACGCATCCGGGCAAAAAGCTGAACTTCATGGGCGCGGAAATCGGTCAGTGGAGCGAGTGGAGCGAGGAACGCAGCCTTGATTGGTCGTTGCTTGGTTGGCAGAACCACGAGGAACTGCAAAACTGGATACGCGACCTGAACGCCCTCTACAAAACACAGCCAGCCTTGTACGAGGTTGATTTCGACTGGAAAGGCTTCCGCTGGATCGAGGCCAACGACTCGCAGAACAGCACTGCCGCCTATATCCGCTTCGCCGCTGACCAGAATAACTTTATCGTCGCCGTGCTGAACTTCACGCCTGTGGTACGTTACAATCACCGCATCGGCGTGCCACAAGCGGGACGCTACATCGAACTCCTCAACAGCGATTCGGCCTACTACGGGGGCAGCAATGTCGGGAACGGCGGTGGTCTTGGTTCAGAGCCAGTCACATCGCATGGCTTTGAGCACAGCTTAACCCTGACGCTCCCGCCGCTTGGCATCATCCTTTTGAAGCTTGAGCACACGGAGCCGAACTCGAAGTAACCAACTTGTCCCTGTGAAATCGGCGGGGTGAGAACATCGGCTCACTCCGCCACCCTTCATCTCAAGCTATGGCGTGATCAGACCATTCGAAAATGATGGAGTTCCAAGGCGCAGCCCAATCTCGCCCCAGCCGATGATGATCACGAGGATCAAGACGAGCAGCAGTGGAATCCACCACCACCGTCCCGGTTTGCTGGCGGGGAAGGGAACCGGTTCAGCATCTTTTTCCACCGACAGGCGCAGCCCTTGTAAGCACAGGAACGCGATGAACGTACCGATCAACACGAGCAGCAGGAAGCGTCCGCCGAACAAAGCGGCATCCGGCGTCAATTCAACCGGGAATAGGAAGGTTTGCAATTTAGCGCCAAGCTCTGCCTGACCGATCAGCGGACGAACTATGCTAAAACCGACCAGTACCATCGCGCCTACCCACATCGATTGCGTGAAATACACACTCAGCGCGGCGACGAACCCGATCACGAAATAGGCGACGATCCCGCTGAAGCCAAATTCCGCGCTGAACAGAGAAAACAGGCCATATAACGTGGCGACGATCAACACCCCGGTAAGCTGCTTCCAACCAACAGCGGCGCGATAAATGATGCCGAGGAACAGGAAGCTGTGCAGGAGCGGGACAACGATGCCAAACTGGATCAGCAGCGCGATCCGATCAGCGCTGGAGGTTAGCCCCGATAGCGGCAACGCCCCGATCAGCGTGTTGAGTGTCGTGTACGGCACGATGATCAACCACCATGCTGGCAGCCACAGCGCGACGCCGATGATTAGCCCAAGGCCGAGCTGAAATAAGCGGGGTCGCCGTCCGATGAATTGCTCAGGGCGTGTGCCCGTGATAATCATCGCGCAGATCGAGAAGCCGCCGACCATGAATAGAGCAGCTAACATGCGCAGCAGCGGCGTTTCTACGTTCGTCACCAGCAGCAGAATCAGCGCGAAACTGGCAACCGTGATGAGGAAATACAACCACAGCGCACCTCGCATTCGAAATTGGGGTACAGGTGGCTGAGGAGCTGACGGGACTTGAGAATCAGTCATAGGTGTTTGTCGTTCGCAGATGAATTGCTAATCAGAATTGTCACCATGATACCGCATCTCTGCACACCCTCTTTGTTAGCGTACCCTAAAGATGCCGTAAAGGTTCGGCACGCGGCTATCCGTGCGTTATCCTTATTGGTAATTGTGATCCCTGTGATAAAGGCGAATGTGAAAGCCTATGCTTAGTGTTGATCAAGCCTTAACCAATGTCCTGACCGCCTTTCAGCGTCTAAGCGCCGAATCCATTTCAATTGCAGATGGATTAGGGCGGGTGTTAGCCCAAGATGTGATTTCTACTCATAATCTCCCACCCTTCCCGAACAGCAGCATGGATGGCTACGCCGTGCGCGCTGCCGATGTCGCTGCCGCTTCTGGCAACACACCGATTAGCTTGACGGTGGTTGGCGATATACCCGCTGGAATTGCGCCTACGGTCGCTGTCGGCACCGGACGGGCCGCGCGCATCATGACCGGTGCGATGATGCCAGCAGGCGCTGATGCTGTCGTTCCCGTCGAACAAACCACGGATGCCGCCTTCCGCAGCGACAACCGTCCAGCCGATCCGCCATCGCATATCAGTATCCTCCAAGGCGTCCAAGTTGGCGATTACGTTCGTCCAGTAGGCGAAGATATACACGCTGGCGCGGTAATTCTCCACGCGGGGCGCGTATTGCGTGCAGCCGATCTTGGTGTGCTGGCAGGGTTAGGCTTTACGCACGTAGATGTGATCCGCCTCCCATTGGTCGCCGTTTTATCGACTGGCGACGAACTGCTCACCGCTGACCAAGCCTTAGAACCGGGCAAAATCCGTGATATGAACGGCTATACCATCACCGCCTTGGTGAAGGGACTTGGTGCTAACGCGGTATTTCTCGGCATTGCCCGCGACACCGATGCCGATGTACGCGGCAAGTTGCAGCAAGCGGTTGATCTACACGCCGATTTGATTCTAAGTACAGCAGGTGTCTCTGTCGGCGCATTTGATGTGGTAAAAAGCGTCATTGAGTCGATGGGCAGTCTGGGCTTCTGGAAAGTCAATATGCGTCCGGGTAAGCCACTAGCCTTTGGACAGGTGCAAGGTATCCCATTCTTGGGGCTGCCCGGTAATCCTGTCAGCGCGATGGTCTCGTTTGACGTGTTCGCTCAAGCTGCCATTCTCAAATTGGCGGGCAAGAACCACCAGCCACGCACGGACAACGCCGAACTTGCCGAAGCGATCCGCAGCGATGGGCGTCGGACGTATATGCGCGTGACATTGGAGCGGAAAGATGGTAATTTGCTGGCACACAGCACAGGCACACAAAGCTCAGGGGCGCTCTCGTCACTGGTTGCCGCCGATGGGCTGCTGATCATTCCTGAGGGCATGACCGACGTTCCAGCCGGAACACGGCTTCCTGTACGCGTCTTCGCGGACTGAGGGGAAATAATACAGGCCGATTGCTCGGCCTGATTGAGTTCAACAGTGTATGGGCTGCGATGACCGCTGGTTGTTTACGGTTGATCGTCGCTGAATTCGCGCGGAACAATACCAACACCCGCAGCGGAAGTGTAATAGATTTCACCAGAGAATTGCACTTTGAGGTAGACCAATGGCCCCGGCTGCTCAGTGAACGTGTCATCGCAAATCAGCAGCTTAGTGGCAACACCACTCGCCAACTGAACGGAGAACTGCGTCAATGCTTTATCGGCGTACAAATTAGCTACACCCGGATAACGCGCCTGATAGGTAGAGGCACAGGCTGCCGTATATTGAGCGCTGACACTCGTCCATCCCAAGTTACTCGTCGGCAAGCCGATGAACATGAACACGGAGGCTACAATCAATGCCAACGCCATCAAGACAACCAGACGTTTACGCATAAAGGCTATCCTTTCTGAATACACTAATCCACTCCTATTATACAAAACATATTATCCAACGCCATGTGTGGACGCACAAAACCGCTGAATTTTTATATCTTGTATATATCTTACGTAATACTTCAGTAGGGATTTTACAGGAATAAACAATTTTTGCCGATTATTGTTGTGATGTCGAGGCATTGACAGCGCTTAGTCGGGTGAATCAGCAGTGACCAAGCCTTCGCAATTTAGGGTAGCGCTACCAGACCGTAGCAAAATCGTTTGGTCGTTGCTTCGATGAGATCGGTCAACGATTTACAGCCGCTACCGTCTGAGTATTCCGCTTGGGGCCTCGATATGGTCGCGGGCCATACTGATCGATGATCAAGCGGCGCAGATTAGCACCATCAGGTTGGCGATCAAGCACGCGCCGATACAATTCCATAAAGCCGTGCGGTTTCACGAGGAAAATATCCGCGCCCGCCTCGAAAGCCTGATCGACCACCTCGCGGTGATCGTGTACCGTCGCCATCACCAGAATCGCTTGTGGATGCATCGCTCGTAACTGGCGAATCACATCGATGCCTTTGAAGTCAGGGAGATCGTGATCAATGAGGGCAAAATGCAAGGCAGTGAACTTACGCGCAATTTCGAGACCCTCAGACCCCGTTTCGGCTCCGTACACATCTAAATGCGCTGTTTGAAACAAGCGGACGATAAAATCGCGGTTAGCAAACTCATCATCAACAACTAGTGTACGCATTAGTTCATCCGTCATTACTAACAAGAATCTCTATATAACGAGCGATAATCTAAGTTGCTTAGGACTTATTATCCACAACATTGTCTGTTTTCAAAGTGAATGGCTTCGTGTTGGCACGCGGCGGCACTGATGGCGTCGGCGCTGGCTTGATAGCAGGCGCGGGCGGCACAGGCTCGGCGGACGTGCTCACAGATGGTGCAGCGGGCGGTGTGACAAGTTCTGGCTTGGAAGGCGTCACGGTAGGCGTTGCATGCACATTAGATACTGGTACTGCCGGAGGAACGGCGGCTGGTGGCGGTGTTGGCAGTGGTGTGGCAGGCTCTGGAACGGGTGCTGGTGAGGCGGGCGAAGACTTAGACGCCGCATTCTTCAGCAGTTCCGTGTACTTAGCGAATGTATTGACAAGGTCAACGATGGGCAGCGGCTTGGGCAGATATTCATTGCAACCAGCCTCAATGCACTTTTCACGGTCACCCAACATGGCATAGGCCGTAACCGCGACAATGGGTGTTTGCAAACCATCTTTCCGTAACATGCGCACGAGATCAAGCCCATTCATTTCGCCCGCAAGCTCGACATCCATCAAAATCAAGTCAAAGACTTCACTTTTCAGGGCAGCTAACGCGATTTCCCCCTCTGTGTAGGACACGACGGTGTGTTGTGCCATACGAGCCACGCGCTCTACCAGCGAAAAATTGGTGGGATTATCTTCTACGTAGGCGATCCGCATAACTACCTTCTGAATCAATCCTCATCGACCGAAAATGGAGATGACTATCCTTCGGCGATTGTCCTTACGATTGGCTGTGTTCAGCAACTGGTTCGGGCACCCAGAGAGGTACGGTGAAGTAGAAGATGCTGCCTTGCCCCAGTTTACTTTCCACCCAGATGCGCCCACCCATCAGTTTGAGTAGTTGCTTGGAAATGGCTAACCCTAATCCCGACCCTGCACGCCCCTTACGGCGACCACTCGCGCCTTGACGAAATTCCTCGAAGATGGTCTCCATGTCCTGCGGGGCGATGCCGATGCCTGTGTCCGCGATCCATACGGTCACTTCATTGTTGCCGTCATCACGCGCCCCCAGCGTGATCGAACCACTATCCGTGAATTTGGCGGCGTTGCTCATCAGGTTCAGGATCACTTGACGTAGGCGGAGGGAGTCACCGCACACATGCGGGAGTACTGTTGGCGTGCTGCGTTTCAGTTTGATGGCTTTTTCGCCCACCAAGCCTTGCGCGGTCGAGAGGACGCTTTTGAAGATACTGTCCAGATCGACTTCCTCGACTTCCAGATCGAGCTTGCCAGCATCGACCTTGGACAAGTCAAGAATGTCATTGATTAGTTGCAAGAGATGCTTGCCGCTGTTGTAAATCTGCGTCATATCGGTCTGGTAGGCCGTCGGCAACCCCA
This sequence comes from Anaerolineae bacterium, assembly GCA_019637615.1. Classification (GTDB taxonomy): domain Bacteria; phylum Chloroflexota; class Anaerolineae; order Aggregatilineales; family UBA2796; genus JAHBVK01. The sequence continues at coordinate 109,774 of JAHBVJ010000004.1, read as the reverse complement.
CGTTGTCGTACATCATCGGGAAGTTCAACATGGTTTCGCTGAAGCCGATGATAGCGTTCAGCGGTGTGCGTAATTCGTGGCTCATGTTAGCGAGGAACTGACCACGGAAATTCTTGGCTTCCAAAGCAGCGGCGCGTGCATCTTCTAGCTCACGGTTCGTAGATTGCAGTTGGTCGGTGAGTGCTTTCTGACGCATATAGCTGCGTTGAACTTCTTGCTGGCTATCAAAAAGCTGGTTCTTAATTTCGCGTTCTTTACGGTAGCTTTCCAGCGCCCACTCTGCGATGCCGTACAATTCACCGGACATTTGCGCGGCGATGGCAGCAGCCACACAGGTGAGAAACACGGCAAAGATTTGCGCCGTGGTGATTTCGAAACTGGGACGGTTGAAAGAAGGAACAATGAGCGTGATGGCGACACAAATCACGAGCGAAGTCATGGTCGCACGGATGGGCAGCAGTAAGCCAACCATCACAATGATCAGGGGAAAGATGAATGCCACTAGGTAGCGACCTGTGGTCAGCATATCCGCATTGCGATTCCCGACCAGCAGCAAACTCAGCGCCGCCATCAGACCACCAACATAGCACCAGACCGCTACTTTATATTGCTGACGGCGTAAGAATTGGCGTGTGCCGATGCATCCCACAATGACGAGCAATACTGGTGCGATGACGTCAACGAAGCCGGACTGCCCCGCGACCGCAAACAGCATCGTGAACCACAGTACGCCAAGCCCGCCAACAAGGGTCAATTTCCACAGCCCCGATAAGCGGTCTGATCGCACTTCTTGTGCAAAATCTAGTTTTTTGGAAAGTTCGGCTACCATAATTGGTTCTCGCCACTTACTGGAGACAGAATCCAGACAAATATTTAACCCAGTATACTGAATTTCGGGGTGATTCCCCTAGCGTTTCTATCTCATTTCCGTTCTAATCGAAGAAATTTCGGGAGAATTTCATTAATGCCACCGATTGCCTTTCTCAGTTATAGCAAGCCCGACGAAGCTGCTACTCACCGTCTATATATGGACTTCATGCTGCATAACGCGACGCCGCGCATGATGCAGTTGGTGATTGATGATGTCGCGCAGCGTCAGAAAATGCTGCATCAGTCGATCCGCAGTACGGATGTCGTGCTTGCTATCGTCTCCGCAAACACGGAGGACACGGCGCTGCAACAGGAACAGGTCGAGATCGCGCTGCTCTCGGATAAGCCTATCCGCGCTGTGGTCTTGGATTCCGGCACGCTCCCGACATGGTTGACCAGCCGCGTGCAAGAGGTGGTTAGCTACAGCTTCGCGGATCAGGCTTGGGATGACGCGATGCTGAATTTACTGACCTCACTAGCTATTCCGCTCCAAGACTTGGGCGATCAATTACCTGAAACCGAGGCTTGGGTACCCGATAAGTGGCGGGTCAAGTTTTACAATGGAGCGACCAACGCGCATGGTTATGGTGAGCTTGAACTCAAGGATGACCACAGCGTGAACGGCACCTTGAACATCGCGCAGGGCAAGTTGACGGCGCAAACTAGCGTGACAGCGACTTGGAAGCTGGAAGGTCGGGAATTGACCATTGAAGGGCAACAGATCGTGCGCCCGATGCGCCAACCGCTATCCTATCTGCTGTCCGTGACGATCTCGCAATTTGGCGCGTTGACCTTCCGTGCCCAGACCGCGCAAGGTGACGACAGCGTATTCCAGCGCGCGCCCAAGTAGCGCGAATGAGATAGGGGCTGGCAGTTTGCCCCTATCGATGACTAGCCTAGAACTAGAAGCTGTACAACGAGCGCGGATTTTCCACCAATTTGCCGAAGATGCCCTCGATAGTGGTTGCTTTGGCGTCGGCGCTCAGGCGTAGTTCCAGATGCAGATGCGGGCCAGAAGAATTGCCCGTGTTACCGCTCAGACCGAGCTGCGTGCCTTTACTCACCGCCTGTCCATTGCCCACGTCGATGCGGCTGAGATGTCCATGAATAACGTAGGCCGCACCATTGGTCAGACCGCGCTGTGTCATGACCGCACGCATATCGGGCGGCAGGGCTTCCCACACATAACGCACCATGACGGCGTTGCCGAAGCCGTAGCCCCACGCGGGATCGTTCAGATTGCGCTTGTAATTGGCGGCATCCGCATCCGTGATGCCCTGACTGAGGAAGTTAGGCGCATCATCGCGGCAGCGCTGGCAACGGATCACAAAGGCTGTCCCATCGCCGGACGCCGTTACCGCTGAACCGACCTTCAGTCCAAAATCGGTGCCTTTATGTCCCGCCGTGCCGAACTCTTGTGTGATGACGACTTTCTGCACAGGAGCCGCGAACTTGCCGCCCGTGTTCAAGGGCACCGGCTGCGTGGTGCCTGACGACGGTTGGCTAGTGAACAGGCTGAGGACGTTGCATTCCGGCGTATAGGTCAGTAGATCCTCACGCACGAAGCCGGACATGGCCTGTGAGGTGATCTCGACCCAACGGAAGCCATCGCCATCCTGACCGGGCACGACGCTGAAGATGTTGACCGGATCACCGGGTTGCAACATCCCCTTCTTGCTGGCTTGGAAGCTCGGCGCGCTGCGGATATTCGGCTGCAAGTCCAGCCGCGCCTTACCCGTACAGATCGGCTGGCGCACGGGCGGCACAACGGGAACGACGGGCTGCGAAACCGAGCTAGGCAACCCAAGCTGCGCGCATTCGGGCGCGTAGTTCAACACGTCGGAGCGCACGTAGCCAATCAGACCGCCGCCAACGACCTGTACCCAGCGCACCCCGTCGGCATCAGCCGTGGGCGTGACCCCGAAAATCTGGACGGCAGTTTTGGGTGGTAAGCTGCCGACACTGTCCGCCGCCGCCGAGGGCAGTTTGCGCACTTCGGGCTGCACAGTTTCCAAGACGCTGCCCGTGCAGATCATCACCGTAGCGGGCATGGTGCCAGTGCTCGGCGCGACGATCACGATAGGCGCGGGCGTATTATCCGGTGCGATCACGGGAGTCCCCGCAGGTATAGGCGTCGGGGTTTTGATGCTGGCTAACGGGACGCTCTGGGCAGCCACAAACGCGAAGGTGCGGCGCGCATAATTGCCATAGCCGAACGGGGTGAAATCGCCTTGAATGTCCAGCAGATCATCGCGCACCCAGCCATCGCGCCCATCAGGGAAAAGGAGGTGGAACCAGCGATAGACCTGCCCCATGAAGGCAGTACCACGATCATCAGGCGCGATCTGGTCAGTGATGGCGGTGGTGTTGACCTTGGCGCGGAAGCGCACGCTGCTATCCATGCCGGGAGTCATCCACACCCGTACATCAACAATGCTCGGATTATCGGGAATGCCGCGAATGAAGACCGTGTGTGCCATCGTCTTGTATCCCCCCTTGTGTTTGCGTTCATTGTAGCCCAATTACGCAATCGCGTTTTCGCCAGCGTAGATGGCTGCAGCCGTTGAAATTATCCCTGTAATGATCCCGTTGGCTGGTGGAGACGGGATCATGGTCACCTCTTGTGCCCTGCTGTCGGGTAGTCCGCCAAGCCGCACCGGACAGGATGAACCGCCGACTTGAACTCAGCCACGAGTCGCGCTGGCAGTTGATCTTCAAATAATGATGTCTCGCAGAAATTCGGACAGCGAGCGTACCCATGACAAAACTCCGATAGGGAACAGCGCAAGGAACACCATGCGGTGCCTGAGCGTGCGTGCGGTTTTGGGGTGGCGGCTGCGCTTCCTCACCGGAGAAAGCGCGGATGTTTGTAGGATACGATAGAAGTTAGTACCTGTACAGGCTTACATTTGTCAGCTAAAAAATTTTAGCCTGTCCGGCAATCTATGATGAAATGACCCTCACTGACCCGCTAGTCTTTTTGAAAACGCATGAGGATAACCGCCGACAGGATAATCAAACTACCGATGATCTGGACGAGCGTCATCCGCTCTCCCAAGAACAAGTAGGCTTCCACCGCCGTCATGGCTGGTTCTGAAGTCGCGATCAGACTAGCGGTCGTTGCTGGCAGATAATTCATAGAGGTGTTGTATAGGCCAAAGCCGAGAACAGTCGGGATGAATGACAAAATGATCAGGACGAGCCAGCCGTTCAGAGGAAGATCGGGAAGCAGGGCAGCTAAAGATTGGGTGCCACTTAGCAAGATCGACGCTACGTTGAAAAGCAGGGTAAAAAGCGCGCCGAACGCGAATGAATACAGGAGCACCGTCCAAGGGTTGAGTTTTCGCTGCGCCGCTTGCTTGCCCAGCATATTATAAATCGCGAATAATACGCCAGTCGCCAGTCCGGTAGCGATCCCTAACGGATTCAGATTCCACATGTCGGGGCTGTAAGCTCTGGAAACCAGCACACAGCCAATCAGACTCAGCGTGATCGCTATAATTTTGGGTAGTCTGAGCTGCTCCTTGAAGAACCACCACGCCAAGATCGCCGTGAAACCCGCCGAACTGTACCCAAGGACAGTGGCAACCGCAGCGCCGTTGGCCTGTACGGATACAGTCCAGATCGAATTGAAGACGGCGAGAACAAACCCGTACAATGCATAATAGCCAATCTGCGTCTTATCGATACGCAGCAGGGATCGGCGCACTAGATAGAAGATCGGGACGAGCGCCACGCATACCAGCAAATTGCGCCAGAAGGCCAGCAGCAGCGCGGGTATCGCGTAGTTGGTGATCAGATAGCTTATCAGGACACCGGTCGTAGACCAGATGGTGATGCCGACAAGCGCGATGAGATAGCCTTTGGTTAGCTGCGACATGTAGTTCCTTGTTGCACAGATCACGTTGTTTCAGCGTAGTTCGAGAACATCACGGGCATTGGAACTACGGGGCAGAGGTTGTGCCTAAGGCGCTCGATAGATTTTAGAGGATAAGGTGGTTATTGTCAGCGTGCGTTGGGCGATATGGTCGAAGTCGTGCGTTGCTGCCCAAACACGCGGTAAACTTAAGAGAATTGGTAGCAGCGACGCGCGGCGCATCTGTCCACGCTAAGTATTCCTTGATTTGAATGCCAGCCTGCCCAGCATGACGGGATTGTGGTCATGCAACCGATCTTTGGCGGCGATCTTGCTTGTTGATTTTGTGTTCAGCACTCCTTACTTAAACAGGAAGGGATGATCATGCAGCGCTTGACTTTTGAAAAAATCCGACGGCTCCTGAACGACATGAAACCGACGATTCACCGTGGTGAATTCCGGATTCCGCTGTGGAAGTATCATGAGGGCGATGTCTACGGCGCGGAACAACCCACCTACGATGACAGCGCGTGGTCTACCCTAGCAGTGGGTGATTGGTGGGGGCACCGCGACGAAATGGTATGGTTTCGTACCCACCTCTCGATTCCGGAAGCATGGCGCAATCACAAATTGATGTTGTATGTGATCGCCAACGGCACCCAAGACTTCCCACAGGCGGAATCGTTATGCTATGCGAATGGGGAACCTCTACAAGCCTTGGACGTGCAACATCACAAAGTATGGCTGCCGCCCGAAGTGGTATGGGCGGACACGGTCGTCATCGCGCTCAAGGCGTGGAGTGGGATGCTGAAGCCGGGTGAGCGCTGCCGTTTCTTGTTGTCTACACTGCTGTGGATCGATGAGCCAACCGAAAAATTCCACGCGATGGCGAGTGTGCTGCATGGCGCGGTGGACGAACTGCCCGACACTGATTGGCGGCGTCACAAGTTGTTAGAAGTGCTGGATAATGCCCTCCGCTATGTGAACTTCCTCGATCTGGGTTCAGATGCCTATTACGACTCGGTAGCAGAAGCGCGCCGCTATCTGGAAACAGCACTGGCGGAACTGCGCGGTCAGGAACCGGGCAAGCCGACGGTGTTGGCGGTCGGGCACGCGCACATTGATCTCGCGTGGCTGTGGCCTGTCGCCCAGACGCGGGAAAAAGCCGCCCGCACCTTCGTGACACAGTTGCATCTGATGCGCCAGTATCCCGAACACCGCTTCATGCATTCGTCGCCGCAGCTCTACAAATGGCTGAAGCACGATTACCCCGATATTTATAGTGATGTCAAGGCGAAGATCAAAGAGGGGACGTGGGAAGCCACGGGCGGCATGTGGATCGAGCCGGATACGAATGTCCCGAACGGCGAGTCGCTGATCCGCCAGATCATGTATGGTCAGGAATTCCTGCGCGAAGAATTCGGCGTCGAGACGACGGTGCTGTGGCTGCCGGACGTGTTCGGCTATTCGTGGACGCTGCCGCAAGTCATGAAGAAAAGCGGTTTGAAGTACTTCATGACCACCAAACTGAGTTGGAACCAGTCCAACCACATCCCTTACGACACCTTCCACTGGCGGGGATTGGATGGCAGCGAAGTGTTGGTACAGTTCTCCACCGCCCCCGGCAACAAGAATAACCGTAGCGGTTTCCAGACGTACAATGCCATCTTGCAGCCGTGGGATGCCAAAGGCACATGGGATGTCTATCAACAAAAGGCGCTGAATAACGAAGTGCTGATGAGCTTCGGGTATGGCGATGGCGGCGGTGGCCCTACCGTCGAGATGCTCGAATCCGCGCGTGTGCTGCAAGATTTACCGGGCTTCCCGCACGTCAAACTCGGTAAAGTGGAAGATTATTTCGCCCGCTTAGAAGAACGTACAAAAGATAAACGTCTGCCTGTGTGGGATGGCGAACTGTATTTTGAACTGCATCGTGGCACGTATACTTCCCAAGCTGCCAACAAGCGCAATAACCGCAAAGCCGAGGTGATTTATCACGATGCCGAGGTGTTAGGATCGCTGGCGCTGCTGCTGACGAAATCGGCGTATCCTGAATATCTGCGGCAAGGGTGGGAACTGCTGTTGTTCAACCAGTTCCACGACATTTTGCCGGGATCATCGATCCGCGAGGTGTATGAAGACAGCGATCACGATTACGCGACGATCATGCAAATCGGGCAGTTGGCAGTGGAAAACAGCCTCAAGGCGATCACGCGCGAGCTGATCCTCGATGCCGAGAGCGTGGTCGTATTCAACACGGCGGGCGTGGATCGCGGCGGGGTGATCACGCTGCCTTATAGCGACTCACTGGCGGATAAAACTATCGTGCGCGGACAGTACCGATCCAGCGTACAGGTGACCGAAGAAGATGGCAAACGCGTGGTGCTGCTCGAATCCGGCTATATGCCAAGCTGCGGCTACATGGTGTATCGGTTGACGGCAGCGACGGAGGAAGATCGAGTCTCACCGCTGCATGTGTCGCCCACCGAGATCGAGACGCCGTGGCACACGATCAAGCTTAACAAATTCGGACAGATCACCTCGATTGTGTGGCCTGCGCAGAGCCAGTTGAATAAGCAAGATGTGCTGACCGGAGTCGGTAATGTCCTGCAAGTCTTTGAAGACCGACCGAGCACGGTATGGGATGCATGGGATATTGATCCGTTCGTGTTCGATAAAATGCAGGAAGTCACCGATCTGGTTGAAGCGGTGGTCGAAGAGAGCGGCCCGGTGCGCGGCACCTTGCGCTTGAAATGGCGCTTCCAGAAATCTACCATCACCCAACGACTGCGCGTATACCAGAATACCAGCCGGATCGACTTCGAAACCGAGGTCGATTGGCGCGAATCACACGTGCTGTTGAAAGCCGCGTTCCCGGTCAACGTCCGTGCTACGACAGCCAGCTACGACATTCAATTCGGCAGCATCCAGCGCTCGACGCATTCCAATACCAGTTGGGACTCCGCGCAGTTCGAAGTCCCCGCGCAAAAATGGGCCAGTCTGAGCATGGGCAACTTCGGCGTCGGGCTGCTCAATGATAGTAAATATGGCTACGATGTGAAGGAAAATGTACTGCGCATCTCGCTGCTAAAATCCGCCACGTGGCCTGATCCGCGCGCGGATATTGGGCAGCATAAATTCACCTATAGTCTGTTCCCGTATGGTGGTGACTGGGAAGCGCTGGATAGCAACATCCTCGTCAAAGAAGGCTACAAGATCAACTTCCCGTTATACGCGGCGTTATGCCCTCCGAACGCGGCGGGGACACTGCCGTCGCTGTGGTCGGTCGATGGCGTGGCGGCGAACAGCGTGGTGATCGAGACGGTGAAGCGCGCCGAGCATGATGCGAATGCTTGGATCGTGCGCGTATACGAATCAAATGGCACGCGGCATCTTAGCGCGGCGATTGTCTTTGGTGACGATGAAAGTGGCGAAGCTTCACTGTATCATATCCGCCGCGCCGTTGAGTGCAATCTGGTCGAGGTGGGTGAGCAGCCCGTGTTCACGGATGCGAATCGGTTGCTGTTCCCGATCGAGCCTTACGAGATCAAAACGTTCAAAGTGTGGTTTGAGGAGAAACGTAAATGAGCCTAACAAGGCTGTTGGTAGCCACCGGCAATGCTGGCAAACTGCGTGAATATCGCGAGATGATGAGCGATCTGCCCGTTGAATGGCTGACGTTGAAAGATGTTGGCTTATATGGAATGGATGTGGAAGAAACGGGCGATACCTTCGTGGCGAACGCGCTGCTCAAGGCGCAAGCGTACAGCCAAGCCTCAGGGCTGCCGACGCTGGCAGACGATTCCGGGATCGCGGTGGATGCCTTGAATGGCGCGCCCGGTGTGTATTCGGCACGTTATGCGCCAACGGAAGCGGAATGCCGCACCAAGCTGCTCGGCGCGGTGGCCGAGGTGCCGACGGCTTTGCGTACGGCGCGCTTCGTATGCTTGATCGCGCTGGTGGTGCCGGATGTGGTGACGATGTATACAGAAGGACGCGTCGAAGGGGCGATCAGCTATGAGGAGCGCGGCACGAACGGCTTCGGCTACGATCCGATCTTTTTGCTGCCGGATGGACGCACGATGGCAGAGTTGAGTTCGGAGGAAAAGAACAGCATCAGCCATCGCGGGCGGGCGCTGAAGAAGCTGCAACCTTTCGTGGAATGCTTGGTGCGTAACGCGTAAGTCTTAGCACTAATCGAAGATACATGGTCTGGCAATAATTACGCCCAGTCTTTTGAACTGGGCGTATCGTTTTCCAACCTTATAAGAGCAACCTGCTTAACTTTTGACCTTGGCGCGGGCTTTCGTACGCGGCGCGGTAGTACGGGGCTGTCCCGACTCCGGCTGAACCTTGCGCTTGTGCGTTAAGGTAGGTGGTTGATAACGGTTGGGCGGCGGCCCTGCTGGACTGATCAGTAGCTCCACGGTCTGGATGGCTTCCGGAGAAACTTGCTGCGCATGACATACATCGCATTCCCACGCTGGCATGTTCGGCGCGGTGACGAGCGTTTCCCCGTACATCTTCACATAGGTGATCAGGCGTAATTGAAGCTGACCAATATGACACTGAGGGCAAGTCAGATCATGTAAGATGTCCTTCACGGCAATATCCTCTTGCTAACGTTGGGAAACGATTTACAGTTTGAACTTCCCATCCACATCCTACGAATTATACGCGGTCTACGCGCCGCTTCGCAAACCTAGTAACGCCTCTGTAATGAGATTCTAACGTAACTGAATCACCTCAAATTTCCTTGTTCGTCAACCTTGCAAGGATCATTAGCATGTTAGGCAACTTTGTAAGGTGAAGGTTGTAAAGGCGAAATCCTTACAGTTTTGATGGGAATCTGGACGTTAGCAACTTGTTAGGCTGCAAGGCTAAGGTAGAGGGCATCAACACATCAATCAAAACGCAGTTATTGATACGCGACGAAACAGGGGAGAGACGACGATGAACAAGAACATGAAGCGCACCAGCCAAATCGCACTACTCGCGGGATCGATTACCGCCATCGGGATGTTGGCAACCGCGCTCGTCGTCAGCCGTCGTCCCGCCGAACTCGCGCCGCTTACACTCGTGCAACCCGCTGTGGAAGCCAAGCCCAAACAGCGCAAACTCAGCATCGGCTTCCGTGCCTACCTCGTCGCCAAGCGCTGGTTCGACTTCACCGTCGCCGCCATGGCGCTGGTCGCGCTGTCCCCGCTGATGGCAGCCATCGCCGTGCTGATCAAGCTCGACTCTCCCGGCCCGGTCTTCTTCACACAGGAACGCGTCGGTAGCAAGGTGCGCGGCAAGAACGGCAAGCGTAGCTGGGAAGCCAAAGCCTTCAACGTTTACAAGTTCCGTACCATGACGGTCAATAACGACGCCAGCGAACATCAGAAGTTCGTGCAGGCAATGATCAAGGGCGACAATGCCACGCTGGAACAGATCAACGGCAAGATCGAAGGCGCGGACAAATTCAAGATCAAGAACGACAAGCGCGTGACCAAGATCGGCAAGTTCCTGCGCAAGACTAGCCTCGATGAACTGCCGCAGTTGTTCAACGTGATCAAGGGCGAAATGAGCATCGTCGGCCCGCGTCCTGCTATTGCCTACGAAGTCGATGTCTACTCACCGCACCACTTCCGCCGTCTGGAAGCGCAGCAGGGCATCACCGGTTGGTGGCAAGCCACCGCCCGCAGCAATGTCGATTTCGAGACCATGGTTGATCTCGATGCATGGTACGTTGACAATCAGTCGTTCTGGCTCGACCTGAAGATTATGGTCATGACCCCACTGTCCGTACTCAAGGGCAAGGGTGCCGCCTAACAAGTCCTTAGTGCTTAGTGCTTAGTCCTGAGTAAATTCAAAATACAAATTCCGGCGATCAGTCTATCTCCTTCCACAACAGCGCTCCAGCTAACCACTGGAGCGTTGTGATTCTCGCTCTGGCAAACGAACCGCATTGAACAAAAAGTGAGCTAGAAGTGAACTAGAAAGTGAACAGTGGGGCAAATTACCCTTCAAGTCATCATGTAGGTAGCGGAGACGCTTGGAGGATAAGATGAAAAGGAATGCACTGTTTACCCTGTTGATCGCTCTATGGCTGATGCTGGCTTCGAACGCTCCAGCACAGGCTCATGCGGATGTTGGCATGATCCGCATCGGTCATTTCGTCAAAGACGGCCCCGTGGCGGATGTCTATATCGATGGCGAGTCGTTCGCCCTGATGGTCGGCCCCGGTGGCGCGACGAGCTACCTTGAGATCGGCGCGGGCGAGCACAAGCTAACGATTGTCCCGAACGGCGCGAGCATGGACAAAGCGATCCTTGGCCCGTTGGACATCACCATTATGGGCGAGCACATGTACACCATTGCCGTGGTGGGGCAGGTGAGCGATCCCAGTTTGAATCCGTTGATCATCGATGAGACGGAAGCCTATAAGGGCGTCGATGGCAGCAAAGACGTGCCTACCATTCTGATCAACAATCTGGCGGGCTATAAGGGCATCGATACCAATCTGGAAGGCGAGTCAGTCGGCAAAACGCTGGACTATCAGAGCTATGCAACGGCAACTATCCCCGTTGGCAATTATCACAAGATGGGCGTGGAAATCACGGCGGCTGGCGATCCTAACACCGTGATCCTGCCCGCCTTTGGCCCCGGTATGTTCTTCATGGAGCCGAACACGAGTTATCTGGTGGCGTTGATCGGCAAGCAGGGACAACTCGGCGTTGACTACTATCCAGTTTTCCTCAATCACAGTAAATTGAATGCCATCGATTTCTTGGCAGGCTTCAGCGGACGTGGCCTCGGTTGGGGCAAGAACGCCGATGTTAAATTCATCCCACAAACCTTTGAGTTCGACACCCTGCTAATGGCGCTCGACAAAGCCGGTCTGAAGGAAATGTTGGCGACGAGTGGGCCATATGTGATATTTGCGCCCACCAACGAAGCCTTCAATGCACTGCCCAAGGCAACGCTTGACAGTTTGATGGCTGATCCGAAGGCGCTGGCGAAGGTGCTGCAATATCACGTGGTCAAGGGGATGCTTACCGATGAAGACTTGATGGCGGAGAAGACCCTCACGACTGTCGAAGGTAGTACGTTGACCATCACACCGATGGGCAATCCGGGCGAGGAATTGTTCGGCCTCAATGGCGACGAAGCGGGCTGCGGCTGCAATTACAATGTTGCCAATGGTTCGCGCATCTTCGTGGTTGACCGCGTACTGATGCCTAAGGATTAGTGCGCAGCAAGACCATTCGTAATGGCAGGGCGTGGTGAGGATGTTTTGATCGTCACTACGCCTTTTGTCGCTGCTCAATGGGTAGTCTGATTTGGGCGATTGGGATGAAACCGAAAAAGAGACGGAAGGGTAAGGCTCACCACGTTTCGATGGTTAAGCCGGAGATTCGTGCGAAGTGCGCATCTCTGGACACAAGGGTTAGCTGGTGCTGAATAGCTAATGCCGCAATCCACATATCGTTTTCGGGGATGCGTCCGCCTGCTGCTTCGAGAGCGTGCCGTAAAAGGCTGTATTCGGTAGCGGTATCCTTGTCACAGTCGATGATCGGCACATTTTCTAGAAACTCGTTCACGCTCCTTAATTGACCTGTAGGATCGCTTGATTTACGTGCTCCAAAATACAGTTCGCCTAGCACAATCGCACACGTATATATTTGTACTTGGGTGGGCGGTAACAGATGGCCTCTCAGCAAATCAATGACAATATTCGTGTCAATCAAGTGGCTCAATATCGTCCTCATCGATCTGCTCGAAAGCGTCCTCAATCGCTGCTTCCACCTCATCAAGCATCATAGGATCGGCATTGATTCTGCGAGCACGATCAAGTAGAACTTCAACTGGCATCCCAGCAGGCAAATCACGCTGGGTGATCATCGCTAGAACTCTACGCTGTTCAGCCTCAGTCATTTTGTTGACTGCCGCCATGATTTCATCAGCAATGGTGGTCATGATTCTGCCTCTGTAACTATACACGTGGTAGTCTATAGTTTATCATGAGTGTGGGTGCGGATTATAGAAGATTTTTACTCATAACTCAGCCACAATATTCCGTAGGGCGGCAGCATCACGCTACGGTCGAGCGAATACTTCTCACCCGTCAGCAGATCGACGTACGGATGGCGCGGATCGTGGGCGGGCAGATCACGACGTTCGATGGGTTGTGGCGTGTCGGCAAAATTCGCCAAGATCAGTAACCAGTGACCAGCGTTCAGACGCTCCAACAGCAGTACATGATCGTTGCCGCAATCTAACCACGTCGCTTTGCCATTTGCCGCGAAAACGGGATTGCTCTTGCGCAGTTGGATCATGCGGCGCAGCGGCAGGAAAATACGCCCTGCAATGGTCGTCGGATCGGTACGCTGCGCGAAGGCGGTTTGGTCGAAGGCCGGACGGTGTATCCAGCGGCTGTCGAGCGCTTTGGCAGGGTCTTTGCGGTAATCGTAGTCGTTGAGCATCCCGAACTCGTCACCAAGATACAGCAGCGGAATCCCACCCGCCGCCAGCACGAGACTCTCGATCAGCAAAATTCGCCCGATTGCCAACGAAATTTTCGTCTCATCTTTTTCTTGGATGGCCTTTTCTAAGCCCGCCAATGACGCCGTGGTGCCGCTGATGCGCATGTCTTGCGTCTGCGGGTTGTAGTTGAATGGCACGCCCACCGCGTCGCTGCCCTCGAAGCGGCCTGTGTAATACTGGTTCAAAAAGCGGCGGTGATCAAAGCCGTTGATCCACAATTCGGCGGCGTCTTCGTCCGCGAAGCTCCAGCCGATGTCATCATGAGAGCGCACGTAATTGACCCACGCCGTACCAGCGGGCAGCGGGAACCACTTCTGCATACTCAAGCGCAGCAACCGCACACTACGCGTCGCCAGCGATTCCCACAGCAGCACCATATAGGTCGGGTTGTAGCCGACCTGACATTCGCGCCCGACGTACTTGGCGACATCGCGTGGATGCACGATAGCCTCGGACTTGAAGATCATGCTCGGCGCGGCGATCCGCACCAGCAAGTTGTACGCAGCGATCAGATCTTGGGCTTGCGGCAGATTTTCGCAGGTGGTGCCCATCTGCTTCCAGATGAAGGCCACCGCGTCCATCCGCAGCACTTCGACGCCGTGATTGGCGAGGTTGAGCATCTCACCGAGCATGGCATCGAACAGCGCCGGATTGCTGTAATTCAAATCCCACTGGAACGTGTTGAAGGTCGTCCATACCCATTTGTTAATATTCGGGAAGAAGGTGAAACTCCCCGGTGCTTGTTCGGGGAAGATTTCGCGCAGACGACGATAGCCGCGCTCATCGAACTCGAATTGATCGGGGATGGTGCGGTCGTCGTACATCCAGTAGAAGGCTTGATGCTCGATGTCGCCCGCTTTGGCTTTCATCGCCCAGTCGTGCTCATCCGAGGTGTGGTTGAATACGAAATCCACGCACAAACTGATGCCGTTTGCCCGCAGATCGGCGGCGACTTCCGCCAACTCATCCATGCTGCGCTCCGGGTCGTGCGGGTATTTCGTCAGTTTGGCGTCCACCTCGCGAAAACTGCTGACTGCATAGCCGCCATCGTTGTTGCCTTCGGGCGATTTGAACAACGGCATCAGGTGCAGGTAGGTCAGGCCGAGTTCCTTGAAATAGGCGATGCGATCTTGAATGCCCTTCAAATGCTTCGCGTACAGATCGACATAGCACACCCCACCCATCATCTGCTCACTCTGGAACCACGTGGCGGATCGCGTCTCGTCCAGTTTTTTGAGTTCTTGCGGACGGTCAAGGAAGTACTGTGCCGCCGTCTTGAGGATCGTCTCTAGATGGTAGAAGAAATCGTACTGCGTCCCGTACAGACCAAGCAGCAGCGGAAACAGCGCCGGAAAGTGCTGCTGCAAGCGCGCCTCAAACACTAGCCAATCCGCCTCATTCTTGAACAGCGGTCGCAAACGGGGCAGCAAACGGTCGAGCGAATGGGCAGTTTTGTACGTGATGGTCGATTGGATTGACATGAATGCGTCCGCGTTGGCTTGGGCAACATAAGGTAGAGGAGGCCGATTATAACGACACTCCCCTAACTCCGAAATGTCCGCCGAACTCAGTGATTGCCAGACACGCGCAAATAATGCGCCCAGTAGCCCTGATACTGCCCGTAGCGCTGCTTGATCGCCGCCAGTGATGCATCCTTGCCGTAATAGTGTTCAAACGCGGTGTTCATCTCGGCGTCATCCACCAGAATGCGCTCGATCCGTCCTAACGCGCGGATCAGCACGAAGCTGGTAGACCACGCACCGATCCCCGGCAGTGACCGCAACCAGCGTTCTACCTCGTCAATCGGGCCGTAGCGCAACCAATGCTCATCGACGGTGAGAAAGGCTTTGGAAACTTCATGAATGCGATCCGCTTTGACTTTGTTTTTGACCAGATCATTGATCTCATCGACGGTCAGTTCGACCACCTGCTCCGCCAGCGGAAACGCCCAGTATTCGCGACCATCAACGGTCAAGCTGGAGTTGCACGCCCGCACCAGCGCATCCTTGAACTTCCACGCGATGCTGATAGCCGTGCGCTGCGTCAGGATCGCCCACACCGCGTTTTCGAACGGCGAGACGAATTTGACCTGATGATAGCCATAGAGGTTGCTGGCAATCCCCGCGAAGAGCCGATCTTTTTCCGCGATCTCGTAAAACGGGCGCATGTCGTCATCGAGGCTGAGGTAGAAGCGGATGCGATCTAAGGCAGTATCGATGATCTTGGGATTGAACGAACGATCCGCGTAAAGCGTGTAAGCCAAACTGGGTTGCTCGACGCTGCCGTTGGATTGCAGCGTGAACACAACCGCGTGCCGATCAACGTTGATGGCTTTAGTGACGGAGTTTGGCGTAAGCACCTGCTCTTGGCTGGTGGGGCGGAACAGGCCGAGAAAATCGAGCGTCTTGGCGAAATCGAACGGGGCGGTCGGTTGCAACTGTCCAGCATGTGTATGCAAGGTCATCGTGTGAACTCCTGAAAACGTATGAATTCATTGTAGCGCTGGCAAGTGACAACCCCCTGTCAGTAGTGCAAGGCCATTTTTCCGCGCTATGATTTCCGCATCTATTTGACGCAATGAGTATGCTTATGCTGCTGCCACGCCTGATCAAACGCTTTCTGCTGGCTTCCTTCGTGACCTTCCTCGCCCTGATCGCGCTGAATATGGCGGTGCGCGTGCCGGTCTGGTTTTACCTGCTGGCACTGCCAGCGGGCGGACTGCTGACCTTCTGGTATTGGCTGTCGTTCCGGGGTACGCAAATTTGCCCGACCTGTCACGGCACGGGCAAGGTG
Organism: Anaerolineae bacterium; assembly: GCA_019637615.1. Taxonomy (GTDB): domain Bacteria; phylum Chloroflexota; class Anaerolineae; order Aggregatilineales; family UBA2796; genus JAHBVK01. The sequence goes on along the minus strand of JAHBVJ010000004.1, from coordinate 93,726 downwards.
GAAGTCCGCAAATATCGCGAGACGGTCATAGATTACTGCCCCTCGTGCGATGGTGAAGGGCGCGTACCGATCACGCCGACATGGAGATAGCCATCGCCTCACTGTTCCTGCGTGTGTGAGGAGGAAGCCGCCGCCGCGATGGTGACCAGTGCGACACCGATGATCTCTTGCACCTTCAGATTTTGCGCGAGGAACAACGCACCGACGATGGTTGCGATCACGGGTTCGAGACTGAGCAGCATACTGAATACGCGCGGTTTGAGGCGCTGCGCCGCCGCGAATTCCAACGCGAACGGGACAGCCGACGAGAAGAAGGCCACCGCCAGCGTCAACAGCAGCAGATCAGGGCGGATCAATGTGCTGACCGCGCCGCCGAGTCCGGTCGGGATCGACACGATGGCGGCGATGGTCATCGAAATCGTCAACCCATCACTGCCCCGGAATGTCTTGCCGACGATGCGGCTCAGGTAGACATAGGTGCCCCACATGATGGCTGAGAACACCGCCAGACCAACGCCAATCGGATCAAGCGCTTCGTTGGTGAATGGCGACAGCAGCAGAATCCCCACCGCCGCCACCACCACCCACACAAAATCGAGGGGACGGCGCGATCCGATCACGGCGACGGTCAGCGGCCCCGCGAAGGCAATCGCCACCGAGACGCCGAGTGGAATCAGATCGATGGCGAGGTAGAAGCTCAACATCATGGCGGCGAGATTGACGCCGTAACAGGTGACGAGCAGCCAGCTACGCCGTGAATGCCCTGCCAATTTCGGACGCCACACCAGCCAGAACATCACGGCGGCGATGGCTGTCCTCAACAGCACCACACCGGTCGGCTGTGCGACAGGAAACAGGCTCTTCGCCATCCCCGCGCCGACTTGCACCGAAACAATCGCGATGACGACCAGCAGCCACGGCGGGATCAGCGAGACTTTCAGCCGTGACCATGTGGATACGGCGGAAGGGGATGACTGTGAACTTGGATCAGACATAATTGATGGACGATTCCAGTGGATGAGAGAGGGATATTGAATGGTATTATAACGCGAAGCAGCGCCATTTGGTGGTGCTCAGGCGCGGAGAGTGGTTGATGATGAAGAAATTATTCTGGCAAGATCCGTATCTAACACACCTTGATACGATGATCGCCAGCGTGAATGGCTGTGATGTGACCGTCGCACAGACGATCTTCTACGCGTTTTCTGGCGGGCAAGAAAGCGACGTGGGCAGCATCGGCGGGCGCGAGGTGCGTCAGGCGCGTAAGGAGGGCAAAGAGATCATCTACACGCTGGACGAAGGGCATGGGCTGGCGGTTGGGGATACCGTCCCGATGCTGATCGATTGGGAGCGGCGTTACCGCCTGATGCGGCTGCATTTCGCGGCGGAGATCGTGCTGGAACTCTGCTATCGGCGCTTCAACGCCATCCAGAAGATTGGGGCGCATATCGCGCAGGACAAATCCCGCATCGATTTCGAGTGGGTAGATAATCTAGCCTCCGCGCTACCTAGCCTTCAAGCGCACGCGAATGCTTTGATTCGCGAAGACAGGCCGATCACAAGCGCGTTCAGTGACGAAGCCAACGAACGCCGCTATTGGGAGATCGAAGGGTTCGCGCGGGTAGCTTGCGGCGGCACGCACCTCAAGCAGACGGGCGAAGTCGGGGCGATCCGCCTGAAGCGCCGCAATGTGGGCAAGGGCAAAGAACGCATCGAGATTTTTCTGGATGCTGACTAAATTTACACGGTGACTGTGCAAACAGCCGAGTATACGGCTGCATAGGGCGAGTCGCCGTCCCTTCTTAACGGCGCTAAAATTCGCCATCCATTTCGCAGCAGTAAAGGGGCATCATGCAGGAATTGAAAGACCGTATCCTCAGCGAAGGTCAAAACCTCGGTGATGGAATACTAAAAATCGATAGTCTTCTCAATCATCAGATTGATTCGGGGTTATTGGGGCGGTGCGGGCAAGAGATCGCGACGATATTCAAGGATGCCAAGGTAGACCGCATCTTGACGGCGGAAGTGTCCGGCATCGTGCCCGCGCTGGCAACGGGGATCGCGCTGAATGTGCCGGTCGTGTACGCGCGTAAGGTCAAGCCGATCACCATGTACGGCCCGATCTTCCTCGAAACCGCGCCTTCGCATACCAAGGGGATGGATGTCAATCTGATGGTGTCGGCAGAATTCATGCCCCCCAACCAGAATATTCTGATCGTGGACGATTTTCTCGCCTCTGGACGCACCATCCGCGCTTTGGTCAGGATTGTGCGCGGCGCGAAGTGCAACTGTGTGGGCGTGGCCTGCGTGGTGGAGAAGGTGTTTGAGGGCGGACGCAAGCTGGTCGAGCATTACGGACTGCCGATCATCTCCCTTGCCACGATTGTGTCGATGGACGATGGCAAGATAGTGTTCTCGGAGTAGGTCAATGACCTTTTCAATCGTCGCCTACAGCCCCACTGAACAGCAGTGGGGCGCTGCCGTCGCCAGCAAATTTCTGGCAGCGGCGGCGGTCGTGTGTCATGCGCAAGCGGGTTCCGGCGCGGTTGCGACACAAGCCTTCGCCAAGGTGGGTTTTGGCCCCGATGGCTTGGCGCTGATGGGCAAGGGACTTTCTGCCGAGGAAGCGCTCGCCAAACTGCTCGCTGCTGATTCCAGCGTGGAAGATCGGCAGGTGGGGTTGGTGGATGCCAAGGGGAACGTCGCCGCACATACAGGCGAAGACTGCTTCGAGTATGCGGGACACCTGCTCGGTGAAGGGTTCACCTGTCAGGGTAACATTTTGGCGGGGCGCGGCGTGTTAGAAGCGATGGCGGCGACCTTCCGCAGCACACAAGGCCCCTTAGCAGAGCGCATGATCGCGGCCCTGTTAGCCGGAGATCGCGCAGGCGGGGATCGTCGCGGACGGCAAAGCGCGGGCATCGTGATCGTCAAACAGGGCGCTGGCTACGGCGGCGACAACGACCGTTACATCGATCTGCGCGTGGATGATCACGTCGATCCAGTCGTGCGCTTGGGCGAGCTGCTCAAGTTGCAGCGGTTATACTTCGACAAATCCGACATCGCCGCCCGCCTGCCGATTGACGCGACCTTGGCGACGGAATTGCAAACGCTCCTCAAGCGGCTCGGTCATTATCAAGGCGAGATCACGGGCAATTGGGATGCGCCGAGTCGCGAAGCATTCTGGGAATTGGTAGGCATCGAAAATTTGGAAGAACGCTGGGCACCGGATGAATCGCCGGAATTGCTCGATCCAGTGATCTTGGACTTTTTAAGGGAACGGTTCAACAAGTGACTTCATCAACGCTTGATTTTCGCACCATCCGCGCGGTTGCGTCCGATATGGATGGTGTCCTGTGGCGGGGGACGGAAACGTTACCCGGTGCCGTAGAGTTTTTTCAGTTCCTGCATCAACGCGGGATTCCCTACGTCATGGCGACCAACAACAGCACCAAAACGGTGCATGACTACGTGAAGCGGCTGCGCAGCCTGAACATTCCGGCGGAACCGAGCCAGATTTTGTCGTCGGTGGTGGTGACAGGCGATTATCTAGCCAAACACTTCCCCGCCGGAACGCCAATTTACGTGTTGGGCAGCGAAGCCATCGAAGCCGCCATGACGGGACTCGGTTACGTGCTCGATCCTGACCGTGCCGAGATCGTCATCGTAGGGTTGGATTATCGGCTGACCTATGATCGGTTGCGGATCGCGGGTCAACGCATTCTGGCGGGCGCGACCTTCATCGGTACCAACAGCGACGCCTCGCTCCCGATGCCGGATGGCCTGATACCGGGCAGCGGCACGATGATCGCGGCGCTGCAAACGATGACGCAGCGTGAGCCTATCATCATGGGCAAGCCACAAGCCACCATGTTCCTCACCGCGGTTGAGCGCTTAGGCGCGCCCGCCGCCAATACGCTTATGATTGGTGACCGTCTGGAAACCGATATTCAAGGCGCAAACGCGATTGGTATGGCGACCGCACTCGTGCTGACGGGCGTTTCCAGCGAGGAAGATGACCACGGCAGTTATGCGCCGGACGGCGTCTACGACGATCTCGCCGCTATCTTGCGCCAGTGGCAGCACGACCTAGCAACCGCGTAAGCAGTTCGGCAAGTTTCACTAATCCCATGCACCAACGCCGGGGGATTCGCTCGGCGTTGGTGAGGTATACCCTCAATAGTTAGGATGGTCTCAGCGTCAGTGTTCAGCTACATTTTATAGTAAGTGTAAGTAATGGGTATCAACATCTGAATTTCCAATCCAACGCTGCTACGTCGTTTGCACCCGACATGATCTGAACGTACAGCAGCCCAACCTCATCGTACTCCTTTAACCCTTTGATCTCTATTCAGCCTGCCCGATCATTCAATTTTGCATCGCCCGTTTTGGCATTGCTGTCGGCTGCTGATGCTGATGGCTCAGGCAATGATGCGCCTCACCGTGCAGACCGAGGTTACCTAAATCTTTGGGTTTTATTCAGAGACGATCACTTATGATCGATTTCCGTGACTTTGTGAGAGCGAGACGCGCCTCTCTCGCAAACCCTACCGTTGGATAAGGTGAGTGAGTAAAAAATGAACATCAAATGGTCTGGTCAGTGGTCAGTCTTGGCACCTACAGTACAGCTAACTGCTGCACTTGCCGAGCACAGGCCATATGCCATTTATGTTGGAGGCCAATCGTGACCATTGACGCTGTGAACTTGTTCCTTGATGTCTACGGACTAGCCGCGATCTTCTTCGTGATGCTGGCAAAGTCTGTCGGCCTGCCGATTCCGATTCCGGCAGACGCTTTAATGTTGACGGCCTCGGCGCGGGTCGCAAGTGGACGGTTCCCGTTCATTTATACCTTCGTGGCGCTGTTAGTGGCGTTGGTCGTGGGCGGGCTGGTGCAGTTCTTACTGGTGCGTGGCCCCGGACGCGGCCTGATCTACCGTTATGGGCGCTACATGGGCTTGACCTCGCAGCGTCTCGACAATGCCAGTGCCAAACTCGGACGCGGCAATCCGTTCACCATCGGGTTGGCGGTGCTAACACCGGGCATCCGATCGATCACGGTGGTGGGCTGTGGCATCGCCAACGTCCCGACGAAGCGCTTTGCGGTTGGTCTCGTGCTTGGCAATACCATGTTCCTCGCCCTGCACTTTCTGATCGGCTATTTGGGCGGCCTTGCCTTAAGCGCGGTCGGAACGCAGTTGCCGATTGGCGCGGTGGTGATCGGGATCGTGGTACTGCTCGTGCTCGGCTTTACCGTTTGGTACGTTATCCGTCGGCGGAAAGCACCCCAAGCCAGCACAGCGGAAACTTTGGCAGCAGCGGTGGGCGCATGGCATGAAGCTACTTGTCCGGTATGTTTGGCGTTAGGGGCAACAGATCGATTAGATGTCTCGTTGTGGCATGATCACGATCACGCCCTGCATACACACACTATACCGTGATGTGTTTCTCAAAGCTGAGTCGGGTACGCAATACATCCATGCCGACGCTGCGGTACAGGTTCACCGCCGATATATTCTCGGAGTCTACGCTCAAGGAGGCCGTGTCGAAGCCGCGATCTTGCAGGCGCTGAAGTCCCATCACGAGCAGCGCCCGCCCCAACCCGCGTCCACGATATTCGCGCCGCACGCCAAGCGTGGACACCCAGCCATCATTGGGTTCGCCTAAGTGGTTGGGATGACACAAGCATTCACCGACGAGTTCGTCACCCGCCCACGCCAGCAGCCATAACTTCGGATCGTGCGGACGCATTTCGATCATCTGGGCGCGGAAGAGAGACGGGGTGCGCTGTTTAGCACCCCAGTGATCGTGGAAAATGGTGTTGTCTGCGTCTACGAGCTGTTCCAACTGACCCGCGTTGAAGATTTTTACGCTGATACCAGCGGGCAGGTCGGCGGCTAAGTGGCGGTTTTGCAGCCGACTGCGCATAACATACCACGGGTGGCTTTGCGCATACCCTTTCAGGGAAAACAGTCTTTCGACGCCGGGAATATCGGCATAGGCACGCGCAGAGAGCGTCACTGTGCCATGTAAATACTGTTCCGCGTAGTGCTCGGTAGCGGTCAGCAACGCCGTGCCAACACCACGTCGCCGCTGATGCGGATGTACCCACCCTTCGAGGCCAAGATTGCCGGGGGCGTCAACCGACCACCATGCAAAGCCATATACTGCCCCGCTGCCATCTGTGACAATGGCGGATTCGTCGTAGCGCGGCTGTGTTGGATCGGGCGAATAGGCTTCCCATGTTTTCTGGAAGTTCCCCGGTGAAACGTGACGCGTGCGATCTTGCGCGGCGGCAGCTTCCAGCAGCGCCGTGACAGCAGCGGCATCCGAAGGGTGGTACGTGCGAATGATCATTGATCGATTTCACCTCCAAATTCGGTCATGATATCATCTGGTGGCTTAGTCGAGATGATCGGCACGCGGGCATCGGGGGCGGGGTAGCCGACTGGCATAATCAAGTAAGCGCGGTCACTGGCAGAGCGCTGCAATATTTCATTCAGGAAGCCCATCGGACTGGGGGTATCAATCGAGGTCGCCAAGCCGGATTGATGCAGGGCGCACATTAGAATCCCAATCGCCAATCCCACAGCCTCCGTAACGAAAAAGTTGGGGGTTTTGATCTCGTGTCCGGTGGCTAGGTCGTAACTTATGCTGTAGGTTTGCGCGAAGACGACCACGAGGTATGGCGCAACTTCGTAGTGCGGCTTTTGCCAACTACGCCCTACTGAGGTAAGCGCCTCCAAATAATCGCGCCTCATGCGATGCTCGAAGTTTTCCCGTTCTTCGGCTTCGGCAGCCTCGCGGATACGCCGTTTGATGGCTGGATCACTGACGATTACGAAATGCCACGGTTGCTGTAAGCCCATCGATGGCGCGGTGCCTGCCGCCGCAATCGCATTCTTGATCAGTTCGATGGGTACAGGTTCGGTGGAAAACTGCTCGACCAGCCGCCGCGTGCGCATCCGAGCGAGGAATAGTTCAGATTGGGTGCGCTGCTCGTCCGGCGAGAGGTGTTGAAAGCGTAATGGCTCAAATTGTGGTGATTGTGTCATGCGTAGTTTCGCTTTCGTTAACAGAGCCATTATTCATCATATCACTGAATCTGAGCAGTATGTTAGACCTCTTGATAAGATTTCAGAACAAACGCAAAGCCTGTTTCAGGTTCATCTCTCACCTGTTCTCAATGCTGCTGTCAAGAGAGGACGCGGCGAGAATTATTAAGTGCAAACGTCAATTCGGTTCGTTTCTTCATGGAACTTTGCACAAAAATTGTGATCCGCACTACTTTTTCCGTGCAAAATCCGCCATAATAGCCAAACTTTACCTGCCCCTCAATACTTAAAGTATTTGGTTGAGGTCACTATGATTCCGGGCTTACCAACGAACGACACACTACGTGCATTTGCCAAAGAGGCCAATTGGCAAGCCGTGGATGAAACTCGCGTTAAATTTCGCGATTATCTGAACAGCATTCGTGAGAAACGTGGTTCGCACCCCGTCTCCGCTAACATGATCAAGCATCTCTCATCCGCGTTATACGACGACACTGATGATGTGCCTGATGGCAACGTGCTGCTTTCCAAGGCTGCGCACCGACCCGTGGTGTTAGCCGCCGTGCTAGGTCGTCGCTTTCGACAAGGGCCGTGGCTGGATTACGTCAAGCCTTACCACTTGAACCCGTCCGTCAACCATGAGAATATCCACGAGGCGGGCGGATCGCTGAAAGTCCGTCCGGTTGGTGTGGAACTTGAGGTCGGCATGACGCAGGTGGACGGCGGCGAACCAACCCCGCATCACTTGGAACGCTTCCACGAAGCCTACATCGAACATGCCATGCGGCTCGGTAGCAATCTCGATCTCTCGCCAGAATTGTGCATTTATCAAGCCGAACTGGTGTTGCCGCCCGTGATCGGCTACGGCAAAGCGCTCCGCACGTTGGAGCAGAACATCGCGGCGCTGGTATTCGCCACCCGCGAAGCCAACATGATCGTCGCGATTCTTTCCACCTATCCGTGGGAATCGGATTTTGCCACGTCACATTCCGACAAGGTAGAGACGGTCGCCATTTTCTTGAATGATGTGAACGAAAGCCGTCCGCAACAGCGCGACATCTTGCAAAAGTTGAAGCAGCGTTATGATGTTTCGCGGGGCGTGGCACGGACAGCCAATCTGCTGCGCTTTCAGGGCTATCACATGCATGTTGACCTTGCCGGACGCTCCGAAGCGCTAGGCATGTTGAGCTATGCCATGAACTTGGGCAGCGCTACCGCCATTGCCAACGCCGCGCTGCTGAAGGGCGGCCCATTCATGGACGGCACTTGCGACGCTGAACTGCTGTGTACGCGCGAGTATGTACGTAACATCACCATCACGGGGCACTACGTCGGGCTGCCATTAAGCCCGCATCTGCAACCGGACGGAATGCAGCGACATGGGCTGCTGCTGCGCGACAATCTTGCCAACGGCACCGCTCGCGCCCTGTTGTATGGCGTTGAGGATGATCAGCCGTTTTCCGGGATGCACAATATGCTCGGACGCATCCGCCCAGACTTGAGCAATAACGCGCGGGTATGCACGCTGGAAAGCACCGGAATGCCGAGCAACCCATCAGCGGAACGCTTGGCGGCAGTTTCGACGGATTTCCAATACAGCCAATTGATGATCGAGCATTACTTCCGCGAACATGGCACTAATCTTGATCCTTTGCTGAATGATAAAGATTGGCTGGACATCTTTGGCCCGCTGGATCGTTCAACGTTCACGGACATGATGATCGCGTCTGATCATCTTTGCACCGATGTCGAAATCAAGACGGCGACGGGCGCGACCTATTCATTGGTCGAGTTCTACGAAAAAAAGCGCAAACTGCTCAAGAAAGTGCTGTCGCCGCTGAATGTGATCGATACGCGGGATGTGGATGGACTGTATGACCGTATCTATCATTTTCTCGTCTCGCCCAACGGATCGGCGGAAACGATTGACGATTACATCAATCACCCCACGCGGCATGGGACGGGCAATTGGGGACGCATCCTGCGCAACGCCTTCCTCGAGGTGGGTGGGACGCTCGGAGCGAAGAATCCCGCTGCCGTGCATAAGGTGATGATCCAGTTGAATGATGCGCTTGTCCGGCGTTACATCAACTGAGCTTTCCCGCGTCGCCAGTGTCGTTATAATGGAAAGTATGATGGGGTCTTTCATGTAACGACGCTGGGACTACACGCTAGATGGAAAAGCCTTGGAAGGCGCTGGAACTGCTCATCAGCACGATCATTGTCCTGATCTTGCTGACTATCGCCTATCTGGTCATCCGCCCGACCACACAGAACGTTTCTGTTTTACCCACAATCGAGCCGTTGCCAACGTTCGGGATACCGCCCGAAGTCCGCGCACGGATTGATACGGTGGCGGATACCAGTAACGCGCGGTATTTGTGCCCGGAATTTACCGATGTGGGGCCGATCCAATTGGCTACCTGCGTAGACTGCATCTATTACGCGGTAGACAAACTCCACGCCTTGTCGCCCACCTATGTTCCACCACTCGTAACGACAAAATTGCCCGGTGGCGGCAGGATGCGCCCAGAAGTCGATGTCGCGCTGACAGCGCTGTTCGCGGCGGCGCAGCGGCAAGGGCTTTACCCGACCGTCACCTCTGCTTATCGTTCCTTTAGCGAACAATCCTTCACCTTTCAAGCGTGGGTAGCCACTGAAAAACGCAATCAGATCACCGAGGCGCAGGCCATCGCGCGGGCGGCGCGATACTCGGCGCGTGCGGGGCACTCCGAGCATCAGCTTGGTACTGCCGTAGACATCAACTGTAGTGGCTGTGTCGCCTTTGATACCAACGATCCTCGCAATATCGCGCTGTGGGCATTCTTCGAGAAAAACGCGCAAGATTACGGCTTCGTTGTCTCGTATCCGCGCGGGATCGAAGCGCTGACGGGCTACCAATACGAGCCGTGGCATCTACGCTACATCGGCGCGGACATGGCGAAGCAGCTTTACAACATGGGGTACATCACAGGCAATGGCATTTGTCTGGCGAACTTTTTACGCGTTGAACAGCAGCAGTAGCTGTCAATAATAGGCGATGAGTAGCGCCAAAATCACGCTCGGTGCCCATAACGCTCCAAACCAGAACAGGCGGCGCGGATAATAAACCGCGATCAGCAGCAATGAGGCCACCAGCAGCGGCTGTAAAATCCGCAACGTGCTGATCAGTTCATTGATGGTAGCAGGTGGCGTAAACGCCACGAATAAACATGCGGCAATCGCCAGCCAGATTTCGGGCTTGGGAGTGGCGCTACGCCATTTCCGTACTGCCGTGATCAGGATCACGAGCGCGGGCAGCATCGCCCACACCGCGATCAGGCCGAATTCGAGTGCATTTTTGGCGTACGTCAGCCCTGCGAAGGGGATCGGGCTGGGCAAGCGCGGGATACCGTCAAGAGAGGTATTCACCCACGGGCCGAGCCAAATCCGCAAGAAGATCAACCACGCGACGAACGGCAAAACAGCGATGACCGCGAGTCGCAGCCCGCGCCACCACTGCCGCTGGCTGACCTCGTATAGGAATAGTCCGCCCGCCAATACCAAGCCGACATCCTTGGTCAGGCCAGCCACCGCGAACAGGATGGCACCTAACGTCAAGCGCCCTTGGAGGTACACAGCTAGGCCAAGCAAGGACAGCGCAATTGCCAACGGCTCGTTGAGATCGAGTCGAATACTCATCAGCGTCCCGACCCACAGCGCCGGAACCAGCGCCCACCATGCCGAGGCACGCGTACGGGTTGCCAGCAGATAGGCTAGGATGCCAGCCGCCACCCCGTGCGCAAGGATGTTGATTAAGAGCATCGTCCACGGGATCACGTCACGCTGACCGAGGGCGAGGACTGCGCTCAATATCGGATACACGATCCGTTGGTAGCGGAAGGCGGGCGGCTGATCGAGTTTGGGCGTGGCATTGAATCCCTCGGTCGCGATGTAGTAGGCGAACTGACCATCATAGCCGTTTTCCGCGCCCGCGATGCCCTCATTATAAAGCGGCCCGATCTCCACGAAAACCAGCGGATCGAATTGGTGGCGGAGGAGGATGCCGAGGCAAAACAGCGCCGTCAGCGCCGTGACGATCACGCCGATTCGTAAACTGCGCTGGATTGTGCTGCGTTGGGCGGCTGTTGAAATCATTCAGGTATTTGCACATGTGGGACGGAATATCCTTCCGTCCCGCCGATAAGACGCGTGATCGCGATTACTCTTTGAACAACTCTCCGACGCTGCGGCCTTCATGCGCACGGATGATCACTTCCGCCACCAGCGGCGCAACACTCAGAACAGTCATATTGGGCAGTTTGTTGCGCTTCTCAGGAGGGATAGGCACCGAGTCAGTCGTGATGATCTCCTTGATGGGCACGCTGGCGAGGCGATCCGCCGCGTTGCCGCTGAGGATCGGGTGCGTGAAAGCTACATACACATCGCGCGCGCCGTGGGCTTTGACGCAGTTGACAGCTTCGACCATCGTACCGCCGGTGTCGCATTCATCATCGATGATGATGGCGTCCATGCCTTTGATGTCACCTAGCAAGCTCATCACTTCGGTTTTGTCTTTGTTGCCCGTGCGGCGTTTTTCCACCACGACCAAGGGCATTCCTAGCTTGGCAGCGTAGTTGCGTCCCTTCTTGGCAAAACCGAGATCGGTACTGACCACGGCGGCGTTGGTGAGCTGCTTTTCTACGAAGTGGTCACTGATCAGATGGAACGCCGTCAGCACGTCGCCGGGGATGCTGAAGAAGCCCTGAATCTGGCCCGCGTGCAGGTCAATCGTCATGTAGCGGTCAGCACCTGCTACTTGGATCATATCTGCTAACATCCGCGCCGTGATCGGCACACGGGGCTGATCTTTTTTGTCGCTCCGCCCATAAGCGAAGTACGGCATGACCACAGTCACGCGTCCAGCCGAGTCGAGTTTGAGCGTGTTGAGCGTGATCAGCAGTTCCAAGATGTTGTCGCTGAGGGGCGACGACAGACTCTGGATCAGATAGACATCTTGCCCACGTACAGAATGTTGGAGTTTGACGAAGATGTTTTCATTGGAGAAGCGGATGATGTCACGTTCTCCAAGTGGGATTTCCAAGTATTCGGAGATGCTCTTGCCAAGGTCTACACCGCCTGAACCAGCGTATAACTTGATCTGACCATATTGACCGGGTGCAGGATTGTGATGATTGATTGTCTCGTCATAGTACAGTTGAGTACCGGGGACTTTCGTTGCCATAACGTGCCTCCCTGAATTGCAGACAGTGTCATTGTTAATTTTGGAACAAGTCGTGGAGCTTTGCAACAAGATCGATGTCACGAGTCTGGTACAATCGGAGCCTACTGTACCCTCGTAAAATCTTCATGAGCAGATAATGAATAATTCTGAACTCGGCTCAATCGTATTCGGATTGATCTCAGCGGCGAGTTGGGGCGCTGGCGATTTCAGCGGCGGACTAGCCACCAAACGTGCCAATGTATATGGTGTCGTCGTTATTTCGCAAGTTGTCGGCGTTATTTGCCTGATCGTTCTCGCACTCTTGCTAAGGGAAACAATCCCGCCCTTTACCGATTGGGTGTGGGGTGGGGCGGCGGGCATTGCTGGCGCGCTCGGCATCCTATGCCTGTATCGTGCCCTCGCTACCACGCGGATGGGTATCGCTGCGCCCGTATCGGCGGTAGTGACGGCAACCGTGCCAGTCATTTTCGCGATTTTCACTCAAGGGTTGCCAGCCACGTACAAACTGATAGGGTTTGTGATCGCGTTGATCGCGGTGTGGTTGACCTCACAATCGGACGGCGGACGCATCCGTGTCAGCGACCTGACAATGCCACTGCTGGCTGGTATCGGGTTTGGCAGCTTTTTGATTTTGATCGATCAAGGGAACGATGTATCAGTGTTATGGTCATTGGTCGCCGCCAGATTCGCGTCGATTGTCATGATGATTGGCGTGATCGCGACGACACGACAAGCGTGGCGACCTGCCGCACCACAGTTAAAGATCATCGGTTTGGCAGGCATCCTTGATACGGGCGGGAACTTGTTTTATTCGTTAGCGGCGCAAACTGGCTATCTGGCGCAGGCAGCGGTGTTATCGTCGCTGTATCCCGCCGCAACGGTCATGTTGGCGTTGATGATCTTACGTGAAAAACTGCATCGTGTTCAGATGTTGGGCGTCGTCTTGGCGGTGGTCGCCATTGCGCTTATCGCTGTGTAAGGCGAAGGTCAGGATGCCAAAATTTGCATCCTGACCTTCGCAGAAGTTTATCGCTTAGGGCGTGAACGTCGCTGTATCCGTCGGTGCAAAACCGACCACAGGTGCGGTGGGCGTAGCCTGATCGGGATCGAGCGTTGGGCTAGGTTGTGCAGTCGGCATCTGGCTCAAGCTGGTACCCGTATAAATCGGCGTGGTGGTCACGGCAATCGTGGCAGCGCTAGAATTACGCGTCGCGATAAACGACTCACTTTGCGAAGTGGCTTGCGCTGCGTCCGTTGGAATGCGCGGGCCGCGTAGTGTGGCGGTTTGTTCAGCGTACACAGCCGTAGCGGCGACATCGGCGTAAGCATCACTCGGCGTGACTCCGTACATATTGCAGCAGCGCACGACTTCCACCCAGCTTTGACCGGGTTTCAAGAAAATGGGGGTGCCATCGCGGAGCACCAACGTTAGCGCCGTGCCTTCCTTCTGGTTGCGGCGAATCCAGACGCCTTCGTACCAGCGTCCATCGCGGAAGACCCATGCATCGTTCTGCCCCCAGAGCTGAATCTCAATCGCGGGCGAACCGTTGGCTTCGCTTTCGTAAATATCAGGACGCTCGACGTGCTCCGCTTGAATGATGATCAGGTTGTCTACTGCGAGCTGCTTTCCGGTTGCCGCATCCATATGTGGGAGGCCAGTATTCCAGCGATAATACTTGCCATCGTTGGGATTGTACTGCCAGCGCGCATCCTGATCGCCGTACCACTTGATGGCAATGTCGTTGGCGAATTTGCTGTTCTGAGGTGCTACGTCGCTAAAGGCAAACCCACGCGCGGGGAAGCCTTCGTTGGCCTTGCGGCGCTCGGCTAGATCCCACATTTTATAAGTGTTGCCGAACAGCGTATGTTCGAAGGGCAAGCCCACCTGCGGGAAGCGGCAAAACGGCGGGCAGTTATCGCCCCACTGCGGTGTCATCGCGCGGTAATGCCATTCAGCCTCACCGATCATTTTCTTGATGTTGTCGTTTGCACCACTGTAGGCCAAGAGCGCGTTGTACATGACCACTAATTCGAGGTCGGGCAGACGTGCGCTGCGGATCGAGCCGAGATAATCTGCGCCATGACTGCGGAAAATAGCGGCAAAACGGGTGACGCCACCTTCGACCTCGTATTCGTAAACGATGTCGGCGTAGCTGAGGCCACTTTGTGGACGCACGATCCAAGGATAGTTGGACACTTTGACGATCAGATTGCGGCGATTGCGGGCAGCTTCATCAGGGAAAGGCAGTCCCGTCAGCGAGTTGATGTTCTCCGGATATTGGATCGGCCCAATAGTCGTGGGCGTTAGGGTTGGCGTAGGCGTGTCCGTCGCCGTGCTTGTCAATGTTGCCGTAGGCATGAATGACGGCGTGAACGTTAGCGTAGGCGGCTGATCACGCGGGGTATTGGTCGGCAGCACTTGAGGGCGCTTCGTGTTGGTCGGCAGCGCCTGAGCACCAGCGCTAACGGCTGGGAAACTGACCGAGGCTGCACCAGCCATCAGGAATATCAAAATTACGAGGGAGAGTATTCGTCGCATAGGACAACTATCGCCTTAGTCTGCATTGCGTTAACGGTAAACGGTGGCAAAACGGGGTAATCATACCAGTCAGCGAGGCGCAAGGCGATGTGACGCCATGATTGCGTAGGTCAATCGTTTGTGAATAAGCAGCACTTCATGCCTGAACTGTCGCAAAAATCCTGTGCTCAAGGAAAATGCACCGAGCACAGGATCATGCAGTCGCTGAGAAACAATCAATTAACTTGGCGTCGGGAGGATGATGGCTCGGATAACGCCATCCTGATAATTTGCGGCCGTCTCAAAGGCTTGTTTGGCCTGATCAAGCGTGAATCTATGCGTGGCGATAGCATCGATGTTCACGCGGCCTGTCTCGGCTAAGACAGTGGTGTTAGGATAGACGTGCTTCATCCGGCGCGAGAAAATCAACGGCACTTCCTTGCGACGGGCGGCAGTAGTCTGAAGGACGATTTCATCCTGCGCCGGAATGCCCACGATCACTACCCGTCCGCCATAGCGCACCATTTGCACGCACTGGTTCGCCGTTTGTTCGACCCATGCTGCTTCGATGGCGACATCTACGCCCCGCTTGTTGGTCACGCGCATGACTTCTTCTACGATGTCCTGCTTATTCGAGTCGATCAGGTAATCGGCACCGAAATTCGCGGCGATGTCTAACCGCCACGGATAGCGATCCGCCACGAAGATGCGCCGTGCGCCTTGCAGCCGCGCCAGTCGGATAATCAGCGATCCGACACCGCCACAGCCGATCACGGCGACATCTTCGCCTACCTCGATCTTCGCCAAGCGACTGCCATGCAGCGCCACGCCGAGCGGTTCCAGCAAGGCCGCGCCGATGTCGGAGATGGTATCCGGCATGGGGAATAAACAGCGCGTTGGATGCACCATACGCTCACGTAGTGCGCCGTTATGGGGATACAAGCCCATAAATTTGAGGTTCAGGCACAAATGCGGCTGACCGTCCAGACAGCGTTCGCATTCCAAACAGGGTGTAGCGGGATCGATAGCAACACGCTGACCGATCTTGAGATGATCGGGGGCGTTTGGCCCTAACGCAATGATGCGTCCAGCGGCTTCGTGACCGAGGATCAGCGGCTCATTATTGACGATCCCGCCCATATTGCCGAATAGGTAGGCATGGAGATCGCTGCCGCAGATACCTACTGCGGTGACCTGCACTAGCGCCTCACCGGGGCCGGGTTCTTCGACATCACGGGTTTCTGCCGTGCGAATATCGCCTACAGTATGAAAAAAAGCTGCTTTCATAAAAGTTTCTCCACCATAGCTAAGGCTAATCTTGGGGACGTTTGGCTGCACTTCTCTGCCCAAACGTGAACATCACGATCATTTTATGCTGAGGATTTATAAAACCCGCTAAATCATCAACAAAAACATCTTGGGAAATATACCATGACAGGCTCGATGCGGGCTGCAATTTACCTCTACAGCCGCAGTTAGGGGATCGAGTTCATTGTACGAATAAACCGTTGCTGACGACGGAGATGGGTAACCATGGAGCGAGCTTGGTGAAGACGTCGCCAGCGCGACCAAGCCAAAATGTGTTGAAGTATAGGACGAAAAGACCACAAACCCAAGTGCAGCAAGTGCCGAATTTCTGGGATTGATACCAAATCCCGAAGTAAATTAATGAATGAGACGACTAAAGATGGAAGGCAAGCTAACGGTAGAGGGACTGGAAGTGCGGTATCGCAATGCAAGCGATGGGGTGGCGCGTAGTCAATGGCAAATTATCTGGCTGCTGGCGAAAGGACAACGCAGCGAAGCTATTGCCGAAATGACAGGCTATAGCCAAGCATGGATACGAGTGCTAGCAGGGCGCTACAACGCACGCGGGGAAGTTGGCATAGGAGATGGACGCCACCATAATCCAGGCAAAGCGGTGACCTTAAGCCAAGCAGACCAAGTCGAGTTAAAAACGCTATTGGAAAAATCCGCAGTGGCAGGAGAGAAGTGGAGTGGACCCCAAGTGGCGGCATGGATGAGCGAGCGCTTCGGGCGTCGGCTTGAAGCGCGGGCGCTGCTCGGTGATATGCTTCTTGGCGCGGCTGAACATCTGACGGCAGGCCACCTCTTCTTTGCCGACGATGCCAGCGATGTCGGCATATTCGTAATCGAAGACCTCGCGCAGCAGGAAGACAGCCCGTTCCAATGGCGTTAGTTGTTCCAGCAGCGTCAGGAAGGCCAACGAGAGCGATTCGTGCAGTTCGGCTTGATGGACAGGCACGCTCATCTCATCGGCCTCCGTCAGGATCGGTTCCGGCAGCCACGGCCCGATGTAACTGGTTCTTGGCTGTTGGCGGATTGTAGATGATTCAGGCATAAGCGCGTCACGATGGTGCTCAAAAATGCTTTGGGTGCTTCGATAGGCTCGATAGTGCCTTGATAGCGCAAATAGGCTTCTTGCACGATGTCTTCGGCCTCCGTAGCGCTGCCCAACATTCGGTAGGCAATCGAAAACATCAGCGGGCGGTGTGCTTCAAATTGGTTAGCGTTCAAGTTGGTCATAGCCGTGTTCATCTCGTATGCCGCAGCCAAGTGCGGTGGAGGCAGTTACACATGATCGTATCCCTGTTACATCATCGATTCGATATTCACGAGATAAGACCAACGAGGGCTGCATTTTGTGACAAGGGGATCGGGCTAACAACGTTGGGGATCAGAAATTGGGTGATTTCGCAAAATCGACTCTTGACTCAACTCAAATGTTCGTTTATAATATCATGTGCTATCAAAAATCGGTCATGGTTGACCACTTATTAACCATCATCAATCAAATGATCCGAATCAGATTTTTCCTTAGAATCGTAGCAGAAATGATCTGAATTGAGCAGAAAAATCAGATCATATTCAGATCGTTTGACCCTTCCTGAGCTAATAAAAATTAAATGAAATGATCTGAATTCCACGCACAATCAGATCATTGTATGATCGATTCGATCATCATTCAGATCATCTTTTAAGAACATTCGAACTGAGAATGCTGTCTTTACTATGAGGTTGTGACTACTACTTTCAGCCCGGTGATGAATCACCGGGACTCGGTTGTCCGACCTAATTCTTAAACACCATGATCACCGGGGTTCGTCTTCGTGCATTGCAACAAAAAACCCGACGCCAGTCACCTGACATCGGGTGTTGGTAGGGACGCGAGTTTTACCGCGCGCCCCTAGGAGTGAACGATTACGGCTTAGGGAGCCTTGGTCGGTTCAGCGGTCGGGATGATGACGGGTTGATTCGCGCCACCACGAGCCGCCAACTGCGCTTCCTGATCGATCTTGCGGCTGTTCCAGTGCGGGCCACCGAACAGAGCGTCCGTATCGAAGAAGCCAGTGTACCATGGCTTAACCAGACCGAAGGTCGTGCGGATGTACAGCGGGATGATCGGGAAGCTGCCTTCTGGGCCGAAGAATTGCTCTTCAGTCTTGGCATACAGTTCCACGCGCTTCGCGCTGTCGGTTTCCTTGGCGGCCTGATCGATCAGTTCGTCAGTCGCATCGCAAGGACGCAGGAACGGGTTCTGGGAGTTGCAGCCGAGAACGTCATGCATCCAGTTGTGACCATCGGGGTAGTCCGCGCCCCAACCGAGCGTCCACATGTTGGGACGTTCAGCCGTTGGCTTGGTCTTATCGACGGCCTGAAGCAGCACACCGAATTCCAACGCTTCGATGCTGATGTTGGCAGGTGTCGCAGCATCGCATAGGTTGGTGTTGACGGCGTTCTGCAAGAATTCTGCCCAGTTCTCAGCGCCTTGGTAGACGGCGATGGTGATGTCAGGCAGGCCTTCGCAGCCGGGGAAGCCCGCGTCCGCGATTTGCTTCTTGGCATAGTCTACGTCGAAGCCGAGGTTATCCGCGCTGCCGACACCAACTTCGTTGATGGGAACCGCGCCAAGGATGCCGGGGGGCATGAAGTGGGCGATGGGAATACCACGACCACCGAGCACGTCCTGCACGAAGGCATTGCGGTCAACAACGGCGCTGAAGGCGCGACGCAGTTCAACCTTATCGAACGGAGCCTTGTCTTGCGCAAAGGCGAAGTAGAACGTCGAGAGGCTGATGGTCTGGATCAGTTCCTTCGACAGTTCGGGATCCTGACGGATGCGATCCAGTTCAGCGCGAGGCGCTGGGCCGGTATCGAGCTGGCTGTTCAGGTAGAGCGAGAATTGCGTGTTGCCATCAGCGATGACGATCACGTTCACGCGCTCAATGTTGCCACCGTAGCTGTCATTGACATCTTCGGGGTACAGCGGGTTCTTGAGGAACACGCGGTTGACGTTCGGGTCGAGTTCATCTAGGACGAAGGGGCCATTCGTCACATAGTTGCCGACATCCGTCCACTTGTCACCGAACTCGTCGATGGCTTCCTTATAGACGGGGCGGAACATCCAGAAGGGGGTCGTGCTTTCGAAGAAGCCCAACGCGCCCTGCGTGGTGACCTGAAGCTGAGTATCGCTGAGCGCCTTGACTTCGATCTGATCGAAATCGGCATCAGTGATCTTGCTGGGATCGATCTGGGAGACGACATCGCAGCCCTTGAGCAGCGCGGCAGCGATAGCGGTGTACGTCGCGCCCAAACGAGGATCGCAACTGCGCTTCATGCCGTATTCGATGTCACCAGCGACCACTTTACGGAGTTCAGTGGCCTTCTTTTCGGCTGGATCCCAACGTACCCACGGGACATCGTTGCGGATCGTGAACGTCCACACATCGCCCGCTTCGTTGGCTTCCCACTTGGTCGCTAGTTCAGGACGAATTTTGCTCGTCTGGGGGTCAACGTCCGTCAGACCGAGGAATAGGTTCTCGATGGGGGCAATCGACACTTCGTCAGACGCGATTTGCGGATCCCACGAGGGAACGACTTCAGTGTGAGCGGTATAGATCGTCACTGGCTCAGTGTCTTGACGCATCGGGCTGGTCAAGGCGAATTCCACCTGACCTGCCGTCGCCGCGTTCACGGCACTGACCGGGGCGAGCGCCATCGCAGCCGCGATCGCGGCTAGTGGCAATACTCGCTTAAACGTAGTCTTCAACATTCTAAAACTCCTTTTACCTACCTGCCATGGTGGTACCATCTCTACTGCGTGGTGTCATATTACGCGCCCTATTTGTGCTCAATGTCCTGTATGACAAGCGGCCCGCATTCATACAAAACCGAACATCAAGATAAGGTTAGCAAACTATAACTTTACGCACAGAACGGTTAAGGTAAGAATATACCGACTTGCGTTGAACGCCGCAAATACGAATTTGATTTCGCCACCGTATAACCTTTCCTGAACCGTACAACTTTCGGGGGGTCTTTCTTGGAAGTGGCGATTATGCCCATGCCAAGCCATAAAAAGGGGCGCGGATTGCCTGATGAGAATTTCGACTATCGCACGAATCGTGATTATCACCCTGCTGGTAGGGTGGGTGAGTGCCGCGCTCGTAGTAGGCGGCTTGATGCTCTTACAATATCAAGAAGTGGTGCGCTATTTCCCGGCAGATCAAGTCGTAGCGCAGTTTCAGGCGCATCTTGACCGCGAAGTGTGGCATGGATCGCTGCTGCTGTTCGTGCAGATTGGCATACTAGGCTGCGCGCTGTGGTGGCAGATTGTCCGTAAGCCTGTCCCGCCGCGCGGTGCGCTGCTCTGTGGTGTGATCGTAGCGCTGGCACAAGCTGGTATCGGCTGGCTAGTCGGCGTTCCTCGCCTATTTCTTGTGCCGTTGGTAATTAGTCTCGTAGTGATTGGCTGGCTGGCTGGCGAATTCAATGACAACCCTTTACAAACCTCGTAAATATGCGCTTTTCAGGAACATTTGGGATGTTTTTCACGAGGTAGTGACTGATTAGTGATTGACGTTAATTAACCATCCTTTAAGATAAGGTAAGCTGATGTATACGTCTTAATTGTAAGTAACTGGTGTTAGCGATACGCATCAATGTCAATCCATATTGTGCATGTTGAAGATGATAAGCCCCTGAAGGATATTCTTAAATCGGCGTTCGAGACGGCTGATCCACAGGTCAACCTTAAGCAGTTCCTCAATGGAGATGACGCACTGCCGTACATTGAGGAAAATGGGCATATGGTCGATCTGTTCATCCTCGATATGCGCTTAACAGGTTCGATGAATGGCATTCAGTTGGCTCAGAAAATCCGCGAGATGATCTTGCCGGGACATATCGTGATCACGTCTGCATATCTGCGCCCGAGCCGCAATTTACTGAATTCGCTGCAATGTGAGTATTATCCGAAACCGTGGCATATTTACGATATCACGCCCAAGCTGGATCAGTACAAACTCTCCGATGAACAACGTAATACGCAAGGAAACGGTGGACGGTAATGCTATGGATGGAAATAAGGTTCAAGTAGCCTCGATTGACGACTACATCGCGGATTTTCCTGAAGATGTACAGCGGATTTTGGAAACGCTCCGTGCGACGATAAAAGCTGCCGCGCCTGATGCCACCGAGAAGATCAGCTATCAGATGCCGACGTTCTACCTGCAAGGGAATCTAGTGCATTTCGCGGCCTTCAAGAACCATATTGGCTTCTATCCCACATCAAGCGGAATTCAAGCGTTCCAGCAAGCATTAGCAAGTTATGAGAATTCAAAAGGCGCGGTGAGATTCCCTATCGACAAGCCGCTGCCATTAGATCTGGTCAGCGAAATCACCCGATTCCGCGTGACGGAGAACTTGAAAAGAGCGGACGAGAAGCGATCCAGTAAGAAGAAGAAATAGCCGTCCTGCGCAACACTATCGACCTTGTAATCCGTTCAAAAGCATAGTTGCGATACCATCTGCCAACTGATGTGCATTGAGCCGTCCATCAGGCTTGTACCAGTGACGTACGGCGTTCATCGCGCCGAGCACATGCAGCGTCGCCAGCCGTTCATCCGGTACGACGAACACACCCTGTTGTGAACCTGCTCGAATCAACAGTTCAAAGAGCTGTTCATATTCATCACGCCGCGCGAGGAATTGATCGCGGCGCGGTTGGGTGAGGTGTCGCCATTCGTCAAAGTACACCGCCGCTGCACTCAGACGGGTGCTGATAACTTCGATATGCGCGATGATCGCCTCACGCAGTTTTTGATCTGGCGGCAAATCTTGTGTTGTGATCGGGTATACGGCGGCGAAAAAGCCATCGATTGCTTCGGTCGCGATCTCCCACAGCAGGTCTTCCTTGCCTTTGATGTGTGCGTATAGACTGCCACCGCCCTGCAATTTGGTCTCCGCCGCGATGTCGCGCATAGTGGTGGCAAGGTAGCCTTTATCCCGAAAAAGCCGTTCAGCGGCTTCGATGATTTCTGTCCGTCGTGATTTGACAATGCCGCCGTTTATGCCCACCCTGTCCTTACCTTTGCGACCTAACAAGCGTTAGTTTGGAAGGATTATAGGGGGTGGGCGCGCTTGTGTCAATTTCGGTTCAAGGTGAATCGCCGTTTGGGGTCAGAGACAAAACTAGACTAGAAATCTAGAACATTTGTAGTATAATAGTTGTAAGTTGATGGTAAGCAAAGTGAGTAGCTACGATGACAGATAAGCCAACCGATAAACCGCTGGTGAAAATATATACCGATGGCGGGGCTGATCCAAACCCCGGCCCCGGCGGTTGGGGAGCCGTTTTGATCTTTGAGCGCAACGGCGAAGTCATTACCAAAGAATTGAACGGTGGAGAGACCGCCACGACCAACAATCGCATGGAACTTACAGCAGCTATCTATGCGCTGCGGGCGCTCAAAAAGCCATGTGTGGTGGAACTGCACACAGACTCCAGTTACCTCAAAAACGGTATCACCAAATGGATGCCAAAATGGTTGGAAAACAATTTCAACAAGGGCAAGATCGAAAATGTCGATCTATGGCAGACGCTGAATAGTGAAGTGGCACGGCATGACATCCGCTGGCACTGGGTGAAGGGGCATGCGGGCGATCAGTATAACGAGCGCGCCGATCAGTTGGCGACCGCTGCCATGCCGGGGCGCAGCGACGAGTCGGATTTCAGCATTCCGCGCGCCTATTTGCGTGTATCATGCGTCAAGGGCAGCGGCAGTTGGGCAGCAGTGCTGCGCTGGCCTAACGGCGACCAGATCGGAGAGATGATCCTCGCGGATGGCAAGCGCAATACCACGCCCAACGAACTCGATCTACTGGCAGCCTCTGCCGCGATTGAGGCGTTCCCCGAAGGCGCACCGATTCAGCTTTTCACGGCGAGCAGCTATCTATACACGGGAATCAAGCAGTGGGTTCCCGCGTGGAAACAGACGAACTGGGTGAAAAAGGACGGCAAAGAGGTACAGCATCGCGACCTATGGGCACGGTTGGATGCGTTGGATCAGCGCCATCGCGTTGTGTGGGTGATGGTGAAGGACGAAGCGCGTCCCATCGAGTATGAACAGGTAGAAGCCGTGCTGGAACAAGCCGTCAAAGACAAGCGTCCGTAGCTCTAGCACATTGAGGAAAGCTTCTCTGGTCTATTGATCGAGCATTCGTTGGGCGAGGCGGCGTTGGAGCCATGTTCGCAGTCGTACATAAGCCGGGCGGGTAAGCCAGTAGGCACTCGCCGCCACGCCAATGAGCAGCGCGCATGTTAGCAACCCTTCCGCGAACGAGCGCCCGACCAGCACGATTTGCAGCACCGCCAGCATTACGGCGATCACGATCAGACGGAGCGCTAACACGCCTGCTAATCCGGCAAACAGCGCCGCCGTCAGATCGTGAGAGCTTTCCGCCACCAGTAGGCCGAACATCACGGTAGCGCGAAACCGCCACAACGGCGCACGCGCATACGTGAAAGCGAAGGCCGCCAGCAACACGATGATCCCGATCAGCGTCGATACGCGCTCGGTGGTGGTATCTGCGATGCCCGTGATCTGGAAAAAGACCAGCACAACCGCTGCCGCCGTCATGCCCATCAGGATCGACAGCGAAAAACGCAGTGTGGTATCCGCATACAACGCACGCCAAGATTTCAGCTCGGCTAATCCAGCATACATCTCGATTAAGGCGTTGTCGGTGGGAATCGTCAGCCGTAGCGCATCCCAATGTTCACGGCGACTGCGCGACTGCCAGAGCTGGATAGCGTTATACAGCGTATAAATATCGGTTCCCACGCTGACGCCGATATGGAGAAAAACGAGCAGCAGCAAAACGGCAAAAGGAAGATCGGCGGAATTTGTCTGGGCGACGAACGCGCTCAAAGCGCACGAGACAAGGCCAACCATCACCATCTGCAAGCCGAGCAACCCCGCGCCTACCTCGAACGAAAAATAAGTGAGATGGGAGGGATCATGTGCCCAGCGGATCTGGTTGAGTTCACGCGTAAGCAGAGGGTGTTTGATGGTCAACGACTGATAGGGCGAATACGATTCGAGCATTCCGTCCAGCATTCATCCTGCACAGGCCGAGTACACCCGTGTAGTATAGGAGCGGTGCGTAAAGCTCGCTAGTTAAGCACGAGGATGCATGTATAAGAGCGATTCCATAGAACCTACTGCTTTCGCGCGGATCGTCCAGCGTATCGATCCAACTTATAAGCTGCGACGTGCGTGGGAGCTGACGGGCGGCGTCTCGGCGCAAGTGACCGCGCTAGAAGTCGAACGCGACGATGGAGACATGCATAAACTGATCGTCCGGCAGCATGGCGCGGTCGATCTGGCGCACAACCCGCATATTGCTGCCGATGAATACAACTTGCTTCGCCAGTTACATGCCCGTGGATTGCCCGCGCCAATGGCCTATGATTACGACGAGTCAGGCGCTATTTTGCCGTCGCCGTATGTCGTCATCGCGTTCATCGAAGGTGCCACGGATTTCACGCCAGCAAACCCCACTGCCTATATCGAACAGCTTGCTGCACAGCTCGCCACGCTCCACCGCCTCGATCTCGCGACGTTGGATGTAGCGTTCCTGCCTGATCAAGCCGCACGGTATGCAGCGCGGAGCATGGAGCAACCTACCGTGATCGATGAAACGTTGCATGAAGCTCGGATTCGTGCGGCGTTACGCGCCTCATTGCCGTTGCCGCAGCACAACAAGTCAGTGTTGCTGCATGGCGACTATTGGCCCGGCAACATCCTGTGGAAAGATAGTCAGCTTGTCGGGATTATCGATTGGGAAGACGCTGCCAAGGGCGATCCGCTAGCAGACGTTGCCAACGCACGCTTTGAACTCTTATGGGCGCTTGGTATGGATGCGATGCACGCGTTTACGGAACACTATCGCTCGTTGAATCCCATCGATTTCTCACTGCTGCCCTATTGGGATCTGTACGCTGCCGTGCGTCCGATTTCGAAGATTACCGAATGGGCAGCGAATGCGGATGCAGAACGACAGATGCGCGAACGTCACCAATGGTTCACGGCACGGGCATTCGCGCAACTATCAGGTTAATGACTTTTATCCCGTTGTTTTCATCCCCGCCGCGATGCCATTGACCGTGAACAGGACAGCCGCTAAGGTCGCTTCGTATTCCGGCGTACCGGGTGGCAGACTGCGCAGCTCTCTTAGCAGTGCCACTTGAATGAAATTAAGCGGATCGACATACGGGTTGCGGCGGTCAATCGAGCGCTGCATCACGGGCGAACTGCTCAACAAATCAGACTGATCGGTGATCTGGCAAATCATGTCGCTGGCAAGCGTATGTTCGGCCTTCATTTGCGAAAAGATCATATCACGCAGTTGTTCATCTTGGACGAGCGAGGCGTACAATTCCGCGATGCCCATATCGGCTTTGGCGACATCGAGTTCGACATTCTGGATCAGCGATTTGAAGAAAGGCCACTCTTTGAACATCTGCTTGAGTGTGGCTAATCCATCAGCGTGATCGAGCGTAAAGCGTTGCAAAGCTGTCCCCACGCCAAACCAGCTAGGGATGATGGCGCGACTTTGCATCCACGAAAACACCCACGGGATCGCCCGTAGCCCGGAGAAGCCGCCCGCGCGCCGCTTGGCCGGGCGTGAGCTGATCGGCAAGTTAGACAGTTCATCGATTGGTGTAGCGGCTTGCCAGTATTCGAGGAAGCCTTCATTTTCGTAGACAAATTTGCGGTAGGCGACGCGTCCCGTTTCGCTCAATTCATCCATCGCCGCCATCCATGCTGGCTGACCTGCGACATTGGCAGCACCCGCCGATGCCAGCAGCACGGCATGCAAAACATGATGCAAATGCCGCCGCGCGATTTCTGGATTGCTATAACGGTAGGCGATCACTTCGCCCTGCTCGGTAATCTTGATGCGCCCTTTCATCGAATCCGGTGGTTGTGAGAGGATCGACTGGTTGGTCGGGCCGCCACCACGACCGATGCTTCCGCCGCGACCGTGGAATAATTCAAGCGAGACGCCCTCGCGTTCACACAATCGTGCCAGCATATTCTGGGTGGTATACAAGCCCCAGTTGGAAGCCAGATATCCGCCATCCTTGTTGCTATCGGAATAGCCGAGCATGATCTGTTGATACATGCCGCGCTTTTTCAGATGCTTGGCATATTCTTCATTGTCGAACAGCGTTTTCATCACGCGCTCAGAGGCGTGCAGGTCATCGATCGTTTCGAACAGAGGGATGATGTCGATGTCATCTTGAATGCCGACCTCATGCGCCAACATCAACATGGCTAACACATCACTCGGTTGCTGCGACATGCTGGCGATCACATTGTCGATCACCTCTTTGCCATATTCGCGATGCGCCTGCGCGATCATACGCCATGTCGCGATGACTTCGTTAGTAGTCTGGCTAAAATTAGGAGTATGCGGGAAGAATGGGCGCGAACTCTTAATTTCCGCCAGCAGCAGGGCTTGTTTATCTTCTTCGGGCATCTCCAAGTAGTTGTCCGCGATGCCATAAGCTCTGAACATTTCATCCAGCGCGGTGGCGTGGCGGCTGGAGTCCTCACGCACATCAAGCGTGAGCAAATGCAAGCCGAAAACACGCACCTTCATGATCAGACGGTGGAGCGCGCCGTTTGCCACATGCAACCCATGATGGTGCCGCAGACTGTCATCGATCATTTGCAGATCATAAAGGAACGGCGCGCTGGATTTGTAAGCACGTTCACGTAGATTCTTCAAGATTTGATTAAGCTTCTGGCGGTAGATTTCACTCGGATACTTTGTCGCGTTGGCTTCATCCACTGAGTCTCGCAAAACATCGGAAATCTTCACTTCGTCGCTGGACTGCGTGAGGTGATCACGTAAGGTGGTGATGTCCGCGATGTAGACTTGATGCGCCAATTCACGCTGTGTATTCAGCGTCGTCAGCGACACATCAGCAGTCACATTAGGGTTGCCGTCGCGGTCGCCACCGATCCATGAGCCGTAACGCAGCAAGGCAGGCAAATCCGACCAATCGTCGTCAGGATAGTATTTGACCAAGACCTCACGCAGTTCGTGGTAGACATCGACCACCACGTCCATGATCAGGGCGGTGACGAAATAAGTGCCAAAATCCACTTCATCTGCGACGGTAGCACGTTCGGCGCGAGTGGGGCGTGTCTGCCACAGTTCTTCGATCTCTTCCAACAGCGAATTTTCCAGCTTGTACTGCTCACGCGGGAGCATTCGCTGGCGTTCGCGCTGCGCCATCATACGGGCGATCTCGCGCATTTTCAGCAAGACTTCTTTGCGCTTGGCCTCAGATGGGTGCGCCGTCAGCACGAGGCGAATGCCGATCTTGCCGAGCAGCGTCTTCATTTGTTGGGTCGTGACGCCACGTGAAACGAGGATATTGATGGCCTGTTCAATAGATTCCGCTAGGGTGAGCGCCATTTCACGCTGACGTAGCACACGGATGCGCTGTAAATCTTCCGCGATATTGATGAGCTGGAAATAATTCGAAAAGGCTTTAATCAGGATACGTTTGCTATCCAGCGACAGACTCGCGATCAGTTTGGTAAGAGTTTCCGTCGCGCCGGGAGTCCCGCTGCGGCGAGATTTGGCCGTCGCGCGGACACGTTCGACCAGATCAAAGGCGTCTTTCCCGTGCTGCTCGTGGATCACATTGCCTAACAGAATGCCGAGGAAGCGCACATCGGCACTCAGATAATTGGTCAGTTCGCTCGTACTCGGTATCTCATGGGTATCGCGCATGGTCTATCCAACACTATCAAGGCATTATTCAAGACCTGCTTCCACCAGCCAGTTCATTGCTTGTCGAATTTGTGTGCGGATGGCAGCAGGAGCAGTGCCCCCAATCGTAGCGCGTTGGGCGGCGGATCGGCTATGGTCTAAATAACCAAACACATCTGCATCAAAGAAATTAGACTCTTTTTGCAAAGTTGCCAACTCCGTTTCCGCGATTGGTTTGCCAGTCGTCTCAGCTTTGCCGAGCAACTTCTCGATAGCCGTGGAGGCTTTATCGTAAGTCTCCCCGCGTGAAACCAGATATTCCACGAGATCGCTTGCCAACACATTTTCGTTGAGCGCGTCCCACATGCGGTCGGGATGGATCGTAAGCGTACCAACTGCGCCTTCGAGCGTTTCGATCATTAGTGTCAGCAGATCGCTTGCATCGAAGATCGCGGCGCGGCTGTCCGGTGTTTCCGCCGTAAAGGTGCTAGGTAAGGTACGGAAAGCGGCAAGGAACCCCGTCATCTTGCCGAGCAACTGTCCACTGCGTCCGTTGATCTGCTCGACGGTTTCGGAGGAGGGGTCAAGGCGCGAGATCGGGGAACCGCCTGTGTGCTCTGGATCGAGCGTGACGAAGCCGAGCGCGGGATGGTTGAACAGCAGCAGATCATCCGCGAGCCGGTTCAGATGTGCGCTGATGAGCGTCGCCGCGAATAAGAATTCAGCGCCAAAATCGAGGTCGGAGACAGAATCGATGCTGTTTTCGCTCTGCCCGCCGAAATCTAAGCGATGTGCCAGATCGTGGCGGTCGATGCGGGAACCGATGCCTGCCAGAAGGCCACTGCCGAGCGGGGATGACGACGCCCGCCCGATCACCGAACTCAAACGCTCCTGATCGCGCGCCAACATCCAGAAATAGCTCAGCAGCCAGTGCGCACAGGAAACGGCTTGCACAGGGCGAGCATTGAGATAACCGGGCATCAAGGTGGCGACATGCCCTTCGGCCTGTTCGATCACCGCCCGCTGTAAGCCCGCCAGCAAATTGGTGAGCTTATCGACTTGCTCGATCACCCATAATCGCAGCGCGGCGGCGAGTTGTTCGTTGCGGCTGCGAGTGATAATCAGTTTATCCGCGCCAGTCTTCGCCAGTTCGCTGAGGCGTTTATCCAGCGCGTCCGGCATCAACTCGCTGTCTTTCTCGATCTGTTGCATTGCATCGAGTACGGCTGTCTTTTCAGACTCCGTCAACGTTCCGGCATCAGCAAGCACCTCGGTATAGGCACGGTTGATGCGGATTAAGCCGGGCATCAGGCGGCTGTCAGTGGTCAGTTGGGGACGGTTCGTTTGCTTGTCGGGCATGACGACTCCTCGGTGTGGCGTTACCTGATTTTGCCCCGAAATGTCGATTTGCGTCAACGCAGCTACAGAACTCCTTAACGACGGATGCTTCGTCCTTAGTAACGGTGAGGTTAGGCGTTAACGGCAGAGATATAGACCTTGAGGTAAGGCTCCTATTCAGAGATAACAAAATCTCCGAACGACACTGTAATAAGGTTGTGATCAGCGTGAGGTGTGCCCTGCTGTACTGTGAAAAATGTTTCATTGTACAGTAAGCGTTAGGTTTGCAGCGGCGATGAACGGAGCGTGACTATTTTATGAATAAGCGCATCGTGTATGTCGAAGATGATGCCCAGAGCGCCCGTCTGGTGCGGATGATCCTAAACGCCAACGGCTATGATGTCGAGGTGGCTGACAGTACCGAAGACGGAATGCGGCTGATCGAACTCCACCAACCCGTGTTGATCCTGATGGACATCAATTTACCAGATATTGACGGTAGGCAAGCGACGATTCATCTCAAGCACTCGGCCTACAAACACATCCCTGTGGTCGCGGTGACGGCCTTAGCAATGCGTGGTGATCGCGAACTGATCCTTGCGGCTGGCTGTGATGATTACCTACCCAAACCGTTCAATGTACAAGACCTACTTGATACGGTGCAGCGGCACCTCACAGAAACTGCCGAAATCTAACCGGAAATAGCGCATCGTTGCGTAAGCTTCATCCACCACGTTTCACTCCGCTTGGCAACCTGACCTATCATTCATGAACGTTTGCTGAAATTTGTTGAAATGCTTGTGTCCACCGCGAAATCTTCCTATAATCAAATCAATATTTGATTAATTAGTGTGAGGGGTTGTGATGAGTGACATTCTGCGTACCGCGCCGATGACGTTGGAATCCACCGATTATTACAATATGGATGACTTGCTGACGGAGCAGGAGCGCGAAGTGCGTTACCGCGTCCGCGAATTCATGCGCACGGAAGTCGAGCCGATCATCAATGGCTACTGGGAACGCGCCGAGATGCCGTTGGAGCTGATCCCCAAGTTGGTGGCGTTAGGCATCACGGGCGGTCAGATTTTTGGGTACGGCTGCCCCGGCCTGAGCAACGTCGCGATGGGTATGATCGCGATGGAACTGGCGCGCGGTGATGCCAGCGTCAGCACTTTCTTTGGCGTGCATAGCGGCTTAGCGATGCTCAGTATCGCGCTCCTCGGCAGCGAAGAACAGCGACAACAGTACCTGCCCAAAATGGCACGCTGGGAAACCATCGGCTGCTTCGGCTTGACGGAAGCACGCGGCGGCTCGGATGCCTCTCATCCGGAAACTACCGCCAAGCGCGTCGGGGATGCATGGGTGTTGAATGGCAACAAACGCTGGATCGGATTAGCCGCGCACGCCGATATTTGTATCGTGTGGGCGAAGAACGAGGAAACTGGCAAGGTCAACGGCTTCATTGTGCCGACGAACACCCCCGGTTATAAGGCGGTGCCTATCGAAGGCAAGATCGCCAAGCGTGCGGTGATCAACTGTGATATTTATCTCGATAATGTCGCGATTCCGCTGGAAAACAAGCTCGAAAACGCCAACGGCTTCCGCTCTACGGCGTTAGTGCTCGGCGCGACACGGATCGGCGTTGCATGGGAGGCCGTTGGTCACGCGATGGCGGCCTATGAGTACGCGCTCGATTATTCCAAGCGGCGGATGCAGTTCGGCAAGCCTATCGCGGGCTACCAATTGACTCAGGCCAAGCTCGTCAATATGCTCGGTAAGCTCACCTCGATGCAGTTGATGACTCTCCGTCTCAGTCAATTGATCGATGCAGGTAAAATTACCGAAGGCAAGGCCAGCCTCGCTAAAGCGCATAACACAGCGGAAGCGCGCGAAGTCGTGGCCTTGGGACGCGAAATTCTCGGTGGTAACGGTATCTTGCTGGAAAACCATGTCGCACGTCACTTCGCGGATATGGAAGCCGTGTTCACTTACGAAGGCACGCACGACATCAACACGCTGGTCGTCGGGCGCGAGATCACGGGCATTTCGGCATTCGCATAGCCACAACATGGCTGTACCGAATAGTCCCTCGCCTGCGGGCGGGGGCTATTTTTCCACGCGATATTGCAAATATAACTCTAGCAAATCACGATCCACTTGATAGCCGTTCATATCTTCGTAGTGCGCCCCTTCGCGCCCGTGCTCGATGATCCCGAACGGCCCCTCGAAGTTCCACAGCGAATAGCCCCATTTGTACCGCTGATATAGGCTGAGAAGATCGCGGAACCAGCGCAGCGCCACAGAGTTAGGTGTCTTGTTGAAGCAGCCAAACTCCCCGATATGGACTTGCACGCCTTCATTAGCGACCTCTCGCCACGGCGCATAGTGCTCGTGCAGGGTCGTCTTGTCCCATATCCTGCCGTCCCAAAACACGCCGGGGTAGATTGGGCCGTCGGCACTGCGCCACCCCGTCCACCATGATGCACCCCAATGGCTGACGGGCATCGGCTGGTAGCCGCGTCCGCTGTGAATCACACCGAGGTCTGCTAGTTCGGGCATTGCGATATTACCGCCGCCCAAGCCGTCGATGGCGATCTCGCGGGCAGGATCGATAGCGCGTATGGCAGCGACTGTCCGTCGGATCAGCGCAGCGTGGTTTTCGCGCGTCAAGCCATGATCCCCGACTCCGGCGGGTTCATTGACCAGATCGAAACTGATGAAATCGTTCGGGACGCCTTTGAAGCGCGTGGCGAAAGTTTCCCATAGGAAGACGAAGGCATCCTGCGCGATCTGATCCGTCCACAAGTTATGCTTTTCCAGATCATTACGGTTGATGCAGTAGCCCGGTGCGCGGTGCAGATTTAAGCTCAACTGAAACCCACGCGCACGACATGCCGCTAGGTAGCGATCTAGATAACCGAATACGGACTCATCCGGTTCGAAGTAATTGAAATCCTTCGTCCAGAAGTTGTAATCAGTCGTCACGCGCACGAAATCGAGCTGGTTCGCTGCCATAAAATCGAGCGCTCGCTCGTCCGGTTCTTCGGGCGGTTGACCGTGATAAGAGAACATCCATTGAAAGTTAAAGCCATAGCGTGGCACGGTAAGTAATCTCCCTGTAAACATAATCTGACAAGTATATTGTGAATACGGATAGGCAGTCCAAAACTTCTGTAAAATTGCCCTCGAACCATTGGTATGAAACTGCCATCTGTTGTTATCATATGTATCCAGTCATAATCCAACTGGTCATTTGGTCGGCACACGCTATACTCAAATAGTGGATGCAGCAAGGCCAACGCATTTTTGTTCTCAGAGCAGTTGAGCCGCTCTGCACATGTTATTTAAAGGTTGGCACCGTGAAAATCGTACGTTGTAAAAATGTTCCACCGGATCGCATCGAGACCTTCGCCGTGGTTGAAGGTTATAACATCATCACGTTAACCGATTTTTTACGGCGCGTTCCCTATGGATGGGAATCCTATCTGTTGGAAACGTTGACGAGCGATTGGCTCTCTGACCAACTGCATGACTATGCGCGTCAACGGCGCATCACAGGTAAGAGTTATCCTGCCTCCGAAGCTGTTCCGCTGGTACCATTGGCTTATGTGCGCTCGATCCGCGATTTCTACGCTTTTGAAGCACACGTCAAGACCGCTCGTCAGCAGCGTGGTGGCAGCAGCCGTATCCCCTCCGAATGGTACGAACTACCAGCCTTCTATTACAGCAATCCGAGCGTGATCTTCGGGCCGGACGATGTCATCCCGTATCCCTATTACACAGACGCGCTCGATTTCGAATTGGAAGTCGCGGCGGTGATCGGGAAACAGGGCATCAATATCTCGGTTGAAGACGCCGAGTCGTACATCGCGGGCTACACCATCCTGAACGACTGGACGGCGCGTGATGTCCAGAAGAAAGAAATGGCGATCGGGCTTGGCCCCGCAAAGGCCAAGGATTTCGCGACCTCCATCGGCCCTTACATTGTCACGCGTGACACGCTGGCAAACTTCCGCAACGGCAAGGGCTTCGACCTGATCATGACCGCCAAGCGCAATGGTGAAGAAATCTCACGCGGGAACTGGCGCGACATTCATTGGAGCTTCAGCGAGATGATCGCCTACGCCAGCCAAGATGTGATGCTCAATCCGGGCGATGTGATCGGCTCCGGCACGGTCGGCTCTGGCTGCATCCTCGAATTGGGACCGGATAACGTCGGCGGTTGGTTGCAACCCGGCGACGTGATCGAGTTGGAAATCGAGCGTATGGGCGTGCTGCGCAACACCATCGGAGAAAAGCGCGATCCGAGAGCGCCTCAGTAAACACTAATCACTTGATTTGATGAGACATGTAGGGACGGGCAGCTAGCTCGTCCTTTTTTGTATCGGCTCCCGTCGCCTGAAAAGATTCCTAAATCAAGTCGCACGAGTTAAGTCAAAGGCGATCTTAAGCGAGTGATTTTCCTACTCATTCATCATCTCCTTGTTCTGCTCAAACATTGCGTTGACTTTGCAACGTTTTGCCCGTCTGGTCTGCCAGATGCGCATCATTGGCTTATCTGGGATCATGAGGCTATTACAAGTGTCTCGACTAGCTCGATCCGTTGTGGGAACGCGGATGATGGTGACAGCTTACCTCTAATTGCCTGCAACCTTTTCAACGCTCCTACGTAACGGCATATCGTCGGCTAGTATTAAGGATTCCCTACTCCCAAGCCTCACGCACGCTGCTATACTAGACGAGTCGCTAGTGAAGATATTCACGGAGAGATACGTTTGAAACACCTAGCGTTGTGTTTGTTATTAGCGCTGCTGATGACCGCTTGCGGCGGTGGCAGTACGCCCGAAGCCTTACCTGATCCCACCTCGCTGCTGCAAAAGGCGGCGGATGACATCAAGAATATTAAAACCCTGCGCTTCAAATTGCAGGTGACTGGCGCACCGGCATTTGTAGACTACCAGAACACGATCGCCATTGTCTCGGCGGATGGGGCATACGTGGAGCCTGACCGCATCCAAGCTAAGGTCGTCGCGCGCTTGCTCGGCGTCCCCGGTGAGGTCGAGATCGTGGCGATTGGCGATGTGCAGTACATGAAAAACGCCATCTTGACGGCAGGCAACTGGTTGGAGCAGCAGTTTTCCCCCGGTTTCAACGCCGAAACGTTGATCCGCTCAGAAAACGGGATCGAATCCGCCATCCGCAAGTTCTATAACCTGAAGATGATCGGGCGCGAGTCGCTGTATAGCGTGGATGTATATCATCTGACGGGCGAAGCGAAGGCCGCCGACATCTCTGCCCTGACCGTCGATCTGATCCGTGACGCGGATGTGGTGGCGGATATTTATGTCAACGTCAGCACGGGACGCGTGGAACAGGTCAAGATGGTGCAGCCCACGACCAAGACCGATACACAAGACCCCACCACGTGGGTGCTGGAAATTTTCGACTATAACGCGACAGACATCAATATCGAGAAACCGGCGGTAGCGAATGTCGTGGCGACGCCCGCCTTTGAACCGCTCAGGACGTTGGTTCCATCAGGCAATACCACGCTAGGGACGCCGACGCCATGACGCAGCCCGCCAATTCAATCCGTTCAGAGACACCAGATGCTGTAGCGACGGGCATGAGCACCGGACACACGCGGACGATTTCGGCGCGGCGGCGGTGGTTCATCGTCACGCTGATTTTGATTCCGGTCTTTATCGGTGCGCTCGATCTGACCATCGTATCCGCCATCTTGCCGGAAATTTTGACTCGCCTCAGCATCCCTGTCGATACCAACTTAGGCGCGGCGGCATGGGCAGTGACGGGCTATCTGCTGGCTTACATCGTCAGTATGACGGTCAGCGGGCGCGTCTCTGATCTTGTGGGTAGGCGGGCAGTGTATCTGGTCTGCCTCGGCATCTTCATCTTCGGCTCGTACTGGGTAGCAACGGCGCATGAGTGGCCCACCGACATGCTCAACTTGTTTGCCCGTCAGGTGCTGCGCCAGCGCCCTGACCTCAACCAACTAACGCTGATTGCCGTCATCATCGGGCGCGTAATTCAAGCGCTCGGCGCGGGCGCGATGGTACCCGTCAGCATGGCACTGGTGGCTGATCTGTTCCCGCCGGATCGACGTTCGCAGCCTGTCGGTATCATCGGTGCGGTGGATACGCTCGGTTGGGTACTGGGGCATCTGTACGGCGGCGTGATGGTCAATTACTTCAACCAGAACGGCGCAAGTATCGCGGCTTCATTGCGGCAGATCGGCTTGAATTGGCCTCCCCCGGATTGGCACACACTGTTTTACTTGAATGTGCCGATTGGCGTGATCGCCTTGATCTTGACGTGGCTGGCCTTGCGCGGCATCGACCATCCCACCAGCGAAGGCAAATTTGACTGGATCGGAGCGCTGCTGCTCTCCGGCTCGCTGATCGGGTTGAACCTTGGTTTGGGCGGTAACACCGAAATTTCCACCACGCGCGCGTTGAATGAAACGCAGCAAACGGCCTTCAATCCGACGCTGCTGATCGTGGCGGCGCTGTGCTTCGTCGTATTCCTCTTCTATGAATGGCGCATCGCGCATCCGTTGTTCGAACTGCACCTATTTCGCAAGCGCAATGTAGCCTCGGCAACCCTGACCAACCTGTTGATCGGCTTCTGCCTGATGCTTGGCTTGGTGAGCGTGCCGTTGTTGGTCAATTTGCGCGCGGAAGATGCCAGCGCGGCCTCGATCTCGCAAGCAGCGGAACGGGCGGGCATCTTGCTCTCGGCGCTGACCGTACCAATGGCGTTAGCGGCGCTCCCCGGCGGCTGGCTGGCGGAGCGGCGCGGTTATCGCTTCCCGACGATGATTGGCTTGGCGATTGCGACGGCTGGCTTCTTGATCGCTGGCCTGACGTGGAAGGCGAACACGCCCGACGCGACGATGGCGCTGCACATGATCATCGCAGGCGTCGGCTTGGGGCTGACGATCTCGCCTATCGGCACGGCGGTGATCAACGATGCCAGTGAGAGTCAGCGCGGCGTAGCCTCCGCCTTAGTGTTGATCTTGCGGCTGGTCGGCATGACTATCGCCGTCTCCTCGTTGACGACTTTTGCCCTCAGCCGCGTCAATTATCTGGTCGGGCTTGCCAGCGCACAGTTCTCGCCCACCCTGACGCCCGTTGAAATCCAAGCGGCATCGGTGCAAGCCTATTTTGCTTCTGGCGTACAGGTCATCGGGGAAATGCTGGTGATCGGGGCTGTCGTCTGCGCGCTGTCGCTGATTCCCGCCTATTTCTTGCGTGGCAGCGGCAAAGCGGCGCACTAACTCACAAGGAAATGGGACGATTCACTTGTTGAGTCGTCCCATTTGCATAAGTGACGCTTGGCTAAACGCGGTTCAGCGCCTTATCCCGCGCAAACTGGATGATCGGGCCGTACTCTGCCCACGTGCCCTTTTGTTTTTGCTCCCAATCCTCGTGGATTTCCTCCTCGATAGCGTTCCAGTTCTGATCGCGGTAACGCTCATCATTAGCGAGGTTGTAGCCGTACAGGTAGCCCAGTGAGTAATCTGCGTAGGAACGCCCCGTTGTGCCGAGGGTCTGGTTGAAATGCCGCTGATAGGCCTCGTTCAGCGACGGGAAGGACGCAATGCCCGCTACTTTGCCGGACTGCGAAGCCGCCCCTTCAGCACCGCGACGTTCGGTCATATTTTCGGCAGGGGTGGGCGTCCAACCTTCCGATTGCCATTGTTGAGCACGTTGGCGGATGTCCGTGCGGTTGTACTGCTGGAATATCGCCTGAATCTTGGGGCCTTCGGTGGGCGGCGCATTAACGAGCAGCAGCGCACCACCACGTCGCAGCCCTTCCTCATAATACACGTGTAGATCATCGTCGGCGTTTTGCCAGTTCACGCGTGCGCCGATGAAGCCACCCGCGATGCTGCCAGCCACCCCGCCCGCGAACACGCCGAACAGGGGGCCAATTGCCAGCACGGGGCCAACACCGGGGATGGCAAGGGCGATCAGACCTAACGCCGCGCCCGCTGTTCCACCAATGAGCGAACCAGCGGTGACACCATTCTTGGTCGGGTCAGAATTGATTCCGGCGGCTTTGAGAGATTCCTCATTAGCGACGAAGCTGATCTGGTCGGCGGTATATCCTGCGTCGCGCAGTGCTTGGAAGGCTTGCCACGCGTTTTTCACGTCGTCAAAATAACCGACGACGACATAATCGGTAGTTGTCTTATCCATAACACCACTCCCTATTTACCTAACTAACTTGATCGTAAATAGGGAGTGGTCAATAAATCCTTAACGACATTCAACCCGCGTCACGGCGCGATCTGATAGTAGCCAACCGTCTGCCCGTTGATCGCGTTCTTATACGTGAACGTGATCGTACCGTCGGCGGCAATGGCATCCGCCGCGCCGAACAGAACGCCGTCATAGCCATATGCCTCGATCTTGGCAGTTTGCCAATCTGTAGGCAGCTTGATCGTCAGTGGCGTGTCGTCGCCCACGGGCTGGAACACCTTGATCGCCGTCTCGCCCCGCGTCTCGACTAGATAGTGATCGCCCGCGCTGAGATCGACTCCATTATAGGCGCTGAACACGCCTGCCGTCACTGTGCCGTCCTTGGCTTGCGTGACCACGCCACCGGGCGGCAGCGTATTCCCATTCACGGTGTATGGAGCTGAGTTGTCCCAATTGGAATACACAGTGTACATTGCAAAGCGCGTCTGGCGCACACCGCCCGCAAGCTGTTCATAACTGACCACTTGTTGATCGGCGTAGTTGGCGAGGGCGTATTTCTGGAACACGCCGATCAAGTTCAACCACGGGTTATCCATATTGACGCCGCCCTTGTTGTTGTCATAGAAGGCGTTGCTCAACCCGTAACCATACGTCAGATTCCAGCGCAGCATATCCTTATTTTTCGTCCACGTCTCCGCCGCGAGGTTGTGCTGATACAACAGCACCTTATCGCGCAGCAGCATCCCCGCCATCGGATAGTACGTCGTCACGCCCGCCGTCGCGCCGCGATAGCCGAGCATGTCCCACAGGTAATTGGTACCCATGAAGCCGGTGCCCTGCTCCGCCAGCACATCGACGCCCGTTTCGGTCATCCACGCGCTGTCCGCAGTGCGGTAATACAGCTCTACGATCCCGCCGAAATACGAAGTCGCCGGATCGTAGTTGTCGAGGCCAGCCGCGTTGAAGTCATAGGGTACGGCGCGGTTGCCCCACTGATCCCCGAAGACGCCGTCCACGCCCACCGCTTTGAGCGCGTCGAGCTGCTCCGCGATCTTAGCTTGCACGAATGGGTGGTGCAGATTCATCACGAAGCCACCATTCGGGCCATACGTCTCGAAGGCGGGCAGCTTGGTCGCATCTTTGAGCACAATCAGGTCGAACAGCTTGACATCAGCGGGCAGTTTGGAAAGCAGTTGTCCGTTGTTATCCCACCACGATAGGTTGACGTACGGCAGCACCAGCCCACCGCCTTGATGCACCGCGTCGTTGAACGCCGCGAAGTCCTCCGCAGTGCCCCATTTTTTATCCGGCGGCATGATGTCTGGATAGTTATTGTCGTGTCCGCCCTGCTGAATAGCGACCAGATGCACCAAGCCGGGGAAATTTACCTTGCTGATGACGGTCTGTTGAAGATTCTGGAAGGTTTGCTTGAGTACCTGTAGATCTAGCTTGTACATCGGCGCGGCGAAATATGCGGCGGCCTTGTCGCCCAATTTTTCCGCCAACGCTGGATACTTGTCGATCCCGTTATCGGTACGGTACGCGGCGATGCTGTCCGGATATGGTTTCCCGACCGCGATCACTACCCACGGTGTCGTCCACGTTTTGCCCGTGTCTACCCACGTGCGGAAGTTATGCGTCACCATGGCGTAGTCGGGCACACTTGAGTCGTGCTGGAAGCCGATCAGCGCTGGCTGGATGATGTCACCATGGACGCCGTATACCGCTAACTGCCCTTTGTTCGTGTTCACCGCGAGATAATCCGCGAACATCACGCCGGGATAGATGTCGATATACGATCTGGCTTCGGCAAAGAATTTAGGGCTGATCTGCGCACCGGGCATTAACGGCAGCAGGGCATCGGTCACATCTGCATCAGCGATCTTGAGCGCGTTGGGGAAGCGGAAACTCTGAATGCTCTTGGGTGCGCCATTGCTGACGCTGGCTTGCATCCGTAGCGCTTGCTCCGACGAAGCATCGACGGTGACCTTCACGTTCAGCGAGTCCGCCGCTGTATAGGTAAGCGTCAACTGGCTGCTGGCGGCGTCCCAATCATGCGTAAAGTTACCACTATAGCTGCTGCCCTGTACCGCCTTATTGCCCACGAGTGCCGCGAACCATAGATCGTTGTTGGCACTGCCCTCGCTCACACGCTGATTCGTCCCTTTATCGAGGATGTACGCGATTCCGCCATCAGCCTCGCGGAACCCGATCTCGTAAGCCGCCGCGCTCAACTTGATCACGCCATCCTCAACCACATACGTCGTGGCTGTCGCTGATCGGTTTATAGTCAGCGCCGCGCATAGCATCGCCAGCACCAACATCATTTTCACAACAAAGTATCTTTGGCGCATTCTCAATAACCCTCTATCCGAAACTCAACTTGCTCTAAAAATCACTTGGCTTCATGTGCTCAACTTCATGAAGCCAAGATCATGACACCTGTACCGATCCCGCAGGATCGGCGGCGAGGTTCCCTAGCTAAGTACATTGCCCGCCAGATCGAATGCCGTCGCACCGAACGTCCACCATCCGCTGCCCTTGTCCGGCTGCGAATAGATCAGGACGCGGTTCACACCAGCCTTTAGCGTCAGCTTGTAATACGAGCGCTGTGCGGGTATCCACGAATAAAACATCGGCGCTAACGTGACGTGCTCAATCGCTTCCACCCCGTTCAATTCCTTGCCATCCGCGTAACAGGTGATCGCGCCCGCGTGTTGAACGCACAGCACGATGTCCTGCTCCGTTGTGCTGGTCAGTTCGGCGCTGGCGTACATGGCAAGCGGTTCGCCATCCGTAATCCGCTGACGTTCCTGTTCAAGCAAAATCACGCCATACGGTTGATGCAGATTCGGTGCGCTCTGCCGCTCCTGCTGGACGAGTTGCCAAGCTAACCCTGCCTTAAGTTTGCCATCTTCTGTCAGTGCTTTCGCGAAGGAGGGTGCCGACTCCGACTCGACCATCAAAGTTTGCCACTGCATGATGGCGGGATAGCAAGCGCGGCTGTAATGCTGCGTCTTGATGTCGAGTCCGTGCCACGTCAACGTCACGTTGGCGCTCCACTGGAAGGTGCGCGGATCGCCCTCATCCTTGAAGGGGCAGTTCAGGATTTGCTCGGCGTCACAACCTCTGAGTGAGATCGGCGCGGCAGTAAGTGTCTTGCCGTCTTGCTTAAACGTCCACACGATCTCCGCGTCGAAGGGCGAACCATCCATCGGCGGGGCGAGCACCAGCTTGCCGAGGCTTTGTTGCGCGTCCGCATACACCACCGCCTCATACACGTGTGCAAATGGGCCACCAAGCCGTGCCACCACGTGCGCATTGACAGACTTGACCGTTGTTAGCGCTTCGAACGCGGCATCGAGCGAAAGGGCAGGCTGCGCTGCTTGTGCCAGCGTCGCCGCTTCCGTTAGCCGCAGTCGTGTGGCGCGATCCGGATAGGCGATGAATTTCGCGTGGGCGGAGTACACAACGATCTCAACGCGCTCACGGCGGCTAACTTGCTCAAGCGTGACCGTTAGCATCCGCTTGGACTGGTCATAGTGCCAGTTTTCGTAGATCTGCCCGTTCACCTCAACGTGGTTCGGCACGTTCACACCGTGCCAATGAACTTCAAACGTGCGCATCGCGGGCAGCGCTGGACATTCACCCTCGCTGCCGCCGATCACAAGTCTTAGTTCTTCGTCATTGTTCAACGATGCTGTGAACGGCGTTATTTCGTATACACCTTGTCGATAAGTCTCCGTGATGCCATCGTCTTCATAGAAATTGAACGTGCCAGCCGCGCCGGGGAAGATCGATAAGATGATGTGCGAACCGTCGATCTGCTGCGTCCGTCGTGCGGATGGAGCCATCGGGATCACTGCGCCTGCCTTGACCAATAGTGGGATGCGTTGAATATCCCCGAACAAGCGTACCCAGCGTGGCCCCGTATAGGCTTCCAGCGTCGTAAACTCGTACCATGTCCCATCAGGTACCCACACATCGACGTAGGCTAAGCCTGTCTGCGGATCGGCTGTCTGCGTGATCGGCGCAGCGATGATGTCCGCGCCGAGGAAGTACTGATCGCGCGCTAGATAGGCGTCTTCGCGGTCAGGATACTCGTAATACATCGGCGTACACAACGACAGCCCTTGCTGCGAAGCCGTCCATGCACTGCTGTACAGATACGGCAGCATCCGATAGCGGAACTGTATGGCGGCTTTGGCGGCCTGATAAATCTCATCAGGGAAGCCCCACGGACGCCGCTCCGCCAGCGGGTCTTTGGTCGAATGCAGCCGCAAACATGGACTCACCGCGCCGTATTGCACCCAACGCGCATACAATTCCGGCTCGACTGCGCCGAAATGCCCGCCGATGTCATGACTCCACCAACCGTAGCACACATTCGCCGCTGTTGCCGTGAAATACGGCTGGAAGCGTAGCGAGTCCCATGTGGCATAGGTATCACCGGAGAAGCCAATCGGGTAACGGTGGTTGCCGAGGCCGCCCCAACGGCTGTATAACATCGAACGGAAGCCGCGCCGTGTCGAGTCGCGCGAGTGCAAATGGTTCAACCACGGCAACGGATCGAGATTGCGGATGGTGGTATCTTTTTCTTGCTGCCAATCTAGCCACCAGAAATCGACGCCCTGTTCTTCCATCGGGTGATGCAGCACTTCAAAATAGTGCTGGATGAAGTCTTTACTCGCGCCGTTGAATTTGATCGGGTCAGTGCCACCAGTGGGCAGCCCTAACCGTTGTGAAAATTCAGGGTAGGCTTCCTCATGGCTTTGCACGCCCTGTGCCGGATGCAAGTTCAGGGTAGCACGCAGCCCTTGATGATGTACCCATGCCAAAAACTCGACCGGATCAGGGAACAGCTCTTTATTCCACGTATAGCCCGTCCACGCGACCGGAGTGTGCCAGTCCATATCCACCACCAGCACGTCTAGCGGCACTTCGTGCGCGTCGAAATCCTTCACCAATTGTTTGAGGTCGTCGGCATGGTACGCCCAGAAGCGTGACCACCACGCGCCGAGCACATAGCGCGGCACCAGCGGGATGCGGTTGCCAAACTGTGTATATTCTTTGAGCGCCGCTTTGTAATCATGCCCGTAGCCGAAGAAGTACCAATCTTGTACGTGTGTTTCAGGGCGCGATTCAACCCAAGTTTGTTCGATGTCCCACACCGGATTGCCGCTGTCATTGAAAACCGCCCAACCATCGCGAGAAAGGATGCCTTCATCCAGATTGATGGCATCGGCGCACTGATCAAGGGTACGGCTCGTCCCGTGCAGGTTGCCCGTCGCTGCCGTCCCCGGCGTCCACGTCACCCATTCGTCATCCACGCGCACGCGGATCGATAGATTAGCCGCGCTGAAGGGGGTGCCGTCGTCGCTGTAGTGAAGGTGCAGATATTCGGTTTTGATGGTGATCTGCGTCTCTTGTGCCTCGCACGAGAAGGCCGGAGTCTCGGCGCGGCGGTTGGGGAAGGCGAATGTACTGCGGTCTTCAAATTGACCATCGGTTGCCCACTCCAGCCGGATCAGGCGCGCTGTCAGGATCGTAAAACGTGCCTGTCGTGTGCCGACCATACTACCGGGGGTAGCGAGGGGCACACCTTCCAAACGAATGCGCTCAAAAACAGAAGATAGTTCTTTCATGCTCAAAGGTGATCCATTTCCGACCGAACAAATATTTGAAACGATACAATAACTTCATTGTATATAGCATTAAAGTTGGCGTCAATAGACCAGCGACCATTGGATCAATCTTTACAATTGGTTGAGACATAAACTACTGAATACCGTCTCGATGACAACTTAAACGACTAATTTCTTCAGTATTCTGCGTAAATGTTTATCCAGTTACTTGACATCAAAAATAACTGATGCTAGAGTTATTTTTGAAACGTTTCTAAAGGTACCTTTCAGATTTTCAGGTTCACGCCGTATCGCTTAGAGCGCTGATCCTGAGTTGCTTTTAGATTGAATACATCAGTATTTACTTAGCACTCAGCACCTAGCACTTAGCACTATTTTTTGAGGAGAGTCGGTATCGACATCAGTAGAAATCCGTAGTTCACACTTTCTTGACCGTTACCCTTTTGCAGCAAATATTGTTTGAGGAGAATGCCATGCGTAAGGCTTTCCGTTTTATTCTCGTACTATGCGTTATCGGCCTCATGAGCGCCGCCTTCCAGCCCACCCGTGCAGATGGTCTTCCTGAGATCGTCAAGATGCCAGATCAAATCGCCGGTGGTCGCCCTGTCACCTTCACCATCACCAACATGCCGCCAGAAACCGACACCGCCGCGCGTCCAGCGTGGGATGCGATGGTAAAGCGCTTCCAAGACAAGTACCCGAACGTCACGGTTCAAGGGTTGGAATACACCTATCAGCCTGACTCGTTTGCCGCCTTGGTTGCTGGTCAGCAAGTCCCGACCATATTCCAAGTCTACATGACTGACCCACAGAAATACATCAGCACAGGCGTCGCCGCTGATATTTCCTCGATCATCGATGCCAACAAACTGCGCGATGTCTTCAACACCGACATCCTCAACCTCGCCACCAATGACGGCAAGGTCTACGGCATCCCCTACAATGCGTATGCGATGGGCATTGGTTACAACATCGATCTGCTCAAGGCCGCTGGTTTCGACAAGCCCCCTGCGACATGGGACGAACTCCGCACGATGGCAGTCAAACTGACCAACCGTGATGCGGGCGTGGTCGGCTTCTCGATGATCAACGATGGTGGCCCCGCCACGGGTTGGCACTTCACCGTGTTAGCCTACACCTTTGGCGCGAAACCCGAAGAAATCATCAAGGCTGGCGCGGATGGCAAATACACCGCTGGCCTCGACTCCGAAGCGATGGTCAACGCCATGCAATTGGTCAAGGATCTCCGCTGGACGGATGATGTGATGCCGCGTGATACGCTCGATTGGGGCACCAACGGCACACAGCTCGCGACTGGCAAGGCCGCGATTGTGTTGATGGCTGGCGATCAATATCGCTGGATCAAGACCTCGTTCCGTGAAACCGATATGAATGCCATCGGCTTTGCTCCGCTGCCCGCTGGTCCCGGTGGCGTCGTCTCCCTCACTGGTGGCGACATGTACATGGTCAGCGCTGCCGCCACGGATGATGAGAAGGAAGCCGCTGTTTACTTCGAACTGTGGCGTCTGTTCGACCCCGCCGAAGTTCAGCTTGGTCTAGAAGCCCAAGGCGCTGAAGAGAATCCCGCCGTTGGTGGCCCTGCACTGCCGCTGTTCAAGGGTGAATATCAGGCTGCTAAGGAAACCTTCCAGAAGCCATTCTACACACTGCCTTACGACAACTACTCGGCCTTCCTTGATGCCTTCGCTTCTGGCAAGGCGCACCTACAGGTCGAGCCTACCCCTGCTGGTCAGGAATACTACGCTGCCATCGGTGCGGTCGTCAGCACGATCATCACCGACCAGAACGCTGATCCTGCCGCCTTGCTCAAGGACGCCAGC
Organism: Anaerolineae bacterium; assembly: GCA_019637615.1. Lineage (GTDB taxonomy): Bacteria > Chloroflexota > Anaerolineae > Aggregatilineales > UBA2796 > JAHBVK01. Next base: position 48,783 of record JAHBVJ010000004.1, on the reverse strand, counting down.
GCGACCTTCCAGAGCACGCAGCTCGATCAGATCGGCTCCAAATAATCGGATCGACACGTCATTCTCCATACCTCTGCCGTCTCCTTATCTCGGTAGACGGCAAGTAGGGGCTTAACATGCCTTAAAACTCTTCCTAACCGCAAGTCCTTCGCCGCCAGTGGAGGACTTGCAGGGTAAACTTAATCCAATCGTCCGAGCAGCATGACTATTCTGATTTGATGTTTTATTCAGGGCTTCAAGATTATGGAAGTTTCGATTAAACCTACCGCCGCTGCTGATGCACAGACCGTCAGCGCGCGCCGCAGCCGCCGCATCAATTGGTCGGAGCAGCTCACGGCGTATCTGTTCTTGCTGCCCGCCATTATCGTCTTTTTCTTATTCGCGTGGCTCCCGATTGCACGGACGGTGATTTTTAGCTTTCAGAAGGTTAGTCTAGCGGGTGAGTCTACATGGGTGGGCTTGGATAACTTCCGCCGAATGCTCATCGACCCGACCTTTAGCCTTGCGTGGGCGAACAGTTTCGTGTTTGCTTCGCTCAGTATCCTGATGGGCTTCCTCGTTCCCGTTTTTGTCGCGATCATGATCAACGAAATGCGTCGCGCCAAGGGTTTCTTCCGGTTGGTCTATTTCCTGCCCACCGTGATCCCCATCACCGTCTCGATCCTGATCTTCCGGCTGCTATTTTCGTCGGACAGTGGGTTCCTGAACGCGTTGATTGTGTCGCTCGGTGGCAAAGCGCAGCAGTGGCTGCAAAATCCGCAGCTAGTCAAACCCTCAATCATTATCCTGCTGACGTGGGCGAACTTCGGCAGTACGCTGCTGATCTACATCGCGGCGCTGCAAGACATCCCCGCCGAGCAGTACGAAGTCGCGGAGATCGATGGTGCATCGCCCTTCCATCGGATTTTCTACATTACGCTGCCCTATCTGTTCCCGACCATGATCATCACCTTCGTGTTGCAAATCATCTTCGTAGTGCAAATCTTCACCGAACCGTTCCTGTTGACGCAGGGCGGGCCAGCCAACACAACCCTTACGCCTGTGCTGGTAATCTATCGAAAAGCCTTCCTGAACAACGATTTCGGGTTAGCGTCCGCGTGGAGCATGTCGCTGATTATCATCCTGAGCATTTTCTCAGTGTTTTACATGCGGCTTTCCAATCGGTTTAACAACAAGGACTAAGGGCGAGCATCATGGATTCATGGGATCGTGGCATACTTACCAGCTTAGAATTACGCACCCCGCTAGGGCGTCTCGTCTATTGGCTGTTCTTGGCGATTTTGCTGGTGCTGGCGATTACGGTGATCTTCCCGTTTGTGTTCGCTTTTACCTCTGGTTTGAAATCCAGCACCGAAATTTATAAAGGTGGGCTGCAAATCTTCCCCTCCACGCCGCAGTGGTCGAACTACGTCACCGCATGGAACAAGTACAACCTGCCCGCGCAGTTTAAGAACTCGTTCCTCGTGGTCTTGGGCGCGCTGGCCTTCCAGATGACGGTCTCAACGCTGGCAGCGTACAGCTTGTCACGCCTCAAACCAATTGGTGGGCGCATCGTGATGTGGGGGTTCCTCGTCACGCTGATGGTGCCAAGCATTTCGTACATCATTCCGCTGTATACCATCATCGTCAAGGTGCCGCTGCTCAACATCAGCCTGATCAACAATTATTTCGGCTTATGGTTGCCCTACGCCGTCAACGCCTTCGCCATTTTCATGATGAAGACCTTCTTCGACAGCATCCCTTCCGATCTCTTTGACGCCGCCAAAGTGGATGGTGCGTCGGCGCTACGTGCCTTCTGGTCAATCGCACTGCCGTTGTCCCGCCCGATTCTGTTGGTGTTGTTCATTGTCAACTTCCTCAGCCTGTGGAAGGACTTCTTGCTGCCGCTCTTGGTGCTGCCTAGCCCGGAACTGCAACCAATCACGGTGCGGCTGTTTTACATGCTGAATGTCAATTCAGCGCCTGCGCCCATCAACATGCAGATGGCTGCCTCGTTCTTGGCACTGTTGCCACCTTTGATCATCGCGATTGTGCTGCAAAACTACTTGCGTCGCGGTATCTCGGCGGGTGCAATTCGAGGCTAATGTAACCTAAAATCTAGTATAATTAACCAACATCTTCATTGGCGGATAAGGACGCATCGCCTCCTTGGTTGAGGTGAGGGTTGCAGCTTTACTCACCTTAACGATCTCATTGAGGCCCAACGACTATGGCAACCCTGAAAGACGTTGCTGAACGAGCCAGTGTATCGGTTCCGACTGCTTATCATGCCCTGATCGGCACGGCGGAGGTGGATGCACAGACGCGGAACATGGTGGCGGAAGCTGCCAAAGCGCTCGACTACCAGTTCAATATCACTATTCGCGATGTGGCCGCCTATGCGGGCGTCTCGGTGACGACTGTTTCCTACGTCATCAACAACAACTCGCTAATCAAGCCCGCTACCCGTCAGCGCGTGCGTGATGCCATTCGCGATCTGGACTACCATCCCAACACCACAGCGCGTAATCTCAAAGCCAATGAGACCCGCATGATCGGCTATGCGTGGCATGTCGCGGAAGACCCGATCCGTCGAAATCCGCTGCTAGATTTGTTTCTATTCGAGCTGGCGCAGTGTGCCGAAGCGCATGGTTACCATATCCTGACCTTCACGCAGTCCACACACGGCGGTATCAAGCCCTACGAGATGCTGATCAATACCAACCGCGTCGATGGTTTTGTGCTGTCCGACGTCGGCTATGACGATCCGCGCATCGAGTACCTCACCGAGCGCAAAGTTCCTTTCGCTACCTACGGCAAAGCCAATGGTAAGTGGGATTTCCCTTACGTCGATGTAGACGGCAAACGTGGCAGTCAACTGGCGGTTGAACACCTGATCACGCGCGGGCACGAACGCATCGGCCTGATCTCGTGGCCTCCCGGCTTCCGCATCGGGGACATCCGCACTAAAGGCTATCGGGAAGCCATGCAGCAAGCAGGGTTGCCTGTCGATGAAAACTGGATCGGCTATTCCGCCAACACGATGGATCACGCCGCCGATGTGACGCAGAAAATTCTCGCCAGCAAACCCCGCCCGACTGCCATCGTGTGTGCCAACGACATCATGGCTTTCGGTGCCAAGCGCTATATCGACTCCATCGGCCTCGAAATCGGGATCGATGTGGCGCTGACGGGCTATGACGATACCCCTGTGGCGGAAATGATCGGCCTGACCTCGATCCGCCAGCCCATCGCCGCCATCACCAATATCGTGATCGACCTGCTGATGGCGGAGATCAACCATCTGCGCCCCGCCGAACACAACATCATGCTCGATCCCAGCCTGATCATCCGCGAGAGCAGCGCCACCTTCCGTCGCCGCTAACCGCATATAGGAAAAGTGGCTAACCGATAAATAGGCAAGTTAGGGCTACCTCGGCTTGCTCCCTCTGCTGTAGTATTCATTCAAGCGTAGTCATGATCCCGTTAAGACAACGCTAGATGAATAACTGACGAAGAATAGCACGCGTAGTTGACAATACGTTGAGCATCAACATAGAGACCAGCACTTTTTCGGAGGCTGCTTTGACTGACCAAAACACAATCCCGGAACTCTATCTTGAGACGTTGCAAGAACTCTATACTGCCGAAACGCAGATCATCCGCGCCTTCGTCCAAACCGCTGAGGCCGACGCTGCGCCGGAAATCAAGAATATGTTTGTGGCACGTCTAAAGCAGTCCGAGCAGCAGTCACAAATGTTCGCGGAGATATGTGATAGGTTACGCTACGTGGCACAGCAAGCCAATTAGCCATCGCGCTGAATATGCCGACTCACCTTACATCTGGTAATTCCAGATCCATGCTGACATCAATTCACGTTGCACCGAGGTCTGTTTTTGCCCCGCTTGTCCTGCGCGTTGGTTCTGCGCGAGACTGTAGCCTATATCCAACACATCAGCAGCACGGGGGTCTTGTAATCCACGCAGCAGCCGGAAGCATGTCAGGTACATACGTAGCGGATCAGTCATTATCGCGATGTCGGCATTTTCAAGGTTGGGCAGGACATCCTCCACGTAGCGGCGTGTGCTGTCCATTTCACCGGCTAAGAATGCCGCATAAGCCAAGCCGACCTTCGCCTCTAGCGCTTTTTTCGGCTGCTCGATCTCGCCCCACAATTGGATGGCGCGCGTGAATGCCGTGATTGCTTCGGGAGCGCGTGAGGCTGCCAGCAGCACATAGCCGTAAATGAGTAGCGCATTCGCTTGTTCTGGGCGTGCGCCGACCGTTCCCGATATCGCTACGGCAAGCTGACTCTGTTCCAACGCCGAGTCGATGTTTTGACGTTCGTGCAACAGCCGCGCCAGCATCGTCCGTGCGCGGATTTCTCCGCTGCGATAGCCGATCTCCGTCGCCAGCGTTTGCGACTGCGATAAAAGTAGCAAAGCGGCAGCATGGTTGCCCTCCTCCAACGCCAAGGTGCCCAGATGATAGAGAGCGTTACATTCGCCGCGCCGATTGCCTATCGCACGGCTCAACTTCAGCGATTCCTCATGGTGGAGGCGGCTCTCGCTGGCGATCTTCGAGCCGAGTTTCCGCTGTGTTAGGTTCAACACGCTGACTTCTCCGCTGCGGTCGCCCGTATCGCGGCTCAATTGCAGCGCTTCATCCCGATAATGCTGTGCTTCGTCCATTTGATTGCGCTGATTGGCGATCCGCGCCAAATTGGTAAGCGCATGGCTTTCACCCCGTCGGTCGCCCCGACTTCGGCTGAGTTTGAGCGCCGCTTGCTGATACGTCTCGGCTTGTACGTAGTCGCCCTGCGCAAACGCCACGATGCCGAGGTTGCGTAGGCAAGCAGTCTCCACCATATACTGCCCGCCCGATTGCGCCAATTCCAATGCTCGCCATAGGTGCTCCCGCGCTGGCGCATACGCGGATTGCCAGCCTTCAGCGCGACCCCAGACCAGCAAACTGGCAGCTTCCACATCGTGTGCCTGATCCGCTTGAGCGAGCATAGCCGCACGTTCAGCCGCGCTGATGGCTTCACGGTAGCGGCTGGTTACCTCGGCATAGCTGGCTTGCCGCAGCGCCACCTCCGCCTTGAAGCGCGGCTGCATCAGTATTTCTACCAACTCTGTGAGGGTCGCTAGATCATGCTGTTGGGAGGCGCGTTCGCCCAGATAATCAAATACATTCTCGCGCAGCAGCAGCAGTTGATAGCGTTCGAGCGTGTCTTCGGCTGGTGTCAATTCCAGCGCGCGGTTGATATATCGCAGCGCTTCGGTGTTGGAATAGCGTTTGACCGCCATTTCGCCTGCCAGATGAGCATAAAAACGCTCTTTTTCAGGCTGCTGTGCCAGTCCGAAATGATAAGCGAGATCGGACGCGTAGACATCCACCCGTTTTGCGTTGACGGCCTCAATCGCCTTCGCTGCGATCCAGTGCCGCTCCTTCAACTGCTCTTGAAGCTGGCTATCATAGGCCGTATCGCGCAGCAGTGGGTGCTGGAACTCGGCAACATTCTCATCTTTCTGCGTCCAGATCGATTGCTCGTGTGCCTCTTCAACATATGTCATCAACTCTGGATCATGATCGAGCATATGCGCCAGCACGGGGAGTTCAAACGTCTGCCCTAGCACGGCGGCATACTGTACGGCCTGCTTGACGGGTGGCGATAGCCGATCCAACCGCGTCATCAATACAGCGCTAATGCTGACGGGTACTTCGGTGAGCGCTTGTGCATGGATTGTCCACACACCATCTGCGTCTCTGATCAGCACGCCGCGTTCGCGCAGATCAAGGATCAACTGCTCAATGAAGAACGGATTGCCCCCCGTTTTGCTGGTGATGAATTGACTCACCGCTTGCGATAGCGGCCCGCCCAGAACTTGCTGCGCAAAAGCATGTTGCGCCTCTGCTGTCAGCGCGGTTAGTTCGACGGTGCAATGCCGGATGCTCCCCTGACGATACAAATCATCGAAGATGTTGGTATCAGGGTAACGACTGGTGATCACCACCCCCCAGCGTGCCTTACGGACATATTTCACGAGAAATTGGATGAGTTGCTTGGTTTCTGCGTCCAGCCAGTGCGCGTTTTCAAAGTGCAAAACCAGCGGATTATGCTGCCCTAATGCCTCGATGAAGCTGCGCAGCGCCCACAGCGTGCTTTCAAAACGCTGTTTGGGGTCAGAAAGTTCGTAAATCGAATCAGGCCAGTGCAGATCGACCAACGCACCGAGGAACGGCATCTCGACCTGCAACCGCTGCTGTAATTCAGGCATCAAATCTTGCAGCAGATGGTCGAAGACGTAAGCAAAACGTTCTTTGTTGCCTTCTTCACTGCTCCGCTCGAACTGGTCGAAATATTCGCGCAGCAGCGCCTTGATCGGATACAGTGAGCGTCGCAGTAAATTATCTGCCGAGCAGGTCAGCCAATGGACATCATGCGCACGCCGCAGATTCCGCTTTAGGTCATATACCACGCGGCTCTTGCCCATGCCCGACTCGCCATAAATATAGGCGACGCCCACAAATCGTTCTTCTTGCAGCCATTGGAAGAACGCCACCAACTGAGTAAGTTCCATCTCCCGACCGAGCAGTCTGCCGAGTTCATGCGTGATGTCAACCTGCAATTGTGGCTTACCTAGCAACTTGGCGACCGCGATTGGCTTGGGTTTGCCCTTAACCTCGATATGCTCCAGCATATGCCACATGAACGCATCCGCCGTGGCGCGCTGAATCCGTCCAGTACCGATCACCTCGTCCATAGCGGCTTTTTGCATCAACCGCGCGGCGAGGTTGACATTATCGCCCAACACGCCATAGGTGCGGCTGAGGCTGCCGCCGTAGCTGCCCACCCGCATTATCCCCTGCGCAATTCCGATCTGCACACTCTGAATGAACGACAGTGTACCAGTACGTTGCCGCAGTTCCAGCGCCACCGACACTGCCCGCAGCGCGTCATCTTCATGCGCAATCGGCGCGCCAAAGCCGATGTACAAATAGCTACCTTTGTCCCCGATGCTCACTTGTAGCAGCGTGCCTTCGTACAACATCAATTTGTCTTGCACATAACGGACGAAGGCGTCGAGTTTACTGCTGGCCTCATCGTCGTTTTCAAAATCGATGCCATGAAAGCGCACGAACATCGAAGTCGCGGGGCGCAGTTCCGTCTCGAATTCCGCCATGCCATCCAACAGACGTGTACGCAGCGCGGGCAGCAGCCACGCCTTTAACTGCGCCTCGTCCACTGCACCATGTGGTTGCCATGCCGCGTTTGGGATCGATGCCTCCGCCGGGCGAACCACCGCGAACTTTGCATCACTTCCGTCATCCTGCCGCCATGCTGCCAACTCGACCGGAAACTGCACTTGCGCCAGCGTCGGCGCATCTACCACGATTTCATGCTTGTCAGCCACATGTTCGGCCTGTGCCAGTCGATCCACGATCGAGCCAGCCAGCACATCGATGAGTTGCACGTCTGGATTGCCAACGACGAATCGCCGCGCGGTGCCCGTAGTGACTGCGATCTTGAGTGCGAACGAGATCGGCGTTTGTTCCGGTAGCGTGACGATGGGTGCGTGTTCCATCTGCCGCTGCATCGCTGCTGCTGCTGCTACCGCGCGTGAAGGAGCATTATTTGTCTCGCCCGCCATCTCACTGAACCAGCACAACACCGCGTCACCGCTGAAACCGATCACGCTGCCGCCGTAGCGATGAATTTCCTCGATCAGTCCGTCGTAGATGACGTTTAGATAGCGCGAAACCTCCTCCGCGCCGCGTCTATTGCCGAAGGCCGCGCTCAGGGCATCCGTCAGCGGCGTGAACCCCGAAATATCTGCGAACAGCGCCGAGCCTTGTGCCTTCGCGGGCAGTGCTGTCCCCGTCGCAATCGCTTGCCGCCGATCCATCGGGATATAGGTGCTCAAGGTCTGTAGCATGATCTGGTCTGATTTCTTCTACCGCAGCCGCGTCGTGATAACACGCTGGTCGTAACTATTTCTTGTTGAATACGCACGGCCTGTTAGCTTGGCATTCCTAGGCCGTCATGTCACAATACGCCTCACAAAAAACCTTAGCCAACTTCAGGGTTGGTGTCAATAGCGCAACCGGGGTCAGCTTGAACTGGCAACATCGACTCGCTGCATTCTTTAATGTTCACGATGATGAAATCGAACTGGTTAGCCTGAGCGTCGCCCTTTACTTCTTCCTCGGCATCCCATATGTGTTAGTGGATACCAGCGCTTACGCTCTTTTTCTAGACGCATTTGGCTCGCAAGGGCTTCCCTTCACCTATCTTGGTATAGCGGTGGGTGTCTCGCTGCTGGCCTTCCTCTATCTCAAACTCGCGGATCGGGTGCCTATCCAACGCTTGCTCGTGCTCAACATGGACGCTCTGATCGGGATCACGGCGCTGCTGTGGTTAGCCGTTAGCGTGAGCGCTGCGTCGTGGATCGCCTTCATCCTGCCCGCGTGGAGCTTTGCCCTGATCAACCTCGGCAACATTATCATGTGGAGCATCGCGGGGCGGCTCTTTGACATCCGACAGGGCAAGCGGCTGTTCGGCTTGATCGGGGCAGGACGTTGGCTGGCGGCGTCCGCGATTGGCTTCCTGATCGCGCCCTTGGTCAGTTTGCTAGGTATTAAAAATCTGCTGCTCGTCGCTGTGCTCAGTCTGTGCGTCAGTCTGCTGATCTTGCGTCGGTTGCTCAACACTGAACCATTCCAGCGTTCCCTTGCACCAACCGTCACACCAACACGCCGCCGCAGTGCTGCGCAGCCCGCGCCGTCACCCAACCTCCTGAAAAACCGCTACGCGCTCATGATCTTGGGACTAACCACCGTCTGGGTGATGGCCTATTTCATTTCCATGAATATCTACTACAACCGCGCCGCAGTCCAGTTCCCCGACGCCGCGCAGCTTGCCAGTTTCTTCGGCCTGATCTCGGCGGTGATCGGGATCGGCGCAACCATCTCTACGCTGTTTCTGACGGGCAATATCATTAACCGTTTTGGGCTGCGCGTTAGCCTGTTCACCACCGCCGCACTGCATCTCGTGATCATGTTCACCTTTGTAGTAGTGGGCATTGCTGGCGGTGCGCCTGTCATCTTGTTCGGGCTTGCCGTTGCCAGCAAACTGGTCGATGGCACCCTGAATCTGACCTTAGATTCCGCCTCCTTCCGCATCTTGTATCAACCCTTGCCGACTGCTGACCGTGAGCGTGCCCAAGCCATCGCGGAAGGCATTATCGAGCCAGTCGGGATCGGCGTTGGCGGCTTGGTCTTGCTATTCTTGACGAATGTGCTCAACTTCGGGGTAATTCAGCAAGCGATCTTGCTGCTCATGGTCGTTGTGTGCTGGCTGTGGATCGCCAGCCGTTTACTGCGTGCTTATCCCCTCGCGCTTGACCGTGCCATCACGCGCCGCCGTCTTGGTGAAACGCAAGTCAACCTCATCGACGGATCGAGTCTCTCCGTGCTGCGAACCGGCCTCAGCAGCCCGCATCCCGACGCCGTGATCTATTCGCTTGGGTTATTGGAACAAATGGGAGCCGCCAGCTTGCCAGAGATTCTCCCGACGCTGCTGGATCATGCGCACCCTGATGTGCGGTTAGCGGCGTTGTACGCCATCCAGCGTCTGAAAGCAACGTCGGCGCTTCCCGCCATCGCCCAGCGCCTCGATCAAGAACCCGATGTCATGGTGCGCGGTACTGCACTACAAACGCTCCTCAGCCTCGGTCACCAACTGCCCGCCGGGCAAATCACCGCCTATCTCCATGATCCACAGCTCCCGATCCGGCGCGGCGTGCTGATCGGCTTATCGCGCAGCGGTAGCCCCGACAATGCCCTGCTTGCCAGCGACTATCTGACCAACATGGCAGCATCCCCACACGCGGCAGATCGGGTCTTGGTCGCTGCCATCCTTGGCGATCTCGGCAATGCACAGTCTCACGAACCCTTGCTCAAGTTGCTGCAAGATACGGACAAAGATGTCCGTCACGCCGCCTTGCAAGCGGCTGGCAAAGTCAAGAATTCAGCGCTGTTTCCCGTCATTATCGACGCTGTAGAAGACCGCCAGACGCAAACCGCCGCCATCCTATCCTTAGTCGCCGCTGGCGAAGCCGTCATCCCTGCGTTGCGTGATGCTTTTAACCAACCGTCGATCACCCTCGCCAAGCAGCTCAGTCAGATCCGTGTGTGCAGCCGCCTGAGTGGTCACGCCGTGATCAGCCTGCTGCTCGATCAACTTGCCGTGGTACCACTTGAAGGGCGCTCGGCGCTTTTGTCTGCGCTCAGTGCGTGCGGTTATCACGCCGCCGCCCCCGATCCTATCTACGAGCGCATCAAAGCCGAGACGCAGCACGCCGCCTATTGGAACGCCGCCCTACTCGATCTCGCCAACCTAGAACAGTCCAACTTACTCATTACCGCCCTCAACAACCAATTGATCCAATCCCGCGACCGGATTCTGCTGTGGCTCTCCTTCATCCACGATCCGCACGCCATCGCCCGCGTGCGCGATGCCTTCCGCTTCGGGACGTTCAACCAGCGTGCCTATGCCCAAGAGGTGATCGATAGCCTCTTGCCGCAGCACATGAAGCGCTATGTGCTGCCCCTGATCACCGATCTCGATCCGGCGCAGCGCTATGACCAACTCAACGATCTCTTCCCGCAGCCCCATCTTGATTTCTCGCTGCGCCTTCACGATTTGTTTCAACCTGATGTGACCTCGTGGCTCAAAGTCTGCATCTTGTACGTGGTCGGTCTGCGTCGCCTAGCCGACTGCCGCGATCTGATCGCCACCGCCCAAGCCGATCCCTCGCCGCTGCTGCTCGAACTGGCGAACTGGTGCCTTACGCGGCTGACGCCCGACACCGCCGACGATCCCACCCTGCTGACCACCATTGACAAGGTGTTTATCCTCCAGAGCATCGACATTTTTGCCGAAACTCCAGCGGACATCCTCGCGGAAGTCGCCGGACTGCTGGAAGAAGTCTCGTTTGCTACGGATCACGTTATTTTCAACGAAGGGGATCACGGGGACAGCATGTATTTGATCGTCTCCGGTCAGGTGCGCATCTTCGACAGCGGCACGACGCTCAACGATCTCGGCCCGCGTGAAGTCTTCGGGGAAATGGCGATTCTCGATCCGCGCCCGCGCATGGCGACTGCACGCACCCTCGCGCCGACGGTTTTGCTGCGTCTGAGTGCGCCCGCCTTTTCCGCGCTGATCGATGAGCGCAGCGAAGTCGCCATCGGGATCATCCGTGTGCTCGTCAGACGCCTCCGTTCCCGCGTCAATGATCTCTCGCATCTGCGCGATCAGCTCGAACGCACGACGGGCATGTTCAACGTGGCGAAAAACTAACCCTGCTCCGCCCGCAGCCGCTGCATCAGCGCATCGACGCTGTACGGAACGTGCCAGTAGCGCAGATACGTCTCTTTCGGGATCATCAGCAGCCGCACCTCCCGATCCGCGATCACGGTGGCGTTGCGCACGCTGCCCCGGATCACGCCTGTGCTGCCGAGCGGAATCCACGGGCACACAAAAAACGGTTGATAACCACCAATTGGCATTACTTTCAGCCCATCGCCCAACGGGATGTACACAAAACTGGCTTCCATGCCCGCCTCGATCAGCACGTCGCCCGCCTTCAACGTGATCCGTCGCACGTCCTCGAACCCCGCTTGCAGATCGATCCCCGCCACCTTGTGCCCCGATTGCTCGATGTGCGCCAGCAATTCCAACTTTTCGCGCTCATCCCATGCGACCGCTGCCGAAGTGAGATAAATTTCGCGTTCGAACGCCGTCGCCGCCTGCAAACATGGCACAACACGCACCCGTCCCGCCAAACTAGGGTTCAGCTTCAACAACTGCTGGATGATAAGCGGCGCGAAGTCGAGGTTATCATTCACCCCTTCCAGCAAAATCATGATCTCGTGCGGAGCCTTGATCCCAGTTGCCGTTTCCTCAACACTGAACGCGCGCTGGAAACTCCCGATCACGTCGCTCTGAATATCATCCACCACGACCGCCGCGAAATATGCGGCTCGTTCGACCATCTCGGCGTTGGCGAAGCTCCCGCGATGGAATGAGATGCGCAAATTCCCGTCTAGCCCCAATTCGCTGCTGGCGAGGTTCGCTTGTCCGCCTGAATGTGGCGCGGGGTCACTGAGTAGAAATAATTGATCGTCACCTCTGCGCAGCGCCACCACAGCATACGCACTTGTCTGATCAGTGAAGATTTCGTAACTGCCGGAGGTTTTCAGCGCCGTCCCCCGCTGCCGGAGCGCGTCCGCACACCGCAGCGCCCGCAGTGTATCAGTCACGTCTTCCACCAGCCCGCGCACCTCAATATCGTCGTTTACCAGCCACGCGAATGCCTCGCGCTCGAAGGCTGTGTACAGCCGCACCACATTAGTACGTAACTGTTCAGCATCGATCATCTCAGTGCGTTGGCTGGTCGGCCTAATGCCGCCATTCTGACCACCCTGTTGATACAGTGTGACCAAATCCGCGCTCACTGTGCGCAGCATCAATCCGCGCAGCCGTGTCGCATCGTTGAGGACATCCACGGGAACTTTCGATTTACTATGACAGATCGACAGCGCCAGCATTTCGCGCAGCACGAGTTTCGGTGGCTGTGTCAGCGTACCCTTCGCTGCTAACTGCGTCAGCCGCCACGCCATATTCCCACAGTTTTCATCCCATAGCGTATCCAGTAGCGGATCGAATTCAGGGGAAAATACCCACTGTGCCGCGAATTCCGGATGCATCGCCCGCCCGAACGCTGAGAAATTGATCATCCCGATGTCATGCAAATAGCTGAGGATTTCGCCGTAGCCCTTCATGAAGATGCCCAACCGCGCGCGACTGCGGGCAGAAATCAGCACGCCGTTGATCGCGTCCAACACTTGGAAGATCAAGCTGGTCACGTCGCGCACATGTACCACCCCATGATCGGTGAACAACCCGACGTGATTGATCGGGTCGCGCACGAATTCTGGGTCTTCGATCAGGTTTTCTAACTTTGCCTGCGCATTGATCCGTGCATAAAACCGTTGCTCAATGAAGGTACGGAGGTGTTCTGGCAAATATCCTTGAAATGACGCTGTTGAATCGGGCATAAGTGCTGTTCACGGTCTCCACATCAGCGCTTGGCTGAACCATTTTGCTCGGCAAGCTCAAGACGCTTGTGAAGGTCGCTGATGTCGCGCACCCGTGCCCGCAGATAGCCCGTCAATACGCGGATGATGCCCCGCGCCATTTCGCCATAATCTTCCATCAGTTCGTAAAACGCGTCCTGATCCAACCGGAACAGCCGCGTATCTTCCACTGCCGTCACCGAAGCGATGCGCGGTTCGGGGTCGAGCAGCGCCATCTCACCGAACACCTCGCGTTCGCCCAGATAGTTCAGCAAATGCTCCCCATCGTGGACGCGCACCTTGCCGCTGATGATGATGTACATGCTGTCGCCCAGATCGCCTTTGTTGAAAATAGTCTGTCCGGCTTCGATCTCCTGCTCCTCCACGATGCTGGCGACTTCTGCCAGCACATCATTCGGGATTCCGGAGAAAATCCCCACGGTTTTCAGAATGATCACCTTCTCGACTGTGGATAACATGGCTGGTTTGTCACTTTCTGGGAGGTTGTTCAGGCGTGCGAGCGCCCACACGGCGGTTTCACGGATCAAACTGTCGTCGGATTGTTGAGCGAGCGTTACGTCTTCGGCACATTCAACGATACCGAGTCGTCCTACGGCATACAACGCGCATACCCGCGTCCATGCCGCCTGTGGCATTTCCGCGCCCTTGATGATGGCGCTGAGGCGTGCTTGGCGCGTCATTTGCGTCGGCGGCACCAATGCCGCGAGTCGCTCCCTGCGCGAGTCGGGACTAAGTGCGTCGATCATCGGCAAAATGGTCGCTTTCAAATCGGCGGGGACTAACGACTCCACCACTTCCAGCGCGTTGGTGCGGTTTTGTCCGTCTTCTTGCAACAGCGCCCGCCGTACTTTCGAGATCATATGGCTGGCGTGGGAAATACTGAGCAGGTAAAAAACGCGCTCACGGCTCTCAGTCAGCGCATGGTTCAGCGCCTCGATCAGCAGCGTCAGCGCCTCATCTTCCCCGATGTCTTTCAAGCCCGTCAGCACCCACATCGCGAACGCGGCTTCTGCCTTGAATGCGTCCCGCACCCACGGCGCACGGTCGCCCGCGTAATAATTACTCGTGTTCAGCGCGCTCAACACCTGAGTACGAATCGTCGGATCGGGATAATCGCGTTGGGCGACCAGAAAATTGCTGACATTCTCGCCCCGCAGTCGCCCGCAAATACGCAGCAGCGTTTCCAGCATATGTCGCGGCGGTGGCGGCACCGACTCGAAGCGCTCTTTTACTGCCGTCAGTGCGCCATCACCGCCCGCCATCAGCGCCAACGTTGCTGGCTTACGCAGATCGCGTTGGGTGAGCTTCGCTGCTACTAGCGGCCACAATGCCGGTGCTTTGATCTTCCCCGTTGCGACGACCGCAGCGCGGGCAACGGCCTCATCCGCGTCTTGCAGCAAGGGGATCAACGTTTCGTAATAACTGCGGATTCCGATCTCACCGAGGATGTTGGCTGCCAACACGCGTTGTGAAGCGTCCGGCGCGTTCGTCAGTGCCAGCAGTCGTGTGCTTGCCGCCAGAATGCCATCACGGTTACCACCGCGCAGCAAACCGATCATCGCCCCGCGTTGTTCAGTACGCTGTGCCGAATCCAGAAAACTGGTGGCATTCGCAATGTCCTCGTCCCGACCAATCTCCCCCAGCGTGCGGATTGCGGCTTCACGTACCTGCGGATCGGTTTCTGTCTCAAGGCAGCGCCGCACGGCTACGGTAGACATAATTAGGTGCAAGGTTTCGATCCGGTGCAGTGCTTCCAACCGCACTTCCGGCGTCGGATGCTTCAACAGCGCTGGCATACTCAAAATAAACGCATCATCGTTTGCCTCTTGCAGCAAATTCAGCGCGTAGATCACCACGTCGGGGTGTTGATCCTGCAAGCTGTTGCGCAGCACTTCCAGACTCGCGCTGTCGGTCAGCGTTGGCTGTGTCCGCTCACCGAATAGCCGTTTACGCAGTGCTTGCGTCAGCAGCACCGGATACTCGCGCATGATATACACCACGCTGGCAATCCACACCAGCACGATGATCACATAGACATAAGCCAGTTGAATCGCGCGGAACGATAAGATCGTTCCCGTGATGAACAACGCCACACCCGCCAGCCCGATTGCCAACGACTGTACGATTCCGTCGGCCAGTGTCATCGTCTGCAAGCGCTGATCTTCTGGCAAAGCTTGGTACAGCACGACTCGCGACGACTGATCGATGGAGAATCCCATCGCCACGCTGATCATTTTTGCCATCGCCACGAGGCCAAACAGCAGAGCACTGTTCCGGTCGAATGTACCGATCAACGCGAACGCCCCGATGGATACGCCGAGGATGACGGGGACAACCAGCAAGCCAGCTTGCAACCCGAAGCGAGCTAGTAAGCGCCCGCTGATAAAAAAACTCGTGATCAACGCGACGATGCCTTCGACGCCGACCAGCAGACCGAGCATACTTGCCAGTTGCACCGCATCTGGATACTGAATAGCGGCGCGTTCAAAGAAGATGATGTCAATAAAATAATAGCCGAGCCACCACACCACCACCAAGCCCAGCACGGCGACCACATAGCGGTTTTGCAGCAGTTCTCGCAGCGTAACAGGCGATCGGCGCGTTTCCTGCGCGCTGGCAGTCGGCGCGGCTTTGATCGGCTTCGTCTGGAAGATCAGTCCTTGGATGCCCATCGCCGCCAGCAGTCCAACTGCCGCCGTCAGATACAGCGCCTCCGTCCCGAACTGATTGACAATCGGGGCAACCAACACGCCTACCACGATGGCGGCGCTCCAATTGCCAGAGCCGAGCAGTCCAAATAACCGTTTGCTCTGGCGTACATCAAAGTAGCTGCCCGCCAATCCCCAGAACGCGAGGTTTGCCAGCGTCACCAGCGCCAAAAACCACGCGGGCATCAAGAAAATCACCCAGCGTGGGCTTGCCGTCTTCAGTGCCACCCAGATCAGCCCGCTAACGACCACCATGAATCCCAGATTGAGCAGCGATAACTGCTGAAACGGGATACGCCGACTCAATTGCAGATACGCGAAGGTCAGCAGCGATCCGCTCACCGCCACCGCCATGTACGCGAATGGCAGTTGTTGTGAACCGAACTCCGCCACGAACAGTGCGAATCCGGCAGATAGCGTGAAATTGATCCCGACGCTCAAAAATGCATAGTACAGGATAAATAGCAGCACTGAGCGACCTTCGCCAGCCTGTACATTAAACAGTGCGAATAATCGCTGTTCAAAGGACGGTCTTGTGAAAGCCATGATGGTATTCCGCCGTAGGGTGAGGTTATTTTGTTACAGCATATCAGAATCCATGTTATCTGGCGAGTAATTGAACACATAAATTGTTCGTCCTGTCGCAACTGCACAACAGGATCAGTTGCAGCCACCCATGCAGCAAGCTGAAAAAGTCACCGCCCGATAACCATGTTACGGTGAGAACCTTCAACCGCTGCATCATGTGACTGCGCCTTGTCACAATGCCGATGAAGCGCTTAGATCATCAGATCATTGCCATGCCGTCGAAGGTAGCGAACCCGCGCGCATTGCGCAGCCAGCGCTCCACGGGATGTTCACGAATGTAACCATGACCACCGAGGGCTTGCACGGCGCAGTCGGTGACGTACAACACGGCTTTATCGGCATATTCTTTGGCGAGATATGACTCTTGGGTGACATCGACTTCCGGCTCGGCGTCCAGTTTCCATGCGGCATCCCACGCTAGCAGCCGCGCACTGTCGATCTCAATCGCCATCTCCGCCAGCATGAAAGCGATGGCCTGTTTGGTCGCGACGGGGACGCCGAACTGCACACGCGTCTTGGCGTAATCGCGCGCATACTCGAAAGCAGCCCGCGCCACGCCTACCGCCATTGAGGCTAGGGCGACACGGCTGTGACTTAACAGGCGCTCGTAGCGCGTACCTGCTGCGCCGCCGATCTTGCAAGCCACATCGACACGCACATTATTCAAGTTGAGGCGGTAGGTGGGCAGGGCGCGGATGCCCATGAGTTTCTCTTGCTCACCGATGCTCAATCCTTCGGCTTTGCCTTCGACCAGATAACCGTCGATCTTGCCGGTTTCGGTATCCCGCGCATAGACGATCATCATCTTGGCGTGTTCCGCCAGCGGGACGTAACACTTGACGCCGTTCAGCGCGACTTTATCGCCGTCGCGTGTGGCGGTGGTCTTGAGCGCGTGGGGCTTGAAGGCGATGCCCGGTTCCAGCAGGGCGGCGGTGAAATGCGGCGGGACGGGGTCGCCAAGCGCGGGCAGCAGGTTCTCTTTTTGCTCGTCCGTCCCGCTGATCTGAACCGGCAGTCCGACGAGCGCGGGATTCATGACCGCCATCGCGATAGGGAGATCGCCATAGGCAAATTCTTCGACGGCGAGCGTGTTGGTGACCGCGCTGTACTCGCCCAGACCGCCGAACGCTTCCGGCAGTCCGGCTGGCAGCACACCGATCTCCCAGCCTTTGCGCACGACTTCGAGGGGAAGGGTGCTGGTTTCGTCGGCTTCGTGCGCGGCCTTGCGCACCTCATTCGATGCATATTTATTGATGGTGTCGATGAGCATTTTCTGCTCATCGGTAGGGGTAAAAGATGCCATAACTATTTTTGCCTTTCTCGTTTAATGTCCTGCGCGCTGATGTAGCGAGTGCGATTTTTAGAACGATGGCCTCTAACTCATGCAGAAGTCTTTAACGACTCTGTTCAGCTTTTATCTGTTGTACGGTATTCGCATTCTTTTCCCGCCTTTAGTTCGTCGGTGTAGGCGTGATGGATCGCGCTTGTTCTGTCTGACTGATGAATACGCTTACTTGCGTATTCGTCGCGTAGATGGCGTTGGCAGTCTGCTCAAATACTTGCTGCCGATCATCTTCTCTCTGAACAAGAGCGGCGATACCCAAAAGACTAAACGCAATGATGAGGACGATAGTCGCAATCACGGCTGTACATGAAGGAGTCGTTGGCTGCATGTTATTTCCTCGCCGTCGGATTGTCTGTTGGCGTCAAGGTTGCCGTCGGTGTGAGGGTCCAGCCGCGAAATGATCGTGTCCTGCTGAGGAAAATGCGGCTCACCTGCGAGTTCGTCGCATAAATGGCGGTGGTCGTCAGTTGACGCCGTTTGCCTGCCTCGTCCGCTTCGACCAACGCCATCAGGCCGATGAATACCAGCAGCACAGCGCCTAAGCTGTATATCATGAGAGAACGGCGTGATGTTTGTGGCTTGCTCATTGTGCCTCTACTCGTTTGGTCGCCGCAGTTGCCGTAGCTGTCTCATCGACGCGCAATTTGACCCATGTATTGGTGGCGTAGATAGCGTTCGCAGTTTGAGAGTAATCCCCTCTTGGATAGCCACTCGGTGCTAACTCCCACAGCAGCACAGCGACAACGCCTACGATAGCAATTAGTATCACCAACATCGCAATAACAAATGTGCGCTTAACTGCTGTATCACTCATAAACTATCATTCACTCAACACGTTAGCGCGTGCAGGAACATGTCACCCATTTGCTGCGAGATGGCCTGACCGCTGAGACGCCCGCCGGGACGATACCACACGCTGATCCAGTTGTGCGCGCCAAGCATAGCTTTGACGAAGACGGGTACATCAACCTGACGAAACTCGCCCGATTTGATGCCCTGCTCGATCACCTTGCGGAAGCAGTGCTCAAACGCATCGCGCCGCTTGAGGAAGCGATCCCGATCTTCTTCGGCGTCTTGCAGATCGAGCAGCGCACGAATCTCGAAGACCATCGCCGCGCCGAACGAGACATTGCTGGTCACGTTGATGACGTGCGAGGCGATCATGCGCCGAAGCCGATCCGAAGCGGTGGCGGATTCCTCCAAGATTTCCTCGACCTCGGCTAGGACGCGGTCAATGCTGGTATTCAGCACCGCCAGCAGGAGATCACGCTTGCCCGCCGGAAAATGATGGTACAAGCTGCCCGCCGTCAGATTGACGCGCGACGCGATGTCCGCCATCGTCGCCCCCTGATAACCGCGCTCCTGAAAGACGCCCGCAGCAGCGACGAGGATATCATCACGTTGGACGGTAAGTTCTGCGGGTTTACGTGGCACTCTGGACTCCCCTATCTTGTCAAATAATCAAACTGTAATTCAATTGACATTATAGGGTCAAACTGATGGATTGAAAACATGGCACCGAAGAGCGCATGAATCCGCACTCGACTTCCAGAATGAACAATAGTTGAGCAACAAGTGGACTGTAAATTGAGCAACGCGGCGGATTATCTTGTAGGCATAGATAAGGGGTTATTTTTCCGGGGAAATAAACACAATGAACGCAGCCGTGTTAAGTGGCGACAAGACCATGATCGCCATGATCGAAAAGAATTTGTTTGAACTCTTCGCCCTCTTCCGCCGCTGGTCACAGATCGAGGTAGAAGATACGCCCGAATTACTGCTGACCACTTGCAATATCCCGTTTCCACTGTTCAATAACGTCTTGCGCGCGGGATTCTTGCCCGAATACGCCGACGAGACGATCCAATGTGTGGTGGAGCATTACGCCGAGGCGGGCGTGCCTGCGCTGTGGTGGGTTGGCCCGTCCAGCGAGCCGGACGATCTCGGCGCACGCTTGCTGCGGCACGGCTTCTGCCTGTATGACAGCGCGCCGGGGATGGGGATCAAGCTGCGAGCGCTGAAGAACGAAGACCCCGCACCGCGCGGCTTCAGCATCCGGCGCGTGGAAGACGTGGAGACGCTGGCGCATTGGTGTCAGGTGATGCAAGCGGGCTTCAAGCTGACCGACGGCGTGAGTTTTGGCGTCTATGAGCTGTGCAGCGCGATGGGCATCTCTCCAAACGCGCCTCTACAACACTACGTTGGTTATCTAGATGGGCAGCCAGTGGCGTCGTCATCCGCACATTTTGGGCTGGAATCGGTGGGCGTCTATAATGTTGCTACCGTCCCCACAGCACGCGGGCGCGGCATCGCTACCCAGATGACGCTCCGACCACTCCACGACGCCCGACAGGCTGGCTATCAGACGGGCATTTTACACGCTTCGCGCGATTCCTTCGGGGTCTACGCGCGGTTAGGGTTCAGCACGTTCTGCCAAATCGGTCAGTACATCTGGATGCCGTCATCCACGATCCTGTGGCAGCGCTGAACTTCATCACTACTTAGTCGGGGTTCAATTCTGGTTAAACAAGGGAGAATTACGATGTACGCGAGTATGGTTACGTTGTCGCCCAAAGAGGGGCAGTTAGAAGCGGCAGTCGCGAAGTACAACAACGACCTACTGCCAATCCTACTGGCAATGCCGGGGATCGAAAAAACATACGTGTTTGCCAATCCGCAAATGAATGTGATCCGGCTGTTGGCGCTGTGGACATCCGAGGCGCACGCTACCGCGCCGGAAACGCGCACGACCTTCCAGACGGTGGTGCAAGGCTTGATGCCGTATCTAGCGGTGCAGCCCAACCGCGAATTTTTCGAGATCAGATACGGCGACTAGCGCCCAACCTGAGCATTAGGGGCGATCCGCATGATCGCCCTGTGGCAGCGCGAGAAACGACGTATCGACTACATCTTGCAGCAGGCGGATCAGGAAGCGTACGAAGCCGCACAGGAAGTCTGGGAGTGGATCAGGGCAGGCAAGCTGCGTGCTGACATCGAAGTGATCCCTCTCAAGGACATCTCCAGCGCGTGGGAACGCATCACCCGCTTGCATGGCAGTCGCATCGTGATAGTTCCCTAAGCGGCGGCGAGGACGGTACAATGATGGCAACGTTCACTAGCGAGCAGTTGCCGACGCATTGACCGACGCCGATCTGATCCGCCGTGCCCGCGAGGGAGACGAACCCGCTTTTGATGCACTGATGAAGCAGCATCAGGAAGCGGTGTTTCGCTTTGCCTATCTCTTGCTTGGGGATCGCGACGAAGCCGACGACCTCGCGCAAGAGTCCTTCATCCGTGCTTTCCGAATGCTCAATCGGTTCGATCTGGAGCGTCCCTTCCGCCCGTGGCTGCTGAAGATCACCGCAAATCTCGCCGCGAATCGCCGCCGCGCGGCTGGTCGTTACTTCGCCGCGCTGCGCCGTTGGTTCGTGCTGACCCCCGCCAGCGATCCCAAAGTTGAACAGGAAGCCATCCAGCGCGAAGAGACGCACGCGCTGTGGGAAGCTGTGCGCCGACTCGCGCAACCTGATCAAGAAGTGATCTATCTGCGGTATTTTCTCGAATTATCGGAAGCCGACACCGCCGAGGCGCTGGGGATCGCCGTGGGGACGGTCAAATCACGGCTGCATCGCGCGTTGGCACGGCTGCGAACCGAATGGGGGCGAACGGACAATACTATAGAGAGACAAACGACAGACAATCAATCCATGCTTGATCAACCGCCAGAGAAAGGAGGGAAGGAATGAGTCAGTTCAACACCGACGACCCGCGCGACAATCGTCCTGATGACGATCTCGACGCAGAACTGCGCGAACAGGCCAGCTCGTTCCGCTATCCCTCCACGCCGGACATCGCAGGCAAGGTGCGCCGCCGCCTCGCGCAACCTGCCACGCAACGTACAACCCGCCGCTTGATCGCATGGGCGATCCTGCTGATCCTGCTGGCGTTGTGCGGGTTGATGGCGGTGCCGGAGGTGCGCGCCTCGATCCTGAATTGGCTGCGCATCGGCAACATTCGCATTTTGCTGCCGGAACCAACCACGACCGTTACGCCGTTTAGAACGCCCCTGAATGGTACACCCGTCAGCAGCGATCTGCGCCAGCTTGTCGGGCGGACGACACTGGCGCAAGCACGCCAAAAGGTGCCGTTCGCGATTCCTTTGCCGAGTTATCCCGCCGAACTTGGCGAACCGGATTATGTGTATGTGCAGGAGTTAGGCGGCCCGTTCGTCATCCTGATCTGGGTGGATCACAACCAGCCGGAGCGGGTTCTACTGAATTATCAGATCCTCGGTGAAGGCGTGTACGTTGACAAGATCAAGCCTGTCGTCGTCCAGCAAACACACGTTAACGGCAAAGAGGCGGTATGGGCGGTCGGGCCATATTTGTTACAGATTCTGCGTGGTGGTCGGCAGGACACGGACGCCATGCAGCTTGTGGCGGGCAATACGCTGATCTGGGAGGATGGCAAGCTCACATATCGGCTGGAATCGCAGTACACGCTAGATAAAGCCATCAAGATCGCGGAGTCACTTAGGTAAGGCGCGTGCGGCACCAAGCGTCATTTGCTTTGCATGGACAGGAGAAGTCATCATGACCGCCAATCCCGAACTGATTTTGCACCGCCAGAGCAAAGATCGGTTTTTCAAAACGCATCCGCAATCGCCACTGACGCCGGAACAGAGAGCTTTGTTCAAAGGGCTAGAATACTATCCCCCCAATCCCGCGCTTGATTTGACGCTGCCCGTCGAACAGTTCGAGCAAAAAGCCAACGTCAAGATGCTGACCACGACGGGCGACACGCGCTATTACCTGCGTTGGGGCAAAGTGCGCTTCGAAGTGGAAGGGCAGCCTGCCGAATTGGTGCTGTTTTACTCCCCCGGCGCGGAAGATTTCTTTGTGCCGTTCATGGATGCGACGACAGGCAGCGAAACCTATGGATCGGGGCGCTACATAGAAGCCGAGCGCTTGAAAGATGGGCGCGTTCATCTCGATTTCAACGTTTGTTATAGCCCATACTGCGCATTTAATGAGCCGCCAGCGTTAGCCGCCAGCAAGGGACGCGATCCGAAAGCGTGGAGCTGCCCGATCCCGCCGCAAGAGAACCGCCTGAAGGTGCCAATCCGCGCGGGTGAGAAATCGCCTGTTGGGGAGTGGGTGATCTCGGATCATGCCTCGTAGGACGGCCTAACTGCCTTAAATACTGCTGCTGCAAAGATGTGTAGTGGTTGATGTGTCGTAGTAGATGTGAGATGATTAAGTTATCGGTGTAGGGAGATCGTGACATGGCAGCGATAGAACGTGAACTGGTCGAAGAAATCCGCAAAATGAACGCTGATCAGCAACGCAAAGTATTGGAATTCGCACGTACACTAACCAATCAGAATGTCGATAATGACTGGGAAAGTCAGCCTTGGACGGATGAAGAACTCCAAGAAATGATGACACCTCGCCGCAAAACGATGAAAGAAGTGATGGCGTGGTTGGATGCTAACCCACCCACCGAAGAATGGGGAGGGATGAAGCCAGAGGACGATCCCGCCGAATTCATCCACAATTTGCGGAGTCAACGATCGACTGTATTGCCGGATCCGGGAGCAATTGAGTGATAACGGGCTTTGTAGATACCAATATTCTCATAGAGGTCTATCGAGGTAATCTGGTATCCAAAGCTTGGCTCGAAGCACAACCGGATTTAGGTATTTCATCCATTGCATGGCTTGAATTTATTGAGGGTGCGCGTGGCAAAGCCGGACAACAACGATGTCTAGAGATTGTCGCCCCACTTGATGTTGTTTTAGGATGATCAACGATGGACAATGCTGCGATAAAACGCGCGAAAATAACCACCTTTGAGGGCGAACAGGATACCAATCGTGACCACCTCACTCGGTTACAGTTTGGCGCATGGATCTTTACTGACCTTCCCTAGTGCATTATCGACATGGCAGAACATGTGGATGATAATGTCTTCGGTAGTCATGAACTGTGTCTTTTGAGCTTCAGTAACTTCAATTTGACACTTTTCGTGGCTATTTCAACCCGAACCATTGATTAACACTTAGAATATTCAAATCGAATTTTCCAGAAAAGTTTGTCACACGTATAGACGGAGTTAATCAAATGGGACTCTATACCGAATTGGTTTTGGCATGCGAACTTAAGCCAGAAACATCCCAGATAGCTATAGAAACAATCAAGATCTGGACAGGAGAAGCTCAATTTGGTGCGACGACTCCCGTACCATGGTATTACTCTACTTTGGATAGTGATTCTAGCAGTTTTCCGGGATTGCTATATCATGCAATTGAACACAAGTCTTTTGGATCGGAAAATGATGCGTGTTATTTCACATTGAGAATGAGTCGGAAAAATTACGACTACGACTTAGAAACCTTCTTAGTTTGGTTAGCGCCTTATAGCGCAACCGAAGGCTTTGTAGGATATTTGCGCCATGATGTGGATAAAAACAATCCAAAGTTAATCTTTTTTCGCAATGACAAAGCAGTGTTTAAAGAATGCATTTCATTTACAGAAACCGAAATATCAACTTCTCGCTCAATTTAGTGGCAGTAACCGACGGTGGAGTTGTTTTTCCCATAACGGTACAATATTGTCGAAAATGGTTTGAATTAATTACTCTACTTTCGTTCTTTTCTACTGCTTATATTGACGAATCTAGTTGTGTGGCTAGATTCCTTAACTCGCACCAATGGTTATTAGCTACAACCTAATATCGAAGCACCGATCACGACGCATCTGTGGAATAACGGCCATATTTGGGCTTGCGCTTATAGTCCCTGAGAGCGTCGGGGTTGCGGTAGGTCGTGATGCTCACCGAGCCATCGGGGCTGACCAGCACGGCGACGTTCACCAATCGCAGCACACGGGCATTTTTCTTATCCTGTGAAGGAAGGTCTTTTTCGCGGAGGAAGTACAGGACAGCGCCCGCATTGTGGGTTCTTAGACCGTGACAGCAAATATAATCCACATCCCCATCGCTGAGGTTGCCTTGCGCTTGCCGCATCTTGAAGTGGTAACTGCTGTTAATGAGACACCTCGTTTCAACATCCGCTTATTTGAAATTCACGCAGGTGGAATACAGACTACCGCTGTGTAAGCAGACTCCACTTGCATAAATCGAATAATCAAATGTTGGCTAGGTAACTATCTCATCGATCACCTGCGATATATGAATGCCCATACATATTGTCAGTGTATGTAAAAATGTTAGGGTGTCAATAAGTTCAAATGTAAATTTTTCTGATGCCTCATCTATCGCGGCTCAATATCAAGACCGCCGCTAATCCGATCAGCGCTCCAGCGAGGCTCCACGCGGGCGCGCGTTCGAGGATGCCCAGAATCACGATGAGAGGATAATCGGGAAAGACGTGTTGATGCAGCCCTGACTTGAACAGCATCAGCAGCGCAGTCGTCAACGTACTCCCCGCCCCGATCAGCGCCCCTAGCGCAACTACGCCTAGTCGCCACCAACGGACGGGGATCGGGCGTCTTCCCAAGCGACTGCCGAGCCGGAAAACGGCGTGGGCGGCGACGAGGGCAGCCATGCCGATCCCTAAGGGGATCACTAACCAGCCTTGCTCATCGGGACTCAGCCATACGAACACGATGATACCAAACAGCACCGTGATCAGCGTCAAACGGCGCGGATAGGGGGGGATACTCATGCTCATCATTGGCGGCCTTGGCTCCGCTCACACGGAATTATCTCTAGGATGTTGCCCTGCTTGGTGGTAAAATCCCTACACGCCCATCCGTTCGGATTAAGCTTGGGATGGTGATGAATTATGCCCATTCAGATACTCTCCGATGTGGTCGCCGCCCAGATCGCCGCTGGTGAAGTGGTGGAACGTCCGGCGTCCGTCGTTAAAGAATTGATCGAAAATGCGCTGGACGCTGGCGCTCATGCTATCCGCGTCGAAGCCGAAGCGGGCGGACGCCGCTTGATTCGCATCACCGACGATGGCAGCGGCATCCCGTCGCATGAGGCGGAACTCGCCTTCGCGCGCCATGCGACCAGCAAATTGCAGACCATCCACGATCTCGATCATATCCAAACGCTCGGCTTTCGGGGTGAAGCCTTAGCCAGCATCGCCGCCGTCGCACAGGTGACGCTGCTCACGCGTGCCGCGCCGGAAAACGCGGGCACCTATTTGCACATCGAGGGCGGTCATCTGGTGGAACGGCGCGGGGCAGGTACGCCCGTCGGCACGGCACTGACCATCGAGAATCTATTTTTCAACACGCCCGCGCGGCTGAAGTTCATGAAAGCCGACAGCACCGAACGCCGCCACATCGATACGATTGTGACGCGCTACGCGATGGCCTATCCACAGGTGCGCTTTACGCTGGCGCAAGATGGGCGCGTGACCTTCAGCACCAGCGGCAATGGCGATCTAGCAGATGTGCTGGTCGAGGCGCTCGGCATCGAGACCATGCGCGATATGATCGAAGTCACGCCGCTCGATCCGCACCGCCCTGATCTGCCACCGATCCGTGTGTACGGCTATTCGGGCTTGCCGCAGCTCAGCCGCAATACGCGCAGTCACATCATTTTGTTCGTGAATGGACGCCATATTCAGGACAACGGACTCGGCTACGCGGTCAGCCAAGCCTATCATACCCTGATGCCCGCTGATCGGTATCCCGTGGCGGTGCTGATGATCGAACTCGCGCCGGAAGACGTGGACGTGAATGTACACCCGACCAAAGCTGAGGTGCGCTTCCGTGCGCCGGACGCGGTGTTTTCCGCCGTGCAGCGTGCCGTGCGCCGCGCCGTGATCGCTCAAGCGCCGATCCCGACCATGACGCCGCCCCCGCTCACCGATCCGTTGCAAGAGTCGCGCTTGACCGCCAGTTACAGCCCGTCATGGGATAACACCGCTGCACCAATCGAAGCACGACCAGCCGCCCCTAGCGTCCATATGCCCGCGCAGCTTGACCTCGATTTGCCTGTGTACGACAGCGGGCGTTATGCGCAGCAAATGGAATCGGCGCAGCGGCTCCGCACGCCTGATCCCGCGCCACAATCGCAAACGTTCCAGCAGCGCCCGCGCACGCTGCCACCGTTACGTGTGGTCGGGCAGATCGCGGCGACCTATATCGTCGCGGAAGGGCCAGCGGGCATGTATCTGGTCGATCAGCACGCGGCGCATGAGCGCATTTTGTACGAGCAGTTCATGCGCGAACAAGCCACGCAGCAGCCGATGAAACAACATATGCTGGAAACCACGACGGTCGAAGTTACCGCCGACTCCGCGCGGCTGATCGAGGAGAACTTGCCGTTATTGGCGAGTATCGGCTTCGACTTGGAACTGTTCGGCAACAATACCTTCCGCGTGCAAGCTATGCCCGAAATTCTTGCCAGACAGTCACCGGGAGAAGCGCTAGTCACGATTCTGGGCGATCTCGAAAAGGGTGATCCGTTGGGCGCGTCCACGCTCGAAGCGCAGATCGTGCTGCGCGTATGCAAGGCGGCGGCGGTCAAAGCGGGCCAAATCTTGAGCTACGACGAGATGCAGGGGATGCTGCGTCAGTTGGAGCGCTGCGAGTTCCCGCGAACCTGCCCGCACGGTCGCCCCACCATGATCCACTTGAGCGCGGATCAGTTGGCGAAGGAATTCGGGCGGATTTAGCTGCTGATAGTTTCTACGCAAGGCAACGAGTCGGCGGCTAGTTAGCCTTGATGCGTGACGTGGTGCGCGCCGACCGATTTATCTTCCGCGATCCGCACGCCGAGCACACGCGCCTCGACGGTTTTCTTATCGCCAGCATACAGCGCGCAGAAGACTTTGGCTTTGCGTCCGGCGAACTCCTCGACATGGGCGCGCAGGACGACTGGTTGATCGAGCGGAGTCGGGGCGAGGTAGGAGATATTGAGATTACCCGTGACGTAACTGATGGCGGGCTGCGATCCGTGCGGGCGGTCTTCGCGCCGATAATTCGTGGCGATGGCCGTCCAGATCGAGTGACAGTCACACAGGCACGCCAGCAGCCCGCCATACATCACGTTTTCGAAGCCAGCGTTGTGATAGGGCTGCGGCTGAAAGGTGCAGACCACCTCTTCGCCATCGTCTGACCAATAGCTCTTGATCCGCAGTCCATGTTCGTTGGCGGGGCCGCAACCGTAGCATGTCCCCGCGATCCATACATCTTGTAAGGCGGTACCCTGTGGATGAGGCGCAGTGCTCATAGGTTAGCGCTGCAAGTCTACGTATTGGTCGAACGAATAGCCGCCATCGGCTTCCTCGTCAGGATCAGGCACGATGCCAGCGTCGTAGACTTCTTCGTTCGTTAACAACGCGGTTTGCGACTCGATCACATGATCGCGCCAGCGGAACGAGCCACCGCGCGTAAAGATCACACGATCTCCCGTCGGCGCGTCCAGCCGTTCATCGGAGGCGACCAAGGCGTTCAAATTGCGAAGGGCGGGAAATAGGCGCTGGAGCTTATCAGCGGCAGCATAGGTAACGATGATCTGGACATCGGGATGTGCGAGCACACTATGAGTTACCGCGCGGGCGAGCAATTCGTAGTCGGTATCGTGGTTCAAGCGGATGAGTGTTTCGCAATCCTCGCCTATCGTAAAATCCGCGCGTCCATGCCGCCACAGTTCGATCAGCGGCGCTTGTTGCAATAGATATGGGAAGGACGATTGGTTGTCGATGAAGAAAACCCCTTGCCGAGACGGATCGCGATGGTTGAGCATCGCTCTATCACGATCTGGGCTTCGCCAACCAGAGATGAAGGTCAACATGATTTCCCTCGATTTTGGTGCAGCAAAAGCCGCACCCTTAATGTTTTAGTCCGATCCCCCAAAAATCAGTAAATCTAGCTTCCGATCCATTCCTTACATCTACCTCATATGATCGCACAAAATGGCTTACACTTACCGAAAATTTGCGTAAAAGATTCGTTTAAGTTTATGAAAAGTGCAGTTTTGTTAGATCGCCAACTCAAAAAATTCCTGACTATACTCTGTTAGTTGCACATCCGATGGCAAAAGGGCTAGATCAGAATCGATGACGAGACTGACTAACTGCTGATAGCCATTGCGGAAGGCCCAATCGCGGATAGCGCTCAACAGCGGGCCAGTCAGAGTTTTAGCAGACCAGCATACTAACCGCCCATCACCAAGCTGACTATCGACCTCATCCGAGTCGCGCACGGCGATCAGGGCGTTTTGCCCCGCGACGGAGAGTTTGACCTGTGCGGCGGCGATATTCATCAGCTCTGGCACGCCCGCCGCCCACTGCTGCGGGAACATCCGATCCCACTCTTGGCGGCTCGACAGGTAACGTCCAAGCGGCATATGCCAGCCTTTGATTTGATCATAACTGGTATCGACCAGTTGTGTCGCCTGATAAATGACATGTCCTTGCTGGGACGGAAAGCGTATTCCGCGCACCGTCCGCGTATGACGGAAGTGATGCGCGAGGTAGAAATCCCGCGCGAGGGCGTTGGTGACCGTCACTCGTTCACATTTCATCAGCCGCGCCATATCCACGATGTAGTTGACCAGCGCCGTGCCTAAGCCTTCGCGCTGATGGTCGCTGCGCGTGACGATGATCGACAGATCGAGGTAATGACCGTAAGGCTGCGCCTCGAAGTTCTCGTACACTTCGGCTTCTGCCAGCACTTCGCCATCGACTTCTGCCACCAGCGGGATGCCCGCGCCTGCCAGCAAACGATGCAAGTGTACCGCGCACATTTCGATAGTCATCCACGGCCCGCCATGTTGCCAGCGTTCGTACAAACTCAGCGCTTCATAGGGAGTAGGTAGCAGCGATCCATCCGCGCTGACCCGTTCCCAACGCTGCACGTCTGACTTATGTATTTCGGTGATGGCAGAGGTATCCGCTAAGGTTGCCAACCGAACCGTGATCACGATGCATGGCTCCATGAAAGTGTTCCGCAAGATTTCGATAGCGTAACACTACGTTACAACGTTGACAACCTTCCGAAAGATGACGTAAATCATCGGGACGAAATATAAGAACTTTAACAGAGTTGGGAATTTCGCTTGCTTGTGCTGAAACCAAACCGCATAATTGCCTCGATCTGGTGATCATGTTGTGCGATCTGCCAAAGAATTGTGACGCTCCCTACGCCTAACGGCGAGGGCTTCTGAACAACGCATGGCCTCGTGCGCCTACGTTCGCGTTCACGGACACGTCCTGTCCGATGGCTCGGTTAAGGATATTCAGGGCGGCATTGTGGTCACGAGCCAGTGATAATCCACAGCCGCACTTGACCCAGCGTACAGCAAGGGTGAGGTCTGGAAAGCGAAAGCCGCAGTGAGAACAGGTTTGACTGGTGTAGGCGGGATTGACGAAAACGAGTTGCCGTCCAGCGTTCACAGCTTTGGCGGTGAGTCGTTCCCGGAAATATCCCCAGCCCTGATCCAGAATGCTCTTACTGAGGTGATGGTTCCGTACCATGTTAGTGATCTGAAGGTCTTCGACCGCAATCAGATCATAGTGGGTGATGTAGTGATAGGCTTCTTTATTCAGCAAGTCTTGGCGTTGGTACTTGATGTGTTCGTGCAGTCGTTGGACGCGGCGCAGTGCTTTGCGGCGATTCTGACTCCCTTGTTTCTTCCGCTTCAAACTGCGTTGGGCAATTCGCAACTCGCCTTGTGCCTTACGGTAGTGCTTAGGCGACTCGACGCAGCGGTTGGTGCTGTCGGTGAGCAAGTTCTCGACGTTCAAATCGATGCCCACCTGTTGACCTGTAGTAGGCAAGGGCATGTAATCAGGCAGTTCGCAGATCAAGCACACGAACCATCGTCCCGCAGTGCGGCGAACGCGCGCCATCTTGATTGTGCCTTCGGTGGGTCGATGCCAACGCACCGGAACACGTCCGATACCGAACAGCTTCAAACGACGACCATCTACTTTGATACCCGCACCGTATTGTTTGAAGCCAAAGCTATCAAAATGCCGGTAGCCTTTGAAACGTGGGTAACCCGGTTTGGCACCCGCTTGGACACGGCGAAAGAACGCCTTGAAGGCTTTGTCTACATCGTCGCACACCACCTGCATCGTTTGACTGAAGACTGCCTTGGCTTTGGGGAACGTCTTGCGATAGTAGATGCCCGTTTTCTCTTGTTCTGCTTTCGAAACATGCCGATGCTCAAGCGCCCATGCCAGCTTACGCTCTTCAAGACACATGTTGTACCAGTGGCGGCACACGGTCAGCACTTGCGCCAATAATTTTTCTTGGGCAGCGCTAGGATACAACCGATACTTGAAAGTCTTGCATTGCATCGTAGAAACTATTGGGACATCACTATGCGCTTACCAACTTTATCGAGACGGGCGTGTCACCGAGAGGATCCTAACATGTCAAACAGGAACGTCCAACCCGATACTTTTGATATGCTTAATGTGCTTGTTTTTGCTAGTAAAAGAAAGGATGCCGTAATATCCTCTTAACTAGATAGGGACATTATGGCGTATACGATAAACAAATGCCAAAACTTGATACCGCTACCCTAGAATCGCTGTTGAGTTCGTTTTTCCGCTTCGATCTGCCACCGAGCGAAATGGGCATGAAGATGTCCGAAGGCGCGGCAGATTATCTCATCACCGATCTCGCGGATGCGCTGGAGTCATTGCGGCGGGCGCAGCTCCGCTTGATCACGGGCTTGACGGATGCACAGGTCAATTACAGCCCTGATCCTAGCTCGTTTTCGCTCAGCGAGATCATCTCGCATGTGGTGTTGGCGCAAAACCTGACTCACAACCTGCTGATCGACAGCACGATCATCGATCTCCCGCACATCGATCCGCTGCCACGCGGCGCGGGCGATGGTTCGCAGCGTGGGATCAGTGCGAGCACCCTGATCAGCAGTTTGCAGCACGCCACCGAGTCGCTGATGAGCGTGATCAAAGTTATCGCGCCGCAGCCGCCGCGTTTGGCGCGTCATCCGCTGTTCGGTAACATGACCACCAAAGGTGTGCTGATCTTCCAGATCGGGCATGATCTGGATCACCTGAAACAAGCGCAGCTCTTACGCCGGACGCCGGGCTTCCCGACGAAATCGATGTCGCTTGACCAGACGACCAAATCGTAGAGCGATCGTAGATGTGCCCTTGGCATCCGTTTGCCATGCTTGCGCGCAAGATCGCACACCGATGATCGGATCGCTCATGATCCGTCAGGGAAAAGGATTTTTATGCGTAAATTGCTCATCCTCGTGATTACGCTGATCATGCTTGGGGCGGCGACGCCCATCGCGGCGCAATCTGATGCTCAGACCCATTACCTGCTGGCGCGTCCGCTGCCCGCCACCGCCAACATTCGTCCCGATTTCGGCTTCCCCTACGGCTGGCATCGCAACCATCAATCGCCCATCCATCACGGCATGGATTACCTGAATCCACGCGGCACCCCCGTCCTCGCGGCGGGGGCCGGTACCGTCTTCTACGCAGGTAGTGACACCGATTTTGTGGTCGGTCCACAGCCGAATTTCTACGGCAATGTGATCATCATTCAGCATGATTTCGCTTCACCCGAAGGCGGGGCGGTCTTCACGCTCTACGGTCACTTGTCCAGCATCGGGGTGGCGCAGGGGCAGCGTGTCGATCAAGGCGCAGTCATCGGCAAGGTCGGCGCAACGGGTATCGCCATCGGATCACATTTGCACTTTGAGGTGCGCGTAGGCGATCCTGCCAACTACGGAGCCGTGCGCAACCCCGAATTATGGTATCCGCCCGCAGCGGGCAAAGGCAAAGTGATCGGGCGCTTGCTGGATGTCAACGGCAACCCCGCGATGGGCATCCGCGTGGTGTTCTCCACCGCCGCCACCGTGCAGCCAACCTTCACGTATGCTGAAGCGTCCATGCCATCCGATCCGATGTACGGCGAGAATTTCGTCATGGGCGACCTCAGTCCGGGCTGCTACCGTGTGCGGGTGCGCGGCGGCGCGGGCTACGTCTATGACGAGTCGGTGTGCGTCAAGGCGGGTCAAACGGTACTGCTCGAAGCGCATATGAACGGATAGTGACACGCATGGCAAAAGTGATCCTGATTACGGGTGCTTCGGCGGGCATCGGGCGCGAAATGGCGCTGCAATTTGCGCGGCGTGGCGACCATGTCATCGCCACCGCGCGCCGTTTGGATCGGTTGGAGACGCTGGCGCAAGAGGCCGCGTCTCTAGCGGGCAAAATTATTCCTGTTGAGGCCGATGTGCTGAACCCTGCCGATCTGCAAAAGGCCGTAGACGCGGCGGACGCGCAGTTCGGGCGCTTGGACATCGTGATCGCCAACGCGGGGCTAGGGCAGCGCGGCGCAATCGTGGACTCCGCGTGGGAAGATGTCGAGGCGGTGCTGCGCATCAACGTCGAGGGGGCACTGCACACCATTCGCGCTGCGGTGCCGCTGCTGCGCAAGTCCGGCGGTGGGCATATCGTGATGATCTCCTCGGTGCTCAGTCTGGCGACTGGCCCGTACTGCGCCGTCTATTCCGCCGCCAAAGCGACCATCAATGCGCTGGCGCGTGGGCTGCGCGTCGAACTGCGGGCGGATCACATCTGGGTCACCAATGTGCTGCTCGGTCAGACCCATTCGGAGTTCGCGCAGGTGCGGCGCGGGCAAGCGGGGCGGGTGGCCTCCAAATTGCCCACCATGTCGGCGGAATATGCCGCCAGCCAGATCGTCCGCGCGACCGACCAGCGCCGTCGCACGATCACCCTCCGTTTGATCGACCGCCTGATCATGTGGATGGGCATTTTCGTGCCGTGGATCTCGGATCGCGTGCTGGAGCGGTTCTACAAGCCTCACTAACAGGCGTCTCCATGCCGTGATAAGATCGGGCACGATGCCGCGGCAACAATGGACACTGCCTAAGTATGTTCACTTCGTGGGAATTCTGGCTGTTCACGCTGGTGATTCTAGCCCTGACTCAAGTACTGCCACGTAGAACGCAGAACTTGCTGGTGTTGGCTGCCAGCTACCTAGTTTATGCATACCTAGACTTGCGTTTCATGTGGCTGATTGCCGCGATGACGCTGGTCAACTTCTGGTTAGGGCGGCTCATCGCGCCCAAACGCAAAGGCTATCTCGCGGCGGGTGTCATCTTCAATTTGCTGACGTTTGCCTTTTTCAAGTATGCCAGCGGCCTTGCTGAGTTCGTGAACCCGATTTTGACCCGCTTAGGAGTCGCCGCCAGCCCCCTGATCACCGACCTGCTGCTGCCGCTTGGCCTTTCGTTTTATACCCTTCGACTCATTGCGTATCTATTCGAGGTGTACAACGCGCAAGTACCCGCTTCGGACAAGCTGATCGATTTCGGCTTGTATGTGGCTTTTTTCCCGCAGCTCGCCGCAGGGCCAATTGTCCGCGCCAAACCGTTCCTCACTTCGCTAAAAAGCTTTCGCGGATTAACCCAACAGCAGTTTATCGATGGCCTCACGCTGATTTTTCTGGGCTTTTTCTATAAAAACGCGATTGCTGATCCGCTCGCCGTGCTGTTGCCAACGCTCGCACCGAGTATCGCTGAGTTAACGCCTTCTAACGCGCTGCTGTCCATGCTGCTGTACAGTTTCCGCATTTATGCCGATTTTGCGGGCTACAGTTTATTAGCGATTGGTGTTTCAACGTGGTTCGGGTTGCCAACCGTCGAGAATTTCCGTCAGCCATATTTCGCCCGCAGTGTGACTGAATTCTGGAATCGCTGGCATATCAGTTTATCTACATGGCTGCGTGATT
The DNA here is from genome assembly GCA_019637615.1 of Anaerolineae bacterium. Lineage (GTDB taxonomy): Bacteria > Chloroflexota > Anaerolineae > Aggregatilineales > UBA2796 > JAHBVK01. Next base: position 14,262 of record JAHBVJ010000004.1, on the reverse strand, counting down.
ATGTGTTTTATCCTATCAGCCGCTCGATGCTGCGACGGTGGCGAAACGCGCCCACCCGCTTCCTACAAGTGATCGCGCTCATGGTGACTATGTTAGCCAGCGGCCTGTGGCATGGCACGGGTTGGCAATTCATCGCGTGGGGCGCTTTGTACGGCCTCACCATGAGCCTTGAACGCCTTCTCCAGCCACGCGTCAAAATCGAGCCAGACCGCCAACCGCGTCTCGTCCGCGCGTTGGGATCAGGGTTGGGGATGATCTATACGTTCGCGGTGGTGAGCGCAGCGTGGGTGTTGTTCAGTTCGACGTCCATCGCAGAAGCGGGACTCTTCTTCGGACGGTTGACGGCGGGCAACCCATTCACCGATCTCACGGCGCTGTGGTGGACACGGCTGCTTACCCCCCTGAGCCTGCTGTTGATCGTCGATCTACCACAAGCGTGGACGAACAACGCCCTGTTCATCTGGCAGATCCGCCCTATCTGGCGAATTGCGTTGTGCGCTCTGCTGCTCTTAAGTATCTTCATATTTGGGAGCCAAACCCATGCGCCGTTTGTTTATTTCCAATTCTAATCAGCCGCACGGCCTCCGCGCCGTCATTGTCACATTGTTGGCGCTCGTGCTCGTAATCGTGGTCGTGGATCGCGCGGTCGGTGTGATCGTGCCCCGCATCGCGATGGAGCCGCCGTTCATTCTGCGCCAACAAAACGTCCCCGGCGTCGAGCGGTTATGGGCGTTTGAAGATGCTGGCGTTGCCCCGGTGGTGTTCACAGGCAGTTCACAGGGGCATATGGCGTTCTCGCCACATGTTTTCAATGATCGCGTTGCGGCGCTGACGGGACACGCCATCCAGTCAGTCAATGTCAGCGTGTGGGGATCAGTCACCACCATCCAGCGCGATCTGATCCGTAACCTGCTGCTGCCCACACATCCTAAAATCATTTTGTATGCCATCGAAATGCGGGCAGCCTTACCGGCGGCGCAGCACGGCCTCGCTGTTGACGACTTTCGCAATAAACCGCTCGGTTATGCGCTGACGGTCTCATCGCCCATCGAGCGGAATGTGCTGTTATGGCTGCTCCGACATTCTAATCTGGTGAGTTATCGGGATAATCTGCGCGATTGGCTGACGGGAACACGGGCGATTGATGATGTCGGCTATTCGATGTCGGTTGTGGACGATCTCGGTTATTTCCGTGACCCGACCATCTACAATCGCGATCCAACCGTCATTCAGACGCAATTTGTGCCGTTCACGATGGACGATGCGACCCGTCAGCTTTTCGTGGACATCAAAACCAGTTGCGATCAAGCCAGCGTCCCATGCATTCTGCTTAATCTGCCACTCCATGAACAAAGCTATCAATACATCAGCGCCGGGGACGAGGCAGTTTATCAAGCGACCTTGCACGGCAGCGGGTTGGCGATCTGGGATTTCAATACCAAGGAGTGCCGCGCGGCTTTGGGGGATGCATCCTTCTTCAATTTGAACCACTTGAACGCCAGCGGCGCGGAAAAATTGTCCGCGTGGGTAGCCGATGTCTATATCCACCGGCAGATGGGACAACCCGCTGTGGGCGACCCTTCGTGCGCCCAATTTTCAGACCCGCCAACCGAATAACGTGCGTGCGAAGCCTCACTTTACGCGTGATCCCCCTTACATTTGTACGCTTACAAATGTAAGGATGTTCAAGTCAGAAATTGTGTTGTATCCTACAGGCACATGGTTACATGGACGGATCAATGAAGTGGTAACCATGCCAACCACTGTTACTTTCATCCTGCCCGCCCGTCGTTCGTGGTTATTCGCTAGGTTCGGAGATCGATTCATGTTCATCGCCTTTCAACTCGCTGCTTCTTTCATGCGCTGCCACACAGTCCATGTTCCACACCAGCGCCCTGCTTGTGAACTCTCCTCGGAACTGCATAGAGGGGCACAAATGATCCACATGTCTCCTCAGGACGGGAGCATCGCAGGGATCATTTCGCCTTCACCACGCGGCAGCCTCACTTTGAAAGGAATCATCGCTCATGAGTGATCAGGCGTCATCGTCCATCTCCATGGAGGCGTTGGTCGTCCGCCCGCTGACCGTGAATGACGCGCCAGCGTGGTCGGCGCTGCTCACCGCCCAACCGCCGGACTACATGCGCTACTTCATCCCGTTTCAGTTCGACGCCGCCACGCTGACGGCGATCCTGAGCACTGCGCATCACGATCTTTACATGGGGCTGTGGTGGGGCGAGGTACTGATCGGCTTCTTCATGCTGCGCGGGTGGGATCAGGGCTACGCGATTCCCGCTTACGGCGTGACGATTGATCAACGGTTTCGCAATCGCGGGCTAGGCCGGCTTACACTAGAGTTGAGCCGTTCGATCTGCAAACTGCGCGGAGCCAAACGGCTGATGCTGAAGGTACACCCGGATAATGCCGCCGCCAAACAACTTTACGAATCATTCGGTTTTGTGCAAACGTCAGTAGATGCGAAGAACAACAATCTGGTCTACCATCTTGACCTGTAACACGACGAGTGATCCGGTATGACGAACCCGCCACAACAGCTTGACACAGTACGCGATCCGATGCGCCTGCTGCCCGACCACCCCGCCGCCGCTATGCCGCCCAAATTCGTGGAAGTGGACGCCGAAAAGCACCAGATTTGGCCTAACTGGCGTGAAATATGGGAATTCCGCTTGGTGCTGGTGCATCTGGTGATACGCGACTATAAAGTGCGCTTCCGGCAAACGCTGATCGGCGTGGCATGGGCGGTCATCCAGCCCGTCACCACCATGATCGTGTTCACCATTTTCTTCAACGGTGTAGCGGGCATCACCACGCCCAACGGCGTGCCCTATCCGCTGTTTTCCTTCGCCGCGCTGGTACCGTGGACGTTCTTCTCCAACGGCCTGAGCTTGGCTTCGGAAAGCCTCGTCGGGCAGGGGCATCTCGTGCGCAAGGTGTACGTGCCGCGCTTGCTGATTCCTATCTCGCGCATTCTCGGCGGAGCCATCGATTACGCGATTTCCATCGGTGTGCTGCTGCTCCTGATGCTGATCTACCATCAACCGCTGCCACTCCAAGCATGGCTGATGGTGCCGCTACTGTCGATCTTCGCGATGCTGATCACGACGGGCATCAGCCTGTGGACATCCGCCATGATGGTGTATTACCGTGACGTGCGCTACCTGATTCCGTTCGCCGTGCAAATCTTGTTGTTCGTATCGCCCATTGCCTATTCGTCGCAGCGCTTGGGCGAAGGCGAACGGATGCTGTACGCGCTCAACCCGATGGTATCGGTGATCGAAGGGATGCGCGCGGCGCTGCTGAACATCGACTCGCTCCCGCCGACCGCATACCTGATCTCGGCGCTGGTGACACTGGTGATCGTGGTCACGGGCATCGCCTTTTTCCGCCGTGCCGAAGGGCGCTTCGCGGATATGATTTGAACGAGGGACAAAAACCAACGCATGGCTGAGTACGCGATCAAGGCTGAGAATATCAGCAAACGCTATCAGATCGGCGCTGTCGGTGGCAAAAGCACCCTGCGCGATCGCTTGGGCGAGATGCTTACGCATCCCCTCAAACGCGGCGCGGAGGCAGCCTCGCACGCCGCCAATACGGACTTCTGGGCGCTCAAGCATGTGACCTTCGAGATCGCGCCGGGTGAAGTCGTCGGGTTCATCGGACATAACGGATCGGGTAAGAGCACGCTGCTGCGCATCCTCAGCCGGATCAGCCGTCCCACCACCGGACGCTTTCGCATCTACGGTACGGTTGGCGCGCTGCTGGAGATCGGCACGGGCTTCCATCCCGACCTGACCGGACGCGAGAACGTATTCCTCAACGCCGCGATCTTGGGGATGCAGCGCAAGCAGGTGGTGGCGCGCTTTGACGAGATCGTGGCTTTTGCCGAAGTCGAGCAGTTCATCGATACGCCGATCAAGTTCTATTCCAGCGGCATGTACGTGCGCTTGGCATTCGCAGTTGCTACCCACCTTGACGCGGAAATTCTGCTCTTGGACGAAGTGCTCGGCGTAGGGGATTACGGCTTCCAGCAGAAATCTACCGCCAAGCTGAACAGCATCATTCAAGACGGGCGAACGGTCGTGCTCGTTAGCCACATGCGCGGGCAGATCGATGCGATGTGCAGCCGCGTACTGTGGCTCCATCACGGTGAACTCATCGCGGACGGACATCCCGACGACATCATGCCGCGCTATGTTGCCAGTTTCCAAACGTAAACGAACAGCCATGAGAGGACAACCTTGGGTATAACACCCTCATCGCCAGTGCCGACGCCACGATCACGCCATTTAGCAATTTATGCTGTGGGCACGCTCTCCACGATGCGGCGGAAACAGACACAGCGCCTCGCCGCCGCGTTGACGCAGCTCGGTGCTGAGATGGGTTGGTCGTTGACTGCGTGGGGCGGAGCAGCGGACAACCGCCTCGGCTGGCCTCGTGACGGCTATCGGACGTTGCCTGATCTGCCTTCGAGTGCCTTAAATCCGCTGCGAGGGCTGTTCAGTGAGTCAACGGTTCCAATCGACGTGTTGTACATCCCATCGCTGACCAGTGTCTCGCTCGTCGGCGTGGTCGATCCAATTCCGGCGGTGGTGGCGGTTATGGTGCCCGAACTAGCGATTCCAGCGGATTTCGCGCGCGCTGAACGCTTCCGGCTGCAAGCCAACAAGCTGCTCTCACTTGCCAGCATCGTCATTGTGCCTTCGCCCGCGCTCCGTGATCAGCTCGTCAGGGAATTCGCGCTGCCGTTGGAGCGGATTCAGGTGATCGCGCCGCCGACCGTTTATCGCAACGAGATCGCGGTAGCGCTCGCTCATCTGGCGTGCTTTGATCGCGCGGTTGGTCAGCGCTACCAGATGCGTCCGCGTACCCGCACACGCCCGATGGTCAGCCGTGAACAACGCGTGCTCTACATCCTCAACCACACGACCTTGAAAAACGCTGAAGTCCCCGTGATCCGCGCGCTCGGCTTGGAAATTTACGCCAGCAAGTTGCTCTCCGGTCAATCCGGCTTCCGCAGCGGATCGGTTGATTACGCCGATAACGATGAATCCACGCTCCCGCGTTGGGTGCTGGCGGAGCTTGATCGGCACAATTTCTATGACGATCCCATGACACCCGCCTTCGCCAAACTGCTGAACGATCATTTCAGCGTGGTGATCTGTACCGCGCTGACCAACTTGATGACGCAGTTGATGCTTTATTTCAAGGGACGGATTGTCGTGCGGGCGTTTGGTCGGGAAGCGCCCTTGAATTATGCGCAGGTCTTCGAGGCCGGACAGCCCGATTTCTGGGAAACGCTGTGGCGCGATCTTGATCGCTTTTGGCTCGGCGTCGGCTATGATTCGATTACGCCGCACGAGCCGCCCATGTTGCAGCAAACCGCCATTACGTTGCCCTTGACCATGCCGGACACCATCTATGTTGAGGCCAATACATGGATCGGCAGCGATCCGCGCGTGTATTTCATCTGTCCCGATATTCACAGTCCGGGCGACTACTACGGGAAAATCTACCGTGAGTTCAAAGCCAATTTCGGACACCTTCCCCACGTGATCGGCGGACGGCAGGTGATCCCCGTCGATGATCCCAACGTGATCGGCTTTGTCACTGATGAGCGCATGAAACAGTATTTCCGTGAGATGCGTGTGATGTTTTATCACAGCCGCGAACCGCGCCATCTGCACTACCATCCGCTAGAAGCGATTGTGTACGGAATGCCACTGATTTACATGAACGGCGGGCTGCTCGAACACTTTGCGAGGCGTCCCGACCTTCCCGGTGCGTGTGACACTTATGCAGAAGCCAACGCCAAGCTACAGCGCATCCTCGCGGGCGACGAAGCCTTCACCCGTGCGGTGATCGAGTCGCAAACCGTGATTTTGGAGGAGTTCTCGCCGGAATTCGTGCGACGAACATGGCGTGAACGGTTCGTCGGGCACATCCTCAGCCATCCGCTCACGCCGGATGTGCTTCCGTTTGGGCGCTGGCAACCCGTCCCAGAGGTATCATCTACCACTGCACCCGACATGCCGCTGCAACAGAGACGCCGTATCCTGTTCTACGGTCGGCTGCGGACGGGTGATGCGGCCTACCGCAGAACCGCAGCATGGATCGATCAGGTGCTGCGGCAAACCGAGTCGTCGGATTGGCAGATCGATCTGCGTTGGGGCGCGCCAACCATGACTGGAACTATGCCAGTATGGACGGCACCAACCTCGGATCGGCTGCATGTGGAGCTGATCGAGGCGACAAACAACCCCCAAACAGGCGATCCGAGCATCGTTGTCTTGCCTGTCCACGTCGATCCGAACAACCCGCCGCCTCCGCCAATCGAGGCACCATTGCCGGAGCGTGCTTCGCCGCCCGCCGCGCCCTATTTGACACTAGATGAGTTGTATCAGATGGTGGAGGCGTATGAGGTCGTGTGTTTTCCGCAGCCGCTCGGCTTGCTCTCGCCCAATCTCGATCCGAGTCTGCTGACGCCGCTGCCGATCATCGTTTTTATCTCCGATCTCGCGCACGAATACGGCGACAACATCGATCAGACTACAGACCCCAACACCCTCTCTCACGAACTCGCGATCTGGTCGCGTCTCGCGCAGGTGATGTTGTTCCCATCGGAAGCCGTGCGCGACGACGCCGTCAAGCGCTATGCAATTCCGCTGGAACGGACGCGCGTCGGGACGCTTCCCGCGTTGGAAGCCGACCTCGCCCGAACCCCGACCATGACCAATCTCCCAGAATCCTATCTGTTGGCGGCGGTCGATGATCCGGCGCAGGATAACCTCGATTCGATGGTGGCAGCGCTGTCCTATCTGCGTTGGCGCGGTGAGCAGGTGCCGCCATTGGTGCTGCTTGGCATTGGTGGGCGCGATGCATTGCTGACCGATCAACCGGACAGTCACTATCATCGCTGGCTACAGCAGATCGTGCGCGATGGCGGGCTGGCAGTAGGCAAAGACATTATTCTGTTGGAAGCGACTGATGCGCTCGATCTTGCCGCATTATGCAGCCATACGCGGTTGTGCCTGAGTGTCTCTCGCCTTGGCCTTGATCGTTACGGCCTGATCGAGACAGCACTGCGTACGAGATCGCCGTTGCTCATCGGCAACACGCCATTCACGCAGCAGTATGCCGGGGTGGCGCTCTTGGAACCGCCAGACGATCCAGTGGCACTAGGTGAGGCAATCTGCTATGGTTTGACCAATCAAGCTGACACAACGCAGCGGACGGATGCAGGCGCAGCATGGATCGCTCAACAAACTAATCCACGCCTCGTGCAAGAGATCGAACATCTCGCAGTGGCACGCGTGCGACACTACGAGCGCCCTGTGATGCCAGTGCGGAGGAAGGCTAGTATGGCGTCTGTTCAACCACCCTCGACACCCCAATCGGTACAGGCAGCACAGTCTATCGCGACGACCGCACCTCTAAGCAAACAGAGATCGTGGTTGGTACGGCTGAATACCTTCGTTGTGCATTCGATCCTGCCGATCTTCAGACTCACTTCCTTGAACCGCTACCGACGGCTTGAGAACGAGTTGCAACGGTTTCGTGTCGATTATGATGCGATGACGATGGAAGTGTTGAATTTGCGCGCCAAAGCGGTGACTTCAACCGCGCCACAATCATCCATTGATCTCGCCGCTGAGTTGAAGCGTCTCATGCAGCGTGTCGAAGGGCTTGAGGCACAGTTAACGGAAAAACCTTCATCGTTGCCCTTATTCATCGATGCCAGCCTTACACCGCCTGACGATGTGGCTGGCTTGCTGGCACAGATGCGGATGGTAACTGATATTTCTGTACGGAAAGACACCTTTTATACGGCATTAGAGACAGCCTTTCGGGGCAACGATGAATTGATCGCGCGGCGGCAAGAACACTACTTACCGTGGCTGAACAGCGCTCAAGCCAGCGAACAGCGCCCGATTCTGGATATTGGCTGCGGACGTGGCGAGTTCTTACGGCTGCTGCGTAACGCCAATGTTGCTTGTGTCGGCGTTGATCCCAATGCCGAGCATATCGACACTCTGCGACAGCAAGGCTTTGCTGTGCAGCAAGCAGGCGGCTTGGAATACTTAGAAGCACGCGCGGAAGCCAGCCTGATGGCTATCACCGCCTTCCAAGTGATCGAGCACATGGATTTGGCTTACCTTGAGCGGATGCTTCAATGCGCGATGACCACTCTGGTCGATGGTGGACAGATTTTGCTTGAAACAGTCAACCCCTACTGCTTGGCGACGTACCGCACCTTCTATATTGATCCCACGCATGTGCGTCCGCTGCCCATCGATCTCTTGTCCATGTTGATGTGGGCAGCAGGCTTCACTGATCTGCACGTATTTTATCAGAATCCTGTGCTGGCAAACGCCGCGCTCGAAGATGGTGCCGAAGCCAGCGCGTATGAAACCTACGCACTGCTTGGCAAACGTCCGAAGCGTGCATGAACTCAGGCGTTGAATGTCTTTGACGGATTGAATCACTGTGATATTTATAATTTGTTGACTCTTTTCATGATAAGGATGCGTAAACTACCCGAATCGTAGGTAGCTCAGTGGGCAGGGGTAATTGACATTTGATCAATAGATATTTAAAATGTATAGAGACAAGGAGTTTGCAATACCAACTACTTACTGCTTGGTCAACTCAGCAATTCATTCATTTTTCCTTACGCTGCCACCAAAATCGCTAGCTTGATCACGCTGCTCGCTTATAGTAATCGAGGGATTTTCATGCGTCGTATTCCGGTAGCCGAGCCAGTTCTAAACGGGCACGAAAAAGAATATGTGATGGATTGTTTGGAAACGGGATGGATTTCTGGGAGTGGGAAGTATCTGAACGCATTTGAGGAAGGGTTCGCTGCATTCTGTGGGACGCGTTATGCCGTCGCCACCTTCAACGGGACAGTCGCGCTGCATGTAGCGCTGCTGGCGGTCGGTGTGGGCGCGGGGGATGAGGTGATCGTCCCTGATTTGACGTATATCGCCTCTGCTAACGCGGTGACGTACTGTGGCGCAACGCCTGTGCTCGTGGATGTCGATCCGCATACGTGGACGCTGGACATCGCGGACGTGGAGCGCAAGATCACCAGCAAGACCAAAGCCATCATGCCCGTTCACCTCTATGGGCATCCGGCGGATATGCAGCCGTTGATGGCATTGGCAGCCACGCACGGCTTGAAGATCGTGGAAGACGCGGCAGAAGCGCATGGAGCCGCCTATAACGGTCAATTGGTGGGGGGGATCGGGCATGTCGCGACGTTCAGTTTCTTCGGCAACAAAGTGATCACGACAGGCGAAGGCGGCATGGTCGTTACCAATGACGAAGCGGTCGCATTGCACGTCAAGCAGCTTAAGGGGCAGGGTCAAGATTTCCATCGGCGCTACTGGTTTCCGATCATTGGCTATAATTATCGAATGACGAATCTGCAAGCCGCGTTAGGATTGGCACAGTTAGAGCGGATCACGTGGTTCATCGAGCGCCGCCGCGAAGTCGCTAGTTGGTATGCTGCCCAGTTACAGGGGTGTGACTTGACACTTCCCATCGAAGCGTCGTGGGCCAAGAACATCTACTGGTTGTATTCCGTCGTGCTGCCGAAGCATGTCAACCGCGATCAAGCGATGCAGACGTTGGCGGCAGCAGGCATCGAAACCCGTCCATTCTTCATCCCGATGCATGTCTTGCCACCCTATTTCCATGCCGATGGCGATCAGCAGTTCCCGGTAACGACCGCGCTGGCTGCGCAGGGAATCAATCTACCTACTGCCGCATCCTTGACGCGCGAAGAAGTAACCTATGTTTGCGACATGCTCAAACGCTGCATCTCTGGATAAGCGGGATCACCAAGCCATGAGGGAGCAATGCTGTCATGACCAGCCCACGTGTTAGCGTCGTTATTCCATGCTATAACCATGCTAACTATTTGCAGGATGCCATTCGAAGCTGTCTCGCCCAAACGTATACTAATCTCGAAATCCTCGTGGTTGATGATGGTTCAACCGACAATACCAAAGAGATTGTTAGTCAGTTTCCACAGGTGCAATACCTCTATCAGGACAACGCAGGGGTAGGCGCGGCACGTAATCGTGGCTGGCGACAGGCACAGGGCGAATTCGTCCAATTCCTTGACGCGGACGACTATCTGCTGCCGACGAAGCTTCAACGCTGCCTCGATGCGTTTGGTGCTGCCCCGGACGCTGGTGTGGTTTACACCGACTACGAAATCCGCACCGAGGATATGTGTACGCAGCACCCGACCCAGCGCCCCGCGTGGAAGATGCCGGAAGGCGAGGTGCTCAAGTGCCTGATTGAGCAGAATACGGCCTTTTTTGTCCCCGCGTGCGCACTAATCCGACGTGAACTGATCGAACTGGTACACGGCTTCAACGAATCGCTGCATGGCACCGAGGATTGGTATTTGTGGGTGAGCCTTGCTGCTTGTGGCGTCCAATTTCGGTATGTGCCAGAACTGCTGGTGTGGTATCGGCAAACGCTGACCGGACTGTCTAAACAGGAAGTGCCGCTGGCCTATGCTCGGCTCCGCGCCTACGAAGATCTGCGCCTACTCCCGATTCCGGCGGGGCTGATCAACTTTGATGACAAACTCGCTGACCGTCATCACGTAATGGCAGTCAAGTTGTGGCGTCACGGCGAACCAGCGCGGGCGCGCGAACATCTGGTAAAGGCGATCCAGCTCCAGCGCAGCCGACGACTTGCACGCAGTCTGCTATGGTGCTTTAGTTTCATGATGTCGTTAACAACGGCTGAACACATTCTCAATCAGTTGCGACGCGTGCGTGCATGACCCAGTTAGCGTTGGACGGCATCATCTATCAAATGCAAGCGAATGGTGGCATCTCGCGGATGTTCAACGAGATTTTGCCGCGCATGTGTGCCCTCGATCCTGAACTGCTGGTGCGCGTTTATTCTTCAGCGCCGACACGGCAACCTGTGCCGAGTGGCGCTCAGATCGACGTGATGCAGCTCTTGCGTCACGATCTGCGCCCTAGCCGCATCTGGAAAGCGCTGTATCCACCCGCGCATTTCTTGCAATGGCTGTTCACCCTCTCCGCCAAGATGATCTGGCATTCGACGTACTATACGCTGCCACCGCGCGCGGTCAAGGGCGTCGTGATGACCGCGTATGACACGGTTTATCATCAGTTCCCGCAGATGTTCACGCTTGCTAACGAGGAGAACCTGCGGCAGCAGCAGGTTCGGTCGTTGAAGCAAGCCGATGTGGTGATCGCGATCTCGCACAGCACGTCGAACGCGATTCAGCAAATACACGGACTGCCAGCCTCCAAAATACGGGTGGTCTTGCTGGCCTACAGCCGTGACCGCTTCTTCGTCTCGGATGACATCGCGCTGCGCGTGCCGACCAGCAACCCCTTTCTGTTGTACATCGGCGGACGACGCCATCACAAGAACTTCGAGGGATTCATCAGGGCGTACAGCCGCTGGAAAAACCGAGCGACGGTGGATGTGATCGCCACTGGTAAGCCGTGGTCAGAGCAGGAACAACGATTGTTCGCGGACTTGGACGTCGCGGATAGGGTACATGTGCTCGATGTGAATGACCGCCACCTGCGGGATTTGTATAACCTCGCGGCGGCGTTCGTGTATCCATCGCTCGGCGAGGGTTTCGGCATCCCGCTGTTAGAGGCGATGGCGTGCGCGTGTCCGGTAGTGGCTTCGCGCATCCCGTCCAACGTGGAAGTGGGGCAGCAGGTGCCATACTTTTTCGATCCGGCGGACGACGAGTCCCTATATGCTGCCCTAGACAGCAGCTTGGCGGGCGGGCGGACAGCGGCACATGTGCGGGACGGCTTGAAATTGGTGCAGACGTACTCATGGGACACGACCGCTGCGCAGACATTAGACGTGTATCGTGCATTGTCGTGAACTCTGGATCGATTAGGCGGTTATGGTCATGAATGTACTGCTGTGGTGCCCGTATCTCAACCCCGGCGGCGGTTTGTATTTGCTGACGCAGTTGGTGGCGGGCTTGCGGCGTAATCCGGCTATCGACAGATTGCGGATCGCGGTGGATACGACCTCGCCGCTGCTGGACACGTTGGCGTCGTCGCTGGCTGCGGGCGTTGAGATCGGGCGATTGAAGGAAACGGGCAACAGTCTGGGCAAAGCACGGCGTCTGCTGGGCATCCGTGGCACGGGACGGCTGAGGCTGATGCTGCGCGCGGGAAAAGTCATGTTGAACATCAAGAAGGCTGCCTTGAACGAACTCCGCAAAGAAGCCGACGCCTTCGATCTGGTCTACGTGATCTGGCCGCACCGCGACGATTTCCCCGACATTGGTAAGCCCATCGTCTGCACCTTCCAAGACTGCACCATGTTCGACTTCCCGGAGATTCTGGGCGGGCCGCAGACGCAAGTTGAGTGGAACCGTTCCAAGGTGTGGATCGAGCGCTGCGCGCAGGTAGTCGTGTCGTCGCACGCGTCCAAGGTGGCACTCCAGCGGCATTTTGGCGCTTCCCACGAGCCGACGGTGATCCAGCACGCGATTTATCCGCGCACTGAGGCGAGTTCCGAAGAAGTGCCGGACGGCCGACTGCCGCCCAAGTACGTGATCTGCCCGACCAACATCACCCCACACAAGAATCTGGATATGCTGCTGATCGCGTGGTCGCGATTCGAGCGGCGCGCTGAGTATCCACTGGTCGTGATCGGCGCGTATACGGATGCGTTGAGCGGTCGGGCCACCCTTAACAGCGTGCCCGCGTGGACGCAAGCGCGCTTGTACGGGTTGGTCAACCGATTGGGGTTGCGGCGCGAGGGCGACATCTATGGACTGGGCTACGTAGCGGACGCCGAGGTGATGCCGATGATCAAGCGCGCGGTGGCGTTGATCATGCCCACACTGTCCGAGGGCGGCGGCAGCTACCCGATTGAAGAAGCCCTGAACGTAGGGACACCCGTGTTGTGCTCCGATATTCCCGTGCTGCGTGAGCACGTAAGCCAGCACAGCGCGCAAGTCAAGTGGTTCGATCCACTGTCGGTAGACTCGATGGTGGCGGCGCTCAACGCGTTCTTCGATGACTACGACCTCTACAAGCAGTCGGCGGTGGCGGGGATGTACGATCCGCGCCCGACATGGGATGACATCGCGGCGGCCTACGTGGCGGTGTTCAAGCAAGTGCTCAGTGCTTAGTGCGGGCTTCAGCGTGGTGTGGTCGGTGATTTGGCGGCGACTGCACCGAGCATGATCCCTGAAATGATCCCATTGGCTGCGTAGGATGGGATCATCGGGGGAGGCTGTTCGGGGGGCGTCCTGATGGGCGCGGAACCATAGCGTGCCAATGTGTGCATCGCGTGATGGGGAGTGGGAACACGGTATAGAGCCGCCAACATGAAAGCGGTCGGCTGACATGATGTCATGCGCACGCACGAGATGAGACACTGGAACCTCCGTCAATGGTTCGGCTAGTGAGCGCGGGTAGGGCAGCCACGCGCATTGTTTTCAGTTGCAAGTAGAATACAACACCTTTTCTGACTTGAACATCCTTACATTTGTACGCGTACAAATGTAAGGGGGTCTGAGCGTGGAATGATGTTTGACGATGCGATTTTACGCTCAAGGTTTGTTTAGGGGATTGTCGAGTTGATGGCACTGTCAGAGCGTGCGGCGGATAAAGGCTTCCGCGTGCAGATCATAATGCCAGATAGGAATATCGCGCCATTCCCACGGCGTCGCCACGATGTCTTCTAGCGTTTGATCACCGCACCAGAAATCCAGCCCGTACTTGGTCGCGCGATGCCCAATCACTAGAACTGCCGTTTGGTCATAGGCGGTTAAGGCATCACGCAGACAATCGCCTGTGCGCTGCACCGCCATCGCGAGGCTTTCGCCGTTGGGGAACGGCGTGCGAATCCGCAGCGGAAATTGCGCATCAAGTTCAGCGGTGGGATGCTGCGTGAGGTCGCCATAGTCCGTTTCGCGAAGACGGGAATCGGGGATGATCGGGAGTCCACGCGCGCCGAAACCGATCTGGGCTGTGTCCACCGCCCGCTGAAGATCGGAGCAAAAGATGGCGACCAATGGATAGGCTGCGTAGTGCTGACCGAGTTCGTGAGATTGCTGTCTGCCCGCGTCGGACAGCGGCACATCGGCATAGCCGGAGGCGCGTTTGGCCTCGTTATCGGTGCTGGTCATGTGCGGCGAAAAGTAGATGGTGAGCATTGTGCCTCGTTATCACTGCGAAGATGATTCACTGATCTTAT
>JAHBVJ010000039.1 GCA_019637615.1 Anaerolineae bacterium | reverse complement strand
TCCATCCTATCGTTCTTGCATGTCTCATTCCACTTTTGTTAAATACCTACCCCTGTAAGCTGGACGGCGGTCACTCCTAACGTAAAAGAATGTCGAGTCGCCCCGATGCCACTAGCGCCATCGTAAGTACCTACCAACCTTTACACCTCAACAGTCATGACATTCTCAACGGCGACGGATTGATACGGATGCGCTACTCAAACTTGTATCAACTAACAATTTTTCTTCTAGTTTCCAGCGTGGTCTTTGGCAACACTCCACGTCAACATTCTCTCAACTTCTATCTGCTCACCGAACACACAAACGAGCGCGTCTGGTCACTATATCGGGTTGATGTAAACCAGAATACATCGAGCCTGATTTTCGACTTCGACTACCGTACAGCGTCGAGAGCCATTGATGTCCTATCCGGCAATGAGCGCAGCGCCATCCAGCAAGGCATTGACGAAGGTATCCTCCCCGCCGACTGGATGACGGCGAGGCTCGTGAACAAACAAGTAGATAGGCTTTGGCAATTCGATGCGGACACGTTGATCGTGCAGATCACGACGCAGTTCTGCGAACCTATTGGTCGTGCGGTATGCTTCGGGCAGGTTGAATTTGCCCGTTTCGATCTTAGCCGTGGCATCTTGGAACCGAGCTTTTTCGTGCTCGACTTCCACGATAGCCGCCTTAACCGCGATCCACACTTCAACAGTATTTCAAATGTGGTAATGATTGGGGAAGTATCATTTAACCCGACTCACGCGTTGATGACCGTCAATATCAACGGTGGCACACTCTATGATAGTAAAGATCGATGGGTAACCATCCTTATTGATTTCAGCACCAGCGCGGTTTCTCACCGTGACTTTAACGCGGTTGAGTCCTCGGCATGGTCGCCCGATAGCAAGCAACTCGCCATAATGCAAAGGGAAAACTGCGTTTCACAACTGTGCGATATGTACCTGAGCATCTATTCGCTGGCAACAACCAAGCTGACGACCTTACGCACAACGAACGGGTTTCCATTGTCAACAACGGCGGCTATCCTGTGGAAAGACAACGCCACCCTAATCTACAAAAGTTTCAAGTTGAGCCTCGATGGCTACGAACCATTTTTCGTGCAGTACACTATCAACGGTGGAATTGAAGCGCTCTATGCGGCAGATGACCCCAGTACAAACCAATGGATGGCGATTCCGGGCTTGCTAGTCGCCTATTCAACGCGAACTCAACATGTGCATATCCTTGATTGGAACTCATATATTCAAAGCGCCAATTACCCTCATATCTGGCTCGTATTTGGAGCTTCCCGTTCGCCCTTTAGCGTCGCGATGCTGCAAAACCAAGATTATGTCGCCATCTATAGCGATGCTGGCGTGCTTAGGGAATGTCGGGTCGATCTCAGCCAATTCGTGAGGGCGTCCGAGATAATGATTTATGCGACATCGCCTGAGTAGCCTGCTGTCACTCCATCCGCTTTGTCAGCGGACTGCACGCTTCATATCTCTATCGCTAGGGCACGAAACCGCATTTCACTTGGCGCTATCTCAAAAGCTTTTCTCACCACCATTGATTTTTACTACTTTTTTATCATTCCTTGACAAAACACGAACAATTGTCCTCTTGACTTCCTATCGATCTCTGCTAGAATATGAAAGCTACTCGTTCTAAGTCTCGGTGTGAACTTGGCGGTTCTGCCCAGACCAATGGAAATACGAAGACAGCACACATCAGTGGTTGCGCCCTTTCCTCGCCAGTTACACCCAGTGCTCTATATGCGGGAGTATAACGGAGGGGTTTGCGATCTCATACCATGCGAGCCAATGTACGTCAAAACACGCTCGTGCGGAAACTCCGCAACACCTCCGTCGAACATTAGATGGAACATGTGAATTAGATCGCCAATGATCCAGTTCGCTCCTCAACAATGGATCATTTCAGGGATCATTCGTCGCCACCAAAGACGCCGACCCCGAAGCTCAATCCAGCCGATAACGGTACACGCGGAAGCGGTCATCTTTGCGGCGATGCTCCAAGAAGAACGGCACGTCTTCCCGTCGCCACAGCGGTTCCAATGGCACAGGCACATTCTCATCCAGCACGACGGTGGTTACTTTGAAGCGGTTGAGGATGGTCGCCAGATTAACGGCGGGCACATTCGGCAGCACCACCGCCGAGCCGCCCGTGAAGTAGTAGTAAGCCGCCGGATCGTTGATCATGATGACCTCGCTCGGTGAGACGCCGATCCCCACGTAGTAATCGCCCGCGCTGTTCCACTGCGAGGCTTTCGGTAATGCGCCGAGCACGCTGAAACCAGCTGCCCACAGGATCACCGCACCGCCGAACACGGTCTGCGCCTGACGGACAGGCCACCGTCGCCGTTTTGCCGCCCACGCGATAGTGTCTAGCAGCCCCGCGATGCCGAGTGCCGCCCAGAACGGCATCAGCGCTGCCGCCGAATGGAACAGCCCGCCGCGTGCGCCGGAGAACGGGAACACCACCGTCATGACGGCGTGCAAGCCAAGCGCGTACAGCCACACGCCCGTCAGCAGCGGATCGCGGCGGCGTGCCCACAGCGCGATCAAGATGAACGGCGCGAGCACGATCAGAGACTCGACCGCAATCGCCGTTTGTAGGTTGACGAAGAAGGCATCGAAGCGCGAACGCAGGATGTTTGGAATGCCCCATGCGAGGAACTTCTGGAAGTCGATCACGCCGGGGTAATTGAACAGGTCGTTATACTCGCGCATCCACGCCGTTTGCAAACCGCCAACGGGCAAGATCGTGCGGATCACACTCAAATTGCGCAGGAACCACGGCAGCATCACCAGCAGATACGCCAGCGTGCCCGCTCCAGCGCCGACGATCCGGCTTCGCAGCGAATGCGCAGGCCACAGCGCCACGATCCACAGGACGAACAGCAGCAGCAAGCCATCGTTGCGCGTCAGGTGCGCCAACCCGATGCATACGCCGCTGAGGGCATACCAGCGCCACGATCCCGACTCGCGCCCGCGCCCTATGCCGATCAGTGCCGCCGCGCCCACCACGCCGTACAGTGTGAAGGCATCCGAGGTGAACCAGAACGGCATGAAGTAGCCGCTGAACAGCATGACCAGTCCGGCTAACCAGCCCGCCCGCCGTGTCTTGCCGATGCGCTGACCGAGCCACATCGCGATCAGCACGAGGGCGGCGAACAACGGCACATAGACGATCTGCGCGGCGTTGAAGGTCGGCGCGATCAGCATCGGCAGCGCGGACACCAGCGAAGTCAGCGGCATCCAGTAGAGATGACTCGGCACGGGCAGCGTTGCCGTCTCCGGCAAACCGATGTACGTCCAGACGCCCGCATCGGTCAGCCCTTTGCCCGTCGCCAAGCGCTGCGCCGCGTTGAAGTAGTAGTAGGCGTCGGTGTAGCCCGGATTTTTGATCAGGACTGCCATTACCGCCCCGACGATCACCGCCAGCAGCCCGATCCGCAGATAGTCTTGTCTGGTCACGCTGAGTTACCTAGCCAATCCTACTTTGACGATCTCAAGTAAGCGAGAGGTGATAATGTTTTCTTCGCCCGCTTCTAACGTCATCGGGTTCAGGTGGATGCCGCTCTCCGCGACGGCCTCCACGATGATCGACGGTGTACCGCTGGCAAGTTGCTCCACGATGGCGTTCCGATCACAGCCCAACAGCGCCGCATCCACCGTGATCAAGCAGCGCGGTAAGGGTTGTCCGGCTTCGTTGGGGAAACTGCGCACGGCGTTGAGGCCGGGAACCGCGTTGAAGGCCGCGCACCACTGGCTGACCGTCGTTTCACAGTACCGTTCACGCCCCTCGTGATCCAACTTGAGGTAGCGCTCAACCGCCGCCAGCAAGCCGACCATTTCTTCTTTGCCGACCTTCATCGGGCGTCCAACGTTGGGGTTAGGGTTGCCGTGCAGCCGGATCGGCTCGATCAAGGCGCGGCGTCCGAGCACTAGCCCACTGCTCTGCGGCCCGCGCAAGTCCTTGCCGCCGCTGAACACCGCGAGAGCCGCGCCCATCTGGGTGAAGTTCCACAGATTACTGACGGGTGGTAGCTGCGCGGCGGCGTCCACGATCACAGGGATGCCGTGCGCCTTGGTGATTTCGATCACCTGCTCCAACGGTAAATCGCGTGGGGTGGTCATCGCGCCCTGAAACCAGAAGAAGGCGGCGCTACGTGGCGTAATAGCGGACTCCAGATCGGCGCGGGTCGTCCCCTCGGCGCTGCCAATCTCCACGATGCGTGCGCCGATCTCACGCACGGCGTAATCGTAGCCGTTGCGGTGCGTACGATGCACGATGATCTCGTTTTTCAGCCCATCCAGATCGGGGAAACGGCGTAGTTTTTCGGGGTCGTCGCCCGCGATGCAAGCGGCGGCTGCCAGCACCAAGCCCGCCGCCGCGCCGGAACTGACGTAGCACGCTTCATTATGCGTCAACGCCGCGATCCGCTCTCCGACGCGCCGCTGAAGTTCATGCAGGTCAACAAAGCTGCCCGCCGCCTCGGTCATGGCTTGCAGCACGTCGGGCGGCATCAGCGACCCACCGAGGCGCGTCAGCGTGGCACAGGCGTTGATGATCGGGCGGACTCCCAGACTCTCGTAGATGCTCATGTGTACGGTTCCCCTTCCCTGTAAGCGTGTTTAGCGGCGGATCGTCCAATAGGGCGCGGGCGCATTAGGCCATTCCGGCATGGTGACGCCGTCCAGATCGTAGACAACTTTGCCCGCACGTAGTGTCAGTTGGCAGACCAGCTTTTGGGTGCCCATGATCTTGGCTCTGCCGCAGTCCCAGAAGCCGAACTGCCCGCGATCCAGCCGCAGCACGGCGACATCAGCTTCCGCGCCTTCGCTCAACGTGCCGAGTTCGGGATGACCGATCTCCTGCGCGGGCGTGACGGTTGAACGGTAAATCACCTCGTCCAGCGGCATCCCCATGTTGAGGAACTTGGACATGGTGGTGATCATGTCGAACACAGGGCCGTTGACGTTGCCGATATGCAGATCAGTGCTGATCGAGTCAGGCGTCCAGCCGCCTGCCATCGCGGGCACAGCCTGCCGGAACCAGAAACTGCCCGCACCGTGCCCGACATCGAAGATGATGCCCCGTTCGCGCGCCTCGAACAGGAACTTGGGCGGCTTCTTGGCGTCATCGAGGATCGGGAACTGTTGCGCGTACATGTGCGTATGAATGTCGCCGGGACGCATCTTCTTGAGCAGGTCTTGATAGGTGCGATCTTCGCGCGGCCAGAAATCGACCATCAGCGGTTTGTGGCAGATGTCCGCCGCTTCCAGCGAACGATCTACTGCTGCCCACACGGGATGCATATCATCGGCGGGATGTTCCGTCCAGTAGTGCGCGGTTTTGATGCCCACGCAAATGTCAGGGTAAGCCAGCACAATCGAGGCAGCGAGTTCAGCGTCCATCTCGCGGATGTCTTGCTCGAAGTCTCCCACCATGCCTGATTTGACGATGTTGATCAGCGCGAAGATACGCGTTTTGGCGGCGTCAATGACCGTGCGCTTGAAGTGCAAGAAGTGCTTCGCGCCTGCCGTGCCCGTATCTACTACCGTCGTCACGCCCGACCGAAACGAGTGATGATCGATCACCACGCTGAGACCTTCGGGTTCGCGGGTGTGGTAGGCGTGGACGTGAATATCGATCAGGCCGGGAGTGACATACGTATCAGCCGCATCGACCACGACCGCCGCCGCGCTCCGATCAATGTCCGGCGCGACGCGGGCGATCTTCCCGTTAGCAATCGCCACATCCATGCGTTGGTTGATCTGATTCTTCGGGTCGATGACGTGCCCGCCCTTGAGTAAGAGGTCGTACTGAGAGTCCATGTTGAATATTCTTTCTGCGCCAGATGAATCTAAGTTTTTACGTGTTCAAATGCTCATTCCCGCCGTGAACGACTTGCTCATAGCGGAGAACCTTTCAAATCCGGGTGAAGCTGGTCGGGCGTGGGTCGCTGCGATTTCTGATACAGCGCCGTGCCGTAAAATTCATACGATGCGGCTTGATCGGGCACATCGACCACATGCACGGTGAAACGCGCAGGCAGGCCGTTATCGGGGCAGTATTCTTTGAAATAGGCGCGGTAGGCGCGGGCATAGGCTTGCCGCAAACGCTCCAGCTCTTTGGCATAGCCAACAGGATCAAGCTGCGGGTTGGGCGTTTTGGGTTGGCAGCCAAACGCGTGAATCTCGATGAAGTCCACGTCAGCAATCGAGTCGCAGATGCCCGCCTGTTGCAACCAGAACTCCCAACAGCGGAACACGAGCGGGATTTCGACATCGGGGTTCATCGATGTCACCGTGTCCAGCCCTAGTACGCCCGTCGCGGAATGCCCACCCGTTAGGCCAGAAAAACAAATCCGCAGATCGCCGTCCGGCTGTGCCTCGACCACCAGATTCGAGAGCACTGGATCGTCGCCTTCGTAATAGTAAGTCAGCTTACCGCGCCGCTTTACCTTGAATGCCATCGTTGTACCTCTTATTGTTCGTTGCTATCCGCTTGCCGTGTCGGGCGCGCCAACGGTTCCCAACCGAGCAAGCGTTTGGCCTTGCTCATGTTCATAACTTTGTTTTCGTAGTCGCCGCTGATGGTGAACGCCTGATAGCCCGCGCGGAACTCCAGCGCTGCCAGCATCGCCCGCGCCACATCCTGTGCCGTCGTCGCGATGGTGGGCTTGCCGATGACCGTCTCGCGCAGCCATTTCTCTTCCGCCGTCGGGAAGCACAGCCGCAGCACATTGATGTTCATGCCCCAGAGGCGGCTGGCGTTGTGACAGACTTCTTCGCCCATGCGCTTGGTCAGCCCGTACAGGTGAGCAGCGTCCGGCGTCAGGTCTTCGTCCGCGAAGTAGCGCTGCATCAGCGGTTCGGCATAGACCGACATGCTGCTGGTGTAGACGGCTTGCGTGATGCCCGCCGTGTGTGCTGCCCACAGCGCCATGTGGACGCCCTTCACGTTCACATCGAAGGCCGACGACACGCCGATAGGTTCTTCCCATTTGAGGTTGCCCATCGCCATGTACAGGAGCGCATCGACACCTTCCAGCACGCTCGTCAGTGCGGCGTGATCCGTGACATCGCCCTGAATATACTCGCCCAAGCCCTCTTGCTGCGGCGGACGCAGATCGAAAAGCCGCAATTGATGCTGTTCCGCCAAAAACGGCACGACCAGCGAACCGACGATGCCACTGCCACCGATCACCAGTAATTTCATCATAGCGCTTTCAAAGAATAATGCCTCACCGACGGGGCGACTAGCTACGCGTCACGGCGGAGCAGCCCGCGTGCCTTGTAGACTTCGGCAGCTTCGCGGATGAAGCGCGCATTTTCGACGGCCTGATACTGCGTTTCCAGCCACGCCGCGATGCGCAGCAGGTCTTCCGCCGAGGAGCGTTCCGGGCGCAGTGCGTCATAAATCTTCAACACATCTTCATTGGGAACCATCGTCAATTCCGCCGCGCGCAGCAGATTCGCCGCCAGATGCGGATAGCCTGCTGCTCGTGCCACTTCCGCTTGCGCGCGCAGCGTTTCGGCGTGGATGAACATGTCGGTCGCCGTTAGCTGCTCGATGTTTTCCAGCGTGACTTCGGCATACGGTCGCTCACTCGCCGCTTTGAGCTTGTCCGCTTCGTTCTGGCTGAACGGATACTTCATGCCCTCTCTCCTAATCAACGCGCACCTGCACAGCATATTATGCGACGGGTGCGGCAGTTTATGCTAGTTTTTGGCACACGAGTCCGGCAAGCGGTGGTGTGTCGGCAGCGTAGTTCGGCACTGGCAATAAGATTGGCTAACGATCCACGCCGAAACGGTTTAAAATAGACACTTCTTTGCAATTGGTGAAACTGACAGGTTGCTATGACTGATCAAACGATACAGCCCAACGAAGGGTTGTCCAACTTCATCCACGATCTGATCGATGAGGATAACAGCACCGGACGCTTCGAGAAGCGGGTGCATACGCGCTTCCCACCGGAGCCGAACGGGTACTTGCACATCGGGCACGCCAAATCCATCGTCTTGAACTTTGGTCTGGCGGAGAAATACGGCGGCAAGTGTAATTTGCGCTTTGACGACACCAACCCGACCAAGGAAGAACAGGAATATGTCGATTCGATCATCGAGGACGTGAAATGGCTCGGCGGCGACTGGGATGATCGGCTGTTTTTCGCGTCGGATTACTTCGATCAACTGTATGCGTGGGCGGTTCAGATGATCAAGGATGGCAACGCCTTCGTTGATGACCTTAGCGCCGACGAGATGCGCGAATATCGCGGTACGCTGACTGAACCCGGCAAGGAAAGCCCCTTCCGTACTCGCTCCGTCGAGGAAAACCTCGACCTGTTCGAGCGCATGAAGAACGGCGAATTCGCGGACGGCGCGAAGGTGCTGCGCGCGAAGGTCGATATGGCATCGCCCAACATCAACATGCGCGATCCGGTAATGTATCGCATCCGCCACGCCACGCATCACCGCACGGGCGATAAGTGGTGCATCTACCCGATGTACGACTGGGCGCACGGGCAGTGCGACTCCATCGAAGGCGTGACGCACTCGATCTGCACGCTCGAATACGCCGATCACCGCCAGTTGTACGACTGGTATCTCGATACGCTCGGCATCTATCACCCGCAACAGATCGAGTTTGCCCGCCTGAACATGACCTACACTGTGATGAGCAAGCGCAAACTGCTCAAACTGGTGAACGATAAGCATGTGCGCGGTTGGGATGACCCGCGTATGCCGACGGTGTCTGGAATGCGGCGGCGCGGCTATCCGGCGGAAGCGATTCGCGATTTCTGCGGACGGATCGGCGTGGCGAAGACGCCGAACATGATCGACATCGGCTTGCTGGAATACAGCGTCCGCCAGTATTTGAACCTGCACGCCCAGCGCGTGATGGCAGTGCTGCGCCCGATCAAGATCGTGCTGACGAATTACCCCGAAGGCGCGGTCGAGGAGATGAGCGCCGTCAACAACCCCGAAGATCCAAGCATGGGATCGCGCATCGTGCCATTCTCGCGCGAACTGTACATCGAGGCGGACGACTTCATGGAGAACCCG
The DNA here is from genome assembly GCA_019637615.1 of Anaerolineae bacterium. Classification (GTDB taxonomy): domain Bacteria; phylum Chloroflexota; class Anaerolineae; order Aggregatilineales; family UBA2796; genus JAHBVK01. The sequence continues at coordinate 60,744 of JAHBVJ010000039.1, read as the reverse complement.
CCGAAGAACTTCTATCGGTTGGCTCCGGGGCGCGAAGTGCGGCTGCGCTATGCCTACTTCATCAAGTGTGATGAGGTGATCAAGGATGAGCAGGGCAATGTGGTCGAACTGCGCTGCACTTACGATCCTGCCACGCGCGGTGGCGATTCGCCTGATGGGCGCAAGGTCAAGGCGACGCTGCATTGGGTCTCGGCGCAGCACGCAGTAGACGCCGAGGTGCGCTTGTATAACGCGCTGTTCACCAAGTCTAACCCTGAAGACACCGAAGGCGAAGACTTCCTGACGAACCTGAACCCGAACTCGCTCGAAGTTCTCAGCGGGATCAAGGTCGAACCGTTCGTGGAGGAAGCCAAGGTGGGCGACCGCTTCCAGTTCGAGCGTCAGGGCTACTTCTGCGTAGACAAGGACACGACGCCTCAGAAGATCGTATTCAACCGCACCGTGAGCCTGAAGGATACGTGGGCGAAGGTGCAGGACAAGGCGTAAGTTCACCATCGTTGTAGTTGCCACCCTGAACAGCCCGTCGTTACATCCAACGGGTTGAGATCAGGGTGGTGACGGTAGCAAGGACTGTTATCCTCCATCCGTTCAACAACCTTACCCACCTCCCGGCATCAACGATAGGTCATTACCGCGCGGCACGAACCTCGTAGGAATTCAGCACTGCGCACGAGCGTGGCGATCCTTGGTGGTGGCACATGATCCCTAAAATGATCCGATCTTGAGGAGCGAACGGGATCATTCGCGATCTGGATTCTATGTTTCGGTTAGCGTTCTGATGAAGTGTTGCGGAGGTTCCGCACGAGCGTGTTTTGACGTGCATTGGCTCGTATGGTATGAGATCGCAGACCCCTCCGTTATGCTCCCGTGTATGGGGTGCTTGGTGTAACTGGCGAGGGAGAGGTGGCAACCACTGATGTGTGCCGTCTTCGTATTTCCATTGGTCCGGGCAGAGCCGCCAAGCTCACGCCTAGACTTAGAACGAGTAGCTTTTGTATTCTAGCATAGATCGATATGAAGTCAAGTAGATTATTGTTCATGTTTTGTCAAGGAATGATAAAAAAGCAGTAAATATGTGACCGAGGTGTAGACAGTGAGTTGAGGATCAAGTGGATTGCGGGTAAACACGTCATTCGTCCTCGCGAAGATCAAGGACGACCTTGCCACGAACACGTCGTTCCAGCAGCGCAGTCGCAGCCTCCTCCATATGCTGCCAATTTCCGCGCCAGCCAATTTGCGGATCGATCTCGCCGCGCGACACCAGATCTACCAAGTATGAGAAGTCGGGGCCATTGCCAGTGCCACCTAGCGTAAAGAGTACGATACGTCGATCACCGCCGCGTGAACGTGCTTGCTCGAAGTCGATGGTCGTTGGCGCAAGCGATGCATTTCCAATACTCATGAGGGTTCCGCCGGAGGCCACAAGCTCGAACGCCCGCGCGAGTACAGCGCCTCCGACGAGATCGAGAACGCCATCGAATGGCTTATGTATAGCGTCTAGGCCGACGACGACTTCGGCTGCACCCAGTTTATGGAGTCCTTCGCCACGGGCTTGGCTACTCACGCAAGCGACGACATGGGCACCGGCGAAACGCCCTAGCTGAACCGCAAAGCTTCCCACCCCGCCGGAGGCACCGGTCACGAGCAATCGTCGCCCAACCACGGAACCAAGCGCGCGAATCGCCCGGAGCGCCGTAGTACCCGCTACGGGGAGCGTACTTGCCACCCCAAAATCCATGTCGGCGGGAAGGGTGGCAAGCTCGTTCGTATCGACCGCGCGGAACTCGCCCCATGCCCCGTTCCAGCCCGATGTCGTGACACGCGTTCCGGGCAGGGGACCAGATCCGTCGTCGGCGGCGCGCACGATGACTCCGGCGGCGTCCCAACCCGGCACATCCCCATGCTTATGCAGGCGTTCGAGAAACGCGATCTCGCCCAAATTGAGCGATACCGCCCGCACTTCGACGAGTGCTTGTGAGGCAGTAGGCTGTGGTATGGCGACCTCGCCAAAACGTAAGCTATGCGGTGCGTTCGGATCAAAGATCAGCGCCTTCATGGTCATTTACCTTTTCTGTGGGAGATTATTTTTAGGCGATCCATCAGTGACCGCCTTAATGTGTCCGTGCCAGAAGGAGGCCTAGACCCTAGCTACAGCGGACTCGAATACATATTTCACTTGCGTCATCTCTTCGGAAACTGCCCACAACCGCCGCGCGACTGCTTCATCATGCGAGCGTACACTCGATTCAAGCTGCTTGGGATAGCCGCGCGATTGACCGAGACCATCTGGCCCAAAATACGATCCGCCTTTGACGTCCGGTGCGGTAGCCGCGTACAGGGTCGGTAAGGCACCCATTTTCGGAGGCTGTGCGAAAATCGGATTCAGGCGCTTCAGCAGAGGGGAATGCCGCTGCGCGTTGGTGGCTGCCCAACCGGGATGCGCCGCTACGACCAGCGTCGATTGGCCTGCTGCAACCAGCCGACGCTGTAACTCATAGGTGAACAGCAGATTCGCCAGCTTGCTCTGCCCGTAGGCAGCCATCGGCTGATACGTTCGCCGCTCCCAGTTCAGGTCATCAAAATTAATCACTCCCGACTGATGCGTCGAACTGCTTAAGGCCACAATGCGGGCGTTCGGCGTCGCGGTGAGCCTATCCAGCAGCAACCCAGTCAGCGCGAAGTGCCCCAAGTGGTTGATCCCGAACTGCTGCTCGAAGCCCTGCTTGGTTTTCCCGTAAGGCGACAAGGCCACCCCGGCGTTGTTGATCAGGAGATCAAGCCGATGGTATTTCTGGCGAAAGGCCGTTGCAAAGTCGTGAATGGTCGGCAGATCTCCGAGATCAAGCGCCATGACGACGACTTGTCCCGACGGCTTGAGTGCTTTGATCTGGTCAGCGGCAGGGGTCGCTCTGGCAATGCTGCGGCAAGCCATAATGACCGTCGCCCCTTTAGTCGCCAGTGCCCGCGCCGCTTCCCAACCGATTCCGCTATTGGAGCCGGTGACAATGGCTATGCGTCCGGTCTGATCTGGCATTTGGTCTTCTGTCCATCGTGTTGGCATGAGATTTCGTCTTTCCTCTCTTCGATCCGAGATTTGGAGTGAGCGTTCACTCCAATTACTAGATAAAAAAAGAGCTACCGTTTAATAGCATCCCAACAGGCCGAGGTCGCTTGCTCGATGGTAGCCTGATCTAGTTCAATTTGCTGCGTCATGTGGCCCTCCACCAGTGCATTCATCGCCCCGGCCACCAAGACCCACATCACGGCGGGCGGCATCGCTTTGAGCAGGTGCTGCTCTTGGGCATCGCTCAACAATTGATCGAAGGCTACCGCCAGCGCTTTTACGTTGCCTTTGACCCGTTCGTGGATAAAAGGAACCATCGCCAATTGGTTTGTAAGCAAGAATTCGCGCGGGTGTTGAAGGCCATAGCGAACCATGCTATTGAGCAGGTATAAGACGCGCACAACGACTGGCTGCGTTTCGTCATAACCTTTTAGGATATGTTGGGTCATGGCGACATTTATTTCGTTGAACAGGGAAACGATGAGATCTTCTTTGCTAGGGAAATAGTTGTAGATAGTCCCCATCCCGACCTGCGCGTGCTCCGCCACCTGCGACATGGTCACATCCTGCAAGCCATGCTCGAAAACAAGGTCGCGGGTCGCTAGAAGAATTTGGTCGCGTTTACTGCTCATCACACGGTACAATCTACTATTGGAATGAACGCTCATTCCAACTATACGATAATCTCAGCGGAATGTCAAGGGGTGAGAATCCAGTGTGCAACAGAGTCATGATAAGCGCCAGCTAAAGCATTTCGATAGGATTGCCGTTCTCGACGCAACAGTCGCCCTATCTTCGGCTGTCGGGATAGATGGGGCAACTGAGCGACCTTCGTTACTGCGTCGGCGTCTGTTCGGTGGGCATATCCGTAGGCGTCGGCGTGAGCGTCAGGCAGGGCACCAGCGTGCTCTCCTGAGCAGATTTGCTGATTTCGCCAGCTGCCGCGTCGGTGGGTGACGGCGTGATGGTCGCGCCATCCACGATCTGCGCGGTAGGTGTTGGCGTGATCGAAGCGCAGGGCTGCAACACAAATGGCGTCTCGGTGGGCGTCAGCGTGGGAGCGTCGGTGGGCAGCGGTGGCGGCGTCGAAGTCGGATTGACGGCGGCGGACGTTGGTGGCACAGCGGTGGGCGGTACGATGGTGATGTTGCCACCGATGGGCGTGAATGTATACGTCAGCGTGGGCGTCACCGTGGGATACATGACCGTCGGAATGATGGGCGTTTCGGTCGGTTCGTCGGTGATGGTCGGTGTGTCGGTGGGCAGGGTCGGGCTAGGCGTGTTGCTGGGCGTGAAGGTCGGGAATGCTGTCGCCGTGATCAAGCCGGAACCGCTGCTGGTTTCCGAGGGTGTCGTCGTCGGGGTGAAAGTCGGCACGGCAGTAGTAGGTTGCACGGCAGGTGCTTCGGTCTGAGTCAACGTGGCGGTAGGCTGCGCGGCAGTTGATGTGCTAGTTGGCGTCAGGCTGAATGTCGGTTCTAGCGTCGGCGTGAAGGTCGCCGTAACCGGGATGGCGCTCGGTGTGGTCGTTGCAGTTGGACGGCTGACGATAGACGCGGTAGGCATCGGCGTGACAAGTGATGCCGTTGCCAGCGCGATCTGCCCGACGCCCTGCGACGCCGCGAATTGGTAGGTATCCAACGCTCTGGTATACAGCGCCGTTTGCTGGAGCGGGTCGCTGGTGGCGTGCATCGCCTCGTTCACCGAGGCCGTTACCTCGTCCAAGAAGGCGGTATCGACACGTTGATCGCGGATCACGACGGATTCGAGTTCATGCAGACGGGTTTCCGCGATGGTCGTCAGCACGATAGGACGCTGCGCACCCGCGAAACTGAGTTCGACCTGCTCGACGCCGCGTTTGTAGCCGTAAAGAAAATCACCGGGCAGCGATGAACGGGACGCACGTGCCACCCCGAAGGTCGCCAGTGAGATGACGAGCAAAACTGCTGCTAAGGTCGCCAGAGGACGAAGCACGGTAAAGGGACTGCGGCGGATAGGCGCGCGATTCTCCATCACCTGTAGCAAGCGCCGTTCGAGCGCCATTTTGCGGACTTCTGGCATGGTGATAGGTGGCAGCTCACGCAGCGCGAGTGCCATCCGCAATTGATCAGCCAACCCGGTCATCTGTGGGTAACGGGCAGCGCATTCTTCGATGGACGACGTTCCGGCCTCGATTTCCGCTAAACAGCTTGCCAGAATGTCGCGATGATCAGGCATAGAATCCTTCAACTTAAATTCGCCTCACGAGTTTTACCGCAACTGCCTCCAAAACGGAACGCCAACAGCATAACAAGTATCGATAAGTCCTGTGTGAATGATGAAAGAATTGCTGATAACCGTCGGTAAAACGGTTCGGCTGGAGGGTAAGGGTAGTTGTTCAAGGCGCGCATAACCCGTTACAATGATCGCGGTTTTGAGCGTGAGGAGCAATTCATCATGGAAATTCGGGAAGCGATACGCCGCTTTATCCTTAAAGAGATCATGCGCAACGAGAAGTTCAAACTGAAGGACGACGACAGCCTGATCAAGGGCGGCCTGATCGACTCGTGGTCGTTGGCGCAGGTAGGCTTGTTTCTGGAAGATACTTACGGCATGAGCGTGCCCGACAGCGACCTGACCGCCGATAACATGGATAGTGTGGAGATGATTGCGCGTTATGTCGAAGCTCGTCGCCAGTAATCCGCTGCTCACCCTCGCTGACCGCGCCGAGGTCACGACGCTACTGGATATGGCGCGTCGGCAGGTCGAAGCGCACCCTGATGGCACCGCCGTGATCTTCATTCCGGCGGATGGATCGGCTGCGCGGCACGTCACGACGAAGGCATTCTTCGACGGCGCAGCATGTTACGCTGATGCACTGCGCAAACTCGGCATCGGAAACCGCGACCTCGTGATCCTCGTGATGGAGCACAGCGAGGCACTGTTGTACGCCTTCTGGGGCGCGATGATGATCGGCGCGATCCCATCGATGTTCCCGTTCCTGTCCGACAAGCTCGATCCGCAGTTGTATTTTGAGCGAGTCAAGCTGCTGATCACCCATTCGGGCGCAAAGGCCGTGATCGCGTCGGAGGGCTTTGTCGAGTCGCTGACGACGCTGCTGGCGGAAAGCGGCACGAACGTGATCGGAGAGCGGCATTTGAGCGGCGAGGCCATCACGCCGGATTTTGAGGCGGGCGCGGTGGGCGATGATGTGGCGTTCTTGCAGCATTCGTCCGGCACGACGGGCTTGCAGAAAGGTGTCGCGCTGCCACATCGCTCGGTGTTGAACCAGATCGCCAGTTACAGCGAAGCGATCCATCTGACGCCCGATGATGTGATCGTGTCGTGGCTGCCGCTGTACCACGATATGGGCTTGATCGCGGGGTTCGTGCTGCCGATCACACAGGGCATTCCGCTGGTGCTGATGTCGCCGTTCCACTGGGTACGCGATCCGAAGATTCTGCTGCACGCGATCCACGCGCACAAAGGGACGTTGTGCTGGCTGCCGAATTTCGCCTACAACCTGATGGCGACGCGAATCCGCGATAATGCGCTGACGGGCATGCGCTTGGAGACGATCCGGCACTTCATCAACTGCTCGGAGCCGATGCACGTAGACAGTCACCGTTTGTTCATGGAGCGATTCCGCGCCTATGGACTGCGCGAGACGGCGCTGGCGACCTGCTACGCGATGGCGGAGAATACCTTCGCGGTGACACAGGGTATTCCCGCTCACGAAAATGGCGGGACAAGTGCCAGCGTGACGGTGGACACGATCAGCCGCGCCGTGCTGACCGATCAGCATCGCGCGATCCCCGCGACGGACGGCGAATTGAGCATCGAGATGCTGTCGTGCGGGCGCGCGATCCCCAACTGCACGATCCGGATCGTGGATGACAGCAAAGAAAAGCGCGTGCTGCCGGAACGCAGCGTCGGTGAGGTTGCCGTGCGCAGCGACAGCATGTTACAAGGCTACTACAAACGCGACGATCTGACGGCGGAAGCGCTGTTCGACGGCTGGTATTTGACGGGCGATTATGGCTACCTCGCAGATGGCGAACTGTACATCACGGGACGCAAAAAAGACCTGATCATCGTCGGCGGCAAGAATGTGTACCCGCAAGACCTCGAACTGATCGCCAACCAAGTGCAGGGCGTGCATCCGGGGCGCGTAGTGGCCTTCGGCGTGGACGATACGCGGCTCGGCACCGAGAATATCGTGATGGTAGTCGAGGCCGAGAGCACCGATGACGACGTACGCACCGAGATCAGCAAGGAAGTGCGGCGGCGCGTGGCGGCGGAAACCGACGTGACCTTGAGTAACGTGCTAGTGGTCGATTCGATGTGGCTGCACAAGACCAGCAGCGGCAAGATCGCGCGCGGGGCGAACCGCGACAAGTACCTGCACGAGGTAGGGCTGGCGTGAGAAAGTGCTGAGTCCTTAGTGCTGAGTAAAGACAGCAAGACGCATTAGTCTACGATGCGGCGATATGCCAACGGACGCCTCATGAGGCGTCCAATTGGTGTCAAGGTAAGCTCCAGATCAAGTCAGGCTGAGCAAGTAACTGATAGGTGTGGGGCTTCTTGCGACGCGCCGTCATGCGGCAGGTAAGCATGGCGGACTGAATATAGGTAAGCACCGTCGCTAGGTGAGTGGGATAAGACAAGGCCCACAATAAGAGAGAGGCGTGGTCACGGACGACGCGATAGGCTTGACGCAGACTACGGTCAGGCAGTTGCCAGACGCCGAGTAAGCTGCACCAATGTTGGATGAGGAGAGCCAGCAACTTGGCATAGACTTCGCACAATTGTCGCCACGGTTGGTGGGAGCGGGACTGGTCAAGCCCGCCATCCGACTTCCAGATGTCGAAGAGTTTCTCAATTTGCCAGCGTAGCCGCGCCAACACGAAGACCTCCGCCAAACTGAGGTGGTCAGCCGCTAAATTGGTGATGACGACCAGCCAGCCACACAAGGCATACTGACGGGGCGACGGGGTACGGGCATGTTTGGCTGTCTGGCGGTCAAGGTAAGCCCGGTGATAGGCTTGCGCTTCAGGCGAGAGCCGTCGGGCACACAAGCGACACGGCAGCTTAGCTTTGCCGGCATACACATTAGCCTCGAACTGGTCCGCGGTGGTGCTGGTGAGCCATGCCAGCCACTCCAGCTTGTGTCCGTGCTCATCGTACACACAGGCATCGGCTTTGAGCGGTATCACCCAGCCGACGTGCTGGCGCGATAAGGCGGCTAACTGCTGCAACGACCAATAGCCGCTATCCGTCAGCCGCACACTGCCTGCTTCATAGACTTGCTGCGCCACCTCAGCGCGTTGGTCATGCTGGCGACCTGCACTCAGTTCAAGACCCTGCAAGCCGCCACTGACGAGATCCCAGTCCACATTCAGTTTCAAGGCCGCCCGCGCGCCGCTATGCCCGCTTCCCCCAGCCCACACCGACACCAGCGACTGGGGTAACTCCACTTGACTGCTGTCCACCACATGCACACTCCTGAACTTACTGACTACCCCGCTCACCTCGGCCTCACTGCCTACCCACTGCTGCAACCACGCCTCCAGCACCGCTTGCAAAAACACCGCTGCCGCGGCGTTGAAGCGTTGCGCTACCCCTTGCCGACTCACGCCTTTCCCTGCCAAGTAGCTCCAACTACTTAACTCGCTCAGACTGCTGGCGGGGTTATGTAGCCAGCCCATCACCACTGTTTGCACAAAACTACGTCCACTGAATTTCCTGCACCGTTGCACGAACCCACTGGCACGTGCCAACTCGTCTACTTCGGCACTATTCAGTTCTTGCAACACACTGGCTAAGTCAGTTACGCTTGTCATGGAGTGAACCTCGTTTAGTAAAGATTGGTGGTACTTTCTCTACTATCCGTGATTCACTCCTTATTTGCCCACTTTTTCTTACCTTGACACCAATTGGACGCCTCATGAGGCGTCCGTACGAAAGGACTCGATACTAACGCTTCAGTTTCCTAGCCACGTTTGCAGCTCCGCGAGGGTGGGGGCGGTGGAGCAGCCACCGTAACCACGTGTTGACAGCCCGCCGCTGATGTTGCCCCATCGCAAGCAAGTTGGCAGATCGTGCCCCGCAAAATGCCCCGCGAAGAAGCCCGCGTTGAAGACATCGCCTGCGCCTGTCGTGTCCAGCGGTGTGATGTCGATAGCGGGTGCATGATAGTAACTGTCATCGCGCCACGCATGAGCACCGCGCGCGCCATCTTTGACCACCAGCGTCGGCGTGAGGGCGGCAAGATGAGGAGCCGCCTCGTCTAGCGTAGCGGTTTGCGTCAGTTTGCAGGCTTCGCTGGCGTTGGGCATGAAGATGTCCAGCAGTGAGATGATCTCACGCGCCAGTGGATCAGCCAACGTGGTGTCGCGATGCTGGCAGTCCATCGAGACGGTGATGCCCGCCGCGTGACAGGCACGGATCATCGACGGGACGCGCTCATCGACTTCCAAACCGGAAAAATGCAGATGCTTGAACAAGCGGGCTTCCAGCGCTGATTCGATCCTGTCGAACGGTTCAGGCACGGGATCGACATAGGTGACGAAGGCGCGGTCGTGCGGATACGATAGCGAGACCGTCACGCGTTGCAACGGGCCATCGATGCGGTTGAGCAGCGAGGTATCGATGCCTTCACTCTCCACCAACTCCGAGATGAAACGGCTGAAGAAGTCGTTGCCCAGATTGCCCAACCAGCCGATCTTGACGCCCAGACGATGCAGCGCGACCACCGAATTGATCACGCCGCCGGGGACTACACGCAGGGCTTGCGTGTAGATCTCCGTGCCGAGCGCGGGAAAGGTGGGTATCCCGGTGAAGATAATGTCGCAGAAGTAGTTGCCGGGAATTAGGATGTCGTAGGCTTCCATGTACCAACCAAGTCCTGATGTGCCGTCAGGAATTCATCAACGAGTGTGCGGGCGAGCGGATAAGAGCCGATGAGCGGATGCACGGCTAAGGCTTGATAGGCCAGATCGCGCGAGCGCTCCAAGATGGCGTGTGCGGCAAGGCGTTCGTACTGCTTGACATCGCGCATGAGCAGGTATTGATGCTCCGGAATGTTGTTCACGGGCACGGGGCGGATGCCGTCAGAGTCGATCCAGCAGCTTACCTCGACCACATCGTCGGATTCCATGCCGGGGATGGTGCCACGATTGGGGACGTTCAGCCCCGTATAATGCGGCGTGTTGGTGGCGATGGCTTCTACGCAGCCGAGCGCGACCGAGGCATAGCCTTCGTCGTCATCGCCTACGTTGTCCATCTTCACCCGATCCGCACCGCCGCGCGCGTGTGCCATGTAGGTCGCGCCACGCCTGCCCATGACCTCGTGGTAGATGCTGAGTTGCGCATCCACATCGGTCGTGGTGCGCAGCCGTGCCAGCAGATCACCCGTCAGGCGGACGACCTCTTCACCGCGCGTCTCGGTTTTCTTGAGCAGGGCAGCGAGGGCTTCGTCGCGATGATAGAAGTAGTGCAGATATTCGTTCAGGAACGCGCCCTGCCATTCGCGCAGACCGGGGGCAAACATCGCCATGTGGGTGGCTTGCACGAAGCGCTCGTTGGTGAGCAACGCGGGTAAAACTTCCTCGCCGCCCGTACCATCGGCGTTGGCTTCGATGCGCGCGCTGCGCGTCCACGACAGATGATTCAACCCATATACTTCGTGGAACACTTGCTTGAGCGGGATACTCATGAAGCGGCTGACGGCGTGCTGTGCCCCGTTGGCGCTATCGCAGATACCAACCACGCGCTCGATGCCCGCATAATGCAAGCCCTGTGCGACCAAGCCCGCCGGATTGGTGAAGTTGTAGAGCCACGCCCCCGGTGCGCCGATCTCCTCGATCAGCCGCGCATAGGCAAGGATGGCTGGGAGGCTGCGCATCGCCATCGCGAAACCCGCCGCGCCCGTGGTTTCTTGTCCGAGCGTGCCATGCCGGAAGCAAATCCGTTCATCGGTGGCGCGTCCCTGCTCTAGGCCGGGGCGGATGCTGGTGATGACATGCTGCGCGCCCTTGAGCGCCTCGCGGGCATCGGTGGTAAGGATCACTTTGAAGGGGGCGTTGAGTTTCTCCGCTTGCGCGCGGCACATGCCACCGATGAGATCAAGTTTTTCCTGCTGGTTATCCATCAACCAGACTTCTTGCAGATCGAGCCGTTCCGCACGGCGTACTAAGGCCGGAATCAGGCGAGGTGTGCGGACACCAGCGCCGCCAATGATCGTGAGTTTCATGGGAGTCACTATTTGCTTTCACTCGCGTGCCGAGGAAGGGCACGAATAGTCATCATGGACATTATTCTATCCAGTTTCGGACGGGGGAGGGTCTTTCAGGGGTAAGTATTTGGAAATGGGGACAGGTAACTGCGACAATATCGCGTACTCACCCACCTTCGCCTACTCAATGTTTTTGATCTTTATTATTTTGTCTCCTTTCTGCGCCGCCATGACTTTTCGGTGATTTTGCCCCTGCCTCTTAGCCATCTCGCTTGTCCGCCGATCTCACAAAGTCCGTCTGACATCGCAACTTTCCCGGTATACTCCCTCTCGTGAAACTTAGATTACATTGAGGGCATTCACGATGACACGGACAGTTCGGTGGGGCATGATCGGTGCGGGCGATGTCACCGAGGTCAAGAGCGGCCCCGGCTTTCGGAAAGCAGATAATTCCGCCTTGGTAGCGGTCATGCGGCGCAATGGTGCGCTGGCGGAAGATTATGCAAAACGGCACGGCGTCCCGCGCTGGTACGACGACGGTCAAGCGCTGATCGATGATCCTGAGGTAGACGCGGTCTATATCGCTACCCCGCCCAACGTCCACCAGCACTACACGCTGCTCGCTGCGAAGGCTGGCAAACCCGTCTATGTCGAGAAGCCAATGGCGATGACCTTTGCCGAATGTCAGGTCATGATCGACGCGTGTGAGCAAGCCAAAGTGCCGCTGTGGGTGGCCTACTATCGGCGGTCGCTGCCGCGCTTCCTAAAGGTCAAAGCGCTGCTCGAAGACGGGGCGATAGGCGATCTTCGTTCGGTCACGACCTTGCTCTACCGTCCGCTGCCCGCCAGCGTGCCGCCCGACGGCTTGCCGTGGCGCGTTCTGCCCGAAGTCGCGGGTGCGGGGCATTTCTTGGATGTTGGCTCACACATGCTCGATCTGCTGGATTATCTGGTCAGCCCGATCCGCGCCGTCACGGGCTTTGCCGCTAATCAGGCGCATCAGTATCCCTCTGAAGATCAGGTCGTCGCCAGCTACCAGTTCGAAAACGGCGTCCTCGGCGTCGGACTGTGGTGCTTCAATACCAGCTACACCTTCGATCAGATCGAGCTGGTCGGCACGAAAGGTAAAATTACCTTCCCTGTTTACGACGCGCCGACCATCACTCTGACCACTGCCGATCATCAGCAGCAGTTCGAGATCGCGAATCCACCGCACATTCAGCAACCCATGATTCAAGCGATGGTGGATGAACTGAACGGCAGCGGTACCTGCCCTAGCACCGGACACACCGCCGCACGCACCTCATGGGTGATGGATCAACTCGTGGCGGCCTATTACAAAAGATAACATATATTAAATTTTCCGCTCACAATCGTCTTAATGCATTTGGAAGAACTTAGAGATGTGAGGGAGGCGCGTTCTCTGTTAAGGTAGACGGCATACCTAGCGGCATCGATAGGCGCACCCTCACCGCTACGAATGCTACCCCGCATCATGCCCCGCGTGAGACTGCTCCGACGACGATCTCGCCGCTTGGGAACAGTATTAGAAGTTTCAGGCAAAGGCCATCGTCATGATCTCACGCGCCCACCAACACACGCACATCGCGGTTCTGATCGCCGCGCTCGTACTCAGCCTATCCCTAGCTACCCTGAATCATGCCACCGCGCAGCAAGCGCTTCTCGCGACGGTCGATGACAGCGTGATCGGCACTGCCGCGCAGCAGTTCAACTACATCGGCACCCACTGGGAGCACTGCACGAACTGCGGGCAAAATGTCGGCGCGTATGGCAGCAGCAACAGTTGGAACGCCACGCCGGACGAATCGCTGACGATTGCCTTCACGGGCACGCAGATCGACTTTTACGGCGTGTTGGGGCCGTCCAATGGTGTCGCCGCCGTCTCCGTCGATGGTGGTGCGGAAGTCCTCGTTGATTTCTACGCCGCGCAAACCACGGGCGATCAACTGCTGTGGACGAGCAAAGAACTTGAAGCGGGCAAACACACCTTCACGCTGCGCATCACAGGGACGCACAGCGCCGCCAGCAAAGGTAATTACATCGCGCCGGATCGCGTAGACCTCTACGGCAGCGGTGCCGCCTTCAGAGCTACCGCTGCGCCCAAAGCCGCCGCCACCGTCGATCAAGTCTCGCTGGATTACCGCGTGATCGATGCCGACTACAGCCTCTCGCTTGACCGCTTGATCCTGCTGGCGGATGTGCCGAGTTCGCTGTTCATCCTCGATCCGCTCACAGGGCAGTCTACCAGCGTCAAACTCGCCAGCGTCGGCAAATTCATCTCGGTCAGCCCCGATGGCAACTTCGCCGTCGTCGCGCATGTTGGCCTGATCACTTATATCGATCTGCAAGCCGCCACCATCGTCAAAACCTTCGATTTTCCCGATATGATCACCGACATCGTGTTGGGCAATGGCTGGATTTACGTCGAGCCGCAAGGTGGCAGCTTCCAGAAATTGACCGCCCTCGAAATCGCCACCGGCAAACAAAGCATCAGCACGGGCGGCGACTTCTACTACGGCACCAACTTCGAGATGCATCCCGCTGGCAACCGCTTGTACGGCGCGACGCAAGGCATTTCTTCCGGCGGCATCGTGTCGGTGGATGTCACCAACGGCACGGCGGAGGTGCTCGGTGAGCATCAGGGCAATTGGTATGCCTGTGGAAAATTATGGGTTTCGCAAGATGGCAAGCGGCTGTTCTCCGGCTATGGCGGCGTGTTCCGCACTGCCGCCGATTGGGAACTCGATGTCACGCCCAACGGACGCCTCGCTCAGATGAAGTATGCGCGCTACGTTTATCACAGCGCCAACGCTGGCCTGATCCTCGCCATCCCAGAGTCGCGCCCGATCCCGCCCTGCCCCAATCAAGGGGAAGAAACGTCCAATCGGCTGCTCGTCTACGATTACAACACGTTGGCGCTGCTGAAAGTGTTGACGCTGCCTTCTGTCGGCAAGACGGACAAAAATTTGCCCTCCATCGGTCATTTTGTGTTCGCCAACGCGGCGGGCACTCAGTATTACATCGTTTTGCAGGCCAACGAGAATTCCGGCTTGCTGAACGATTTCGCCATCGCCGTCGGGGATCTGGCTGCGATCAAACAATAATAGCGATCAAATGGATCACGCCATCACTGCTTTCAAGGCGCGGATCACGTCCGCGTCTTGCTGCGGTGATACCGTGCGCGGATCGAGCAGCACGCGCCCGTCCGCGATCCGCGCGATGATCGGCGTCGGCTGGCGGCGTAACCGCGCGGCGAACTCATCGGCGTTTGCTGCATGGATCGCCAGTACATAACTCGGTAATGTCGCCCCCGGCAAACTCCCGCCGCCCACCGTTGACTCCGCCGCGATCACCTCGCTCATAATCGGCTCACTGCCCAAGTCCGCCGCCCACGCTTCCGCCCGCGCACGGCACTGCTCCGCCGTCATCGCGATCATGCGCAGCACCGGAATCTGCGTGAGTGCGTTGCCCGCCTTGTAATGCGTCAGCGTCGCCACCAATGCCGCCAAACACAGCTTGTCGATCCGCACTGCCCGCGCCAACGGATTCTTTTTCAGCTTATCAACCAGCGCTGCTTTCCCCGCGATGATCCCTGCTTGTGGCCCACCGAGCAGCTTGTCGCCGCTGAATGCCACCAGATCGGCACCCGCCTGAAGCGCCTCTTGCACCGTTGGTTCGTGATCCATGCCGTAGACCGCCGTGTCGATCAACGCGCCACTGCCCAAGTCGTCCAGCGCGAACAATCCATGTTTATGCGCGAGTTCTGCCAAGGCATTGAGTTCTGGCTGATGCGTGAACCCCACCTGTTTGAAGTTGGAAGCGTGTACCCGCATCAGCAGCGCGGTTTGCGGTGTGATGGCATCCGCGAAGTCGTCCAAATAGGTGCGGTTGGTCGTGCCCACCTCGATCAGCTTGGCTCCACTGCGCGTCATGATGTCCGGTAGCCGGAATCCACCACCGATCTCGATCAACTGCCCGCGCGAGATGATCACCTCACGGCTTGACGCCAACGTGGTCAGCACCAAGATCAGCGCGGCGGCGTTATTATTCACCACCATCGCCGCTTCTGCACCCGTGATCTCCTTGAGCAGCGTTTCGGCATGATGATCCCGTTTGCCGCGTGTGCCCGCCTCCAGCTCATATTCTAGGGTGCTGTAACCGGCTGCCACGGCCACCATCGCTTCTTGGGCCGCTGCCGAGAGGGGCGCGCGGCCTAGATTCGTGTGGATGATCACGCCTGTTGCGTTGATCACCGGACGCAGCGACGGCTGATACGTTTTGCCCAACACCTCGATGGCGCTATTCAGCAGGACACTAGGCGTCGGCGGCGATCCACCCTGCCGAATCCACTCACGCGCGGCATCCAAGACGATGCGCAGCGCGTCCCGCACGGCTTCGCGTCCATAGTGCGTGATCAGCTCACTCGCGCCGCTGTCGTTCAGCAAACGGTCGATGCTCGGCAGCAAGCGCAACTTGGCATTGAAATCAGTCATAACGGTAGCGGTGTACTAAATCGGCAAATTTTGACGTTCGCGGATGCGCAAGAATATCTCGATGGCGATGAAGATCAGCGCAAGGAAGAAGGCCAACGCTGGATTGAACGCACGGATCATTTGCAGCCATGCCAGCGTGATGCAGTACAGCCCGCACCACATGCCTTCGCGCAGCAGTGTTCCGCCCATCACCGGATGCCCGCCGCTGAATCGGTTGTTCAGATACCAGAGAAAGGGCAAGGCTGTCCCCGTAATGGCGATGTTGAGCAAAATGAAGAATAACCAGCGATATAGTGCCAGCGGCACGGCGTTTAGTGGAAAGATCATCACGTACAGGCCGAGCCAACCGCCAGCCGCCATCAACACCGCCGCCGTCATCACGCCGCGTTGGTCGGCACGGATGCGCCGTCGCGCCACCGCCCGCGCCGCAGGGCTAGGCTGTGGAAGCTCTGCCTCGCTCGTCTCAACGGGCATCGCCTCGGCAACTGCATCGGGGCTTGCCGCCTCCGCCGCCTCGGTCAGCGCTTCTACTTCTGGTTCATTCGGTGTAGTGCTCATAACCCACCATTATAACGGGTCAGCCGCGTTCGCACATTCCACGGACATGCGCCATAATAACCAAAGTTGTTCACGAACGTTGAGACCTATGACCGACTACGATAACGACGATTTCGAGCAAGAAGAAGACGCCGAATCTAGCATACCGATTGGCACGCGTCGCCGCCCTCCACACCAGGCGTACGAAGACGAAGCCTACGATGATCCCCAGATGCCCCGTCGTGGCTATGGCTGCGCGGATGTTATCACGGCCTTGTTTCTGCTAGGGACAATTTTTGTCGTCTCGATCACAGTGTTACTACTCTCCAACCCGCACACGCCGTTCAATCCATTCCCGCCGCCGACCGCCGTCGAGTTGATCGTCTACATCACGGAGACGCCGCTGCCCACACTCACGCCGTCCATGACCTTCACGCCGGAACCGCCCACGCCGACGCAGCCGACGCCAACGCCCACTACAACGCCCACCGAAACACCGACGCCCACCGCCACCATCACCGATACGCCAGTGTTTGGCGGCGCGATTCCCACCGATACCTCGTCGCCCATCATCGAAGCCACGCCACAGTTCACACGCTCACCGTTCCCATTCACCGCCAGCATCGCCTACCAGCCCAACGCCACCGCCGAAGGCTGCGATTGGCAGAGCATCGCGGGGGTTACGTTCGATCTACAAGGCAAACCACTGCCCGGTTTAGCGTTGCGCATCACGAGCGCTGATAACCAGATCGATGAAGTCCAGTACAGTGGCAAAGAGAAACGGTTCGGGGACAGCGGCTTTGAGGTCTACATCGGCAACAAAGCACAGGTGAATAACTTCACGGTGCAACTGTTAGGCCGCACGGGTCAGCCAATTTCGGAGCTGTTGACCGTCACGACGCATGACACCTGCAACGAAAACGTGCTGTTCATCACTTTCCAGCAGAATCACAGCTATTAATCGCTGTTTGGTAGATGAATTTGCGCTGCCCAATCATGCTAAAAGGGATTAGTTGTACAAGATCGGACTTGACCTGACACGGCAGATTTTGCCGACAGACTCAATAGGCTTCAAATCCGGCTCGAACGAAGCCAACGTAACCATATCGGGTTAGCGCTGCGTGGTTACATCCGTCCGGAATACTATCGTGGGTCGGCTCGCATGGCATGTTTCGATGCCAGACTCAACATCATGCACCAAACGATTCGTCTCTATTTAGTTCAGATCTAGCTCGTTTACCTTCACCTGCGCGACGTCTCGGATGGTTGATCTGCTTAAGATTATTGGGATACCTCACGCATTGTGAGCTTACCCTACGAAGTCCGTTGCGGGATTTTCACGTAGGAACTGTTCGCCTGTTTCCATGCACGCCACAAATGGCGGCTATAACACCGTGAGCAGTGCGGATGAGGGCGCGACCCATCCGAAAATGCCACCCTGTGCCGCGATCATCTTCAGGCCGATCTGCTGAAATTCGGGGAAGTACGACGCCACGCAGTCCGAGAGCACAAGGCATTCGTAACCGCGATCATTGGCCTCGCGCACGGTGGTGTGGACGCAAACTTCGGTCGTGACGCCGGTCACGATCAGGTGCGTGATGCCACGATTAGCAAGGATGGCGTGGAGGTCGGTGGCGTGGAAGCTGCCTTTACCGGGTTTGTCGATGATCGGTTCGGTGGGCAGCGGCTTGAGTTCATCGATGATGTCGTGCCCGTGTTCGCCACGCACGAGAATGCGCCCCATCGGCCCCGCGTCACCGATCCCGCAGGATAAATGCCCGCGCGCGCGTTTGGCTTCCGGCAAATCTGCCAGATCGGGGCGGTGGCCTTCGCGCGTGTGAATGACCATCATGCCGACCGTGCGCGCCTTCGCCAGCACCCGCTTGATCGGCTCGATGGCGGTGCGCAACTGCGAGACATCATTGCCGAGCATTTCCCCGAATCCACCGGGTTCGACAAAATCGCGCTGCATGTCGATGATGATGAGCGCGGTGTGAGTCGGGTCAAAAGCAAATTCGTATGGTTCAGCGTGTACGGTTAACATCTGCGCCCCCTACTTCGTCGCCCAGTAAGCCCGCCAACCGCCGTACTGCGTGATCTCCGGGTAATGACCGTCCGCCAGTTCACGCGGGTACAAGATGCCGTAGACCTTGCGCCCGTCTTCCAGCTCGATCATGCCGCGATACAGATTCGGCGGTTCGCCTGCTTCAATCTTCGCCCACGTTTCGTCATCCACCATGTACAACTCGCCCCAGATGCTGGCCCCGCCCGACTCGCCGTCATTCACACGGAACATGCCGGGATGTACGTCGTTGATGGTGAAGGCGCGATAGTAGGGCGCGGTGCGGAACTCGCCCAAGAATTCTGAA
The DNA here is from genome assembly GCA_019637615.1 of Anaerolineae bacterium. Lineage (GTDB taxonomy): Bacteria > Chloroflexota > Anaerolineae > Aggregatilineales > UBA2796 > JAHBVK01. Next base: position 42,045 of record JAHBVJ010000039.1, on the reverse strand, counting down.
GTGCCCATGTTGGGATTCAGCTTGAGACCGCGCATCAGAGTCCCATTGACGAACAGTTCAAACGGCATAGCGGTGCGTCCTTTGTGGTGGCCTGACTAGCCTAGTGGATCGTGAAATTGGAATCGAGTGTAGTCAAAGGGCATCGATAGTGCCATTGTGCAGACTACAAGAATTGTCCAAGGCTGATTTTAGTTATTATGTCTATTGTTAGTTTGGCTCCATTCAAGTATGTTCACTGCCCGCGCTACACTGCGCGAATTTCGCCGTTTACCAGCCGAGGAGCTTCCGGTGATCCTTCAGCATGATCGACGCGACCTTGCTAACCAGCGCGTGATGAGCATCTTTAACCAAGCCGCCCCCGCCATCATCGATATTCAACGCGCCCGCGACGTGATCCCCAATATGGCAGATAACCTGATTTTGCACGCGGGGCCGCCGATTGCATGGGCGGATGTGGCGGGGCCGATGCAGGGCGCGATCATGGGCGCGGCGGTGTATGAAGGGCTGGCGCATGATCTGGAAACGGCGCGTGTTCTGCTGGAACGGGGCGAAATCCGCATCGCACCGAATCATCAGCATGATGCCATCGCGCCGATGGCAGGCGTGATCTCGGCGTCGATGCCCGTGTGGGTGATCGAAGACTCAGTAAACCACACGCGCGCCTACAGTAATCTGAATGAAGGACCCGGCGCTGCGCTGCGCTACGGCGCGAACAGCCCCGCCGTGATCGAGCGACTGCGCTGGATACAGGCGGTGTTGGCTCCGCGTTTGCGGGAAGCTGTGTTACGACTCGCGCCACTGCCGATCTTCCCATTGGTGCGCGAGGCGCTACATATGGGCGATGAATGCCACAGCCGCAACCGTGCCGCGCTATGTTTGTTGATCCAAGCACTGATCCCCGGCTTGATGAAGACTTCGCTCACCACTGCCGAAATCGATGAAGTGCTGTCATTCATGATCGGGCGCGATTACTTCTTCTTGAACCTAACGATGGCCTCGTGCAAGGCAGCATGGTTGGCAGCGGAGGCCGTCCCCAACGCCAGCATCGTGACGGCGTTTTCGCGTAACGGTGTGGAGTTCAGCATCCGCGTGCAGGGACGTTGGTTCACCGCGCCGTCACCCGTCGTCACGGGGCATTATTTTCCCGGCTTCACGGCAGCAGATGCCAACCGCGATCTGGGCGACAGCGCGATCACCGAGGCCAGCGGCTTGGGCGGCTTCGCGGTGGGCGGTGCGCCCGCGATCACCGAGTTCATCGGCGGGACGGTGGAGTATCTGACCGCCGCGATGATGGAAATGTACAAGATCACGGTGGAGCAAAGCACGCACTTCGACCTAGCGATGCTCGGCGGGCGCGGTACGCCAAGCGGCGTGGATATTTACAAGGTGATCGAGACTGGGATTCAGCCGATCATCACGACGGGGATCGCGCACCGCTTACCGGGCATCGGGCAGATCGGGGCGGGGTACGTGCGTGCGCCGCTCGAATGCTTCACCAAGGCGGCACAGTTCATCGAGCAAAGTATTACTTCTGATACAGCGCGGTGAAATAGAATTAACCTTCCATCAGCCAGTGGAGGCGATCTACTTGATCGCGAGTCAGGCCGATTTGCGAGAGGTAGTTATCCGCACCGTTGTATGTGTCGTGCAGATAGCCAACCGTGTCCAGCATGGTCTCGTACTGGCATTCCAACATGCGTTCGTGACGGGTGAGATCGAAGCCTTCGCGGATGGCGCGTTCGCGGTATTTCGATAGCAGCGAAGTGATGCGATCCCGCGTTAGTTCGTAATCTTGCGCGATGGTTTCGGCTGGCACGCCCGCGATATCGAGGAGCAGCGCGGCGACGATGCCCGTCCGGTCTTTGCCTGCCGAGCAGTGGAAGACGAGCGGTTGATCGCTCACGTCTACAATCGCGGTGAAGATGCGCTTGAGCTGCGGCTGACGCACGTCCAGAAAGCTGCGGTACAGCTCGGTCAGGTCGTGGATGTCGTATTTTTGCACCGAGATGGCTGACGAAACCGCCACTTCGTTGATCGGGAGGTGATGGAAGCGGATGGTGGGATCGGTCATCCATAAATCAGGTTCTACGTCGATCTCATCTTGGCGGCGCAGATCGATGATCGCGCGCAAGCCCAGATCGCGTAGTTTTAGTTCGTCAGCAGCGGTCAGCTTGTGCAGGCTATCGGCGCGAAAGACGCGCCCCCATGCCGTTGGCTTGCCGTGATTGGTGTCGTAGCCGCCCAGATCGCGCACGTTGAGCGCGCCCTCAAGTTCGATAAAACGCTGTGAGTTCATTCCCTGTATTTCTCGATAAAGGTTGGCATATCCAAGAAGTCGTTGAAACGCACCTTGATTGTAGCATGATCCCAGTCCCACCACGCGATCCGCAGCAGTGCCTCGATCTGCGCATCCGTGAAGCGCTTGCGCATCGGCTTGGCGGGAACACCTACGGCGATCTCGTAGGGCGCGATGTCTTTGGTGACGACCGCACCCGCACCGACCACCGCGCCTGTGCCGATCTTGATGCCCGCCATGACCGTCACGCCGTGACCGAGCCAGACATCATGCCCGATCTCGCAGTGATGCTCGCGCCGCCACTCGAAGAAAGCCGTGTCGTCATGGTCATCGAAGCCGTACTGACGACGACGATAGGTAAAGTGGTGCTGGCTGACGCGCTCCATGGGATGATTGCCGGGGTTGATCCGCACGTGCGAGGCTATCGAGGCGAATTTGCCGACGGTGGTGTAGATCATCGACACGTCGCCATCACAATAGCTGTAGTCCGCGAGGCTGGACTCCACGATAATTGTGTTACGCCCGATCTCCGTCCACGCGCCGAGATCGCTGTTCAGGATATAGCACGGCTCGTGGATGGTGGGCTGATCGGACAGCGATTTTTTGCCGAGTTTGTCAATCGTGGCGGGCGCTAAGTGCTCAATATGCTGCATGACACTAGTTTCCTTGGTGTTGTGTGTTAACGCTGTTCGATCATGGTCAACGTGCCGCGTTTCGCCATCGAGGCGTCCCAGAAAATCGGTTGACCGTGCCGCAGCGTCCCGCGCACGCGGCGGTGCGGCTCGACTTCGACACAGGCGAGATCGGCGAGTTTGCCGACTTCGATCCTGCCGCGATCGGTGAGGAAAACGGCGTCGGCGGGATTCTGGCTGACGAGTTTGATGGCTTCAGGCAACGATAAAATGCCCTTATCCGCGATGTCGAAGGGCGCATGGAGCAAAGCGGCGGGCAGATAATCCACCGCCAGCGTATCGACCACGCCCGCCTTGATGGCGTCGATGGCGCTCAGATTGCCGGAATAGGAATAGGCGCGGTGAGCGTTCGGCGCACCCATGACGACGTGCATGTTATGCGATTTGGCGGCTTGGGCGGCTTCCAACGTGACGGGAAATTCGCTGATCGATACGCCGAGTTCCGCCAGATGATCGACCTTTTCTTGGGTGTCGTCATCGTGCGAGGCGACGGGCACGTTACGTGCCTTGGCGATCTGCATCACGTCTTCGACCACTGTCCAACTCCACTGGCGGGCTTGCTGTTTGGCGATTCGGGCTTGGATGCGGTTCATCAGAAATTCGGGGTCGAGGTCTTCTTCCGTCACGCCGAGCCATTTGGTGACGAATTCGATGTACTTCTTGACATCTTTGTACTGCCCCTGCCCCGGCGTGTGATCCATGATCGAGACGAGGTGGATTTTGCCCGCGTCCAGCAGTTCGGTGAGTAAGCCGCCGACCTGCGCATTGGTGACTTCGAAACGCGCGTGGATAAAGGTATCCACCAGCAGATGTTCGCGCATGTCGTTGACGGTGTTGATGATGGCGCGGGTGACTTTATCCGAGCGCTTGCTATCTTCGGGATCCCATTGGAAGGACAGGGCAGCATAACAGGTGGTAATGCCCGCGCCCGCCATCCGTTTGTCGAGTTCGAGCAGCGCTAGATCGGTGGGAAACGGCACGCCGGGACGCGGCTCGATCTCGCGCTCCAACATATCCCCGTGCAGATCGATCAAGCCGGGGATCAGCGTGAGGCCAGTGCCGACCACAGCGGCTTCTGTACACGGCGTATCGATGATCTCAGCAATGCGTCCATCTTCGACCCGCACGGAACCATGTTCCAGCACCTGATCCGGCAGGACGACGCGAAAATCACTCAACCACATTTTCAATCTCCCTCGCCAGCGACGCATCCACCGCCGCACTAATGTAAATATTCGAATCGACCAGCGCTGTGACATCTTCGGCATGATGGAAGATGCCAATCATCGCCACCCCTTGCGCCTTGAGTTCGGCTAACCGCGAGACCAGCGCCGTGCGCGTGGGCACATCCAACGAGGCGGTGGGTTCGTCCAAGAGCAGCAGCCGACGGGGACGGATGAGCGCCCGCGACAAGTTGACTTTTTGCTGTTCGCCGCCGGAAAAGGTGGTTGGATAGGCGTGCCATAACTCAGGCTTGAGATTGAACAAGGTTAACATGGCTTCGGCTTGCTGCAAGGCGTCGTTCCACGCGATGCCTGAACCGATCAACGGTTCCGCCACCAATTCCAAGGCACTGATGCGTGGACGCGGGCGCAAAAACTGCGTGACGAAGCCGATCTCGGTATTGCGCAGCACGCTGATGTCCACATCCGCCGCCGTCGCCAGATCGATGTCGCCGTACTGCGAGGCATAGACCGCGCTGCCCGCCGTCGGCAGATAGGTGCGGTACAAGCAGCGCAGCAGCGTCGATTTGCCCGCGCCGTTCGGCCCGACCACGAGCGTGAATTGACCGGGCGCGACGGTGAATTCGAGATTTTCAAAGACGGCGATCTCGCGGTTCAGATGGTGAATGGTGAACCGTTTGGTATAGCCCTGTACCGTTAGCAGCGACATCGGCAACCTCTATAACTTCGCATGAACCAATTGCTGTGTATACGCATCTTGCGGGTCTTCCAAGACCTGATCGGTCAGGCCGGACTCGACCACGCGCCCATGCCGCATCACGATGACACGATCCGCCAACATGCGGATCACGCCGAGATCGTGCGAGACGATGATGATGGTGATCTGGCGTTCGCGCTGGAGGCGTTTGAGCGTATCGAGTACCAGCGCTTGCACCGAGACATCTAGCCCCGTCGTCGGCTCATCGAGCAGCAGGAGACGCGGCTTGAGGGCAATCGCTTTGGCTAACTGCACGCGCTGCTGCATCCCGCCAGAGAGCTTGTTAGGTTGGTCGTCCATGCGGTTGATCGGGAATTCGGAGGCTTCTAGCGATTCCTTGGCGGCTTGGCGCAGCGTGGCGAAGGTGCGTTCGCCCGTGATCAGCAGGCGTTCGGCTACGTTGCCGCTGCTGGTGTACTTCATACGCAGCCCTAAATGCGGATTCTGGTAGACGATCCCGATGTTGTAGATGCGCACGTCACGCTGCGCGAAGCGATCCAGCGCGAACAGATCGACGCCTGCGTAACCGGGCATGTCCAGCGAATAGGTGCCAGCGGTGGCAGGTTCTTCGAGATTCAACAGGCGCAGTACCGTCGATTTGCCGGAACCGGACTCGCCCACGATGCCGAGGATTTCCGCCGGATAAACATCGAAGCTGACATCCGCCACCGCCGCGATCTTGCCATAGCTGCGGGCTAGGCCGCGTACCTGCACCAACGGCTTGGACTGGATGAGGCGCGGCGCGGTGTACACGCGGTGATTGCCGTTACTTGAGATAGCCATCGATGTAGAATTTCCCTTCGTCGTCAAAATAGGTGGCTCCGAGCGGCGCGTTGGGATCGCTCAGTTTGCGCTTGAGCTTTTCGATGTAGCCCGTATCCGAGATTTCGTACTGGACGGAGCCGTCTGGCTGCGGGATTTCGGTCATGAATTTGTGCAGCACGCCCGTAACACGATCCACCCATGTGCGCTGATCTTCCACGCGGAAGGGCACATCGGTGAATTCCAGCGGATAAACGTCGGTGTAGGGCGGGACGGCGTACAGGCGCTTTTCGCGCCCTGCCGAGAGCAGCGTCAGATGCGGGGCTTGATGCAGTTTGGGCGTATCCCAACGCGGGATCGGGCTAGGGCTGATCACGTAGCGCCCGTTGACGAGCGAGGGATAGCTCGCGCCCTGTACATACTGGTTATAGCGCACCAACTGCTCGTACAGCACCAACCACATCTGCCCGTAATCGGCATCAGCGTGGAGCTGCGCCGCCAGCGAGGTATCTTTCGCCACGCCGCGCAAGGGTTCGGGATCGGGCACTTGCAAAATGAGTGCTTGGCCTTCGCGCAGGATTTCTTCGGGGATGCGGTGACGGCTCTGGATCAAGGTGGCTTGTACGGTGTCCGTTGTGGTTTGTGCGCCACTCATGCGGCTGATGAAACGCCGCAAATTGACCGCGTTGACCGAGTCATCCGCGCCTTGATCGATGACCTTGACGACGCTGTCTGGCCCGACGAGGCTCAGGGTGACTTGCAAGCCGCCCGTGCCCCAGCCGCGCGCGATGGGCAGTTCGCGGCTGGCATAGGGTACTTGATAGCCCGGTACAGCGATGGCCTTGAGCGTGCGGCGGCGGAGTTCGCGCTTGGCGAAATCGTCCAAGAAGCCATAGGCGTAATCTTGGCGCTGGTGCGTCAAGGCGGCGAGGGAAGGCGTTTGTGTGTTCATGGGTTGTTCGCTCATTTGCCTGTCACGGCCTCAGCGCTGGATACAGGTTCTTCTTTCGATGCTGTTTCGGCTTGCGCATCGCCGCCGTAGGTTTGCGCCATCACGCCGCGCAGGGCGTCCATGCTGCTGGCGAAGGTGACGTAGTGCGGCAGTTTGAAATGGATGCAGAAGCCCGACGATTCCACTGCTTCGGTGTGGTAGAGGACGAATTCTTCGTTATGCGCGGGGTGCGGATCGGATTCGTTCATGGCGAGATCGAGCGTGGAGGCGGCGATGATCTTGACTTCGTTCCAACCCATCGTCGCCGCGAAGCCGATGCGCTTGCCGTGTCCGGCGTTTTTGCCGCTGCTGGCTTCCGTGACGACTTCGCACTGGCTGACGCGTACCTTGCCCGCGCTGAACACTTCACCCGTGACGGGATGCTTGATCTCGACATCGGCGTGCGCGAGGCGCAGTTCGTTGACCGTCGGGTGCGACATGCCGTAGCCGCGCATGACCGAATAGCCGAGCGCCAGTACGCCGCCCGAATCCGCCCGCGCTAAGGATTGCAAACGGTGCGCGCGCGGGGCGGGCATCAGCAAGGGATCTTTGGTGATGTCCGGCAGCGCGACGGGATCGGTAGCGTCGGGTTCGATGTGGGGCAACACGCCGTTCGCCCGATGCCAATCCGCGACCAGCGGGTAGGTTGGCGAGGCGAGTTTGGCGGTGGCGTCCGCAGCGGGCGGCGCTACTGTGTCCTGTGCGCCGTCCAGAATATCCATACGCAGCAGACGGTGACTGTAGTCGAGCGAGGGGCCGAGAATTTGCCCGCCGGGAATGTCTTTGAAGGCCGCCGAGATGCGCCGCAGCGTGATCATCCGATCCGCGATGACGGGTTCGGCGTAGGCGACACGGGGCTGCGTGGAGCGATAGGCACGGAGGAGCAGGACAGCCTCGTATAAATCGCCGCCGGTCTGCGCCAACGCCAACGCCGCCAATTCAGGCGCGTACAAGGAACTTTCGCCCATCACGCGGTCAATTAGATAGGGAAGATGGCGCTCGATGTCGCGCACACGATCCAAGCTCAGACCGCCGTTCAGATAATGGTACAACTGCTCCGAATGCAGGATGGCTTGTTCGCCACCTTTGGCTGCTACATAAACCATAATTCGCCTTCCTAGCCCATCTCGATGCTGGTGCTGCGCGGTATGCCGATGACCTGATTACCCGCCACAAGGATGATGTCCCAACCGAGCGGATAGCGTCGGGTTTTCTCGCGCCAGTCCCAAACAGCAGCAGGCAGCGATCCAACCGTGATCGGTGCCGTGCCGTTGACGCCGGGGCCAGTTAGCGTGATCGGCGTACCGTCGAAGGTGCAGCCGAGGATCAGGGTGGCGGATTCGTCGGGATACAGCATGGTGCCGAGCTTGGCCTGCGCGAGTTCAGCGATGTGATCTTCGCCTACCGAGGGGAAAAATAAATAACCCGCTTGCGATGGTTCGAGGAAGCGGCTGGTGGTGCGCTGCAAATGGCGATTTAGCACGGCGTCTGGCGTGTAATAGCTGACTTCGAGATCGAGCAAGGTGTCACCGATGGCTTGAAAAGCTGCCAAGGTGTCATCGTCTGGCGTAGGCAGCGTATGCACGCGCCCCGGATAGCTCATTGCCCACATCAGCGCGAGGAATGTTTCGCGCGTGTGGGCTTCAGCGTCGGTGAAGGCAGGCGTAACAGGCGTCATCAGAACGTCTCCATTTCGGCGCGGGTGCTTTCCACATTACGCAGCAGCGATTCTTGTGCCTCATGCTGCAACTGCGCTTGTGCTGCGATGAAGGCGGTGATCGGCTCGACATGCTGCCCAACCGTCAACGCGGTGTCGAGGATGGCGATTGCCAAGGATTGTTCCAGATCGTGACCGAGACACGCGCCGTAGCCTTCCGCGCCTGCCGCTTGGATGCGCGCTTCCGCGATCAGGACTTCGCCCAGATGGAAGGTGCTGCCCTGTGCTGAGTCGCGGTAGGGCAGCATCACCAGCCCGGTGCGGTTGTAGATGACGGTGATCGGTTCCAACGCCGGAATAACGGCTTCGGCTAGTAGTTTCAATGGCTCAACTTGAGCTTGGCTGAGGACGCTGAGGTACTCGCTCTGGGAATACTGTCGATTAGTCACCGTGACTCCGAAAAAATGGTGGTTGGTCGAACGACCCAACCACCATAACATATTTACCCACGAATTGATTTTACGATTACTTAACCAAACTCTTCAGCTCTAGGCCGAGCGTTTTGGCAACGTCGCGCAGACCATCATAGAAGTTGTCAGTGGCCTTCAGGCTGGTGTCGGTGGCGGCGGGATCAACGTACCAGTTGCCGAGCTTGGCGACCAGTTCGGGGTCGTCCTTGATGGCGAGCAGGGCATCCTTGACCGCCTTCTTGAAGGATTCCGGCAGGTTCTTGTTAACGGCGAATGGTGTGTTGGGGATGGGGTCGGTCATGGCGATGACGACGAGCTGATCATCCTTGCAGGTGTCGTACAGTGTGGCGAGGTCGTCGGCACTGCGCTTCTCATCGATCACGCCGTCGCTGAACCAGCACAGGTCAACCTGACCTTCGTTCGCCATCGTGACGAGGTTGCCGATGTAGGTCGCGCCAGCGTCTACCTTGTCAGACCAAATGGCGGTTACGGAGGTGGGATGCGAACCCGCGAAAATGGTCTTCATGTCCTTATCAGGATCAAGGCCAGTTTCCTTGATGATCAGGGTACGGGGCATCAGATTGCCAGAAGTCGAGGCAGGATCAACGAAGCTGAACGACTTACCTTTGAGATCAGCCAGCGTCTTGATGCCGGACTTCTTCTTGGTGACAATCACGCTGTAGTAGTAGGGCTTGATGTCAGGATTGACGAGCGCACCCGACTTGGTCGTACCAGCGGCTTGCACGGCGAGGGCTTCGGCGTTGGCTTCCTGAGCTGCAAGCAGGTAGCTGAAGGGGCCGACTTCAAAACCATCCACGCGACCAGCCTTCATGGCGGTGATCACGGCGGTGTAGCTGCCACCGGTGTACATGATGGTACGGATGCCGAGTTTTTCTTCGAGATAGGCGCGTTCCGGCTCGAAGCCGCTGAGCGCTTTACCGGGATCTTCACCCGCGAAAATGCCGACGATGAAGTTGCTAGGCCAACCCGCGCGGTCTTCTTGCGCGGCGACGGGACGGTTGGAGCCACCAATCAACAGGGCAGCAGCAACAGCCAATAGTACAATAGTGCGAAATGCCTTCATATGCGAGTCTCTCCTGTACATAGTGCTAGATGAATTTCTTGCGCAGATAATCACTGAAACGGTCGATGACAGTGACAGCCACGACGAGTAAAATCACCGTTCCCATCAGCTCCTTGAACTGGAACAAGTTCAGGTACTTGGTGAGCAAAAATCCGACTCCACCCGCGCCAACCAAGCCGAGGATGGTGGCGGCACGCACGTTGGATTCGAAACTGAGCAGCGTGTACGACAGCACCAGCGGCAGCGCTTGTGGCACTACGCCATAAGCGAAGACTTGTAAGCGTCCTGCGCCCGTTGCCCGTACCGCCATCACCTGCTGCGGATCGATGGCTTCAATCGCTTCCGCATACAGCTTGCCTTTGGAGCCGATGCCTGCGACTGCCAGCGCCAGCACGCCGCTGAAGGGGCCAAGCCCGACCGCTGCCACAAAGATCAACGCCCAGACGATCTCCGGCACTGAACGAATGGCGTTCAGGATCAAACGGGTCACGTAGTAGATAGCTGGATTGGGGGCGGTATTGCGGGCGGCTAAGAGCGCAAACGGAAAGGACAGAAACACCCCAACAATCGTCCCGATCAGCGCCATCTGGATGGTTTCCACGATAAATTTGAGGACAAGGGGATATTGGAATTGATAATCGAGGTCTTTTTCCAACTGCAAACTGGTATCTTGCTGGACGGTAATCGCGCCGTTGGCGTCGGTACCGATGTGAACGTGCAGCATTTCCCACTGTGGTGGGAATAGATTGCCAACGAACTCGATAATCGCGTCGAGGGGCGTCTTACCGCGATTGATCTGTTCCCAATCTGGCTGCACGCCCGACGCTGCCCACCACAGGATGACAATCGTCAGCAGAATTAGCGACAGTGAGCCAAGACTGAGGCGCGGGAAGGGATTTAGCAACCGATCACGAATATCGCTGATCTTTTCTTTGTCGATAGCGGCGGGGGCTGATTCGACTTTTACGAGGTTAGCCACGTGTCACCTCGGTTGCCGCGCCAAGCGTGGCGTTAGATGGAATGGGAACGTTCATGCGCTGGCGCGCTAATTCGTCACTCAAGTTGGAAATCACATCATTTTTGGGCTTGTCGAAGCGGTAAATCTCATCGAGTATGTGCTCGGTCAGATCGAGCGGCTTGCCATCGAAGACAACCACACCCTGCGCGATGCCGATGATGCGGTCACAAAAGGCGCGCGCCAGATCGACCTGATGAATATTGATCAGCGTCAGCACGCCGTCTTCACGGGCAACGCGCGCCAAGTCTCTCATCACTTGCCATGCCAACTCCGGATCGAGCGAAGCGACCGGTTCGTCCGCCAGCAGTAGTTTGGGCTGCTGCGAGATGGCACGGGCAATCGAGATGCGCTGTTTTTCGCCGCCGGATAGGCTATCGGCACGCTGCTGCGCACGATGTAACAGATTCACGCGCTCGATATTACGCAACGCGATCTCGCGATGCTTGCGGTCAAAATAGCCAAACAGGCTACCCATGTTGCGGTTGTAGCCAAGCCGTCCGGTCAACACGTTGGTGATCACAGGCAGACGATCAACAAGGTTATATTCTTGCCAGACAAAGCCGATATGGCGACGCAGCGTATGTAGTTCGCGGTCGTTTAGTTTGGTGATGTCCTCACCATCAAGGATCACGTTGCCCGCCGCCGTGCGCTGCAAGCCGTTGATGCAGCGTAGAAGCGTGGACTTGCCCGCGCCTGAACGCCCGATGATGGCGATGATCTCGCCCTTTTGCGCCGTCAGACTGATCGATTTCAGCGCTTCGTTGCCGTTTGGATAAACAACTTTGACATCGGTGATTTGGAGCATATGGCAGGTAGTCCCTCTTACACCCGAAACAGGTTCTGCATCAACCGCACAGAGAATACTCGCGTCGAAATAACGGATGTTGAACGGCGCAGGGAATATTTAGGGGAAAATGGTTAAAAGACGAGGTGGATACTGCTAACTGTCGTTAATGTGAAGGTGAGCTGGCTGGCAACTAAAGTCGGCGTAATGAATATCACGCCGACCCAACTTGATGTTGCGTAGTTTTTAGCGCTTGGTGAGGTCGATCTTGAGATTCGTGGCAATCTCACGCAGAGGATCGTAGAGCGCGTCGATGGTCTTCAACTCTTTGTTGATGGTACGCGGATCAACGTAATAGCGACCCAACGCGTTCACCAACTCAGTGTCCTTATAGATGTTCAGCAGCGCATCGGTCACGGCTGCCTTGAACGACTCAGGCAGATCCTTGTTGATGGCGAACGGTGTCTGCGGGATCAGGGGCGACTGATGGAAAACAACCACATCACCATCTGGGCATTCGTCATAGAACTTCATGATCTGCTCTTGAGTCAGAGCACTGTGGAACGGGTTAGTGGCGTGATCATCGGTTGCACCGCAAATTTTGGCAGCGCCAGCCTTGACCTGATCCGCGAGGTTGTCATCAAACGTTGCACCAGCATCCGTCTTGCCTTGCGCAACCGAGAGTACGGAGGCGGGATGATTGCCCGCAAACACAGTCTTGCCAACGAAGCCATCGATTTCCGAGACATCCGTGAATTTCTGATCAGCCATAATGTCGTTGGAAGGAACCAAGTAGCCGCTGGTAGAAGCGGGATCGGTGAACGAGAAGGTCTTACCCTTCAGGTCAGCGATGCTCTTGATGCCAGAACCCTTCAAGGTAATCATGACGCTGTAGTAGCCGGGGATACGCTCTAAGTTCACGGTCGTGCTGTAGTCAGCAACGGCGATAGCATCGGCGTTGGCAACGGCAGCCGCCAGCGTGTACGAGAAGGGGCCGACTTCGAAGGCATCTGCACGACCAGCGCGCATGGCTTCGATCACGGCGTTATAGCTGGTGCCAGTAATGATCACGGTACGGACACCAAGCGTCTTGGTCAGATAGTCCGCCAGCGGTTGGTTAGAGGCAATGGCCTTCTCAATGTTGTCACCGGGGTACACGCCGATGATGAAAGTTTCAGGCCAGCCTGTTTTGTCTTGCGCTTTGGTGGCTACGCCCGTACCAACGACGAGCAGTGCCGCCACAACTAGAGAAAGAAGAATACGTTGAAACTTGTGCATGTGTCTCTCCTTGAGTACTTATTAAAACCACGTCGCGCTAGATGAAACGCTGACGGATCTGATTGCTGAACCTATCAATGATGGTGACTGCCACCACAAGGACAATGACGGTGCCCATTAAGCGAGGATAGTTCCCCAACCCGGTGTATTCCCACAGCTTGAGGCCGATGCCACCTGCGCCTACCAAGCCGAGAATGGTGGCGTGCCGGACATTGCTCTCGAAATAGATGATCGAGTACGAAATCAAGAGGGGCAGCGCTTGCGGGATAACCGAATATAAAAAGGTCTGGATAGAAGTAGCCCCGGTCGCTCGGACTGCCAATACCTGCTGTGGATCGATTTGCTCGATGGCTTCGGCATAGATGCGCGACATCGAGCCTATGGAGCCAAATGCCAGTGCCAGCACACCGGCGAACGGGCCAAGGCCGACACCAACTACGAACAACAGCCCCCAGATCAGTTCTGGAATTGAACGCATAAAATTCAACGTCAACCGTGTGATCTGATAGATAAGCGGATGGGGTGACGTATTTTTAGCTGCCAGCAGGCTGATCGGCATCGACAACACCACCGCGCCTAAGGTACCGATAATTGCCATTTCTATCGTCTCGATGACGGCTGTCACAATCAGAGGCCAGCCGATGGTGATTTCGTTGCCCAGAATGTTAATCGTTCGTTCGGTGTTGCGTGCCCACTCAAACTGGACGGGGAACATGCGCCTAACCAAGTCCGCCATATGGCTAACAACATCCCCGATGCCATTTATGCGGTTGATGGCGGTCGGGCGTGATGCGTTCCAGCTTACCGCTAGCACGAATACCACTACCAGCAAGATGAATATCCCGCGTAGACTCGGTTGGGGGAAAGGACGCCGCAATTCGACACGCAAGGATTCGGGCGATATGGACGTCTGATTTTTCTTGTCAATGGCCTGAGCATTGGAAGTCATATGCGCTTTTACCCTGCTGCGGATGGATTGCCAGCCTGTTTCATCGTATTTTGTAAATCGATCAGGAGATCGTCTATGGCTGAGGGCGGCTTGCTGACAACCGCGTCCGCCTGTTCATATTTGTCTTTGTCGAAGCGATAAGTGTTATCGAGCACTTCATCAGTTAAGTCTTCAGGTTTTCCATCGAAGACGACCACCCCTTGCGCAATCGCTACGATGCGGTCGCAGAACCGACGGGCTAGTTCTACATGATGGATATTGATTAGCGTGAGGACGCCAACTTCACGCGCTACCCGTGCTAAATCGCCCATAACTTGCACCGCAAGTTCAGGATCAAGGCTGGCGACAGGCTCATCTGCTAGGATAATTTTGGGTTCTTGGGCGATGGCGCGGGCGATGGAAACACGCTGTTTTTCACCGCCGGACAGACGGTCGGCACGGAATTTTGCACGGTGCAGCATATTGACACGTTCAAGACTATGCAGGGCGATGTCGCGATCCTGCGGGCTAAAGTAACCAAGCCAAGAGCTAATGCCCCGGTTGTAGCCCAAACGACCAGTTAACACGTTGGTGATCACCGGCAACCGATCAATTAGGTTGTACTCTTGCCAGATAAAGCCGATTTTGCGACGTGCGAGGTTCAGTTCGGCGGCGGACATCGATGTAATATTGTCATTGTCGAGGATGACCGTGCCCGCCGTGGATGATTGCAGCCCGTTAACGCAGCGTAAGAGCGTGGACTTGCCCGCGCCGGAACGCCCGATGATAGCGACGATTTCGCCTTTTTGTGCCGTGAAACTGACTGATTTCAGCGCTTCGTTGCCGTTTGGATAGACGACTTTGACATCGGTGATTTGAAGCATACGCAGCACTTTCTATCATCGACAAGACGGTGCATAACAAAGTTGAGGATAGAAGGATAGTGCTAACAGATAGTGAACGACGTGTGAAACATAATGCCTATTTGGGTTAACGGCATACGATGTTGTTGCTAAACCGTCTTAATATCTGGCGTCGGCGGTGTGTTCAAGGTTGCTATAGGAGCCATATAATTTATGGGTTATCAGTCTGTGTGACACGCTCCGCACAGTGTGCCAGACTAGCGCGACTTTGCAAACCAGAATAACCTTATTAAACATTTTGTAAGGAGAGCTGTGTAGAATAGATGAATGCGAATTTTGTCACCGACGACCGAACACATGACACCGATCACTGTCCGATTGCTGCTGATCGACGATTCAAACGCTAACCTCCACCAGATTCAACGTGCGCTGACCGTGCCTACGTCCGCCACGCGTTTTAAGATCACGCGGGTGGATGGCATTGTTAAGGCTGACCAAGTGTTGTTAGGGACGAGCGCCGATGCTGTACTAGTGACGCTACCCACCGAACGGTTACAAGATTACCTTCATGCTATTTCTGGTCGTCTGCCCGTGATCGCGCTGGCAGAAAACGAAGCTGAAGCCGAACAAGCCATCGCCGCCGGAGCCACCGATTATTTGCTGCCAGAACAGCAAATCGGATCACAGATGGCGCGGATGCTGTCGTTGATCGTCGAAAACTTCCACATGCAGCGTCAACTCGGCTACTTAGAGTCGGAATTGATCACCAGCGAAGCGCGTTTTCGTAACGTGATCCTCCCTAACGTGGACGGGACGTTGATTATTGATAAGAATCGCGTCATCCGGTTCGCTAATGCGGCGGCAGAACGCCTCCTCGGTCGCAGCCTCGATCAGTTGATCGGCTCGACCACCGAACTCCCCCTAATCCCCCATCAAGTGACCGAGATCGCATTAAACGGTGAGGGCGAGACCAAGAACATCATCGAACTGCGCGTGATGGATACCGAATGGGAATCCGAGCCTGCCTTTCTGCTCACGCTGCGCGACATCACGACGCAGAATCGTGCTGACCATGCCCTGAGCAAGATGGTATCCGCCAACCACCAATGGTTGACGGCGCTCAATACATTGCATACTGGCGTCTTCATCACTGATCCGAATTTACCGGATAACCCGATGGTCTACGTGAATCCGGCATGCTTGAACATGACAGGTTACACGCGGGATGAACTGCTCGGTCAAAATATCCGGTTGCTGCAAGGCCCGCAGACGGATACGAACAGCATCCAGCGCATCCGTCAGGCGATGGTGGATAAAGACCAATTTCATGGCATTGTGCTGAACTATCGCAAAAATGGCGAAGTATTCTGGAACGACCTGACGATCAATCCCGTTTTCGATGAGCAAGACCGCCTGATCAATTTCATCGGATTGCAAAGCGATGTCACTGACCGCGTTCAGGCGATGGAACAGCTCCATCATCGCCGCCGCATCGAAGGCTTGGTGACGACGGTTTCCTCGGATTTCGTCAACCTCGGTGATGACCAATTCGACGTTGCCATCACGCGCGCGTTGTCGCGGATCGGGCGTTTCATCGGCGCGGATCGCTGCTCCGTGATCCAGTTGGTATCGCCCGACGGTATGATGCGCCTCACGCACTATTGGGTAGCGGATGGCATCCCACATCTAGAGCATGAAGAAGAGATGTCGGATTATTCACGTTATCCGTGGTGGTTCGATCAGCTCCAGCACCTAGAAACTGTGCATCTGCCGACACTTGATCAGATCCCACCGGAAGGCATCAATGAGCGGCAGTCGTTAGAGAGTGCTGGCGTCAAGTCCGCCCTTATGCTGCCGATGCAACATGAAGGCAAACTGGCGGGCTATGTTGGCTTTGCGACGCTCCGGCAAGAACGTAATTGGGCAGTGGGCGACATCGCGCTGCTCAAAGTATTGGTTGAGATGATCTTGAGCGTGATCCAGCGTAAGCGCACCAAGGAAGCACTGCGCGCGAGCGAAGAACGCTTCCGCACCGTGATCGCCAACACGCCGATGATTATGTTCACTTTCGACAGCAACGGCTTGGTCACGTTCATGTCTGGCAAAGGGCTAGACAACACTGGCATGAATCCCGATGACCTCGTCGGCAGATCGATTTTCTTGTTCACCGAACGCGAACCTGACCTCGTGGAGAACTGTAAACGTGCGTTAGCTGGTGAGAGTTTCCTCGGCATTATCCATTCTCTGGTGCTGCCCAACCTCACTTTTGAAACGTGGTTTTCGCCCATCCGCACCAACGACGGGGAGATCATTGGTGGCAGCGGCGTCGCGATTGATGTCAGTGATCGCTATCGTGCGCAAGCTGCGGAGCATGAGCAGCGTGCTTTGGCAGAAGCGTTCCGCGATACCGCCAGTGCCCTGACACGATCCCTTGATCCCGACGAGGTGATGAACGAAATCCTCGATAATGCTAACCGCGTAGTGCCGCATATTTCAGCCAGCATCGTGATGCTCACGCCCGACGGCGCTTCCGTGGCGTATGTACGCGGACGCACGAGCGAGTTATTCAAAGGACGGACGGCGTACTTCTTACCCGTCGATCTGTATACGATCAAATATATGCGTGAAACGGGTAAGCCGTGCTTGATCCCGGATGTCTCGCGCTTTGCGGGCTGGCAGGTGCTGCCGGAAATGGCGTGGATACGCTCGTATCTGGGCGTGCCGATCATGGCTTTTGGCGAGGTGGTAGGCTTCCTGAATCTGGATCACGATACGCCAAATTTCTTCACGCCGATCCATGCCGAACGCCTGCGTGTGTTTGCCGACCAAGCCGCCATCGCCATCCAGAACGCGCAGTTGTTCGACCAGATTCGTCGGGACGCACAGCAAATGGCAGTGCTGAATCAGGCCACCTCCTTCCTGCACACCTCGTTGGTCGATGCGGGCGATCTGGAAAGCCTGTGCCGACAGGTTGCGGAAGTGGTGGTACGTGAATTCGGCAAGGTGGATTGCAGCATCATCCTGAAAGATAAAGCGGGGAACGCCGTGCGAATCGCCCGTGCCGGACAGTACCAAGCCGCTGCTGACGCTGACCTGAGCGTAGACATCGCCATTTATGAGACGATGCGCGAAGAACGCGTGCTGTACGTGCATGATGTGCTGGTTAGCCCTGCCTATTCGGATGGAGACCGCCGCACACGGTCGCGCTTGGTGATGCCGCTGCGCACACCCAACGGCGTGATCGGCGTATTGGATTTGCGCAGTATGTACCCCGATGCCTTCGGAGACGCTGACCGCAATACCCTGCAAGCATTTGCTGAACGTGCCGCTACCTCGATTGAAAACGCACGGTTGTATAAAGAAGTCTTGCGGCATAAGGGTGAGTTGGAAGACCGTGTGCGGGAACGTACGCACGACCTCGCCAGCGAACAAGAGCGGTTGTCTGCCATCCTGAACTCGATGGATGAGGCGGTTGTCACATGGCAGCTCAAAGATTCGTTTGTGACCTTCCAGTATGCGAATGGGGCGTTCCATCAGATTTTCCACTATTCAGATAACGACTTTGACAGCGTACCCAACTTCTACAAGTTCTTGCTGGTCAATGAGGCAGACGAGCAGCGGTTTGCCAAGATCATTGCGGAAGGGCTGAACCGGACGAGCCACTTGAGCATGGAAGCACAACTTAAGCGCGCCGACGGCAGCACCTTCGACGCGTTGATGACGCTCACCCGCTTGAAGGATGTTCAGGGTATTGCGGGCGTACTGCTCATCCGCGACATTAGCCAGCAAAAAGCGCTGCAACAGCAAAAAGATCGCTTCATTGCCAACGCTTCGCACGAACTCCGCACGCCGTTGGCGAACCTCAAACTACGATCATATTTGCTGGATAAACAGCCCGAACGTACTGACGAGCATTTGAAGGTCATCCGGCAGGTTGTGGATCGGATGCACAACCTGATGGAAGACCTGCTGGATGTGACGCGCTTCGAACAAGGCAAGATCACCTTGAATCGGGCAGACATGAACCTGAGCCACCTGATCCAGCAAGTCGTGGAGATGGAAGATATTCAGGCCAACAACAAGGGTGTTCACCTGCGGGCGGCGCTCCCCGACGAAGAATTGTTCGCTTATATCGATGAGAGTCGGCTCAAGCAGGTCATCACCAACCTGACCATCAACGCGATCAACTATACGCCCGCTGGCGGCGATGTCACTTTGAAACTGGAACGCGATCCCGCCAATATGCATCAAATTCTGGTACGCGTGCAAGATACGGGCATCGGCATCGCGCCGGATATGTTGGAGCAAATTTTCAACCCATTCGTACGCGCCAATGACGGCACCACACGCGGGACTGGACTCGGTCTGACCATCTCCAAAGAGATCGTTAGTTTGCACGGCGGCAGCATTTCCGTCACCAGCGAAGTGAACGTCGGGACAACCTTCACCGTGTGCTTACCGCTCACCGAGCCGGAGCAGCAACGTTGAGGCAATCGAAGGCATTTTGCCAGCCACGCCCCATTGGTGTCATTCCGTGATGTGCGCGATATAGCGATCTGCCGAGCGTTTCACCGCCGCCTTCGCATCAGACGCCACAAACCGGTCGATCCAGCTCCCATACAGACGATCAAATTCAAACGGTTCAAGCGACGCCACAATAGAGCGTACGTCGGACGGTGGCAGCGGAATCAAATTCGGGTAGCTGTACATGAAGCTGACGTAACGCCGATCTTGCACGACATAGATCGTGTCGCCCGTGAGCAAGACGCCGCCGTTGGCGTTCCAATACAACACTGACGAACCGGGGAAATGCCCACCGCAGCGGATGATAGTCACATCCGGATTGATGGCGAAGGTATCGCCATCCCAGTAGTGGATGACTGGATCGGGGCGCATGACCCACGGCTGATTGCTACGATGCAAGTAGATCGGGACGCCGCCTAGCGCGTGACTCCATTCCACCATGCTGTCATAGAAATGCGGATGCGAGATGGCGATGGCTTGAATGCCACCCGAATCGCGGAGCGTCTTAATCGTCGCCTCGTCAATCAAGCTGACCGTTTCCCATAACACGTTGCCGTGCGGCGTCTGGATCACATGTGCGCGCTGACCGATGGCGAAATCCGGCGTGGTCTTGAAGGCGTTCAGGCCGGGTTCGATAGGCATAAACCGGTTAGCATATTTCTGTTGTAGTTCACTCAACGTCGTCCATTGCTGCCCGTTCCAGCCGATGTACTGCCGATCATCCTCGCAGATCAGGCAGTGTTCCGGCGGTTGGCTTGATTCGGCATATTGGACGCCACACGTCAGACAGATGTAGTGAGGCATTTCGTCAACTCCTGTGAGGTTCGAGTATCACGAACAATTCTAGCAACACCCTTGACAGGCTATGCTATAATTGTCGGTATGATTAACGATTACTGCTACGGACTGGCAATGATGCGTAACTTACCGTGGTCGGGGAAACATCCCGACGATGGCGAGTTCACTGCTGCCCGCACCTAAGCACTAACTCGTTTCCTGTAACACGGCAACCAAGAACCGCTGATTTTTCCGGCGGTTTTTTGTTTGCCGTGTTTTATTTTCTCTTGGTCAGCGTTCGGTTACAATCGCAGCACTTCTGGAGGGAAATCCATCAATGGCAGAGTTCATCCATGTATCGGTAGCGTGGCCTTATGCCAACGGCGATTTGCACGTTGGGCATCTGGCGGGCGCGTACCTACCAAGCGATATTTTTGCACGCTACCATCGGCTCAAGGGCAATCATGTGCTGATGGTCAGCGGTTCTGACGCGCACGGCACGCCGATTGCCGTTGAAGCGGATAAGCGGGGGATCACGGCGCGGGCGCTGTTCGAGCAGTATCATAAACGCTTCCTTGAGACGCAGCGCACGATGGGCATCAGCTACGATCTGTTCACGCATACGGACACCGAGAACCATCACACCGTCTCGAAGGACATCTTCACGACGCTGCTGGATCGCGGCTATCTGTACAAAGAGATACAGCGGCAATTGTTCAGCGTGACGGAGAACCGCTTCTTGCCCGACCGCTACGTCGAGGGCGAGTGTCCGATCTGTCATTACGCCAACGCGCGCGGTGACCAGTGCGATAACTGCGGCAACCTGCTGGACGCGCTCGACCTGATCAATCCGCGCAGCAAGAACGACGGCAGCACGCCCGTGATCCGCGAGACGGAACACTACTTCCTGAACCTCGCCGCGTTCATCGAGCCGCTGCAAAAGTACCTTGCCGACGGGAAAGATCACTGGCGTCCGAACGTGCTGGCGCTGTCCCGCAACAAGGTGCCCGACCTGATGGGGCGTCCGATCACGCGCGATATCGATTGGGGCATCGATGTGCCGCTGCCGGGGTGGGAAAAGAAGAAGATGTACGTGTGGTTCGAAGCGGTCATCGGCTATCTCTCTGCCAGCATCGAATGGGCGAAGAACATCGGGCAGCCGGACGCGTGGAAGCAGTGGTGGTACAACCCGCAAGCCAAAATCTACAACTTCATCGGCAAGGACAACATCGAGTTCCATACGGTGATCTGGCCCGCCGAACTGCTCGGCATCGATGGCTTGTACGCCAAAGAAGGCGATGGGCATCTGAACTTGCCGTATGACGTGCCCGCCAATGAGTTTTTGAACATCGAGGGGCAGAAGTTCAGCAAGAGCCGCAACTGGGCGGTGTGGGTGCCGGACATCCTCGAACGCTATGACCCCGACGCGATCCGCTACTGCATCGCCGCCAGTTTCCCTGAGTCCAAAGATGGCGACTGGAACTGGGCGGAGTTCGTGCAGCGCAATAATAATGAGCTGGTCGCCGCGTGGGGCAATCTGGTCAACCGGATGCTCGGCTTCGCGCGGAAGAATTTCGACGGCAAAGTGCCGACGCCCGCCGCGTTGAGCGACGAGGATAAAGCCATCATCGCGCAGTCGGAGGCGGCGTTCGAGACAATCGGTGAACTGCTGAATACGGTCAAGCTGCGATCCGCGCTGAATGAGGCGATGGCGCTGGTGCGCGACACGAACGCGTATCTGGATCGGCGCGCGCCATGGAAGCGCATCAAGGAAGATCGGGACGACGCGGGGACGGCTGTGTATACCGTGCTGCGCGTGATCGATAACCTGAAGCTGCTGCTGGCTCCGTTCCTGCCCTTCACGGCGGAGCGCTTGCACGGCTATCTGGGGTATCAGGGTTCGCTGTTCGGTGAGCAGGTGATCCGCGCCTATCAAGAGGCGGGGCACTCGCACGACGGGCTGACTTACGATGGCAGCAAGGCGACTGGCACATGGCAACCGAGTCAACTCGCTGCGGGACAAGCACTGGCGGAACCCGCGCCGCTGTTCAAGAAGCTCGGCGCGAACACGGCTGAGGAGCAAGCTATCATCGAGTCCGAGCGGGCTTACTTGGGGCAGACAAGAGACTAAGGTTGATTGCTTCGCAGATGGGGCGGGCTTGACTCGCCCCGATGCACTAGCCAGTGGTGCAGATTGAAATCGTCAAAAGGAGCACCGACACCATAAGTATGGAAAGTGTGGCTCATGATGAAGATATTATCATCCACATTTTCTGGGCTGTCGATACGGCGCTTGGCAAGCCACCGAAGGCGTGCGACGCGATGTTATATCCGAGTGAGGTAGCGACGATAGATATCCTACGCGCCCAAAGGGGATGCTTTCGAGCGTTCGTGCTGGCTCAAGCGCGATTATGCTGGATTGTTTGGAGGATTATTAGATCGCGTGCCGTTGTACGCCAAACCGCATTGCGCTGCACTTGCCAGCTCGCCTCGCCTGCTGCGCAGCAATGTACAACACGCTCTTGCGTTTAGCACTTCAAATGCATCCTAGAGACCCATTGTTCACTAGTATTAAAGAGTTTTCGCTGTAATTTGCTTTGCACTTTGCGTAAATAGCATCAGAGGCTATGAACAATAAACTTCAATTCATTTATTCATAAGTTCATTTGCTGGGGGTGTGAGAAATCTGTTGAAGGTATTTCATGGACTGATTCGGAGAGAAGGGAATAAATGCACGAAAACTTGCTCATTGCTCTTACCGGCATCATTGGTTTGGCTGTAGTCGCACATTGGGTTGCTTGGCGACTGCGCATCCCATCCATTGTGCTATTTCTGGGCTTGGGCTTTCTGGCTGGCCCGATTTTGCACGTGATCGATGTCGATCATGTAATGGGTGAATTGCTGTTCCCCATCGTCAGTTTATCGATTGCGATCGTCCTTTTCGAAGGAGGGTTGACGCTGCGTTTTGCCGATTTGCGCCACATTGAGGGCGTTGTGAGACGCATCTTAAGTGTAGGAGTCGTTATTACTTGGATGCTGACGACCCTTCTGGCATCGCTACTACTCGGCTTCAGCCTCGACATGGCACTGCTCATTGGTGCCGTATTGGTCGTCACAGGTCCAACTGTTGTTATTCCGCTGCTGAAACAAATTCGCCCTTCAGTGCGTGTTGCATCGGTATTACGTTGGGAAGGCATCATCATCGATCCGATTGGCGTTGTGCTGACGGTGCTGATTTTTGAGGTAATCTCGACCGTCCACCCCAATGGCGGCATCGCCATCGTAGTGCTTGGTCTGACAAAGACCGCCATCACCGGAGTTGTTTTGGGCTTTACAGCGGCGCGCCTGTTGCTTGAGGCGCTGCGTCGTCACTGGATACCGGACTATTTGGAAATTCCCATCACATTGTTTTTGGTACTCGTTTCGTTCACGATCTCGAATCACCTGCAGTCTGAATCGGGTTTGCTAGCGGTGACCGTGATGGGTATTGTTCTTGTAAATCAAACCGAGCGGTTGTTCGGGCGTTGGCCCTTAGGGGGTAGTCGAAACCCAGTAAATATCCAACGGATCGTCGAATTCAAAGAAACTCTACAAACACTTATCGTCTCTAGTTTGTTCATCATGTTATCGGCACGGTTGCGACCAGAAACCATGGCACAAATTGGCTGGGGGACAATTGGGTTTGTAGTGGGATTGATTGTGTTCGTGCGGCCTTTGACTATCTGGTTGTGTACCATCGGGTCGGCGCTTTCGTGGCAAGAGCGCCTCTTTGTCGGTTGGATGGCTCCACGAGGCATTGTTGCTGCGGCAACGGCATCTATCTTTGGCCTTGAGCTGTCTGCATTGGGCATACCAGAGGCTGAACAACTAGTGCCGATAGTATTCGCTGTTATTATCGCGACAGTTGTCATTTATGGTATTACTGCTGGCCCATTAGCACAGCGCCTCGGACTTTCGCAACCTAATCCTCAGGGCACACTGATTGTCGGTGCTCATAGCTGGGCACGAGCGATAGCGCACGCACTAAAAAAAGTGGGATTCAAGGCGCTTCTCGTGGACACCAACTGGACGAATGTGCAACAAGCACGTATGGAAGGTCTGAGCGTCGTGTACGGAAATGTTCTCTCCAGCCAGATGGACGAACTTCTCGACTTGACTGGGATAGGGCGTGTGCTCGCACTGACGGCCAATGATGAAGTGAACGCGCTGACATCACTCGAATTCGCGCGTTTGTTTGGGCGAGCACAAGTCTACCAATTATCACCCGCTCATGGAGATAATGAGCGACTTAGCATGGCATACGAACTAAGCGGGCGAGTGCTTTTGGGAGAAGGAAAATCATATGCCGACCTTGACGCGCTTTTTACGAAGGGGGCGGTGCTGAAGACGACTCAGTTGACACTCGAGTTCGATATGGTTGCCTATCAATCACTTTACGGCGACAAGGCCCAGCTTCTATTTGCAGTTGATAAAACGGGACATTTATTGGTAGCGACTGGTGATACACCGTTGAGACCGCAGGTTGGAATGACCTTGGTCAGTGTAGTGCAAGCTGATTCATAGGGGAGAAAGGATTCGTGCCTAGCGATGAGTTCATCTGGTAAACGCAAGGCATACCAGATGAACATGCTAATTCAGGAGGAATTTCAGCGCGTTACTTTAGGAACGAGGCTACATCGAACTTCATTTCGGGCATGGCGCTGCAATCTTTGCCGACCTTGGCGGCTTTGTCTTCGGCGGCGAAGACGGTCACGACCTGAATATCACCCTTGACCACGACGTCTTGTACTGCCGCGATCAGCTTCTGGACGTTTTCGGGCGTGGCCTTCTTGTAGATGTCGTTGATCGAGAGGCTAACGCCACCTTCCGCGATACCGAGCGTTTCCGAGGTGCCGACGGGCAGCTTGCCATCGACGTACATTTGCATGGCGCGGTACAGCGAGTTGTCTACGTTCTTTTGCATCGAGGTCAGAATGTGCGCGGCCTGCTCAGGATCAGTTTCCATGATGATGCTGGCCTGATCGGAATCGACACCGATAGCATAGGTGCCCTTTTCCTTAGCGGCTTCAAAGACACCTTCGCCCGTGCCACCCGCGACTTGAAACACGATGTCGGCCTTCTGATCGTACATCGACAGCGCGATTTCTTTGCCCTTGGCAGGATCGCTCCAGCCGCCCGCGTACTGAACAAGGAACTTGCTGTCGGCGTTGACGAGGCACGCGCCCTGTTCGTAGCCAACGATGAAGTCATTGATGACGGGGATGTCCTGACCGCCTATCGCACCGATCACCGCATCGGGGTTAATGCCTTCGAGGCTGGTGGTCGTCATGGCAGCGGCGTAGACACCCGCGAGGAACGAGCCTTGATTCTGCGAGTACGTTACCGAGTACACGTTCTTACAGCCATCTTTGCAGATAGTTTTGTCGTCATAGGGCATCGGGGCATCGTAGAAAATGAAGGTCTTGTCGGGGTACATGTCGGCACGGTGCGACATGTAATCCAGCATGGTGAACGAGCCAGCTACCAGCACATCATACTTGTCGGTATCTGCCATCGCATCGGCTAGACCTGACTCATAGTTCTGCGGGTCGAAGCCGAGTTCGATGGTGTTGATGGTCATGTCGAATTCGTCGGCGGCTTTATCCAACCCGCGCTGTGCCGAGTCGATGAAGGACTTATCACCGAGCGTACCGTTGACGACATAGGTCACGCGGATAGGCTTTTTGTCCTGTGCGGAAATCTGGCTGACCGGCGCGGCGATCAGCACGCAAAGCGCAGCGGTAAGAGCGGAAAGTTTCCAACGCAGCATAATGAAGTTTCCTTTCAGACGATAGATGTAATCAACGATGAAAAATCGGTATCATGAGCAACCTGCGTCACTCGCGATCTTTGGCAAGCGCCTCCTTTAGACCAGCCAGAAACGGGATGTCTCTGTACTGATCGGGCTGCACCGCTGCCCAATAGACCCCTGTGGGCGAGGGATACGGCGTATGCGTTTCGATAACCTCATCGGGCGTGATGATCCAATGCAGCGGCGAGTCATGCGGCAGCATCGTCAGGCGATCATCAGGCACGATTTGGACGGGATGGACGGTCGTCGCGACAGGTGTTTCCGGCTTGAGCAAGCGCAGTTCACGGAAGAGGCCAAGTTCCAAATCGGCAAACCCGCCGCCCTTACCCGTACGCGCGCCGTTACGCGTCACGGCAACGCACCCCGTGACTACTAAATCTATTGGCAGCATTTCTTCGAAGCGTACTTTGCGCCCGAATTTAACGCCGTGTTTGCCTTGCGCGGCAGACTCAAAAGAGATGCCCTGCTTGGTCAACTCGGCGGGATCGAACAGCACGAAAGGGAAGTCATCTTTGAGTTCGGGGATGGGCATGTAGAGCAATTTGCCGTCTTGCAGCGCCCGCAACCGCACAGGAATTTGTGGCGAATCGGGGTTGGCTTTGACGATCTTGGCCTGCTGCCAGATGGGAAGCTCAGCGAGGCGCGCGGCGGCGACTTCCGCGCCCACGAAGTTCGGGATGTGGCTCCAGACTGTACCTACTGACGAGCCGGTTTCTTCCAGCAGATGCCAGATTTCGCGCCGGAGAACATCTTTTGATGCGTTGCGACCTTCCCAACGCGGTTCATGGGGTTGGGTAGACATAAGCTATAGTTCCCTTCCTGCGTGCTAGTTCAGTTCGACCTTGGTTCCCAAATCATCAAAAGGAGCGATTAAGGGGAAAACCTGATCATTTTGGGGATGTTACCCACCGACGCATTTATGCGTGGCGTGAAACAGAGTAAAACCATAGTAGACCGAACCGCATCAGTACGCATTGTGAAATTACACAATTAGTATAGCGCTGTGACGAGGTCTTAGGGAGGCATAAGAGTCGGGATGGCAGTGCGATAGAGGGCTTTCCCACCTTGCGACAGGAAAGCCCAGAGGAATGATAGGAATTAGTCAGGCCACCAACACATATACAACTTGCCTTGCTGATCGGGGTGGGCAGCGATGTAGGCCGTGAATCCCGCCTCAGGCTGCTTGAGCACTTTCAACTCCGCTTCGGCGTCTTGCCACGAGGTACCGGAGCCAACTGTCATGGCGTCCGGACTGACGTTGTTGAAGGCGCGGGCACGCTTCCTGAAACTGAGGCTGCATTCCAGATCAGCAAAGGTCTGGGGAATCGCTTCCCCGAACAGAGTTACGACGACGATGACAACCATCGCCACGAGCGCCAAGATGAGCGCATATTCAACCAACCCTTGCGCCTTGCGGCGGCGTGGGGGCGGCTGCTCGGACGGGAGTGGAGAACGTATGAATAAGGACATTTTCTTCTCTCCGATACTCTAGAGGGATGATGAATAAACGAGAGATTGATGAAAACCATGTTAAGAAATGCACCTTACCGCCGCATTACGAGGAGGATGGAAGCATAATGAAGGAAGTAAATTCGCTGTGAGTAGTTGGAAAAATTGGGGGAGGCGATCCGAGCAAGAATACGATATAATAGTATGGTTTTAAGCGTGGTGACTAATTTGTAAAAACGCAAAATTGCCCTCTTGACAATGAAATAAGCTGTGCTATCATTACCATTCGCGGGAATTCCAGTTGAGAATGATTCCTCATCTTCACCATAACGCTCCACGCAACGTTTTCGGTACAAGCAGACCGCCCGGTTTTGCTTGCTTGCCCGCGTTCGGTCAGAAGTGTAGATTTGCAGAGGAGTGAGATGTATGCAGCAACGACTCGATACGAAGAACTATGCTCGCACATCTGACGTTCAAGCACTTCCTTCACTCATCGAAGTACAGTTGAATTCGTTCAACTGGTTTCGGGATGAAGGTCTGGGCGAACTATTTGACGAGATCAGCCCCATCGAAAGCTTTAATGGCAACCTGAAGTTGTACTTCCCCGGCTTCAGCGAAGAGTCTAAGGCTTATGGGCTGAAGTATTGGTTTGGGGAACCTAAGTATCCAGAAGACGAATGCCTTGAGCGCGATATGACCTTTGCTGCCCCGCTGTACGCGAAGGTGGCGCTGGTCAATATGGAGGCCGGTGGTGAAGTAGTCACCAACGACATCTTCATGGGGGACTTCCCCCTGATGACCGCTAACGGCACGTTCATCATCAACGGCACCGAGCGCGTCGTGGTCAGCCAATTGATCCGTTCGCCCGGTGTGTATTTCGGCTCCGAAGAAGACCGCACGACGGGTCGCCAGATGTCCACCGCCAAGCTGATCCCGGATCGCGGGGCGTGGATGGAGTTTGAGACGCGCAAGAGCGACTATATTACGATTAAGTTCAACCGCAAGCGCACCATTCCGGTGACGGTACTGCTGCGCGCTCTAGCTGCTGTGCGTGACAACTTCGATAATATGTCGCCAATCCAGTTTGGCACCGATGAAGAAATTCTTGAAGTTTTCAAGAACGTCGATACCAACCCGGATCACAAATTTATTGAAGCCACGCTGAAGGCCGAACCACAATGGGATCTGCGCGAAGGCCAGACCATTGCCGAGGCCGCGCTGCTCGAATTCCTCAAGAAGATGCGCCCCGGTGACCCGCCAACGCTGGACACCGCGCGTACGTATCTTGAGCAGCAGTTGTTCGACCAGCGCCGCTACGACCTTGAGCGCGTCGGTCGCTACAAGTTGAATCAGCGCTTGGGCTTGGATAAGGACATCTCACGGGCGACGCGCATCGTGACGAAGTTCGACCTCGTCAAGCTGGTTGAGCGCATGATCAATATCAATAACGGCAAAGCCACGCCGGATGACATCGACCACCTCGGCAACCGCCGCGTAAAGACGGTCGGTGAACTGATTCAGAATAAGCTGCGCGTTGGCCTCCGCCGTACCGAGCGCGTTGTCCGCGAGCGTATGTCGATCCGTGAGTCGGATACGATCACTCCCGTATCCCTGATCAACATCCGTCCGATTGTGGCGGCGATCCGCGAATTCTTCGGCAGCAGCCAACTCAGCCAATTCATGGAACAGACCAACCCGCTGGCGGAACTGACGCACAAGCGTACCCTCTCCGCCCTCGGCCCCGGTGGTCTGCGGCGTGAACGCGCTGGCTTCGATGTGCGTGACGTCCACCACAGCCACTACGGACGCATCTGCCCGATTGAGACGCCGGAAGGCCCGAACATCGGTCTGATCGGGCGTCTGGCGACATACGGTCGCGTGAACGAATACGGCTTCATCGAGACGCCGTACCGCAAGGTGATCAAGTCGCTGCCGATTACGGACGCGTCGCTGATCGGGCGTATCGTGCGTGAGGACATCACGAATGCAGACGGCGGTACCATCATCTCGGAAGATACCGAGATCGATAAGAAGGTGATCGATAAGCTGAAGAAGGCGAACATCACCGAGGTACCGGTGCGCTCCTTCGTGTCGGAGGAAACGTCGTACCTCTCGGCTGACGAGGAAGATCAGTTCACCATTGCGCAGGCGAATGCCACGTTGGACATCCTTCACCAATTCACGGGTGATCGCGTGTCGGCGCGGTATAAGCAGAAATTCCTTGACACGATCCCTGACAAGATCGATTACATGGACGTAGCGCCACGCCAGATCGTGGGTATTTCGGCGGCGCTCATCCCGTTCCTTGAACATGACGACGCTAACCGCGCGCTGATGGGTTCGAACATGCAGCGCCAAGCCGTGCCGCTGCTCAAGCCGGACGTGCCTATCGTCAGCACGGGCATGGAAGATCAGGCTGCGTATGACTCCGGTCAGGTGATCCTTGCCGAAGCCGATGGCGAAGTCCTAAGCGTGCAAGGGCATCAGGTGTTGGTACGTGAAGCGGACGGCAAAGAGCGGCTGTATCGTCTGCGCAAGTATCAGCGTTCCAACCAATCGACATGCATCGATCAGCGTCCCGTGGTGATCAAGGGGCAGAAGATCAAGCGCGGCGAGATCGTGGCGGACAGCTCGTCCACCGATCATGGTAATCTGGCGCTCGGTCATGACGTGTTGTGCGCGTTCCTGTCATGGGAAGGCGGCAACTACGAAGACGCGTTGCTGATCAACGAAGAATTGCTGCGTGCCGACAAGTTCACCTCGATCCATATCGAGAAGCACGAAGTCGAAGCACGCGATACGAAGCTCGGCCCTGAGGAAATCACCTACGACATTCCGAACGTCGGTGAAGATGCCCTCAAAGACCTCGATGAATTCGGTATCGTCCGCATCGGCGCGGAAGTCGGCCCGAACGATATTCTGGTCGGCAAGATCACGCCGAAGGGCGAAAAAGAACTCAGCCCTGAAGAAAAACTGCTGCGCGCGATCTTCGGTGAGAAAGCGCGTGAAGTGAAGGACTCATCGCTGCGCCTGCCGCACGGCGAAAAGGGTAAGGTCGTGGACGTGAAGATCTTCACGCGCGAAGAGCATCACGATCTGCCCGCTGGCGTCGAGCAGATGGTGCGCGTGAGCGTGGCGCAGAAGCGTAAGCTGACGCAAGGCGACAAGATGGCAGGTCGTCACGGGAACAAGGGTGTTATCTCGAAGATCGTGGCGGTTGAGGATATGCCGTTCCTCGAAAATGGTCGCCCGATTGACATCATCCTGAACCCGCTCGGCGTCCCCGGTCGTATGAACATCGGGCAGGTGCTGGAAACGCACCTCGGTTGGGCAGCGGATCGTCTCGGCTTCCGCGCTGTGACCCCCGTGTTCGATGGTGCGGACGAAATCGAGATCGAGGCGGAACTCGCCCGCGCGTGGATGATCGACCGCGCCTGGAAGGAAATCAGCGACCGCGCCTGGGCATGGGTACAAGAGCAGGATATCGATCCAGAAACGCTCGAAGATGACGACGAAGTACGCCGTCTGTACGTCGAGCAGTGGATCACCAGCGATGAGTATGACTTCGAACGTCTCGCCGTCGAGCATGTGTACGTGCGTCGTGCCGTGCTGCGCGAATGGGTGCGCGAGAAGGGCTTTGATCCTGATGACCTGCTGATGTTCAACATCGTGGGCATGACCTCCGATGAGCGTGCCGTGCGTGACCTGAAGGCGATTGACGTTGGTCTGCGCCTGTGGTGCGAAGCGATGACCGAGGAACCGACGCCCGCCGATCTGGTCGATGCCGATCTGCGCGCTTATGCTGACCGCATCGCCAACCGCATGGACCGTCCCGTGCCGATCTATGGCAAGCAGCGCTTGTTCGACGGCAAGACGGGGCAGGTGTTTGACCGTTCCGTGACCGTCGGCATCATCCACATGCTGAAGCTGGCCCACCTTGTCGAAGATAAGGTACACGCCCGCTCGACCGGCCCATACAGCTTGGTCACGCAGCAGCCGTTGGGTGGTAAGGCGCAGTTCGGTGGTCAGCGCTTCGGTGAAATGGAAGTGTGGGCGCTGGAAGCCTACGGCGCGGCGCATACGCTTCAGGAAATGCTCACCGTCAAGTCCGACGACGTGCAAGGCCGCGTGAAGACGTACGAAGCCATCGTCAAGGGCGAGCCGATTGAGGAGCCGGGCGTGCCCGCCAGTTTCCGCGTGCTGGTTAAGGAACTGCAAAGCCTCGGCCTCGCCGTGGAAGCCATTACCGATGCGGGCGACGTGATCAAGTTCGGCAAGGACGAAGAGAAGTCCAAGCAGCCGAAGATCAATATGGGCTTGCTCGGTCTGGCGACGGATCGGTAAGGCTCACCCCGCAAAACGGGGACTGACTCGACTCGCAAATCTACGTATGATGAAGGGCAGGCTGAATGGCTTGCCCTTTTTGATTCTGCGAAAGGTGAATGATGGAACGACATAATCCGCTGCTTGATCCGCGCCCTGATGATCCGATAGATCAGACGTAAGGAAATTTACTGAAGAATTAGAGGAACTTACACGCGATATTCCCGCGTTAAGCAAGCCCATTGAAGAACTCATTGCTGAGGATCGTGGTGAGTATTGATCGGCGGTGGCTGAGTATCTTATACTTGGGATAGGAGAATTCACGATGAATGCTATCACACTCAATATGACTGTCGGCAAAGATCGCAAACTCGTTATTGATCTGCCCGACGACGTGCCAGAGGGGCCGATCAAACTTACTATTCAGCCGATGAACGCGCCAGTTGTTGAAGAAACAGAGGAAGATGAACCAACGCTTGAGGAAATACGCGCGATGTTAGCGGCGGCGGGATCGTTGGTTACAGATCTTAGTATTTATGATATCCCTGAAGACCTAGCTCCACTGTCGGAAGAAGAATTGGATGAGCTTACACGCGATATTCCCGCATTAAGCAAGTCCATTGAAGAATTCATTGCTGAGGATCGGGGCGAGTATTGATCGGCGGTGGCTGAGTATCTTATACTTGGGGTAGGAGAATTCACGATGAATGCTATCACACTCAATATGACTGTCGGCAAAGATCGCAAACTCATTATTGATCTGCCCGACGACGTGCCAGAGGGGCCGATCAAACTCACTATTCAGTCGATGAACGCGCCAGTTGTTGAAGAAACAGAGGAAGCGGAACCAACGCTTGAGGAAATACGCGCGATGTTAGCGGCAGCGGGATCATTGGTTACAGATCTTAGTATTTATGATATCCCTGAAGACCTAACTCCACTTTCGGAAGAAGAATTAGATGAGCTTACACGCGATATTCCCGCATTAAGTAAGCCAGTTGAAGAACAAATCGCTGAGGATCGGGGCGACTATTGACTACTTATTTCATGGATACGAGTGCGCTTGCCAAACGTTATTTACCTCTAGAAATTGGCGCTAAATGGGTAAAAAGAGAAACAAGCGTTGCGAGTAAAAACAGAATCGTCATCTCTGAACTGACATTGGCTGAGATGACTTCGCTGCTTATGCGGAACCAACGTCAAAACACGCTAACCTCAGCAGATGTGCAAAGGATACTTCGTGGATTTTCCAAGCATGTTAGAACTGCTTATGCGCTTGTGAATTTGGATGCCCGACGTATTCAGCAGGCACGTCAATTATTAAGTATCCATTCGCTCAAAACGCTCGATACCATACAGTTAGCGTGTGCTATCGAATTTCGCAGGTTGAGACGAAAGACAATTACCTTTGTCAGCGCCGATACGAGGCTGCTCACTGTCGCCAGTTTAGAGGGCTTCCAAGTAGATAATCCGCTTCTGCACCCCTAGCTTACGCAGGCTGGCATCCATTTCTAACCATCACGAGCAGGGTTACCATTTACCACAGGATTCAAGAGCGCAGCGACCCGCGCCGTCAATGACAGCACGGCGGTTGGTAGATGCTGACGGAGCACCCATTCCCCTAGACGTTCTCGCAATGGCAGCGGTAGCACCTTGATCACCGAACTGCCGCCCAGATCAGCGAGACTCGGCGCATCAGGCCGATCAAATACCTTGCAGCCCAAGAATGGATCAAACTTCCACGGGTAGCCGCGCGGACGGGGTAATGGCTGTAACGGGCAATCATACTGATTGCAGGCCACGACCTGACCACCTTGATCGCGCAGTTCCAGTTCTACGCGCCAACACGCCGCTGCTGAACCCGACCAATCAAGCGCCGCGATGCGCTGCGACTGATTGGCGGCTATATCGACGGGTAGCTGCTTGAGGAAGATGAGCTGATCGTCACGATCAAGAATACGACAGGTGGCGACACAATCACGGATCGATCCGGCGGTATCGTTGAAGACCCACACCGCACGACAGCGACGATCATCATACTCAAGGGCGATGTGCAGCGGGCGCGAGGCACGTTGCAGCGCGTAATAGCCGCCCTTCGGTTCACGCTGCGCATCCAGAATGCCGCAGCCCACTTGCGGAACGAGATCGGCAAACAGGAAATGAATGTAGCCTGCACAACTTTGAGCGCGTAGACGGCGGAAATGCTCAACGTGGTATTGGATGAGCTGCGCCTGATACGCCCACAGTTCATCCATATGCCCGTCAAGATGCTGCAAGCGATCCCAACATTCGGGATAGGTTTGCAGCGTGTGGAGGGTGGCGGGCGCTTCAAAGCCAAATTCGGTGGAGAATTTGACCTTGTGATGGTAGACATCCGTGTAGCGTTCAGTCCACAACGCGCCGTAATAGGAATGGGTATCGCCCGCGCGCTGCCAGTCGGTATCCATCTGACCGGAGCACAAAAAGACAGGGCGCGTAGGGTCTTGGCGCTGCGCATCGGCGTACAAGGCTGGATCGGGGTGCTGTTCCAAGTTCGCGCGCTGCGAAAAGACCATCGTTGGCTCGTTGTGGCACGACCATGTGATGATCGAGGCGTGGTTGCCGAGCAGATCGATCATCTCGTGCTGCAAGCGGAGCGCCCGCGCCTCAAATTCTGGCGAGGGATCGTGTATCCAGCACAATTCGAAGTCTTGCCAGATCATGATGCCCGCCCGATCACAGAGATCGTAAAGCAGCGATGGCGAGACATGGACATGCAGACGCAGCAAGTTGAGGTTGAGATCGCGCACCAAAGCGAGATCATGCGTGAGCGACTCTCGATTGCACTGCGAGAGATAGAGGCCGGGAATGTATGAGGTGCCGCGCACGAACACAGGCCGCTCGTTGATCAGGTAGGTAAACTGATCCGGAGAACGTTCCAGCTTGATTTCGCGCAAGCCGAACGTGGTCGTGATCGAGGTGCAGGTATCCGCATTGACGAGTTCGGCGGTGAGACGATACAAGTTCGGTAAGCCGTGATCCCAAGGCCACCACAAGCGCGGATCGGGGATATGCAGCGCGAGGTCGATGGTCTGCGTCCCGACAGAGAGCGTAAT
The DNA here is from genome assembly GCA_019637615.1 of Anaerolineae bacterium. Classification (GTDB taxonomy): domain Bacteria; phylum Chloroflexota; class Anaerolineae; order Aggregatilineales; family UBA2796; genus JAHBVK01. The sequence goes on along the minus strand of JAHBVJ010000039.1, from coordinate 7,262 downwards.
CGGCTTGGTGATCGACGCGCCCTGTCCAGCATGGTTCTCCGCGCTGATGGACACCACGAGCGTTCCACACCATGCCTGATCAGTCGTGTTCGCTGCTGTGAGCTGACAAGTGACCTTACCCGCCATACTGCCGCGCACCCGCACCTGATCAAGGCTGAGGCCATCGTCCAACAGCAGCCACACGGGCTGCCAGATGCCAAGCGGGTTGACAGCGGGTGGAATCACGCCGTCGCCATGCTCGTACAGCCCTTTCACCATGCCCCGAATCACGTGATCGCTCGGATAGATGCCGTTCAAGTTGGGCGTATCCCACGGCGCGGTGACACGGACGATCAGCGTGTTTTCTGCATCGCGACGCAGCGCGGCGGTCACATCAAAGGTGAACGGCGCGAAGTTGCCTTCATGTTCACCGATCAGCGTGCCGTTGAGCCATACCGTCGCGTAGTAATCGACGCCCTCGAAGCGCAGTCGTGCTCGCTGGAAGGCCACATCGGGCACTGTAAATTGGCGACGATAAATCCATGCCTGCTGATTGATGGCGCGAAGATGTTCACCCCAATAGGGATGCTGCGGATACAGCGCGGGTTGCAGGTGACAGCAATCTGGCACACTGAGGCTGTGTTCCCATGCCAGATTTTCAGGCAGACCTGCCGCAGCAAGCGGAATCGGCATGACCGCCCAAGCGCCAGCTAAGCGGAGGCTGTGTGCGGCGTGCGGCGCTCGATGCTGCGCGGACTGTTCAAGCTGTTGAAATGCCATCGTCGTCCCCTGCTCTCTGCACACGACGATAGCGCTCCTGCTGTGGCGGGCAGGAACGCTATCGCCTGAGGTTCCTAGGAATTTGGCTTAGTTCTGATTGATGACCGGAATCTTATCGGGCGCGATGACCTGCGGCGGCATCACCCCATCGGCATCAGCAGGCTGCGCCGTGATGTAGTTGCCGTACAGACGCCATTCTTCCATGCGGCAAGAATGCACCAATTTGCCGTCCCAGACGGTCATGTCGGGGCAGCTATCGCACATGTCTTGGCGACCATCCGCCAGAATGTCCGGCGCTTGCACGATGCCGATGCTCTGCTGGTAGATGGGCTGGAAGAAGCGCAGCGGATTGCGCCGAATATCTGCCCAGTAATTGGCGTGGGCTTTGCGCAGTTCCTTGTCGAAGAGGCCGAGCAAGAAGGCCGCTTTGGGCAGCTTGTGCATGTTGGTGTAGGCCATGTACTTGCCGGTGAAGAAGTGATAGAAGGCTTCCGAGAGTTCCACCATCTTCGGGCCAAACGAACCGTACATGCCGCCCTTGGAGCCGACCTGTACCGCGATCAGCCACTTGATCGAGTCGTGCGTCTGCGTGCCGCCCAGAAATGCCGCCGTCTCGTAGTTGGGATTGGCTTCCTTGATTTTGGCGTAAACGTGACGCGAGGTGAAGTCGAAGTTGGGTTCTTCCTGCGTCGGCGCGAGGTAGGGCACTTCGAGGTTTTCCACCTTTTGGCCTTCGACCTGATAGTCATAGGAGCCGTCGGACGGCGCGGCGCGGTAGGTGATGAACACGAGGCCATGCACAATATCGACATGCTTGGTCGCCCACTTCACCAGTTCGGGAATCAAGTGCTGGTTGGTCGGGTAGATGGTCGAGCCGAAGCTGGCGAACAAGCCGCCGACATCCGCTACCATCTTGGCGAATTGGAGGCGCAGATCGCACAGTTCGATCTCGCTCTTGCCTTTCCAGTGGGGGCGGTTTTGCTCGCTATCCACGTGGAAGGTGAAGCCAAACACGCCCGCTTTTTTCAGTTCCACGAGGAACGGACGGTTATCCACCAGCTTGACGCCGTTCGTCAGCACCAGCGGCTTCATTTTCAGTTCGCGAATGTACGAGATGATTTCGAGGATATTGGGGTGAATCAGGGGTTCGCCGCCCGCGATTGAAATATTGTCGCAGTTGCGCCATTCTTTCAGGAACCGGATTTCCTCTTTGACCTGCTCAAGTGTCTTATGTCCCGTCTTGTTGAGGCGATAGCAGCCTCGGCAATAGATGTTGCACTTGTCGGTGACTTCTAACCAACCAATGGGGTTATCGTTTAGCGACCACGGAAAACGATACATGTCTTTCTTAAATGGTCTCATAGCCTCCTCCAAAGGGGGTGTGGAGAAAATGTCTAGAGATGACGGTCGGTACTCACGACGGGATACACACTCAAGCGGTTCGTACGGAGTCATCAGGCTTCGCGACGGTCTTGCAGCGGAATTCATCCGTTACAAGGCTATCCACCGCTCGCTGCTGCCGTAGGCCAAACCGCATACTCTGTGGGGCGACTTTAGCCGCAAGCGGGTATGCACGCATTGGATGAATGTCATAGAATGCTAGTGACTGTCATCACTAGCGCCACTACGAGGAAAGTCATGGTCACCACGCAGATGATATATACTTTAGGTAGGAGAGTGGATTATGGATGCTATCACGCTCAATGCCGTCATTAGCAAGGATCGTCAACTCATCGTGGAGCTACCTGATGATCTTCCCGAAGGCCCGGTAAGGTTAGTGATTCAGCCGATTGCGACGCCAGATAAAGTGGCGAAGGAAATCACACGAGGGGAACTTCAAGCGCAGTTAGCAGCAGCGGGACTACTTGCCAACCTTTCTGAGTTGGAGATACCGGATGATCTTGAGGAAGTGACCGAGGAAGATTTAGAAGAACTTGACCACATGATCACGGTGCCACTAAACATCGATGCCCTCATTGATGAGGAACGGGGTGACTATTGACCGACAATCCTCTCGATCATCCGTGATCAGCCGCGATCCCAATACGCACCGAACGCGGTAAGCTGATCGGCATACTCAATGCGGCTGATCCAGTCCGCAGGCCACGCGCTCAGGCCGTGATAGGAACCCGCAAAAGCACCCGTCAAACACGCAATCGAGTCCGAGTCGCCGGAGGTCATGGCGGCGAAGCGCACGGCGTCGGTCGGCTCATTGGGGAACAGCAGAAAACACAGCAGCCCCGTCGCGAAGGCTTCTTCCGCGATCCAGCCCGCCCCCGTCGCCTTACATGGATCGCTGTCCCGATCCGCGTTTTCCACTGCCCATGCCAGCCGATCCAGCACGCGCAAGCATTCGTCCCAGCCGTAAGCGATGAATTCTTTACTATCGACCGCTACAGGACGCACAGACAACAGCGGATCGAGCCATGCGGCGTGCCAGATTTGGCGCTGAGATCGGGCGTATTCGGTCAGACGGGCGACGAGTCCGGTTGGGGTGCCGCCCTGCACCAGATCAGCGATGGCAGCGGCGGTCAGATCGGCGGCGGCGAGTCCGGTAGGATGTCCATGCGTGAGCGCGGCCTGAAACTGCGCCATGCCAGCGCGGGCTGTCTCATCAAAGCCGTGCTCTCCGGCTGGCAAGATGCCGACAGGCGCGACACGCATATTCGCACCGCAGCCTTTCGAGCCTTGGACACTGGCTTTGTACCACGGCTGCCCATCTTGCAGCGCGTAACAGGCATCCAGACAGGTGTTGCCGGGAGCGCGGTTATTATCGGGGCTGTCGAGCCACTCGATGAAGGCATTCCGCAGTGGATCGAGCAGTGTGGCTTGGCTATAGGGCGTCTCAGCGCGGCGCAGCGCCTTGGCGACTGCTAACGCCATCTGTGTATCATCGGTGACATAAGCTGGATCGCCTTTGAGCATCAGGCTGTGATACGTCCCGTAACGCGCTTTGATCTCGCTATAACTCAAGAACTCGGTCGGTGCGCCGAGCGCGTCGCCAAAGGCCAGTCCGAACAGACAGCCTGATGCCCGTTGTGATGTCATGTGATCTCTTGCCAAGCACTGAAAAACCACCTATTGAGGTCGATACTAGCAGAAACGCGCCAAATGGGCATGTGCGCTGCGCCCCTACCTGTTGGGATTGAAGGCAGGAGCGCCGGAGAATAGTCAAGTTACGCGGTGATGAACTTCAGCGCCGTGATCAACATTTCGTCAAAATCGGGCGGGTAGATGTGACCCATGCCGGGATAAACTTTCATCTCGCACGGCACGTTGGCGGCGCGCAGCATCTCCGCAAAGCGCACGGTACCGGGATAGCAGCCGTCATCCTTATCCCCGATCAGCAAATAGACGCGCACGCCGCGTTCCGCCAAGGTCGCGATCTGTGGCTGCCATTCTTCTTGCTTGTCGCCCAAATAGGTGCCGATGCCGATTAGCCCTTTGACCGCGAAAGGCTGCGTGACGGCTAAGAGCGAGGCGATCTGACCACCCATCGAGAAGCCGCTGACCACGATCTGCTGCTGATCGATAGGATAGGTTTGGAGCAGTTCAGCGCGATGCTGCTCGACGTTAGCGAGGCTTTCCGCGTGATCGTTCCAGACGAAGGCTTGCTCCGTGAAACCGAGCTGTGATGATTGCAGATTGGCGACTAACCAGCCAGCCTTCGCCGCTGCGGCGTAATGTGGCGCGGTGTTTTGCGCATCCGCGTTGTTGCCGTGCAGCGTGAGCAGCAACCGATAGGGCTTGGGGGCATCGGCGGGCGGCGTGGAGACGAGGCGGCTCGTGCGGATGGTGGTCTTGAGGGTTTCGTAGCGCTGTTGGAACTGCTGGACCAAGCTCTCAAAATCGGGCGTGCCCTGCAAGGCGGCAAAGTCGGTGTCTTGATGGAGCATATCCGCCCTGAACCAGAAGCCGCCATCATAGGCTTCGCGCAGCACCTTCAGCGCCTGTGGCAGCAGATTCTGTACGCCGTACATGCACGCACGGTTGTAGGCGATCATCGCTTGGTTGTCCGGGTAGTGATGGCCTTCTTGTTCGAGCAAGGTCAGGGCCTCAGCATACTTTTTCTCGCCATAGCGCTGCATAAAGCTGTTCATGAAATTCTCGTAAGTCTGAATCTCAACCTGATTAGTCATCATCCGAGCCTTTCTCTACCCTCGCCCGTGATGGGCGAACTCATTTTATTGTACTTGAATATCAACAAATTGCGCAAGTGATTGATTAGTTGATAAGCAAGACAATGAGTGGGAGGGTGAGGTTAGAAATAATGAAATTAACAATAGCTTTGTGAAAATTTCGCGAACTTTTCCGGGAGGTAGGGCTAAATCCCAACTGTAATGATCAACCATTGTACAATTGGTCAGTCTCAAGCAAACTAGGGGTAGCTTGGCCTCAGAGTCAAACATGTGGGTCACCAACGTACAAACAAGGACAACAATGATTGCATCACTACGACAGAGATTCAAGATTCTGGACTCGCGCTTTCTAAAGAGTTCAGCCATCTTGGCAGCGGGCTTTGCGCTGGCACGCTTCTTAGGGTTGGGTTTTTCGCTGCTGCTAGGACGGATGCTACCTGCCGAACGATACGGCTACATTCAATACATCATCTTGATCGCAGGTTTGCTTTCCATTCCCACCATGCCATTTTTCCAACATTTGGTGGCGCGGCAGGTCAGCATTCACCGCGATAATACTGAACAGCTCCATCGCGTGTACACCAATGCGTGGATCGTGATGTTTGGCCTGTGCCTCCTGACCGTGTTATTCACTATCCCGCTGTTCGTGTTAGCCGGCACACTAGACCTCGGCGCGTATTTGATCTTTTTTGGTGTGACGCTGTTTTACGCTTACTATGGACTGGCACGTGGCTTTGAAGATTCTACACGCCTTGCTATCGTGTTTGTGAGTAGCAATCTGATTCAGCTCGTCGTCATCGCGATCGTTTATGTCGCGCTGCGTGAACAATCGGTGCTGCCCGCGCTGGCGATCTATGGCCTTTCCTACGTGGTGCCCGTCCTGCTGATCACGGCGCTCTATCCACTACCTGTGCGCATCCGCCTGAAATATTTCGATTGGAAAACGATGAAGGAGTTGATCGTAGCGGCAGTCCCGATCTGGATTTCGCACTCGACCTATGCGTTTGCAAACGGCGCGGATGTCTTTATCCTGCGACGCTTTTCTGGCGATGCTGTCGTTGGTGCATATACCTTTACCAAGACCCTCAACATCGTGTTTGACTTCGTACCAAGCGCGTTGGGGACGATGATCATGCCGCGTGCAGCGTCGATGCAGAGTAACCGTCGGCGGTTGATGCTGATGAGCGCCGTTGGCGTGCTTGCCATCAGCGCTGTTATCGCTGTCGTGTACCTGTCGTTGTATCAATGGATCATCCTCAGCTTCTTCAAGCCTGAATACCTGCTGCCCGCTGTCGCCGTAATCACGATGATCGCTATGCAAACCATTTTTGGGCTGCAAGGGGTGATCTCTGGCATGTTGATCGGCGTCAACCGTCCGGCTGTCGAAATGGGCGGGCGCATCATCACGGTGATCTCTTTGTACGTGACCTGCTTACTGCTCATTCCGCCCTATGGCGTTGTCGGCGCAGCAGTGGCAAACTTGATCAGCTCTATCATTTCTGTCGGCAGTTTCGTCGTGCTGCTGGAACTGCGTAAGCGCCATGAACGGCAGCAGATTGCGCGGAAAGAACAATCGATGGTGGCACCAAACGCGGCTGTACCGATGCCGCCAGACATGCCTACCGCCTCGGATGAGACGGCAGTGGACGATGGAACCGACACAGGAGACCCATCGATTTAAAACGGCTCTGATACTTGCCCATGGAAGATTTTATCGTACGCTTGGTGACATGAGTCATGGAATAGTGGTGGAGCGTTAGGCTCTGGTCACCTCGACAACTGCATTAGTCAAACAAACGATGTCAAACAGCAATTCAACTCCCGCACCAATGGAGGCCATTGGACGCGGGCAGTTTCACAAAGTCTCGGTGGTGGTTTCCACGTATGATCGTCCAGCCACCCTAGAGACTTGTCTTCACGCCTTAACTACACAGCAAGTCTCGGTCGAGCTTGAACTGATCGTAGTGGATAACCATCCAGAATCCGGCATCACGCCGCCTATCGTCGCGGCCTTCCCCACCGCAAGACTGGTCAACGAAGCGCGCGGTGGCTCCTCGTATGGACGGAACGCGGGTATCGTGGCATCCAGCGGGCAGATGATCGCGCTGCTGGATGACGATGTGATCGTGCCGCCGACGTGGATCGAAGATTTGATGGCGGCCTTCACGCGTGACGACATCGGCGTGGTGACGGGCAACATTTTGCCTTACGAGGTCGAAACCGAAGCACAGCGCTTATTCCAAACCCATAATCCATTGGGACGCGGGCCGGAACGTCAGGAATTCACGGAGGCGTGGTTAGCCTCGTTTCGGAAGCGCTCGGCTCCGTCACATCTGGTCGGCGCAGGCGCGAACTGCGCGGTCA
>JAHBVJ010000038.1 GCA_019637615.1 Anaerolineae bacterium | reverse complement strand
AGGATAGGATATAACGGATTTTCGAACTTGAACATCCTTACATTTGTAAGCGTACAAATGTAAGCGTACAAATGTAAGGGGGTCTGAGCGTAGACGTCGAACAGTAGCAGCTTTAGCTCCCGTCAAGCAGCTGACGTAAGCGATCAAGCTGATCGCTCATCATGCGCGGATCGCGGGCGTATTCGAGGGTGAGCGCGGCGGGGGTGGTCTGCGCCAAGATGTCGGAGAGCAGCGCATAATCTTCGTCTTGCAGCGTTTCGTGGACATCTTGCAAAACATCCGCGTGCCAACGGGGGCCACTTACATGAAGCTGTTTCACTTGATCGAGCGGCAGATAGGCGAGGTAATCGGTTATGGTGCAGCCGAGCCGCGACGCGCTGACGCGGGCATGGGCGAGATCGAGCAACAGGCCGACATGGGTCTGGTGGAGTACTTCGGCAATAAAGGCGGGTTCACAAATGTATTCGTAGGCACCGCCGAGGTTGTAATCTAGATTCTCGATGAGCAGTGGCACCGGAATGGCGTTGGCAAGATGCGCCACATTGCGGCAGATGTTGGCGAGGACTTCGCCCCGCGTGAGCAGTTCCGAGCGAATTTGCATTCCGCCGTCAAACTGCACCTGCGCCGCGCTAAAGCCCAAGTGGACGCTCAACCACGGCGCACGCGTGAGACTTAACATGCGCTGCGTAAATTCCATGACATTGGGCTGTTCCAAGGCCAGCGGGTCTGCCAACGACCAATCCCAGACGGCGTTGTGAAGCAGCAAGGGCACAGACGCAATTTGGACGGCTGACTCCGTCATGGGGCCGGAGGTTTCGAGATAGTCTACGTCAAGTTGATGGGTGGCGAGGAGATCGCGGACAAGGGGTTTATCGGCAATGGCTAGGGAGATCAAGAGCGATTCCTTTGGTAGGTGAAGCGATAGGCGCTGGCGGGTGGTTGATGCGCGGACATCTGTTGAAGGGTTGATCAGGCAAGCGCAACGTCAGCCGACACCGAGCGCCGTGGGATACCCATCGTCGGCGGGAAGTCGGCGGGGTTCCTCACAGCAAAAGTATACAGGCACGAGCGGCGATGTGACAATGAGGAAAGGCAGCGAGAGCGTAAATACCGTTTCACTCAATAAGCGGATAACCAATGTCCGCGCAAGACCTTGATGATGACGCGATTTAAGTTAGCCCCCGTCGATAAATCACCGGGCTGAAGGTAGTGATGCGGCGTATCGTCGGGTAGGCAAAGTGGCGGAGGCGGATTGGCAGCAATGCCCGACGTTGATGGCGTTTAGGAAATTAGGCAGGCAAACGATCCCCGACAATGAATTGTCGGGCTTACCTTACGAAGTCCCTTCGGGACTCAAGCATAAGCATTATCGTGAGCGTGTTATTCCCGCCTTATTTTCTGAAACACCATAATTGTCGGACTTACCCTACGAAGTCCCTTCGGGACTCAAGAATGAGCATAACGTGAGCGTGGTATTCCTGCCTTATTTTTTGATCACCATAGTCACCGGCTGAAAGTAGTGTACACACTGGAAGAAGCCTAAGTGGCCTGTTGTCCATCGACAGTGATTCGATGGACAACAGATGCAGTCGTGCCGTTTATGCCAACTGGTTGACTGCTTCGACCAAGCCGAGGATATAACCCGTCGCATGGGCGTGTCCGCGATGATTCCAATCACTGTCATCGATCATCTTGGGCACATGATCATCGATGATGAAGCCGTCAAAGCCGATCTCTTTGAGCGTGCGCATGGCTTCGACCACGTTGACGTTGCCTTCGCCCAAGAAGCACTCTTGAAAGACTGGAGAGCAGCCCTGCACATCACGGAAATGCACATAGAAAATGAGCTTGCGTGTGCCGAAGTAGCGGATGGCATCGATTGCACCCGGCCCCATCTCGCTGAAGCAGCCCATGCAGAAATCGAGGCCATGATTGGGGCTAGGCGCGATCTCTTCCATCGCGCGCTGGAAGCCCTCGGCGTTGTAGAACAGGCGCGGGATGCCGCCTAATTCCTCGACGGGGGGATCGTCGGGATGCAGCGCCAATTTGACGCCTGATTCTTCCGCGACGGGAAGCACCGCCTTGATGAAATAGGTGTAGTTGTCCCACATTTGCTCGCGAGAGAGGGTGCGGCCTTCCATCTGATCGACGGCGTGGACACCCGCCACCAAGGGAGAGGCTTCGATCTTGTCCATGTCGAAGGCGGTGACGATGACGCCGCCGCGTCCTCTGGCGTTGGGCGTGCGCCAGACACCATTGGGCATCCAGTTATAGCCGAGCAGGGGAATGCCCGCTTTGCCCATGTTGCGGATGGTGGTGCGGTAATTCTCGATCTCCTCGTCACGTCCGGGCAAGCCGAGCATGGCCTTGAGATACCATAGGCGCGGGACATTTTCGAGCGCTTCCAGCCGCAGCCCGTAGTCTTCACAGCGTTCCCGCGCGCGCCGCAGATCGTCGTATTCCCAATAGCCGCGTTCCGCCGGAAACAGCGGCGTGTTCATCTGCACGCCCGCCACGCCGATTTGTTTGGCGAACGTCAGCCGTTCGTGCGTCAATTCTTGAAATTGGCCCAACGCCACACGCATGAGATGAGTCGTCCTTTCTTGGAAAACAACTTTTCAATTTATGTTTAGCGAGTCGAGGTGTGCGATTCCCTCGATGTTGGCAGCGAACGCCGAGGGTTGAAACCCGTCGGCTACAAGTACAAGAAGTCCACTAACGGGACTAAAAGACAAATACGGTGGGTTCGGATTTGTCTTTTGAGTCCATCCGAGCCAATAGAAACGTTCAGCCTTTGGTTGCGCCTGCTGCCAGCCCCGTGACCATAAAGCGCTGCGCAAGGAAGTAGAGAATCATGACGGGCAAGGCGGCTAGCACGGACGCTGCCATAATCAAGCCCCAACGGAACACATCCCCGGTGATCAGATAGCTGATGGCGACGGGCACAGTGCGCAGTTCGGGCGAGGTGATGAAGATCACGCCGAACAACAGCTCGTTCCATGCCGCTGTGAAGGTGAAGACGCTGACCGCGATGATGGCAGGCGCACTGATCGGCAGCAAAATCATCACGAAGGATTGCAGACGAGTCGCGCCGTCCACCCGCGCCTGTTCTTCGAGATCAACCGGAATATTCTTGAAATAGCCCATCAGCAGCCATGTACTGAGCGGGGCGGCGAAGGTCAGATAGACGAAGATCAGGCCGTGCAACGTGTTGCCTAACTGTAACCGCGCAATGATGACCGAGAGCGGAATGAACAACAGCGCACTCGGCGTCAGGTACGTGAACAAGATCAGGCGTCCGATCCAGTTGCGGTAAAGGTAGCGCAGCCGTACGAGGCTGAAGGCGGCCATGCTGCTGAAGATCACCGATACGAAGGTGGACGCGCCCGCCACAAACAGGCTGTTGCGGATGCTGACCAAAAAGTCGCCCGTATCGATGAGCTGGCTGTAGTTGATCAGCGTGAGGTTGGTGGGCAGCAGCGACGGCGTGCGGTAGATGTCCTTGGGCGTCTTGAGGGACACCGTGATCATGAAGTAGATCGGGAACAGGATCGTCAGCGCTAACAGGAACAGCATCACGTAGGAGAAGATTTTTTGCCCACGACTGAGTTTGTCGATCATCGTCTATGCTCCTAGTTGTCGCGCTGTAGATAAGTGGCAACGAGCAGCGCTAGTACCGCGAACACAGGCAACATCGAGACCGCCACCGCCGCCGATTCCCCGATGCGCAGACTTTGTAAACCGTAGTAGGCCAGCACAGGAAATGTCATGGTGGCGTTGGATGGCCCGCCGCCTGTCATCAGCCAGACCGCCTCGAAGCTGTTGGTCGTCCAGATGGTCGAGATCAGCATGACGACGAGAATCACGTGGCGGATGCTCGGCACGGTGATGTGGCGGAAGCGCTGCCACGCGGATGCGCCGTCGATAGCGGCGGCTTCGTACCACTCGGCGGGGATATTTTGCATTCCGGCGAGGAAGGAGATCACCCAGAACGGCAGTCCGCGCCAAACGCTGGCGACGATCACGCTCGGCATGGCGAGTTCTTTGGAACTGAGGAAATCGATGTGCGTTTGCACGAGGCCGAGATTGATCAGGATGTAGTTGAACGCGCCGCCCTGTGGCGCAAACAGCAGCTTCCAGACGATGAAAGCGACGAAGGCAGGCATGGCATAGGGCAGGACGATCAGGCTGCGCCAAAATTGACGGAAGCGGATATTCTGGTTGAGCAGCACGGCGATGCCTAAGCCCAAGACCAACTTGATGCTCTGAATCCAGAAGACCAGCGCGGCGGTGTTGAATACCGTCGTCTGGAATGCCGGTTGGCGGATCAGATTGGCGTAGTTTTGCAGCCCGATGAATTGGCCTTCACTGCCCACCATGCGGTCAGTGAAACTGATGTAGATGGCGAAGATGATGGGATACACGATCAACAGCAGCAGGCAGACCATCAGCGGCGCGACCAGAAAATAGCCGAGCAAACTCTCGCTCTGACGTAGATTCTGACGGATCAGGGGTTGGCGAGTCGCTTTGAGGCCGCCCACCGTGTTTCCAGTCGAAGCCATCGAATATTCCTCAATAAGATGCGGGTAGGTAGCCGACAGCACCGAGCGGGACTGAGACCCCACAGAGAGCTGCCTCTCTGTGGGATGATGATGCTCTAGCCGCAATTGTCATCGTAGCGCGCGGGAAGCAGCGCTTACTTGTACTTGTCGTAGATGGCCTGACAAGCGGCTTGCGTTTCTTTGATGGCGTCATCGATGCTGAGGTTATCGACCACGATGCGCTGTACCATCTTGGGCGTCAGGAAGTTGGTCTGGTATTCCGCGAAGGCTTTGTTGCTGACATCGGGGAAGCCGCCGGGAGCGCCGTTCTGCGCTACATCCAGCAGACCGACATGTACCTGACTCTCGCTGAAGATGGGGAACTTCTCGTAGTTGTGCAGCACGGGGCCGTAGATGGCGGCGCTGTAGTAGGCGCTCATGAAGTCTTCATCCGCGAGATAGCTGATCAGATCAGCAGCTTCGGCCTTGAACTTGCTCTTGGCGGGAATGCCGCGCATCCATGTGCTGACGGGCGAGAGGCGCATCTTGGGGCCAGCGGGCAACGCCGAATAGCGGGTGGCTTTTTCTAGATCGGGGTCGTTGGTGCGCATGTAGACCTGTACGCTGCCGGGGTTGGCGATGAACAGCGCGTTACCAGACTGGTAGGCCGTGTTGTCGCCCGCACCGTCCCATGTCGTCACGCCGGGCGGGAAGAGGCCATCCGCGTAGGCTTTGGTGATCCACGTCAAGAAGGAGCGCGTTTCAGGACTGTCGATGGTACACTGCTTGCCCGCATCATCCGCGATGCGCCCGCCCCATGATTGCAGCATGGTGGTGGTGAGATTGGCATCGCCCACATTGGAGAGCGCGAAGCCCATGCCGTAGGTTTCCGGCGGCTTCTGCCCCTTGGCGGCCATCTCGGAAAGCTGTTCCCACGTCTCCGGCGCATCTTTATAGCCGAGCGGTTCGAGCACATCGTTGCGGCGGAACAGCACATTGCCGCTCATGCCGAAGGGGACGCCGTAAATTTTGCCGCCGAAATCCGGCACCTTGACCAGCTTATCGGCTGCGTCCAACCACCCGCCGTGCGCTTTGCCGACGGCTTCATAGGCGGCATCGACTGGCTCTAGCTGTCCCTGACCACTGAGCAGCAGCGCGAAGTCGAAAGCCACATCCATCGCGTCTGGCATGGTGCCAGCTTCGATGGCGGCGGAGACCTTCTGCACTAGTTCGTTCTGATTGATCATGACGACTTCGACGGGGATATTCTTCTCTTTGCCCCACTCTTCTACCCGCTTGACGAAGGCGTTGTTGGCTTCTTCGGAGAAGATCAGGCCACCCCAATATACAAATTTGTCCTGCGCTCTGGTCGGCGCTGGGATGGTGCCGAGGCCAACCACCACCATGAGGAATGCCATAAAGACGAGGGTGCGTTTGCGAAGAGCGTTCATATTTTCCTCTATTCAAAAAAGATTTATACGAGAAAACGGAACTATTTTCTGACGCTTGCACGGACTGCGGTCAACAGCCCGCGAAGCCCTCTCACCCCTGATGACGCGGCACGAGTCGCTGTGCCGGACTGCTTACCGCGTCATCATCAAGTCTACGTTTAAATCGCTCATTAGGCAAGCGATTGTTAACAAAATAAAGAATAATCTTTTGGCGCGTTACCGAACGGTCAGACGCCTTTCACGGCAATATCGCCAGCGGATAGGCAGCCTTCTTCGCAGATCAGCGCGACGCCGCCACCCGCCAGATCGGGATCGGTCAGTTCGAACAGTAAGCGATCCTCGATCCACGCGCTGAGGCGACCTCCGACGGCACGCAGCCGCAGCGTGTAGGCGATCTCGAACTCCCAGTCGAATGCGGTTTCTGCCAGTACCGTGTAACCGTCCAAGGCTTTGACGAGCGCGATTTTGCCACCCTCGCGGAGCAGCAGCGCATAGTAGCGGCGCATCCCCTGCACACGGAGCGCTAGTCCGGCGCTTTTGCAGAGATGTGGCGTGATGGCGGCTTGCACCTGATAATCCGTCCATTCGCGGGTGCCCTGACTGAGCACGCCGATGCCCTCATTTTGCGTCAGGTGGAAGGGAGCGGTCTTGGTGTCGCGCAGACGGAAGATACCTTCGACCCATGCGCGCTGCCACATCTCGCCCTCGGCCTTGGTGAAGACCACATTCGGCGCACCTGTCCAGCCGAGATAATCGAGATAGACCGCGCCCTCGGTGGTTGAGGGGCTATGTAGCTCAAGGCCGATATTGGCGATGGGCGCACCATCCAGCGCGGGGATTTCCCACGTGAGGATCGAGGAATCGCCCGCTTCCAGCATGACGGAGGGGCCGTAGACGCACACGAGCGCGTTCTCATCGGCATATTTGCTAATGTATAACGTACACAGAGTCGGCGCGGTGTTGGCGGCGTTGGCTTCGAGACGCGCCTGTACGGTTTGCCCCGGATAGAGCGTCGGGGAGGCGAGGAGCGAATAGCCCTTCATGTTGATGGCATCGCGCGGGATGAAGGTGGGCGTGCTGGCGCGGACGTTGAAGGGAGCTGACAACTGCTGAAAGCGGATCGCCAAGCTGCGGCTGCCGTCCTCGCTGTGCCCCGCGCCGTTCGCCAGCGCCGCCATTGGTAAGGCGTTGGAAGTTTGTTCGAGCGTGAAGCCCTGCACCGATCCCGGCAGTTCAAAGTGGAAGCGCGCGCCGTTCTTGGGAGCGAGGGGCGGTTGCCCTTGCAGGGCACGACCACTGTTCACAATGGCATAGGTTTGGATGGCGGCGTCGGTGATGCTGTTGCCACCGTCGGCAGTGGGCAGGTAAAGCCGATCCGAGATGGGGCCGCGCCAATCGGGGCCGGAGTCGATCCCCGCGAGGCCGTTTTTGATGCCGAGCAGACAGCCGACATTGCCCGAATTGCAGTCGGTATCGAGGCCGCTGGTGTTGACGATCATGAGGGATTTCTGGAAGTCGTCGTCACCGTAGAGCAGGCTCATGATCATGACAGCGTGGTTGGGGATGACGTGACACGCGCCGCCGTAAATGTCGTAGTTGTAATGCTCCGCCAGCCAGCCACGGGTTTTGTACCAATCCGGCTGAATGGTACGCCAATGACGTAATTCTTCGATCACGCGGGCGATAATCGAGTCGGCGGGGATGAAGGACAAGCCAATGTCGAGCAAGCGCTGAATATCTGACTCGCCAAACGCAGCGGATTCCATCGCTGCCCAGAGTTTCGCTGCGTATACCGATTCGCCGTCATGACTGACACTGCCCGCCTTGCCCGCTAATTCCGCCGCCAGCGCTGGATCGTTGGGGGCGACCATCGCCCAACCATCGATGAAAATCTGCGCGCCGATCTGCTGCGCGATGATGCTGCCGTTGCGGTGGATCGAGCCGCTGGCAGGCGCGGGGATGCCATTTTTCAGGCGTAGATAGGCGGTGTGCTCCGTCGAATAGCCTAGCCCGCCCCACCAGAGGATGGTTTTGTTCTCGATGATGTAGTTCAGCCACGACTGCCCGATCTGCGCCGGAGTCAGCGCGCGCGTGTTGCCGTAATCGGAGAGGGCGCGGAGGAAGGTGAAGGTACCCGTCAAGTCGTCGTCGGTGACGACGAGCGGAACGCCGCGTTTTTCGTTCACGTAGTAGGTGATCTCGCCCAATTCCGCGAGGATACGTTCGTGAGTCCACTGCTCGAATGGACGCCCTAGATAGACGCCGATCGTTTTGCCGAGCACGCCCGCATAGGCGCGCTCAAGATAATCTGATGGTAGTTGGGTCACAGTGTTTTCTCCATGATGGTGATGGCTTGAACTAGACGATCAGTGCAGTCGGGACATTATCCCTGTGGAGATGGGTGATCGAGCACGGCTTTACGTCCCAAAAACTTGCCATAGGCGGATGCGACTTCACTAATCCCGTTTAGCTCTTGCCATGTCAGCGAGTCAAAAGGTTCTATTTTGATCTCGACTGTCTCTTTCTTGTTCAGCGTGCGCTTCCACGTCCCGACGATGCGCCCATCCCTGACGATGGTGGGGTTGAACATGCCGTTGCCACCGGGACAGATGCGGTCAGCGAACTGCTTGTCCAGAATGCTACCGCGATCCCGATAGCCAAGCACGAATTCGTCAAAGCCGGGGAGGAGATAGACCGAACGCAGCGGTGCTTCGGGTTTTTCGGGCGCGTGCCAGTAGACTTGACCGTCAATCGTTTCTTCCATTAGCTCAGATTTGATGCTCTCCAAGCCGGAGCGGGCGTCGGAAGTCAGCAAGCCTGACCACGCCACAAAATCCGCGAAGGTGACGGGGCCGTGACTGGTGAAATAGCGGCGGGCGAGTTCAGCCAAGGCGTCCTCACGCGGACGCGTGCTGCCAGCAGGCAAGGCGAAGAAGGTCGTAACGTTGCGGCGCACATCGCCCTGTACCAAGATTTTCTCGAGTCCGGCGCGCTGCAACAGGTAGACGCCGCGCTGACCCGCCGTAGAGACGCCATTCGCTTCGAGCATATCGAGCAGTTCGGGGCGTGTGAGATGTGCGCCGTCGCGCAGGGCGGTGGCGATCAGATCGGTGCTGCGGAGGAGAGTCGGCTCATCGAGTTCAAGCTCTTGGTAGCGGCGGGCGTTGCCTTTGATCATGCGCGAACCGAACAGATCGAGCAGCCAGTGTGCATCCGCAGCGGCGACATAATGCAGCGTGCCGCGCAAGAGCCAGACACGGAAGATGAGACGATCTGCGATGGCGTTGTCAATGTCGGCTTCGGTACTGCCGGGGATACGAAGCCCGAATGCCCATTTGGTGCCCGCGTAATCTTGGCCTTGCATCGCGCCGAGCCATGCGACGACTGCCGCCGCAGCCTTGAAGGTGGGATGCGTAATGCGCTGGTGATACAGGCGGCGCAGACCGATGGGTGAGGCGGTCATAGGCATGGGCGCGGTTCCTTGCATATGAGGACAGTTGGCATCTTAGCGCTTCGTTGCAGACGTGGTATCGCCGCCCGACACTGAAGTGTCAGACTTAGAAAACGAAGTCCCTTCGGGACTCAGGAAGGAGTAGTTATCTATCCTTTTGCCGAATGATCTAGCGCTAAGATTATGTTACGGATAATCCTCATCATTATACAGGTTAACCACAATTAGCGCGGCGCGGGGCCGTCGTAGTCATGATCCGATGGGTGAATCTGGCGCATCGGACGTTCGCGCGTGCGCTCCTCCTGTACCTGCGCGACCAGACCGGGCAGGCGGGCGATCATGAAAAAGGCGTTGCCGAGTTCCGCCGTGATGCCGATGTCGTACAGAATCGCGGCTATCGCGCCATCGACGTTGATGGGCAGCGGGCTGTTCGATTGGGCGGTTAAGGCTGTTTCCAACGCGCGGATGGCAGCGATGCCGTCTTTAGCGAGGCCGAGTTCGTCCGCCATGCCGAGCAACCGTGCAGTGCGGGGATCGCTGGTGTGGACGCGATGCCCGAAGCCGGGAAGCCGCTGTTTGGACTGTTTGTAGGACGCGACCAGATCAGCGGCGGATTGGTCGATGGTGTGGTCAGCCGTGACGGCGTTCAGGACATCTTGCACCATTTCGATGCAGGCTTGAATCGCGCCGCCGTGATGCTTGTTGATGCTGAGGATGCCCGCCGCGACGGCTGCATTCAGCGGTGCGCCTGTGCTGGCGACGGTGCGGGCGGCGAGGGTAGACGGCGGCGAAGCTCCGTGATCGATGCTAGAGACGAAAATAGCGTCGATGATCTTGCCGATGGCGTCGGTGGGCATGTGTCCGGTGAGGGCGAGGTAGATGGCCTGACTGAAGGTGATGTCGCCCATGAGTTCATCGATGCGGTAGCCGCGCAGCCGAATCTCGTTAGGCTGGATGGCGGTGATGGCGGTTGACCAGTGGAGATCATCCGATTTGCGGGCGGATTTGGACGCGGGCGATTCGATTTTTGGGGCGATGGTGGACTTGGGGCGCGGTTTGAGATCGCGCAGTACGTCCGCCGTGACGCACGGGATGTCCGCGAAGGACTCGACAATGTGCGCGCCGACCGAGCGCAGCCGCGCGACTTTGCTGTCATAGGTGCCGCGCCCACCTTCGATGATGGCTCCGGCGTGGCTGAAGCGGGTGCCGCTTTTCGCTGCTTTGCCACCGATGTAGGCGACAAGGGGCTTGGTAAACTGACCAGATTCGATGAGCGCGGCGGCTTCTTCTTCCTGCGTGGTGCCGATCTCGCCGTACATGACGACTAGATCGGTGTCGTCGTCCTGTTCGAACAGGCGCAGAATATCGGGGTGCGTCAGGCCGACGACCGAGTCGCCGCCGACATGCACGACGGTGGAGCAGCCGACGCCCTGCTTGCCGAGATAATAGGCGATGCTGGTGGTGACGCCCCCGCTGCGGCTGGTGACGCCGACGCGCCCCGGCACAAACCATTCCTTGGCACGCGCCGCACGTCCGCCCATCATGCCGAGGACGCCGCGCTCCGGACTGAGCAGCCCTAACGTGTTGGGGCCGATGAAGTGCGCGCCCGCTTGCTGCGCGGCGGCGGCGATTTCCAGTGTATCGTAGATCGGGACGCGATCCGGCACGAGCACGAGTAGCTTGACGCCCGCGTCGAGGGCTTCTAGCGCCGCGCCTTTGACGAGTGGGGCGGGTACGAAGATCACGCTGATGTCGATGCCGCCGGAAGCACGGACGGCCTCGCGCACGGTATCGTAGACGGGAATGCCTTCGACGGCGCTGCCGCCGCGTCCGGGCGTGGTACCCGCGACGACCTGAGTGCCGTAATCTTTCATCAGGCGGGCGCGGGTCATGCCTTCGCGTCCGGTGATGCCTTGAATCAGGACGCGTTTGGTTTCATCAATCAGGATTGCCATGCCGCTACGCTCCCTGAAGATAGTGCTAAGTGCTGAGTGCTAAGTGCTAAGAAGTTTTGGAGTCTCTCCGCAGTGTGGTTGGGTGGTGGTGCAACCTCACCCCCTGACCCCCTCTCCGCTTCGCAAAGAGGGGGAACCGTAGGCGGCAGCCTATCACTACATCGATAGACCGCCAATTTACGGATCGGTATCAAGGTCAGACTGGTATAGGCGATGAGGTAGTCAGGCATGGGCGGGTTCCTCCAAGCCGGGGATGGGGAGCGTGATATAGGCTCCCCGCGCGCCGTTGAAGGAAATAGTGCTTAGTTCATACAAATTCTGCATACAGAAGAAATAATCAGGCATGGGCGGATTCCTCCAAGCCGGGGATGGGGAGCGTGATGTAGGCTCCCCGCGCGCCGTTGAAGGAAATAGTGCTTAGTCCTGAGTGCTTAGTGCTTAGTTCATACAAATACTGAACATCGGAGAAATAGTTAGGCATGGGCGGGTTCCTCCAAGCCGGGGATGGGGAGCGTGATGTAGGCTCCACGCGCGCCGTTGAAGTAACATTCGACTTCGCAGGCGAGACATTCAGTGCAGCCGCCGCGTTTGGCATCCTCACGGCTGATGTTGAGGACGGGCTTATCGCCATCCAGCGAGAGGATTTTCGGATCGCAGCTATGCACGCAGGCTTTCGTCGTGCAGGTTTGGCAGACGGCGTGATCGTAGGTGATGGTGCCGCCCGTGACTGTCTCGAAGCGGTACGGCTCGGCGGCGGTCGGGACGGTGCGAGGCGTGGGATTGTCCACAGGCGTGTAGCTGGCGATCAGGGCGTCCATGCGGGCGGTGCAGTCGTCCGGCGTGGTGTCGCGTCCGTAGGCTTCGACAGGCGCGGGGAAACTGCCGTTGGCGCGGTGCAAAATCTCGATGGCCTGTTCTTCGCCGTTGCCGCCGATGCGGATCACTGCGGGGACGTTGAGCGGGACATCCATAAAGGCTTTGACGAGGCCACGCGCCGAATGATACTGCTCCTGGCTGGCGACGCCGCTGCCGCTGAGGAAGTAGCCATCGATGCCCGTTTGACTGAGGATCAGGCGGGCGGCGCGATAGACTTTGCTCGCTGGCGGGTTGCCACTAGTATCGACGAAATTGGCAATCTTGAAACCGCGTGCGAACAACGCATCCATGCTGATCATCGCGCCGCCGCCACCGTTGCCATGAAAGCCGACGGCGCGCTGCCCCTTCGTGAAGTTCGTCTCCATCTGGATGAAGTAAAACGTCCCGCGATAATCGCTTTTTTCGATGTCCCACGCGATGCGCTCGAGTTTGGTGGGCGGGCGGTCAAATTCGCGGGCGATGTCGATGTTGAGTTCGGGATGGCGGAAGACGGCGTAATCATCGACGGTGAAGCGGGCATCCAGCGCCAACAGATCGCCGGACGCGGTGAGGGCAAGGGGATTGATCTCGGCGGCACGGGCTTCACTGCTGCGGGCGGCTTCGTAGAACTGCATCAGGAATTGGCTGACTTGCAGCATCAATTTGCCCGTCAAGCCCGCCTGACGGCACATGTCGCGGGCTTCGAAATCGCGCAGACCGTGCCGGATGTCGATGGGCTGGCGGATGACCTGATCGGGATGCGCGGCGGCGATCTCCTCGATGCCGCTGCCGCCGACGGGGCTGAAGATCAGCACGGGTGCGCGGGCGCTGACATCGATGATCAGGCCGACGTAGAATTCGCGCTCGATCTTGACGCGCTCCTCGACCAAGGCGCAGTCCATCGTCAGGCCGTCGAACGACTGCTTGAGCAGCCGATCAGCGGCGTCGGCGGCGTCATCAGGCGAGTCCGCGAAGTGAATCAGATGCTTGCCTGCGCGTCCGGTGACGAAGACCTGCGCTTTGACCACGACGGGCGAACCGATCCCGATTGCCATCGCGCGCGCTTCGCCCGCCGTGATGACCGCGCCCCCTTTGGGCGTGCGGATGCCAGCGCGGCGCAAGATGACTTTGCTTTGATATTCGTGCAGCTTGACCATAATGACTTAGCGGCTTTCCTTCGCGTGCTGCTGTGAGCGTTGAAACAGGCGATCCGTGTTGAGAGTCAGGTCTTCGCCTTCCAGAAATGGCAGACACAGGCCACGGCACTTACTGAGCGCCGCTTGCCATGCCGGACTGATGACGCCGAGACCTTGATAGCAGCCGCACAACGCGCCCACCATTGGCGGCAGCGAGTCGGCGGATTTGGCGATCATATTGGCGTATAAACAGGCAGTCTGCAAATCGCCATTGGCTTTTTCCGCGATCACGAGGGCGGCGGGGAGCGTTTCCGGCGCGGCACAGCCGAACGAGTAGACGGTGTTGATCACCTTAGCGGTGAGCAGCAGCATTAGATCATTGAGATCAGCGGCTTCGCGGGCACACTGCTGGGCGATGGCGTCTACATGCGCGATCCACGAGTCGGCGGGGAAATAGCGGCGGGCGGCGGCGGTAGCGTCCGTGAGCGAGCCAGCGTCCGCGAGAACGGCTATCGCGGCTGCCATCGCTTGCGCGGCGTAGATGCCATCTTCGGCTTGCGTGATCTGCGCGTCCCACGCGGCAATGGCGGCGGCACGATCCGGCGATCCGGCGCAGAACAGGCCAATCGGCACGGCGCGGGCGACGGCAGAATCTTCGTAATGCAGCGGATTGTCGTTACCTGTGATCGGCGGCAGCAAACCGACCTTGAGATTTTCGATGGCGGCACGGACGGAAATGCTGCTGCGGACTTCATCAGCACGCGGCACGATCTCGCGTTGCCAGATGGCGAGGAGGCTGGCGGGCGTTGGATCGCCTTCGGATTCGAGCAAGGCTTTGAGCGTCAGCAGCGCAAATTCGGTGTCGTCGGTGGGGCCGGGTTCCAGCAATTCTGGCTCCAGTCGATGCGTGTAGGGCACCATCATGCGCGTGATGTTGCGCTGATCGAGCGTCTGGTTGGTGCGCCACAGGAAATCGTGCCGTTTGCGCGGCGTGGCCTGAAAACGATGAAAGAGCGCGGGGAAACTGACCGCATCCCCATACGCTAGTCCGAACATCGCCCCTAGAAAACGTTGATGCTGTCCATCCATGTTTATGCGTGCCCACCTTGCTCGACTAACTGATCCGCTACTTCCGTGATGACCATGCCGCCGACGAAGCCGATACATTTACCCGTTGATTTGTAGACGCGACGCTGCCAATCGTCGGGGATGGCGTCCTCGCCGCCATACGCGCCCGATAGACTGCCGACAATCGCCGCGATGGTGTCGGCATCCCGCCCCAGCCGTACGCCCGCTGGCACGGCACGTTGAAATTCTCCGCCGCACGCGAGGAAGACCGCGAAGGCCACCGGCACGGCTTCCGTGACCAGATCCGCCCAAGGCCACCACGGGACGACCAAGTGCTGCTCGATCAAGGGTAAGGCCGATTCGAGATCGAGTCCGGCGAGGGGAAGCGCGGCGAGGCAGTCAAGCACACGACGCGTCCACGAGTCGGCGGGGACGGCGCGGACGCCTTCGGCAACCATCTCGGCGGGCGACGCGCCGATCATGCCTACGCTGATGGCGGCGGCGACGGCTTGCGCACAGTAGATGCCATCCCGCGCGTTGGAGACACTGCCCAAGACCGTGGCGAGGCGGGCGGCTTGATCCGGCTTGCCCGCGCTGAGGATGCCCGCCGCGCTGATCGCCATCGCTACGCCGTCGCTCCACATCTGGTGGTTGAAACTGCCCGACTGCGGCGCGTGCAGCCCTGCCGTCAGATTGCGCGTGGAGACGACATCGCTGAAGCCGCCGGGGCGGTAGTAATAGCGCCCGCTGAGGAGCTTATCGCGCCATTCGCGCTCGACCTGTTCCAAGGTGATGTTGACGCCATAGGTGAGCAGCAGATGGGCGTTGAACAGCGTGAAATCGGTGTCGTCGGTGCCAACGGCGTCTTCGCTCAGGAAACCGGTGATCACGCCATATTTCTCGCGGATGGCTGCTGAACTCATGCCTTCGCACGGCGCGCCCATCGCATCGCCTATCGCCGCGCCGAGCAAACTACCACGCGCACGCCGCCGTGCCTCGATGATGTCTTG
This sequence comes from Anaerolineae bacterium, assembly GCA_019637615.1. Classification (GTDB taxonomy): domain Bacteria; phylum Chloroflexota; class Anaerolineae; order Aggregatilineales; family UBA2796; genus JAHBVK01. Next base: position 55,459 of record JAHBVJ010000038.1, on the reverse strand, counting down.
TGAAACCGCCATGATTAGCCTTTAAGTCCAACGGTAGCGATGCCACCGATTAAGTGTTTTTGCGCAAAGAAATACAGGATCAGCACCGGAGCCAGCGAAACCAGAGTCGCCGCCATGAATAAGTTCCACTCGACGCCGTAGCGCCCTTGGAAGAAGGCCAGCCCGACCGAGATCGGATACGAGCTGAAGTTGTTCAGGTAGATGATCGGCTGCAAGAATTCGTTCCACGTCCACAGGAAGGTGAACACCGTCATGACCGTCATGGGCGGGATGCACAGCGGAAGGATCACACGATAGAGGATCGTCCATGTGCCTGCGCCGTCGATGCGAGCGGCTTCGTCTAAATCCTTGGGGATGGTGCGCATGTACTGGATCATCAGGAAGATGAAGAAGGCTTCCCCGAAGAACGAGGGCAGCGTCAGCGGCCAGTAGGTGTTGATCATGCCGAGGCGCGAATACATCGAATAGAGCGGGATCAGCTTGATCTGACCGGGCACCATCATGGTACTGAGCATCAGCACGAACAGGATCGGCTTGCCGGGGAAGCGCAGCCGTGCAAACCCATAGGCGATGATCGGCACGGAGACGAGATGCCCGATGATGTTGACGGCGACCAAGAAGGCGCTGTTGAGCATGAACTGCGCCAGCGGATATTTGTTGAAGGCGTTGGTGTAGTTCTGCCAATTGGGGTTGGCGGGCAGCCATGACGGAGGCCACGCGAAGACCTCGGCGCGCGTTTTGAGCGAGGTGGAGAACATCCACAGCAGCGGGATCATGAAAATCAGCGCGACGAAGATCAGCAGCGCGTAGACGGCGATATAGCCGAGGACTTTGCCGGGTGTGTACTTGCCCGGGGCGGCTTTTTTGCGCGTGGTGGTGGCGGTCGTGTTCAGACGGGTTGCCAGTTCAGGTTGCATAGTCAGATCACTCCGTCTCGTAATAGACCCAGCGCTTCGAGGTGTAATTCACGAAGACGGTGGTTAGTAAAATAATGACCGTCAGCACCAACGCCAGCGCGGACGCGTAGCCCATGTTGAAATTGACAAACGCTTCATCATAAAAATACAGCAAGAAGAAATAGGTCGCCCGCAGCGGCCCGCCGCGCGTGATGACGAAGGCTTCCGTGAAGACTTTGAACGAGTCGATCAGTTCGATGATCAGTTGAAAAAAGATGACAGGCGTGAGCAGCGGGAGCGTGATCCGCCAGAAGCGCCGCCACGCGTTGGCACCGTCGATCTCGGCGGCTTCGTAGAGCTGCGCGGGGATGTTTTGCAGCCCTGCCAAGTAGATGATCGAGGCACCGCCGACGCGCCACACGCTCATCAGGGCGACCGAGGGCAGCGCCCAGTTGGGATCCCAGAACCACTTTGGCCCTTGAATGCCGATATAGGAGAGCAGTGTATTGACCACGCCCGTATCCGGTTGTAGCAGCCAAATCCACATCAGCGAAACCGCCACGCCGGAGATCACGGCGGGGATGTAGAAGACCGTGCGGAAAAAGTTGATGCCGGGGATTTGCAGATTGAGCAGCAAGGCCAACCCTAGCCCGATGATGAGTTTGAGGGGCAGTGAGACGGCTACATAGCCCAACGTCGCCCGCAGCGAGTCCACAAACAGCGGATCGCGCGTGAACATGCGAATGTAGTTATCGAGGCCGATGAAGCGCGGGGGACGCGTGACCGTCCATTCGGTGAAGCCGAGCGCAATCGAGATGATGATCGGGATGGCGGTGAAGGCTACGAAGCCGATGATCCACGGCGTCAGGCTGATGTAGCCCTCGATTGCTTCCCGACGAAGCATTGGATTCATTTTTCGCCATGATGCCAGCATACAAAACGCTCCAGTCTTGATCGGTAGAGGCGTCAAAGCGATAGGCTTCCACCATTCGGACAGGGATGTTGAAGGTAGTGCTACGTGCTGAGTGCTAGATGCTAAGTAAAATCATGATCGGGATGATACCTCTCCTGCCGACAATGCCGACAGGAGAGGATAGAGGGCAGCATGGTTTTGCCGCCCACGAAAAGGCAACGTTGATGATCAGCCGCCGAGACGACCACGGCACTCATCGAGCGCGGCTTGCGACGGAGCGACTAGCTCATCCAGCTTGGCTTTGATCTCGTCACGCTTGATCGAGCCGAGGTTGACCAGATCCCACGCATCCTTGGCGGCACGCAGTACCGTGCTCTTGCAGGGGTGCGCGTTGTCCCACTCCGCGACCTGACGCAGTCCTAAGACACCGAAGAAGGACTGCGCGGCGTCGGTCTTGGCATCCTTGAACTCATCGAGCACGGGTTGGATCGACGGAATCAGATTGCCGTTGTCCATCAGGTACTTCTGACCCTTCGGCCCTGCCCAGTAGCTGAGGAACTTCCATGCCTCATCGGGGTGCTGGCTGCCCTTCCAGATCGAGACAGTGAGCGACCACGCATTGACATAGCGGTCAGCGCCGGGGGCTTTGGGTTCCGGCACGATGCCGAAGTTGACGCCTTCTTTGAGCGCGTTGAGCATGTGCCCCTGATTCAGGGTCGCCATCGCGAGACGGTTGGCGAGGAACAGGTCGATGGGGCCGGTGCCTTCTTTGCTCAGGACTTCGAGATCGGCGGGCGTCGGGGTCGCGCCACTGTTGACCAAATCCCACAGCCATGTGTAGGCCGCAACGGACTCAGGGCTGTTCAGGTAGCCTTCGACGGTCATGCTATCGGGGCTGTAGGGGAACGCGCCGTAGTTGTTCCAGATGGCGCGGAACGGGCCACGCGGACGGTCGCCGCCCCAAATCTTCTTGTCGGGGTTGGTCAGTTTGGCAGCCATCGCGTTGTAATCGTCGGTCGTCCAGTCCGCCGTCGGGTAAGCGAGTCCCGCCGCGTCGAACAGGTCTTTGTTGTACATCACGAAGTTCGCGCCGACGCCGAGCGGTAACCCGACGACTTTGCCCTGCCACACCGCGCGGGTGTCCCAGAAGCCCTTGATGTACGTATCGGCTGTCACACTATCCGCCGAGAGATACGGCGTCAGATCGAGCGCCTGCGGGAACCAGTTGTTATCCCAGAAGAAGGCGATGTCCGGCGCGCCCTGACCAGCGCCGAGCGTGGTGGTCATCTTGTCGGTGAAGCCGCTTTCGGGCAGCACGGTGACGTTGACCTTGATATTCGGGTTTTCGGCCTCGAACTGCTGCGCCATCGCCCGCTGGACGGCTTCGCTGTATTCTTCGGAGTCTACCGTCCACCATTCGAGGGTAACGGTATCCTGCGCCTTCGTCGTCTGGACGGCAAAACCGCTCAGGAGGGCGAGGGCAACCAGTAGCGCGATGATTTTCTTTCCGTTAAACATTTTCCTACTCCCAAAGTGTAATCTAGCTTGAATTCGCTGCATCCCTGTTGAAGATGCGGCGTTAAGTAATCAATCCGGCAAGCTCACGGGCGATTTCGCAGATGTCGATGTCTGCCGCGAACTTGAGGCAGACGCCAGCGGGTCGGCGGACTTTCTCGCGCCATTCGGGCGGGATCACGCTTTCGCCGTGCATAGCACCGGAAAACGCCCCGACGACGGCACTGATGGTGTCCGCGTCGCGCCCGAAGTTAGCAGCCCAGAACATGCCCTTGCGGAAATCGCCGCCCGTCAGCCTGAAGACGGCGTAGACCTGCGGCAGCGCTTCGGCTACTGTGGAATGTACGGGCGTCCACAATTCGGTGTGCAGGCGCTCCCACGCTGCTTCGATTGTCACGCATTCGTCACAGATGCACATGGCGCGGGTCATGGTGCGACCTAACCAGCTATCCGTAGGCAGGTAGGCCAGCCCGCCCGCGATGATCTCATCAACCGACGCGCCTGCCATCGCCAGCGCGACACTGGCGGCGACGGCTTGCGCGCCCCAGATACCGTCACGGGCATGACTGATGCAGGCTTCGATGCCCGCCAAGTGCGCCGCCCGCTTCGGATCGCCCGTACACATGATCCCGATGGGGGCGATCCGCATGACCGCGCCGTCGTCATCATTCTGCACGTTGTCTGCGCCCGAAAGCGGTGGCAGCAAGCCGCGTTCGAGGTTGGCGACCGCGCCATACAGCGGTTTGCCGCCTCTGGTGCCCATCCCGCCCTGCGCGAGGATGTACTTGCGCCACGACTCGACCAAGTGCTCAAGCGTGAGCTGCCCGCGACAATCCAACAGCGTGCGCGCCGTCAGCACAGCGAATTCGGTATCGTCCGTACTTTTTGCACCATCGTAGAGGTTGGTAATGATGCCGTAGCGCTGACGATGGCTGTCGCTGCGTCCGAGGTCGCCAATGGCATCGCCTACCGCTAACCCCAACATACATCCGATGGCGCGATCCGTAAGTTCCTGTGGCATTCGCTTGCTTGCTCTTCCCTTCGTTCGTTGCCTATTCCGTCATAGATTCCAATGAGAACGTTCTCATTTCTGGCAGCAGTTCATCGCATCCGGTTTCCCTTCTACTCAGCATTCGCGTTAGGCGCGTATCATGGCAGTGGAAGCCCGTGTCATAAACTGACAGGGCAACTTGAGATGGCTCGGCGCAGCCGTGCCGCCGTTCATCCGCGCCAACAGCAGTTGTGCCGCCGTCGCGCCGATGTCGTATTTAGGCTTGGTGATGGTGGTCAGGGCGGGTGAAGTCATGACCGCCGCGTAAATATCGTCCATGCCGATGATCGAGACATCATCGGGCACATGGCGCTGCATGGCTTGCGCCGCTTTGAGCGCCCCGATGGCGAGGATGTCGTTGGCGGCAAAGACGGCGGTTGGCGGCTGCGGCATGTCCAGCAGTCGGTACATGGCAGCGTAGCCGTCCTGATCCGAAAATTCGCATTCGATGACCAGCGATTCGTCCAAAGGCAAGGCGTGCTGCGCGTGGAAACGGCGATAACTGGTGGTGCGGGCGAATTCGCGGCGGCGGCGCGAGCGTCCGGCGATCAGGGCGATGCGGCGGTGTCCAAGCGCCAACAAATGCGCTAAGGCCTGCTGCGTGGCTTCTTCGGTATCGCTACCAACACTGTCGAATTCGGGGTAGTTGTCGCCACTGCCGAGGACTACCACGGGCACGCCGAGCCGATGCAGGGTTTCACTGTCCACGCTGGTCGGGTTGATGATCAGCCCGTCGAAGCGGTTGCGCTGCACCATGCGCAGATACTTGGTCTCGCGTTCGGCATCCCAATCGCTGTTGACGGTGACGGTCGTGTAACCGCTCGGCTCGATCGTGTCTTGCACGCCACGCGCGACTTCAGGCCAGAACGGGTTGGTGATGTCGGGGATGCACAGCGCGACCATAAAGGTTTGATCGGTGCGGAGACTGCCCGCGACGGCGTTGCGCTCGTAGCCGAGTTCATCGACGGCCTTCCAGACGCGTTCGCGAGTCTCCTCGCGCACAAGTCCATCATAGCCGCTGACGACCCGCGCTACAGTGGCTTTGGAAACACCCGCCACCTTCGCTACATCAATAATCGTCGGACGCCGTGCCACGTTAAAAAGTCCTTCAAAAAACCTAAATTAACATCAAAATTGTTTATGAGACCGTTCTCATTTCTATAATAAGTGCAATCTGGGGGTTTTGTCAAGCAATTGGATTCGGTGAACGGCATTTCACGGTTTCCACACGCGTGATCTGTTTCGTATTTACACGCTATGATAAATGCCAACGGGCAAGGCGATCTTTTCAAAGATGTAGGAATCGTTATGGCGAAAAAGACGGAAAAACACCATCGGCTCTCGCGGCGGATATTCTTGCAATCTTCTCTAAGTGCCGGGGCGGGCTTATTTATCCGTCCGGCGCGACAAACTATTCTGGATCAAAATTATCAGTCGGGCAGCGCGGCAACCTCCGAACGTTCGCTGTATCTAGATCCTACGAAGCCCGCGAAAGATCGGGTGGATGATCTGGTCAGCCAGATGACGCTGGACGAAAAGATCGCGCAGATGGGCAGTCATGCGCCCGCCATTGACCGACTCGGCGTTCCCGCGTACAACTGGTGGAACGAAGCACTGCATGGCATCGGGCGGGCGGGCATCGCCACCGTGTTCCCGCAAGCCATCGGCCTCGCCAGCACATGGAATGTTGATCTGATCCATCGCATGGCAAGCGCGATTTCCGACGAAGGCCGCGCCAAACATCACGAAGCGCTGCGGAAGGGCATCCATGACATTTACACGGGGTTGACCTTCTGGAGTCCCAACATCAACATTTTCCGCGATCCACGCTGGGGACGCGGGCAGGAAACCTACGGCGAAGACCCGTACCTGACGGGGCAGATCGGGCTGCGGTTTGTGCGCGGCTTGCAAGGCGATGACCCGAACTATCTCAAACTGGTGGCGACGCCCAAGCATTTCGCGGCGCACAGCGGGCCAGAAGCGGTGCGGCATTCTTTCAACGCTGTGGTGTCCCCAACCGATTTGCAGATGACGTACCTGCCCGCCTTCAAGACTTGCATCACCGAAGGCAAGGCATTCTCGATCATGGGCGCGTATAACCGCCTGAATGGAGAAGCGTGCTGCGCCAGCCCGACTCTGTTAGGGAAAATTCTGCGGGAAGAATGGGGCTTTGAAGGCTACGTGGTGGCTGATTGCGGCGCACTGAGCGACATCTACCAGAATCACTTTGTGGTCAAAACGGCTGCTGAGGCTGCTGCGCTGGCGGTCTTGAACGGCTGCGATCTGGACTGCTGCGGCGAATTTAGAATTCCCTGCACGTATCCCGATCTCAAGGACGCGGTGGAACAAGGGCTGTTGACCGAAGCGGATATTGAGCGCTCGGTTAAGCGGCTGTTCACGGCACGCTTCCGCTTGGGCATGTTTGATCCGCCGGAAACTGTCCCGTATGCTCAGATTCCCTACAGCGTGGTCGATTCGCCGGAACATCGCGCGCTGGCGTTGGAAGTCGCGCAGCAATCCCTCGTACTGCTAAAGAACCAAGATCAGCTTCTGCCGCTGGATAAGAGCAAACTGCGCTCGATTGCGGTCATCGGCCCCAATGCGGACAATACCCTCGTCTTGACCGGTAATTACATGGGCACACCATCTGAGCCTGTGTCGGTGCTGGCGGGCATCAAGGCGCTGGTCGAGCCAGATACCGAAGTGAGGTACGCCAGAGGCTGCGCTATTCTGGACGGCGCGAAGAACGGGTTTGCGGAGGCTGTGGACGCCGCCACCAACGCGCAGATCGCCATTATGGTGATGGGGTTATCGCAGCAGGTGGAGGGCGAGGAAGGGCAGATGGAAGGCAATCCGCCCGGCATTTCTAGCTTGGGCGACCGTAAGCTCACGCTGAATATCCCGCCCGTTCAACAGGCGCTGCTGGAAGCCGTGTACGCGACGGGCACGCCCATCGTGCTCGTCCTGATCAACGGCAGTATGGTCGCCATCAACTGGGCCGACGAGCATATCTCCGCCATTTTGGAAGCGTGGTATCCGGGGCAGGCAGGTGGCACTGCTGTGGCGAATGCGCTGTTCGGTGCGTACAACCCCGGTGGACGGTTGCCCGTGACGTTTTATCGCTCGACCAAAGATTTGCCCAAGTTTGAGAATTATCAGATGGAAAACCGCACTTACCGCTACTTCAGCGGCGATCCGCTGTACGCGTTCGGCTACGGGTTGAGCTACACGACTTTTGCTTATCACGGGTTGGCAATTACGCCGAACAAGATAGCGTCGGGCGACAGCGTGGAGGTTCAGGTCGAGGTCGAAAACACGGGCAGACTGGCGGGCGATGAAGTCGTGCAGCTCTACTTGCAAGATGTCGAAGCGTCGTCACCGATCCCGCGGCTTCAGTTGAAGGGTTTCACGCGGATTCATCTGGCTCCGGGCGAAAAACAGGCCGTCCAATTCACGATTACGCCGGAACACATGTCGTTCGCGGATGCCGAGGGCAAGTGGCAACTAGAAGCGGGCAGTTTCGTGGTGTGGGTGGGCGGACGGCAACCCGTGTTGAGCAGTGATAGCCAACCCGCCAATGTTTTGCGCGGGGAATTCGTGTTGGCCTAGTGAGGGTTCACGTCAGATAGTCTAACGCTGGTAATCTGGGGAGGCGATAACAATGCCTCCCTTATTTTTGTGCAACAGATGGGTAATCAACGGTGAAGCGCAGGATCAGCCCTAGCAGCAAGCGGTATACAGTGTAAACATGCTTCGCGTGCAGAGGGTAAAAATATGCGCAAAATGATGAATGTCCTCTTGCTTCTGAGCATGCTTATTCCATGCACTGCTACAAACGCTCAACAGACACCGCACTTTGCCTATGCGTATTACTCCATCGTGTCTGACGGGCAAGCGGGACAGTCACGTCTGCTGCTGATTGATCCGGCGATGCCAGAGAAGGAAGCGCAGCAAGTTCAACTAGACCTTCCACCGGAAACGAGATACGTACAAGAAATATACGCAAGCCCAAATGGCGCTTGGGTAGCCTACTTAGCCAAAGATCGAACTATCCTGCGCATCACGAATCTGCTGACCGATGATTCTCGTGAAATAGATCGGGGTTATGTGATATCCGTCGCTTGGGCACCAAATAGTGATTACATCGCCGTAATGATGGGCGAGGGTGAAACGTATACCGTTTTCGTCTACTCATTAAAGACGCAAGAGTTCAAGAAAATATCTTCTGAATTGTCCGTTTTTCGACGGTTCGCGTGGTCGCCTGAGTCGCGCTATCTCGTCGTTACCAAGGAATATTGTTTTGACGTTGCTCTGTTGCAAAGATAGAGAAGAGAGCTAAGATAGCCGTCAGGATGGGGAGAAACAGGCATGGGTCAGCCAAAACGCGAGAGTCAGTTGGTCATCGTAGCACGGATTGGTCTGCGGTTGGCACAAGCCGCCTTACCGCAGTATGCACATCTGAAAAGCCCACACACGTACACCTTGCCGCAGTTAGTGGCGTGTGTGCTGTTGAAAGTGCATCAACGCAAGAGCTATCGAGATACTGAAGAACTGTTGTTAGCCAGTAGTGAACTGCGTACAGTGCTGGAGTTAAGCCAAGTCCCCGACTACAGCACACTGCAACGCACTTACAAAAAGCTGAGAATGGTGGACTTTGAGCGCATGAATGATGAGTTGCTGCGAGCCTTGGAGATACAGGCCGACTACATCAGCAGCGATGGGACAGGCTTTGCCCTGAGCACGGCCAGTGCCTACTACCGTCGGCGACGGCGCGGGGAGAACGAAGGTTGGCTCAAAGGGGTGTACGCGGTGGATGTCGCCAGTCTGCTCATTGTGGCGATGTGTACTGGACGTGGCCCCAGTAATGACATTCCCCATCTAGAAACGCTGCGCCGACGCGCTATGCCCTATGGACGTCGGCGTGGCAGGCGTCGCCTGTGGGTGATGTTAGCCGATGCTGGCTTTGATGGTCGCACCGTCCAAGCCACCGACCTCATCCCCCCTATGCGACGGCATGGCAAACTGGTTGACCCTACCCGTATCGCCCGCAAGGAATTGGTCGACCAAGCGCGTTTAGATGGCTTGTATGGCCAACGCTGGAAATCCGAAACCGTCAATTCTGTTATTAAGCGTAAGTTTGGCAGTGCCGTATTTTCGGTATTACGCCATCTCCAGCGCCGCGACGCCATTATCAAAGGCTTGGTCTACAACATCCATCGCTAGCTGTTGTCTATGTTCAGCCCATCTTTGCAACAGAGCATTTTGACGTTCCTAACTGCGATTTGTGGTTGAGTGCCTATGATATTCGATCCGGTGAAAAGATCGCCCAAGCTGACATCAGTTATCTATTTGGAGGTCGAGCAGGTAATTTGATTTGTGAGTTGAATTGGTCGCCCAACAGTAACTTTGTGAGCTTCAATTCAGGTTGCGACCTCGGAACAGAACGAACGCTGAAAGAAGTCTATGTATGGCAATTGGCGACTGGCGATGTAAAACGCATCACCAATTTTACGGTGGACATTCTCAAGGATGAGCGTGTGCCGATGGTCGCTGCCAGATACAAGACTTGGTGGCTAGATAATGACACTTTATTGATAGGCGGTGCTGCATGGATTGATCCTTCAGGGCCGGAGAGCAACTTCACCGCCAAGTATGTGTTGCGGGATGCAACCCTACACCTGATCTCACAAGTTGGTTCGGCACAGTGGGCAGTTAATCCAGTCAGCGGGAAAGTCGCCTATGTGACTGCCGAGACTTTTGACATCAGCGAATCGCTGTCGGCAGACAGCAAGGTCATTGTATCCACCATAGTAGCCGATACGCTCAGCCCTGAAAGAGCATTCAAGGGTGGCTGCAAAGCGGTGTGGTCACTAGACGGCAAGCAATTGGTCGTACTGACTTACACCACCCTGTCTTGTTTAGCGGGCTTGAAAAGTATTATTTTCATCGATCCTGACACCGGATCGCAGCATTACCATGAAATCGCGCTGGATCGCGATGTTTTGACGGATTTTGCACAACCAGTAGGTTGGGTAAGAGTTAGTTAGAGATGACATTGTAGTTATCTCACGATGAGTACATCGACTATCTTACCCGTATTCGACTGAACGTAGCTAAACGCTCACGTGTTGATCAGATGGTAGAGCGTTTGCGAGTCGAGCGGAGTGTGTTCGTCAAAACGTTCGCGGAAGCGTTTCAGGTTGTCGTAGACCGCGCTCTCGATGATCTTTTCCCCCGGTGAGATATGTTCGAGCATCCGAAATGAGTGCCCGACGAGGGGGCCGTTAACACCGATGCTCAAGACGAACAGATCACCTTTGCAAAGAACGGCGGAAAACGCGAACGGCGGCAGTTCGCCCGGATTCGCATTGTGTTCGCGCACCAGTTCATCGAGGCGCAGCAAGGCTTCGACGGCATCATCGGCGTCCTGATAGGTGGTGACGAGATTATCCCCGACGATGGAGCGCAGCCGTCCGCTGATCTGGGAAATGGCCTCACGCTGGAAGCTGATCCAGCGCAGAATGGTGCGGTTGACGAGTTCGATGGGCGCGGTGGTCATGAACTGACTCATGCCGAGCAGATCGGTGATGGTGAGATACACACCGCGCTCGACGCCGCTCAATGGCTCGGTGACCAAGCGGTAGACCTTGACGGGATTCGCCAAGCCTTTCAACGGAAAATCGCCCACCAATTGGAATTCGAACTCAGCGGATTTGGCGATGTCCTTGGTGGTGGAGGTCAGATAGACTTCGTTGGTGGGCACGTGCTTTTCCAGCCGCGCCACCGTGACCACGCCTTCCCCGATCACATCATTATCTTGCACGATCACGTCGCTGGTGTGCATCACGACGCGACAACCTTCCAGACGGATGCCGCTCGGCAGGGTGGGCTGCGCGATGAAGGCCGCCACGATATGCGCCGCCGCGTAGAGGGCTTCGCTGGCACTTTCAAAGGTGATCAGGTAGCCATCGCCCGTGAATTTGATCACGTTGCCGCCGAATTCCGCCACCGCTCGACGGATCGGTTCGGTCACGTCTTCGAGCAGTTCGACAAGCTGCTGGCGCGACACTTGAGCAACCAGCGGCGTTGAACCCACGAGGTCAATCACCATGATGGTTAGGGTGCGCGTTTTCATAGGACAGTCGCTTTCTATGTTGAGCCAACCGCCAATACCGCAGCCGTCGGCGCTTCAAGTGTTCTTCTCTTCATTATAGCCGCGCCAGAGTTAACGGCTAGTTAACCGCTAATTGGTCAGCAGGCAAGCATCACCAAGACTGTAGAAGCGGTAATGCTCTTGCTTGGCGATCTCATAGGCTTCCAACATTAGATCGCGTCCGGCGAAGGCGCTGACCAGCATCAACAGCGTCGATTTGGGCAGATGGAAATTAGTGACCATCATATCCACCACGCGGAATTTGAAACCGGGCATGATGAACAGCGAAGTCGGCTCGTTGATGGCGATCACGGGTCGCCACGGACAAACATCTTCGCCCGCCTCACCCGCCGAGCGGATGGCTGCCGTTTCCAGCGTGCGCACGGTGGTCGTGCCGACGGCGATGATGCGTCCACGGCGCAGTTTGGCCTCGTTGATGCGCTTGGCTTCTTCGGGCAGCAGTTCGGCATATTCTTCGTGCAGCTTGTGTGCCGCGATCTGCTCGGCGCGGACGGGCTGGAAGGTGCCGGGGCCGACATGCAGCGTACAGTAGGCGATCTGTACGCCCATTGCTTGAATCTTGACCAATAGATCGCCCGTGAAGTGCAGCCCAGCCGTGGGCGCGGCGACGGAGCCAGATTTGCGCGCGTAGACGGTCTGATAGCGTTCGGGATCGGTGAGCTTTTCGTGGATGTAGGGCGGCAGCGGCATCTCCCCGATCTTGTCGAGGTGCGGCTCGATGGGTTCACTGAATTCGACCACGCGTTTAGTTTCATCGCGCAGTTCGAGCACCGTCGCGGTGAGGTGGATGCCCGCGCCCTCCAGCGTCAGCACGGAGCCTTGCCGGATGCGACTGGCACCGATCATGCACAGCCAGCGCGTCGGGGAGAGGGGTTGCAACAGCAGGATTTCCGCCGCGCCGCCCGTAGTTTTGCGAGCGTGCAGTCGAGCGGGAATCACGCGGGTCTGATTGAGCACCAGCATATCGCCGGGGCGCAAATAGTCCGTCAGGTCGCGGAAGATGCGATGTTCGAACGCCTTGGTTTGCCGATGCACGACCAGCAGTTTGGAGGCGTCACGCGGTTCAACCGCCGTCTGAGCGATGAACTCTGGCGGCAGATCGTAATCATAATCGTGTAGATGTTCAGTCATAGGAATCGTAGTGCGTATTTACTAGATAGGAATCGTCAGGCGTGGTCATGGTCGGTTGATCAGCCGGATGATGACGTTGGCGATGATGGTCAGCAGCACGCTCAGGATGATCATGCTGACGATGGGGAAGAAGCACGATACATTTTCCGTCTGGATGCGGATGTCGCCGGGCAGGTTGAACAGTTGATTCAGCCCCGGTACGCGACTGATCAAGAGCAGCACGCCACCCAAGGCGGCAATCCCCAAGCCAGCCACCACCAACAGCCCGCCGATACTATCAAGACTCATGGGTTTTCTCTTCGGTGATCCTTCCGACGGCGAGTCTGGATTAACGTCGAAGTCGGTCATGGCGAACACATCCTCGCACGGTCATCGATGCCTCCGATTATCGCTCATCGGAACCACTTCCACCAATTTAGCGCTTCTGCTGGTAGAATCCCCCTACTTTTTCCGAGAATGTGCCTGCCGCCGCGTGGCAGCTTCAGAAAGGTTAGTTTTATTTATGCGCGTGATCGTCAACGAGCCGAAGCTCCGGCGCAATAAATTCCTCGCTCAAGTTTTATTCTTCGCCAGCTTGGGCATCTTGTTCGTGGGTCTGCTACTGAATGCATCGTTAGCACTGTCGCCCTTGTTCTGGATCGTGCCGTGCGGGATTCTGCCGTTGGGACTGCTGGCAACCATCACCTCGGTGCGCCTGACGAATGAGTACGTCCGCGTGCCGCACCCAGAAGATGCGCTGGAAGGCGGCCTGAAGAATATCAACCGCCGCAGCATCCTGTACCACTACATGCCGTCCGCTAACCATGTGCTGGTCACGCCGACGGGCATCTACGCGCTGCATGTGCTGTTCCACAGCCGCAATTTCGTGATCAACGGCGATCAGTGGGTGGACTCGAAGGCGAAAGGGCCGCTCGCTCCGCTGTTCATGTTCTTGCGCCAAGAGGGCATCGGTAAGCCGTTCAAAGACGCCGAGATGGAAGCCGCGAAGATTCAGTTGGTGGTCGATAAAGCGCTGCCCGACGCCAAGATTGAGGTACAGCCCATCGTGGTCATGATCGGTCCCAAGGTGACGGTGGAAGCCAGCCGCCCGCAGTATCCGGTCGTGTACTCCGATCCGCGCCGCCGCCCGCATCTGAAGGGCTTGCTGCGCGATGAGAAAAAGCGCGATATTCCCCAATTGACCGACGAGCAGATCGACGCCTTCCACAAGGAAATGGTGGCGACAGCGGGCACCGCGAAGCTCACCGATACCGACACCTCGCTGGAAGAAGACGCTGGCGAGTAGCAGCACGGGTTAGGTTCCCTCGCTCTGAGCGCGGGGGAATTTCCTCCCCTCAAAAGAGCTATCCACACTTTATCATCCCCACGCGGCGTAAACTCGTATGGCTTTAGCACCGAGCATTCTCTTGAGAGTCTTGTTTGAGAGTTTAGCTTTGTTTGAGCCGACCTCGCTTCATCATACGGCAACGTAACTCTTGGCTATTCATTCACGATAACGATATTCTCGTGCCGCATTTCGCGAAGATGGAAGGCCAACCGTCGCCCTCGCCGGAATTGTCGGCTACAGAATACGCGACATGGACGCTGCTCAAAGATGGGAAGTGATGAGATAGCGGGGCTGATTATGAAGATTTATATGGCAACGCTCACTCACGACTGCACAACTACTATTGCAAAACCTCGTGATATCTACTCAAATTTTCATGAGGATTGAAACTGCAGATGGCTCTCAATCCGACGAAATTTCTAAGAGCCTATTTGAAAATTATCGCGGCATAGCATCTGGATAAACGCCAAATCGGGTTACAGTGGTTTTGTCCGCACTTCCGCAGATTTACTGGCCTAATCCTTGAAATAGTGGCAACTCTGCGCTGGACGTTGCTTTCGATGTTTATGCCGATGTTATCGAGTAGTATTTTTCAAATAGGCTCTAATATATGTAGTGCCGGACAGATTCAAAATCAATGCATAAATATATGTGTATAATTCAAAGAACTTAGGTGATGATTTCGTATTGCATTATTTGCTAACTCAACACAATCGAACAAGGAAAGCAAAAGTAATGGGTACTAATAGTCCTCAGGTAGTCGAATTTGTATTATCTAGAATCAGCGACGGCTTTTTATTTGAACAATTCGGAAAGGAATTTCTTGGTGCGTCGCGGGGTACAGAGTTTGAGCCTATAGGCGGCATAAAAGATAGAGGAATAGATGGCTTAGAGCGCACATATACTCCGAATGGGAAGGAAAATCATATATATCAGCTTTCAATCGAGAAAAACACTAAGACCAAAATCATAAAGACGGTTGAAACACTTCATAACAATAGGATTAGCTTTGCAAGATTGATATTTGTAACTAATCACAAGGTAAAAGATAAGGAGCAAATTGAGGATGACATCTTTGAGAATCATAATGCCATCGTCCAAATATGGGATCTTGACTGGTTTACGATTCAAGTAAATAGCAATTCTGCTACGCTACGTGTCTTTGACAAATTTCGAAGTGCCAACCTCCATGAATATGAACAACCAGGCAAGGCTTATGAGGTTGTTGATCTGGCTAGAGATCCTCGTGTTTATGTATTTTTGAGTCAACAATGGGATGCTTCTCAGCAAAAATCGAAGCTAGATGAGTTTCTAGCAGATACCTTAATTCTATTTTCCCTTGAAGGAACCGACCCCGATAAAAATATCTTGAGGGGGCGTGACGAAATAATTAAGCGCATTACATCTATTCTCAAATCCGATCCTCAGTGGTTATACCCAACAATAGATCGAAGGCTGAAGGAACTGTCATCCAAGCCCTTAAGAAAAACCAAGCATCATACTAAGGCTGATGGCTACTGTCTGCCATACATAACAAGACTTGAAATACAACAGCGCAATATTGAGGATAAAGCTTTATACGATAAATTCGTAGAGACAACGAAAAATCAACTTGGAGTGGCATTAAATGAGTTGAAAGTAGTGGTACATCAACCATATGCTTTACTTGAAAGCGTACTGCATCGTCTTTTCAAACAACAGGGATTGGAATTCGCGAATTTTGTTGAAACACGTGATGGTGCATTATCAGTCGAAAAATCTCTACAAGATTTAGTATCTTCAGTAGTCAACGAAAGTAGTGTAATACCCCAAAATAGAGAACAAGTGAAGGTCGCGGTCTTAACAACTATACGCAACATCATCTATGAGGGTACCGATGAACAAGTGAAATTCTTGAGGCGGCTTGCAAATACATACAATATGTTTTTCCTTCTGCAATGTGATCCTAAACTTGCTACGTATTTTTCAACCATGGCAGCACAATTACGTGTTTACGTAGATACATCCATCCTAATACCAGCTTTATCCGAGTACTTCCTAGAAAAGCGACATAGAAGGTATTGGAATCTACTGGTGTCCTCGAACAATGCTGGTGTGTCATTGATTGTGAACGATTTGATTATTAGTGAGCTTGCGTCTCATTTTAGATTATTGAAACAACAATTTCATGAGAAGTATGAAAATCAAGAAGATTTATATATCGATGAAGTAGCGATCATGTATGTTAATGAAATATTGATACGTGCCTATTTCTATAGCAAGAGGAATGGGCATGTGTCGGACTTTGAATCATTCATAGAGACTTTTGTTTCAAGGGATATGGTACATATCAACGATGAACTAATCCAATGGCTTTCCGAAGCATTCGGTACAGAATATGAGGAGCGAAGGAAACTTGGTATTCATATAGATTCAAATGAGGAAAATGAACTGTATGAAGAATTGAGTAAATACAAAGCTTCATCTGAGCAAGCAAGGAATGACGCACGACAGTTATTAACAATCTACGGTGTACGAGAGTTGAATGACGAACGTGGCTCTACGGGAATTTATGGTTACAAAACTTGGTGGTTAACTACAGATACAATATCGCAAAAATCTCTGGAAAATATCGCGGGTAGACAGCGTGAATTTCGAACTAGCCCATATATACGTGCTGACTTTCTCTACAATTATGTCACACTTGCGCCCACCCCTTTACATGTTGATGAAATATTCAAGGAGATGTTTCCTACCTTGTTGGGTGTAAACATTTCTTTCCATATCCCCCAAGACATTCGCACGGCTGTGCAGAAATATATGAAAGACTACGAAAAACTATTAGGCGCGCCACGTCTAAAAGGTATATTGCGTAATCTAGGTCAGCGTCTAAAGACTGACAATACATTTACGCGTGAGAAGGTACAACTATGGCTGGATGAGCAACAGGCGGATTTTAAGAAGAAACGTTCACCAGAGAGCAAGCGTGTTATGCGAAAGCTAGATAAAAAATGAGCGGCTATCCAGTTTGCTCATTTTTCGCCGTATTCTCCCTCACCCTCATCTCTACTATCTTGCGAATGAGGGGTAAGGGCAGCGGCTCGTTCAGCGGGAACTGCACGGTGCCTTTGCCGGACGTGCTGTACTGCGCCAATTCTTCGAATGCCGCTTCCATTTCACCTGTGATCGGATAAAGGCCGATGTGCTTCTTCCACGCGCCGAAATAGACCAGATTGCCATGCAGCACGAAGGTTGGCATCCCGTACTTGATAGTCTCTTGCGCGTCGGGTGCTACTTCTTTGATCGTCTGTCGGAGCGTTTGCAGGATGCGCTGTACGTTTTCGGGGTAGCTGCTGATGTATTCATCGATGGTTTGGGGTTTAGGTTTGGGTGTAGCCATCCCTTAATCCTATGCAACAAATAGGGCGACGCTAAATACAACATCGCCCTATGAACGCACACTCGTTGTTAGCGCTTCTGGTTCTGGCGCTGCGCTTGAATTTCGTTGTAGTGGCAGTTCTTGAACTTCTTGCCACTCCCGCACGGACACGGATCGTTACGCCCTACTTTGCTCCACTGGTCAGCCTTGATCGGCTCGGCGGGGCCGTTGGTGTTGGGCGCGTTCTCGCTCACGCCCGCGAACGATCCGGTATCCGCGAAACCTGTCCGCACGTTGCGAATGTTGCCCATCATGCCCTTGATCACGGGCGAGGCAGCGGGCTTGGGCGCGGAGGCCGATCCGCCATTCGCCGCGCCACCATTAGTAGCGGGTGTGACCTGCTGATCGGCGGGCTGACCCTGTGCCGCGACGGCTACTGGCTGCGGACGTACCTGCACCTGAGGGGCTAGTTCGACACGAAAAATGGTGCGGACGACCTGTTCCTTGATCTCGCCCTGCATGGTTTCCCACATCTGGAACGATTCGCGCTTGTACTCGACCAGTGGATCGCGCTGTGCAATCGCCATCAGGCCGATGCCTTCGCGCAGCACATCGAGATCGGTCAGGTGGCGAATCCAGTGCTGGTCGATAGAACGGAGCATGATTTCGCGCTCCGCCATGCGCATGATGTCCGGCGTCAGCTTGGCTTCCAACGCGTCGTAGGCTTCGATCGCGCCTTTGGTCAAGTCAGCGGCGATGTCATCCGATTCCATGTCCTCCCAGTTTTCCGACTGGATGCGCGCCGGAACAGGATACAGCGCCAAAGCATCGCGATACAGCTCTTCGAGGTTCCATTCGTCCTTATCCGAGCTGGAGAGATGTGTCTCAACCAGATCATGAATCAGTTCAGCACTCATCTGCTCGATCTGCGGGCGCAAGGTGGTGGACTCGATCACCTGTTGGCGCTGCTTGTAGGTGAAGTTACGCTGCTTGTTGACCACATCGTCATATTCGAGCACGCGTTTGCGGATGTCAAAGTTGTAGCCTTCGACGCGGGTCTGCGCCTGCTGGATCGATTTGGTGATCATGCCGTGCGTGATCGGCTCATCTTCGGGCATCCGCAACGTCTGCATCAAGCCCTTGACGCGATCGCCACCGAAGCGGCGCATCAGATCGTCTTCGAGCGAGAGGTAGAACTGCGACTCGCCGGGGTCGCCCTGACGGCCTGAACGACCGCGCAACTGATTGTCGATGCGGCGGGCTTCGTGGCGTTCGGTACCGACCACCAGCAGACCGCCGGCTTTCAACACGATCTCACGGTCACGGGCGCAGTCGGCTTTGGCTTGCGCAAGAGCGGTTTGCCACTGTTCCGGCGTCGCGGTCGTGATCTCGATCTCTTGCTTGCGCAGGAGTTCACGCGCCAAGCCTTCGGGATTGCCGCCGAGCAGGATGTCCACACCACGACCTGCCATGTTCGTGGCGATGGTCACTGCGCCCGGTCGTCCGGCTTGCGCGATGGTGATGGCTTCGCGTTCGTGCTGCTTGGCGTTCAACACGTTATGTGGGATGCCCGCCTTATCGAGCAGCTTGGCGAGGCGTTCGCTCGTCTCAATCGCCACCGTACCGATCAGGATTGGCTGCTTGGCTTCGTGGCGTTCCTTGATGAAATTGACGATGGCGTTCCACTTGACGCGCTCGTTCATGAACACGAGGTCTTCGCTGTCGAGGCGCTGCGTGGGCAGGTGCGTCGGGATCGCGATCACGTCGAGTTTGTAAATCTCGATGAACTCGTCGGCCTCGGTCATCGCCGTACCGGTCATGCCCGACAGTTTTTCGTACATGCGGAAGTAGTTCTGGAAGGTGATCGTCGCCAGCGTCAGGTTTTCACGCTGAATTTCGACGCCTTCCTTGGCTTCGATGGCTTGGTGCAGACCTTCGGAGAAACGGCGACCATACATCGCGCGTCCGGTGAACTCGTCCACGATGATCACTTGGCCTTTTTCGACCATGTAATCCTTGTCGCGCTCGTAGGCATACTGCGCCCGCAGCGAATTATCGAGGTACGGGATCATCTCGGAATTCTCAGGACTGTAGACGCTGTCGCCTTTGAGGAGTCCCAATTTCCGCAAGCCCGCTTCGATCTTCTCAATACCAGATTCAGTCAAATAGACATTTTTCTGCTTGAGTTCTTCGACATAGTCGCCATCGGGTTCTTCATCTCGCAGATATTCGTTCTTGCTGCTCGATTTCAGGCCGCGAATCAGGCGGGCAAATACGCTGTAGTAGTCGCTCGGCTTGTCCGCCGTGCCGGAGATGATCAGCGGGGTACGCGCTTCGTCGATGAGGATGTTGTCCACCTCGTCCACGATAGCGTAATTGTGCCCGCGCTGCACCATTTCCTCGGTGTTGCGTACCATGTTATCGCGCAGGTAGTCGAAGCCGAATTCGTTGTTGGTGCCGTAGGTGATGTCGGCGGCATAGGCTTCACGGCGCGTCACGGGGCGCAAATTCTGATAGCGCTCGTCATCGCTGGCGAAGCTCGGATCGTAGATGAACGACCCGCGCGACGGATCAGCCGCGAAGTTCTGGATCACGGCGGCGCTCAGGCCGAGCATGTGATAAATCGGCCCCATCGTCTGCAAGCCGACCTTGCTCAGGTAATCGTTCGGTGTGACGAGATGTGCGCCTTTGCCCGTCAGCGCGTTCAGGTACAGCGGCAGCGTCGCGACCAGTGTTTTACCTTCACCCGTCTTCATTTCTGCAATGCGGCCTTCGTGCAGCACGATGCCGCCGATCATCTGCTCATCAAAGTGACGGAGGCCGATGGTGCGCCGTGATGCTTCCCGCACCAGCGCGTAGGCTTCGGTCATGATGTCGTCAAGTTCGTCGCCATCTTCCAGACGCTTCTTGAATTCTTGCGTTTTCGCCTTCAGCCCCGCGTCATCGAGGGCTTTCATTTCAGGCTCAAAGTCGTTGATCTCTTCGATGACCACCTTGAAGCGCTTGAGATCACGCTCATGCGGATCGCCGAAGACTTTTTTAACCAGATTTCGAAACATTGCACACACCTTCGGACGGCAAGAGCGCTGTCCTAACATGGATTAGAGTTGCGGAACGGAATCGCTCTGCCGATTATATCACGCCTGTCTAGGGCTTTTCCTCACTACTGCGTTAGAGCCGTGATAGAAAACTGATCTTACGGAGACAGGGGAAGGTGCAGCCGTCGCCTCATGGGATTAAACGCGGATCGGTTCCCGCTGCCCAGAATTCACACTCACTGCTCCGTGAGCTTCAGCCGCGCAGTACGCTCCCCCTACGCTTGCCATGTCTCATCTCGCACATCCGGCGGATTTTCGCTAAGATCGCGCGGTTGGATTCTCCAACGTGGTCAACAACTGGTTTGCTGGTAGGGATCGATTCGGACATGGCTAATTTGGGATGTTTGCGGGTAGTCGCGAGATTATTGTTAGTGATCGCTGGACTGGTGATCATCTTCTTCTTGGGGCGGAGCGCGCTCGATGGTATCCGCGATCTGGCGGATCGGGCAGCCATGCGGCGGGCGCAAGAGCAGCAAGCCGCCGCTTATCCGACCATCGCGACGGGGATCGCCCAACAGAACGCAACTCTGCGCGGTGATGTCGTCTCGGTCGCCAGCGGCACGCCGAGTGATGCCGCGCCGACGGACGACGTGGCGCAGCCCGCTTCGACCACCACGACGATCAGCCCCGTTACGGCGGAGATCAACACGGCAACCGCCATCAGCACGGAAACGACCGTCCCCACTGACGCGCCCACCAGCACTAATTCGCCAGAACCAAGCGCCACCGATCTGCCGAGCCAGACGCCGACCTCGGAAGCCGCTGTGCCGCTAGTCGCCAGTGTGGAGCCGAGCAGCACGACAGCACCATCCGAAACGCCGACAGCGACCAATACCGATACTGCCGTGCCACCAACCTCGACGGATACCGCGATTCCGCCGTCCGAAACTAATACGGCAACCAACACGGCGCTGCCACCGACTTCTACCGAAACAGCAACGCCCGTCCCGCCGACGGCAACCTTCACCGAAACGGCGACTGATACCGCGACACTGACCGAAACAGCAACGTTCTCGCCCACCGTCGCGCCGAGCAACACGCCGGGGCGCGTCCTGATCCCGACCAACACGCGCCGCCCCGCGCTGGCGACGAATACGCCCGCTGCGACTGCGACGCCGCTGATCGTCGGGCAAGCCGTGACCGAAACGCCGACTGATCCGCCGCCCACCGTCGCCGTGACGCCCGTCCCGCCGCAACCGACGGCGACTGCCACCAACAGCGAATTGGTCGCTGCGCCGACTTCGGAACCGACCGTCGGGGAATTGATCGCCGCACCGACGCTGCAAGCCACTAGCACCTTGCCGCGCGTCTTAGGACGCGATTCCTGCACGGACAAGCCGCAACCCACTGCCGTGCCCACTGCCGCGCCGCGCCTGAAGTCGAACGGCAATGACATCCTGAATATTCTGCTGTTGGGCAGCGACCAAGATGTCGATCCGGGCGATCCGAGCTACCGCACTGACGTGATCTTGATCGTGTCGATCAACCGCACCACCAACACCGTCTCGATGCTCAGTCTCCCGCGCGACCTGTACCTGTGCATCCCGCAATTGGGCATGAACCGCATCAACGTGGCTTACGAGTGGGGCGAGGCGGTTGGTTGGGCACCGGGCGGCGGCTTCGGCCTGATGCAGGAGACGATCCTGTACAACACAGGCATCCCCATCCACTACTACGCGCGCATCAGCCTGAACGGATTCAAGCAGGTCGTGGACTCGGTGGGCGGCGTCGATATTGCCGTCGAATGCCCCGTGCGCGACAGCTTGCGCTGGCTCGGTAAGTACGATGAAAACGGCGATCCGCTATACGAGCCGTTCTCGCTCGAACCCGGCTACTATCACATGGATGGCTCGTTCGCGCTGTGGTATGCCCGCACGCGCAAAGCCAGCACTGGCGGCACCGACTTTGACCGCAACCGCCGTCAGCAGCAGGTGCTCCGCGCCATCTGGCACACCGCGCGCGATCAGGGCTTGATCCAGAAAGCGCCGGAACTGTGGAATCAGCTCACATCGCTCGTAGACACGAACCTGAACTTGGTAGATGCGCTTGGCCTCGCGCCGATTGCCTTGGGTTTGGAACCAGCCGACATCACCACCTATTACATGTTCAAGGGCTACGAACTTGACCACTTCCGCACGCCCAACAACGAGGACGTACAAATCCCCGTGCCGGAAGCGTTCTTCACCACCATCAACAATTTCTACACGCCACCATCCGCCAACCGGTTGGGACAAGAAAACGCCAAGATCGAGATTTACAACGGCAGTGGCAACGAGAATTGGGACAAGATGGCGGCGGAAGTGCTCGGCTATAAAGGCTTGGTGGCTTCCCCGATGGGCGCGGTGGATGCAGCACCCACCACCGTGATCTATGACTTCACAGGCGGCGCGAGTCCGGCCTCGTTGAACGTGATCTTGAAGGCGTACGGCCTCAAATCGGCGGCAGTGGTTAACCAACCCGATCCTAACCGCACGGTGGATTTCAAAATCACGCTCGGTACTGATTTCAACGGCTGCACCGCACCGGGTTATCAGCGCTGAGTTGGCTATTCATAAGCATGTTCGGTAGACGCGCCTAGCTGCCGAACATGCACCAATCACTGCTGTATCCGTTCCAGCGGGCATCAGGCTTGCTGATCCACCGCGCGCTGCAACAGGCTTCTGACCTCCGCCAACCGCTCACCATCCGGCGCTTGCATCAGCGCGTCCAGCATCAGCCGATACGAGATGACGACCCCGACTGCTGAACACGCTGCCAGCGCCTTCTTGTACCCGTCGCTGGCGGCGGTGGGCGCGGTCTTGGTGAGCAGTGCCTGAGCCGCGTACATCAACGCCCGCGTGTACAACACATCATACTGATCCGGCATGGTGGTCAGCATCTCCTTCGCCATCTGGATCGACTGTTCCGCGAACTGGGCGGCCTCGGCGGGCTGCCCCCGACGCAGCGCCAGCACCGCACGCCATGCCAGTATCTCATATTCGAGGTCGGAATCCTCGTTCCACGTGATCTTGGCGAGTTCTTGATGGGCACGCTCGATCTCGTTCAACTGCACCAGCGCGGTCACGATCAGCCCTTGAACATAGGTGGCGATGCGCGGCATGGGCAGATCACCGAGAATCTTGCGCGCTTCATAGGCGTGATCTAGTGCTTGTTGATAGTTCCCGACTTGCATATACGTCACGGCAAGGTAGCCTTTAGCTAAGGCCGCGCCATCGGGCGAACCCGTTTGCCCGAACAACGTAATCGACTCTTCGAGTACGGGCACCCCTTTCGCGATCTGACCTAAATTGTTGTAGACACGACCGAGATTGGACAGCAATACTGCCAGATTTTGCAGGTCGTTCATTTCGCGCATGGCGGCTTCGGTTTCCAGATAGTACTTGAGGGCTTGCTCGAATTTGCCGAGCGAAAGATACAGATTCGCCAGATTGCCGCGCACCGCCGCGCTGAAGCGTTTTTCGCCCGCACGCTGCAAATGGTCAATCGATTTCTCGTAGGCTTCACTGGCGGGGATCACCTCACTGAGGCGTTCCAAGGCCAACCCCAACACGTTATAACCGACGCCTACGCCGCGCTCATCGTGGATGGCGGAGGCGATCTCGATGGCTTGTTCCGCCAGCGTTTTGCTGCGCTCAAGCTGACCGAGGTCGATGTAGAGCTGCCCTAGATTACGCAAACGGTGCGCCTCAGCGGCGCGGTCGCCCATCTGCCGCGCGATGACGAGCGCCATATCGTGATAGCGCACCGCCGCCTCGATGTCACCCGTATACGAGATGGCGGTGCCCAGATTGGCGAGCGAACGCTGCTGCAAGGCGGGCGACAGTGGCCTGTCGCGGAGATGTTGATGCATCTTCACCACGCGCTCGAACTGACCCCACAGCATTAGATAATTGAAATCGATGTCCAGCAGCACTCCAGCGGCCTGATCGTAATCCGCCGCACGCAGCCGGTACTCGAATTCGTTGAGCTGCGGCGTCAGGTCTTCCACCGCGCCGAGGCTATCTTCCGGCTTGCGCTGCCGGACGCAGAAATCCGCCGCCCTCAGATTCAGCGCCCTGTACGTGTAGGACGGCGCCTCGATGGCGGTCGGCTCAGCGAGGCTGACGAGGCGGTCGATGCAGTAGGCGCGGTCAATCGAATGGACGCTGAAGCTCGCCGCCGCCTTGTTGAACCCGACGAAATAGGTGCGGATGAGGCGGTTCAACAGCGCGCGCAGATTGCCCGTCTGCATATAGGGCGCGAGCATGAATTCAACCGCCGCGATACTGACCGGATATTCGTATACGGCGAGGCATTCCATCACCCGCAGCGCGTCCGGCGATAGATGATCGATGGCCTGCTTGACGATCAGCGGGGTTATGTCGTCGCGCACAGCGGGGCCATCGCGGTTATCGCTCATCGAGTCCAGCAAGTCATCGACGGTCAGCAGTTGGTCGTCCAGCAGACGCCCGATGATGGCTTCCAGCGCACGTGGGAAGCCGCGTACCTTCTCGACCAGCGCGGCTAATTTCTGTTCCTGCGCGTCCCGCAGACCCGCCACACCGTCAGGATCGTTCGTCCGCAAAAAGGCCACGCCATCTTCGCTCGGCAAGCCTTCTTCGAGCGGCACGAGGCGTTCTTGCGGCTTCAACTCAAGGGGCAGCGCCAGCGGCACGCGACTGGTTACGAGCAGCGTGAGCGCGGTGCTCTGCTTGACCACCGTTTCGATGAAGGCCTGCAAATCGGCATCGGTGAGCACGCCCGTCTCTGGATGCTGGATGCTCTCGATGTTATCCAGCAGCAACAGTAAGCGCCGTTCACCGAGTAGATCGAGCATCCCCGATGTCTTTTGCGCGGCGGAGATGTGCGGATTAACGCGGATACCCTGCAATTCATCGGCGCTGGCTTCTGGCAGCAGTTTCGCCACATCCGCGAAGATGCGGTCGAGGCTGATGCCCGTGCTGACGAAGCTCAGGTAGACCACGCCGTCGATGCCGCTCTCCGCCAAGCCTAGCGACTGGCTGAGGGCGCGGCAGACCAGCGCAGTTTTGCCCACGCCACCGCGTCCGTACACGCTGACGAGGCGCGCTCGCTCCTCGATCAGCCGCATGATGTCGGAGATCTCGCGCGCCCGCCCGATGAACCGCACACTCGTATCGATGGGCGGGATGTTGACGGTGCGCGTTTGCGTGGACTGGGTCTGATCGCGCATCTCGATCGCTAGCTGGCGGAGCGCGTGCTGCTCCTGTTCCTCGCGCAGTTCGGGCGTCACGCCGAGCGCCGTCGCCTGATCGGTGTTGTCTTCGAGGATCGCCCCTTCGTTATCGCCCACCGTCGTCACCGCGAGATTGATCTGCTGGAACGGCACGGTGCGCTGACTGACTTTCGTTTTCGCGCTGGCGGGATCGACAGGCGTGTCCGCTGCCCAACTGCTGCTTTTCACTACCGCGCGGAAAGCTGCCAGCAGATCATCGGCGGTGGCGAAGCGTGAGGCGCGATTCTTCGCCAGCGCTTTGGTGATCACCCAATCGAGCTGCTCCGGCGCGGTTGGCACATGCTGGCGCACGGAAGGCGGGGCTTGCTGCATGTGCAAATACATCAGGTTGACGGGTTCCGTCGCCCAGAATGGCAGCCGTCCGGTCACCATCTCGAACAGCAAAATGCCGAGCGCGTAAATATCGACGCGCGCATCGACCTGTTCGCCGCGCCACTGCTCAGGAGCCATGTACGGCGGCGTCCCGACGATCATGCCTGTTTTGGTCAGCGTGGTCGTCTCGTGGATGACTTTGGCGACGCCGAAATCGGTCAGAATCGCGGCGCGTTGGGCGTTGAACAGCACATTCGACGGTTTGAGATCGCGATGCACGATATTCTGTTTGTGGGCATAGGTGAGCGCGGCGGCGATCTGACTGAGGTACTGCTCGATCTCGGCGGGCGGCAGCGGCGCATGGTACATGATGTGGTTCGCCAGCGATCCGCCCGTCAGCAGTTCCATCGCCAGAAACGCCTGATTCTCGTGCTTGCCGAATTCGTAGGTCTTGACGATGTGGGCGTGATTCAGGCCGGACAGCACGCGGCCTTCGCGCTCGAAACGGCGCATGAAGTCATCCCGCGCGTGATCCTCGATGCGGATCAGCTTGACGGCGACTTCGCGTTGGAGCGAGGCTTGCCGCGCCCGATATACAGAGGCCATGCCTCCGGAGCCGATCATTTCGATGAGTTCGTATGATCCTAAACGCTGACCCGGCATCTGCGACATGCGACCATCCCTCTGATTAACATGGCTGGTAATCAGGTTGCTAACGTACTTTGACTGGTGTTTGTTGCACGGGCTGTAATTGCCCACGCCGATATTGCTGTCTACGATAGCAGGACTCACGCCAACTTGGCAATGGGGCACAGCGGTCGGCAGGCGGCGGGGTACGTCGGTGGTGTCCCGTCGTGTCGAAATGATCCCGACCGTGATCCCGTTGGCTGGTGGAGGGGGGATCATTGGGGTGGCGGGGAGTGCTAAGGGATACAACCTCACCCCCAACCCCTCTCCATTGCCATGGAGAGGGGAGGTCGCGGTAGGGGCGCTCAAAGGCGCGGCGTGTACATCGGCGGTAGGGGTGGCGGGTGCGTGTAACCAAGCGGCGGGTGGGCCATAGTGGGTGACGCGGGGTAAGGGCTGCGGAATGAGGTCTTCAAACTCACCGATCGTGATGTTGTCGGGCGACCAAGGCATGAGGCGACTCCTGTGAAGAAAAGTGCTGAGTGCTTAGTCCTTAGTGCTGAGTACAAAGCAAGAGAGAGTGCTGAGTGCTAAGGAAAGAGACACAGGCGCGTACTGAAAATACAAAGTGCTGCGTACAGAGGCCAAGCGCGTACAGCGTGCTAAGGCCATGCGGGTTTCGTGTGATGACAGTAAGGACGTAACGAATCGTGACGCTCGTATGGACGGGCGGACGCCTAGATCGACGATAGGTTAGAAACGTGCCGATGCTGGTACACATCAAGGCAATTTCCCGTTGTGAGGATAGGATATAACAGGTTTTCTGATTTGAACATCCTTACATTTGTAAGCGTACAAATGTAAGTCTCTCGGCGCGTAATATTACGATGCGCAAGCTGATGATCACAGCGCGGCGGCACTCAGACATGTTCGGTATCTGGCATCGACACGTTCAGGGGAGCAGCAGGCGGTAAGCAGAGTACAGGAGGGGCGAGGTCGCGGCGGGCGCTACGATCTACCTGATCCCACCGCCGTTGATGGTGTTTAGGAATTAGACAGAATCCGCGAGATTGATTATTGATATTCGCCCTCACCCCAACCCCTCTCCCGCAGGCGAGGGGCTTTGAGGAGGGGCGCGTAAGTCTTGATCAGGACGCCATATTGGTCGGGCAAACGATCCCCGACAATGAATTGTCGGGCTTACCCTACGAAGTCCCTTCGGGACTCAAGAATAAGTCTTAGCGTGAGGGGCGGATTCCTGCCTTATTTTTTGAAACACCATCAATGGTCGGTCTCACGAATAACGCAGGATATGCTCCGCTGATACGAGCGTAGTTCGTTTCCATCCTATTTGCGAGACAGACCAATCAACGTACGGGTTGAGAGAACGAAGTCTCAAATGGGACTCAACTTGTGGGGAAAAGTGCGAGAGCGCACAGGTAGCGCTCTCGCTGGAGAAAGCAGAAATGGGTTGGCGCGTAGGCCGCGAAACCGAGAGAGGGCAAGCGGTTAAGCTAGTTTTACAGCTTCTCGGCAATCGACTTGGCCTGCGTGAACAGCAGCAAGTAATCGGGGCCGCCCGCTTTGCTATCCGTACCGGACATGTTGAAGCCGCCGAAGGGATGTACGCCCACGAACGCGCCCGTGCATTTGCGGTTGAAGTACAGATTGCCAACGTGGAATTCGCGGCGGGCGCGTTCCAGACGATCACGGCTGTTGCTGTAGACCGATCCCGTCAGGCCATATTCGGTGCTGTTGGCGATATCCAGCGCGTCGTCATAATCCTTCGCGCGGA
Organism: Anaerolineae bacterium; assembly: GCA_019637615.1. GTDB lineage: Bacteria > Chloroflexota > Anaerolineae > Aggregatilineales > UBA2796 > JAHBVK01. The sequence goes on along the minus strand of JAHBVJ010000038.1, from coordinate 27,008 downwards.
TGCAGGCTAAGACGGGGCCAAAGATTTCTTCCTGCGCGATGCGTGCATCACCCGGCACATCCCCGAAGATCGTCGGCTCGATGAACCAGCCATCATCGGGCGTGGCGAAGGGCTTGCCACCAAGCAGCAGTTTGCCTTCATGCGTGCCGACTTCGATATAGCTCATGATCTTCTTGAAGAATTTCAGGTCGGAGACGGGGCCTTGATGCACATCCGCGCTCTGGTCAGTCGCGCCTTGCGTCAACTTCTTGGTCTTTTCGACCACCTTGTTGATCACCGTATCATACACGGTGTCCACGATGATGGCGCGCGATCCGGCGGAGCATTTCTGACCCTGAAAGCCGAAAGCACTGGCGACGATGCCTTCCGCCGCAGATTCCAGATCGGCGGTTTCATCGACCACCACAGCGTCCTTGCCGCCCATTTCGAGGATGGTGCGCTTTAGCCACTTCTGACCGGGGTGGACTTTGGCGGCGCGCTCGAAGATGCGCATCCCGACTTCTTTGCTGCCCGTGAAGGCGATGAAGCGCGTGCGCGGATCGTCCACCAGCGTTTCGCCTACTTCGCTGCCCGCGCCGGGGACGAAATTCAGCACGCCGCGAGGTAGGCCGTTGTTCCAGAACACCTCGCACATCTTGTAGGCGATGATGGGCGTCAGGTGCGATGGCTTCAGCACAACCGTATTGCCAGCCACAATCGCCGCCGCCGTCATGCCTGTCGTGATCGCGCACGGGAAGTTCCATGGCGGGATCACCGCGCCGACACCAAGCGGGATATATTGCAGTTGGTTTTCTTCGCCGGGGTACTGAGTCAGGGTTTCGCTGGCCTGTGTCAGCTTGATCATCTGCCGTGCGTAGTATTCGATGAAGTCAATCGTCTCCGAGGTGTCGGCGTCGGCTTCTGCCCATGACTTGCCGACCTCGAACACCATCCACGCGCTGAACTCATGCTTGCGGCGGCGAATTTCCGCGGCGGCGTGCAGTAAATAGCGGGCACGTTCCGCCGGATCGACATACTGCCACGTCTTGAAGGCTTCCGACGCGGCGGCTAAGGCGCTATCGGCATGTTGCTTGCTGCCTTCCACCACGCGCCCGACGACTTCCTTGGGGCGTGCCGGATTGACGGAGTCGCTGGTATGCCCGTCGCGGATCGACTCGCCATTGATATGCAGCGGATACAAGGTTCCTAACTGCGAACGTACATAATCGACAGCTTTCTGAAATGCAGCCCGATTAGCGGGGTTAGAAAAATCGGTTAAGGCTTCAGGACGATAGGGTTGTACGATGCTCATAGCAATTCCTCTTGTGCGTTCAGTGCGTGCTGCTGTGGTGTGCTCATTTGGGCAGCGCGGTTGTACCAATCAATGATTAGACTGACATGAATGCGATCCACTTACTTGAACGCTGGAGCGTCAAAGGTGGCATGTGTGCGGAGCGTGAGCCGCCAGCCGAAGATGGATGCTTGCCCCATGTCATCGTTGGTTGAGGTTAACGCATTTAGCCGCGAACGACCAGACATACAAATGCATAACAGTGCGGTGATTTTTATAGAAATTTGATGAAAAACGAGTTCTACTCGGTTCGATGTATGTTAGACTTCAATTCAATCTTTGCGAACTTAACAACAGGGACAAAGCTGCTATGAAACGCATCCTCGTCGTGGATGATGACAAAGGCGCACTCACCCTCATCGGGATTATGTTGGAGCGTGGCGGGTTCCACGTTATCAAGGCGAGAGAAGGCAACGAAGCGCTCAGTATTCTAGATGATGAAACCCCAGATATGATCATCTTAGATTTGATGATGCCGTTGATGGATGGCTTCAAGCTCACGACCCTGATTCGTCAGCGTCCAGCCACCGCGCAAACGCCGATCTTGATCCTATCTGCCCGCAGCGATGCCAACAGCGTGATCAGCAGCATGGAGCGCGGCGCAACGGATTATCTCTCGAAGCCGATTATGCATCATGACCTCGTGGCGAAGGCGCGCCAGATGCTTAACCTCGCCCCCGTCGCGGAATAGTATACAGCCGTCGTGCGAACTATCCTCATCCCCTGAACCCCCTCCGCGTTGCTTGCCATGAGGGGGAACCGAGCCTTCACCTATGAACTTCACCTGAGCACGACCGCCAAGCTGCATCATGACGCGCGTGCGCGTATCAAGGCCGCGTAAAGGGATCAAACAAGCGCTCAAATTCTTGCAACGCGAATCGGTCGGTCATGCCCGCGATGTAATCCGCGCTGGCACGATGCAACCCGATCACGTTTGCCCGCTGCTGAACCGTCGGCGGCAGTTGGCGCGGATGTTGCGTGTAGGCCGTAAATAGCTGCTCGATGAAGCGCTGCGCTTTGAAGCTCATCCGCACCACGCGATAATGGTTATAGAGTTCTTCGTACAGAAAATCTTTTAACTGATCCGCCATTTTGCCGAAGTTGTCGCTGTAAGTGGCTAGATTGGTGGGCTGCGCTTGCACGTCGCTGATGGTTTGGATGCCCGCCGCGTGGATGCCCGCCGTCGTATTGGTCACTACATCATCAATCGATAGCCCGATCAGGCGGCGGATCATGCGGTGGCGGATCATATCGTCGTACTGCTGCCCATCCCAAGCGATGCTTGCCCGCACGAACTGCCAGATGTCGAGATGCTTGATCTGGTCATGTACCAACAGTCCCGACCGCAGTCCATCATCGAGGTCATGCGCGTTGTAGGCCATCTCGTCCGCCATGTTGGCAAGCTGCGCTTCCAGACTCCCGCGCAGCGCCGGATCGAAGCCCGCAATGCTGTTGGAGTCGTAGCGCGTTTCGTGCTTGACGATCCCTTCCAGCATTTCGTAGGTCAGATTCAAGCCGATCCAATGCGGGTAGCGTTCTTCCAGTTCGGTCACGATGCGGTAGGTTTGCTGGTTATGGTTGAAACCACCGTGATCCGCCATCAGCCGGTTGAGGATGTGCTCACCAGCGTGCCCGAAGGGCGAATGACCGAGATCGTGGACGAGGCAAATACCTTCGGTCAGATCGGCGTTCAGCGCCAGTGCTTGCGCCAGACTCTTGCCGATCTGCGCTACTTCCAGCGAATGCGTCAGGCGCGTGCGGTAATAATCGCCCTCGTAGTTGACGAATACCTGCGTTTTGTATTCCAAGCGCCGGAAGGCTGTGGTGTGGATGATGCGGTCGTGGTCGCGCTGATAGGGCGTGCGGTAGCTATCTTCCTCTTCGGGGAATTTTCGCCCGCGACTCTGGCTGCTCCTCACCGCATACGGAGCGAGTGTCTCATCCTCCAATTGAATGCGCTGCTGTCGCGTGATGATCATCGTCTACTCCTTACCGTAAGGATGCAGGGTTGTTCAGGGTACGATGATCACAGTTTTAGCGTAGAAAACGTGCGAATGCCAGCTTAACGCCGCTTCTGGAAGCTCATGATTGCGGTATACAGCAGCATCACACCAACATAGGTGACGAGTAACAGCAGCATAATACCGAAAATGGTGTAGCTCGGCACATCACCGAACAGGTATTGCACTTTGAGCGCGTCATACGGATCGAGCCAGTGTAGGATCATGAGGCTGGAGGGAAGGCACAAGAATCCGCCAACGAGGATCATCAACAGTTGCGCGAAGACAGTCCGAACGCGCAGTTTTCCCGTCAGCAGGCGGCGGGAAAAACGCCCTTCCGAATACGCGGCCTCGCGTTGATTGGCGAGATAATCGAGGCCACTGCGTTGCGCATGGCGACCGAGCCGATCCTCCAGATACATTCCCAACGCTGAACTGTCGTCATTCACATTTTGTCTGCGGACAGGTTGATTGCGTTTCTTTGCCATCGTTCCCCCCAACAGCGAGTCTGCTGTTAAGGGTAAGGGTAAACCGCGTTGCGGCATCCCCTCATTTTCGGGGAATTAAAAGTAAAAATGCTTGAAGACCCAGAGATACGTTGAATTGGCTATGCAAGCATCTTCGATAACGAATGTACGTGGTAAATAGTCTACTGGCAGAGATAGCTTGGCATCGCCATGAGCCTCAGCACGTAGGAATAATTTTAACCATGCTTTGCTACTGCTCAACTCCTCATACATCATTTCCAGAGCACTATATGTAAGACTTTCCTCAATATCTACAGCGGGATCGAGTAGTTCCGCTATATCGAAATGTAGTGCTTGAAGCAGGAGTTTGCCTTGCTGATAGTCGTGCTGTAGCATCGACGGCGATACGGTGAATTGGGCATCTATTAGACCATATTTTGCCATTGCGCCTGTTACAAAACGAACTTCGCGTGAGTCCCACACTGCATCAACGGGCAACAACGAATCTACGGCATTTCGAATATCCCTTTCCAATGTCGCAACGGCAAACACTGGGATCTGTAGCCCAATGAAGGGGGAGAGTGTTTTGTACCGCACCTTGGATGCCACAAAATCAATGACTTGTTGGTATGTCAAGTTCATCATCTTGAGAAGTTAAAACTTCATGGTTTAAATTGCTTAGTTCCCTGACGACTGGCATTGAGAAATGCTCATTGGATATAACCGCGCCATGTTTGCGCATTCTCGTTTTCGCTGATGTGCTGATCGATTTCATGCTTGCGTACATCTTTATGCTGTATCTAGCTAGATTGTCACATAAACCATCGGACAATCTTTGCTATTGAAAGACCTTTCAACACTTGATCAGATATTCATAATATCACACAAAAAGTATCGAAGAAATTCGACGCTAGACAGTCTTGCCAATTGATTCTATATGCTGAAACAATTCATCCTTTTCGATAAGGATCTGTTTAGCTTCTCCAGATTTACTCGCTGATTTACGATCACCAATATTTATCTCAACGTAGTAAATAACACGACCACCGATCTTGAAGAACCTGAACGCGTAGTTCTGGTCAATATTCAACTGGATAGAAAGATCATCATTGATAAATACTGCGAGAAAGCCTTCGGGTTGGTTATAATCATTACAATATCGCGATACTTGGTTAAATCCTTTGGCGACTTTACCAACAATATCTGAACGAGAAGCCTTTGGCTGAATAAGCTTGGCATCAATAATGGTAAATTGACCAGATGGATTGCGTAATAAGAGATCTACTTCTCCGCTGGCTGAAGATGGCTCAATCGTAAACTCTACACCTTGATCGAAAATATACTGTTGTAGATGAATAGCGAGAGCACGTTCTCCTTCTCGTTTAGCATAACCATTTTGAAGTATTTCTTGGATACGTTCCCGCTGAAACCATTCCACGTTTTGTTTGTATTTAAACAAAAGTCCGTTCACTGCATTAATACCATCAAGTTGTTCATCAAGGTACTCATATAAATCTCGGATTGCAGTCTCCTTTAGGGTCTCCAAAGGATTTTTATCAATCGTGTATTTTTCTTGAGTGATATATATTGCAAGTGAGCAATAAAATTCTGCTGTTGGCTTACTAGCGGCTGCTCTTAGTATTCTCAAACATGCTGAGGCATGCTGTTCCAGATCCACAGGCGTGTAGCCACGAAACTCTGGTTCATTTTCATGTCTCGATGCATGTTGGGTTATTAAGTAATAGTAGCGAGAAGCATCAATCTTTGTGTTCAGCAGCAGTTCAATTTCTTGGTGATGCGCACCTTGCACTTGATCAAGATGTTGTATTATAGAACCGGTTATCAAATGGTTTTCTAGCCATTGCAATACTTGTTTAACAACTGAACCAAAGTTCCCTCGTATAATGAGGGCATGAGCAAGAGAGACTGTCGAAGTCCCAGTGGCAAACGACCACGTCCCGCAGATCAGTCCCTTGCTCGAGTAGACACCAGACACTGAACCGTATCCAGTAGCCGAGACTACGCATAGGCGAGGGAAGTGCAAGCGGTGTCGATAGCCAGAGGACGGATCAGAATGACGACAAGCAGCTATCCAAGTGTGGTGGGCATAGACATTGCGGCGCACAGCGCGGCGGTGGCGGATACCAGCAACGGCAGCGAGTTCGGCAGTGTGTTTGAAGTCGAGCAGAACGCAGCGGGTTGGCAACAGTTGGTGAAGACGCTCCAGCAACGCGACCACCAACCGGGCAGCACATTGGTGGTGATGGAAGCGACGGGCACGTACTGGATGCAGCTGGCGGCGTTTCTGCACGGTGCAGGCTATGCCGTGAGTGTGGTCAACCCGGCCGATGTCAAGCGCTTTGGGCAGATGCGCCATCAGTTCGCCAAAACCGACGCGCTGGATGCCCGCTTGCTGGCAGCCTATGGCTATCTCATTCAGCCCGACTGTTGGGCACCGCCACCTGCCGTGTACGAAGAACTGATGCAGCGCTTGACGGAACGCGAGGCGGTGGTCCATATGCTGACCCAAGAACGTAACCGCTTGCACGCACTGGCGCGGCGTCCAGCTCAAGTCAGCGATGTCCACCAGCGTGCCCAAGCACGTATCGCCATGCTGCAAGCCCAGCTCAAGGAGATTGACGCTTACTTGCGCCGCACCCTCATCAGCGACCATGCGTGGACGGAAGCGGCGAAACGCCTGCTGACTATCACCGGCGTCGGCATCGTCACAGCGGCTTGGCTGTTGGTCGGCACCTTGGCCTTTACTGCCTGTGCCTCTCCTCAACAAGCCGCCGCTTATGCTGGCGTGGTGCCCATGCCCCGTCAGTCCGGCTCCAGTTTGCACGCCACCGCCCATATTCATCCCGCTAGCCATGCTCGCTTGCGTACCGCCTTGTTTAGCGCTTCCTTGTCCGCCGTGCGCTTTAATCCCAGCTTGCGCCCCTTTTACCAGAAACTGCGCGCCGCTGGCAAACCCGTCAAGGTCGCCCGCATCGCCGTCGCTCGTAAGCTTATCCACATTGCCTGGGCTGTCGTTACTAAACATACCGATTTTGACCCCCATCGAGGGACTTTGATTGCTTGACTTTCAATACCGTATCTGCTGGCGTAATCTGTAATTTGCGGAATCGAGTTTGCAACAGATATCTAGTTCGTTGAAGTTGCTGTTGATCCACGTTTTATCTCCTTAGCGAAACGTGTTACCCATTTTGCGTTTTAACTGTTGTACCCCACCCAGTTGATCTACCGCCTTAACCGTTGCGTGACAACCTCGGCAAATAAAATATTCTTCACGGCGTACTTGTCCGAGCGTAATAGATGTATTTAGTCTGCATTTAGGGCATGGAAATTCGAATTTCCACGTGTCAATGTTAGGAGGAGTATACGTTAATGTGATTTTCACTGCTATTACTCGTCAGCTCTATATTGTATAAATATATCATGATAAACTAGGGCTAATTAACAGTCAGCTCTAAATTATCATGATTCCAAACCAAAGGCAGCGGTACATACGAGGGCTTGCTTTACCCAATCTGATCTTCTAGCTCTAAGTTCAATGCTTATAGGTTGGATCGAATCTGCCAGATTACTTTCGCTGTGAATACAGCGTATAGAAATGTGCGGTGCTTAGTCAAATGTCCGTACTGCGAATGCGGAAATAGCGAAGTGTAAAAACCGGGTGTCCGAGGCGAGAGCGCCCTTTGCATCGGTGGTTACTTCACTAGTTTCGCGTCGTGTGCTGTCTTTTCATCGATCATACGTTTGCGAAACTGCGGCAGCGGTTCAGGCTGATACGTCGTATCTAGCCGCGCCATCTTGCCTTCAATCGACACAGCTTCAGCGGGTTCGGCTACATATTCCTCGATCTGCAACAACTTCGGTGATTGTGCTGCGCCACTTTCATCGACGTAGATGGCGCGGGCGATGTTCTCGTGATCGAATTCGAGAAGATAGTAGTGTCCCTGACCGTTGCCAGCGTGTACATCCAACTTCGCACGGGTCATCGCTAAATCACCGACGCGCTGGATCGCGCCCAAATCGGGGATACGCATCTTTTGAAGGATGATGAGGAGTGACCGTTGGGGTTTCATTTTCATAGGGATCATTTTCAACGACTAATTGGCTTTGGCTTACGCGTTGTCAGTATAAACCACTTCAGGAATAAGTACATGGTTTACTTCTGGGCTAGACCGTGCAACACATTCGAAATACTCAATTCACCGCGATCCCCGTGCTGACATTTGTTCAGCAAGACGGCGCGATCACCTCGCCAGCGAGAAGTACAGGTCTTCGAGGGTGGCGGTGCTCAGACGGAAGTCTTCCAGCCCGGGCGCGGCGTTCAGCGCATCGAGGTAAGCCGACGCCTGATCGCGCTCGATCAGCAGTTGCCAGCGCCCAGACGCGATCTCATGCCGTCGGTTGTGCGAATCTACTGGCAGCACGGGAGGCTGCGCCGGATCGAAGCTGATGTCCAGCCGCAGTTGTTGGTTTAACTCTGCCTTGAGCGCGCCCGGACGCCCGACCGCCAGCAAGCGCCCATGCTGCATGATGCCCACCCGCTGGATGATCTTCTCGGCTTCGATGGCGTTGTGCGTGATGAAGATGATCGTGGTGCCGCGTTCGCGGTTGATCGTGCGCAGCGTGTCCCAGACGAGCAGCCGATGCTGCGGATCGAGGTCGTTGGTCGGTTCATCCAGCAGCAGGACGGGCGGAGAAGCCGCTGCACTGGTCGCCATCAGCACCAAGCGCTTTTGCCCGCCGCTGAGTTTGCTCGTCGCCCGATCCCGAATCCGCCCTAAGTCCCACTGCGCGATCAGCCGATCCCGTTCGGCGCGGGCATCAGGGCGCGAGAGGCCGCGCAAATGGGACGTGAAGTACAAGCACTCGCGCACGGTCAGCATATTCAGTGCCAAACCACTCTGCGGCATGTACCCGATGTTGCCGGGCGTGTACAGCGCGTCACTGTTCAGCGGCTTCCCGAACAACGTGATACTGCCATGCGTCGGCCTGAGCAAATTCGCCATCTGCTTGATCAGCGTCGATTTGCCCGCACCGTTATCACCGAGCAGGCCGAAGATCTCGCCTTGTTCGATGGTCAACGAGATGTCGTCGTTGGCGGCTTCGCCCTGCTCGGCATAGCGTTTGGTCAGGTTGGCGATCTCGTACACATGCATCGGGCGCTCGCTCCGGTGATGACTGCGCACCGTCGATACTACCATGACCATGCGCACGGCTCCCGCAGCGTTGAGCGCGCGTGCTCGAAGCGTGGGTTACGCCTTCAGCCTATCCTTGAACGCGTCGATCTGGGCGCTGTGTTCGCGTTTATGCCCGTAGAAGGCGTAGACGATGTAGTCGTCCAAGGCGTATTCCGCGCCGTACCACGGCAGCGTGCCGGGTGTCCGCAGCAGTTCGGGCGTAAGCTGCTTGATCAGCGTCATGCTCTCTTCGTGCGCCGAGTTGTAGTACGCGACCATCGATTGCGGCGACAGATCGCTATGCTGCTTCACCAATTCATCATTGAAAGCGGCTCCCATCGCCAAATATTGATCGAGGTGTGGCTTGCTCTGGATGCCCGCGAACTGCCCCAGAACGTCCACGAGCACATATTCGTACGAAGCGAGATGCGCCATAATGTCTTTAGGCGACCATATCCCGCACGCACCGTTGGTCGTCCACTGCGCCTCGGTCAAATCGCTGATCGAGCGTTGCAGCGTCCCGTTGCCATACTTCAAAATGTCACTGGCATTCATCGTGAGTTTTCTCCCCTGTTTATCATCAAAAGAGCTGTCCCCGCATTGATCATATGGGGGACAGCTCTTATCAGCAACGTCATGGCGTGATGGGCCAGCCTAGTCCGTGCCAGAGGCTGGCTTAAACTGAGTATCTAACAATGGCGGCGGCTTGGCTAACAAGGATTCGCCTTTGTCGCCCAGAATATCCTTGATGTACACCTCGCGGATCAAGGTTACGATGATGGCGGCTAAGGGCACCGCCAGCAGCAGGCCAAGGAAGCCGAAGAAGATGCCCGCGATGATCTGCGACAGCAAGATCACGGCTGGCGGCAGGTTGACACCCTGACCGAGCAGCAGCGGCGTGATGATCTGGCTCTGTACGAATTGCAGGATGTAAAACACCAACACGATCAGCAGAATTTTATCGGGCGTGTTGATGATGGCGACCGCGAGGATCGGGATGAGCGCGATGATCGGGCCGAAGTTGGGCACGAACGAGAACAAGCCGGTGATCGTCCCCAAGGCGGAATACAGCGGCACGCCCAGAATCGCCAACATGATGCCCGTGCTGATGCCGATCAGCAGCATCAATACTAACTGCGCCTTCAGATAGTGGCGGATGGCGTGGAACAGCTCGACCATGATCTCGTTGGCGCGGGGGCGATACGACTTCGGGAACAGCCGGATCATGCCGTCGCTGTGGGTTTTGGGGTCAGCGATGAAGTACAGCGACAAAAAGATGATGATCAGGATGCTGAGGAAGGTCGATAATACGCTCCCGACGAACGGGAAAATCTGACTGCTGAAAGTTGCTACCCGCTCCACCACTTGGGATGAAATCTGGTTGAAGGTGGTTTGCAGATCGACGTTTTGCAGCAGCCCTTGTAAGAATGGATAGCGCGCGGTGAGCACATCCGGCTTGAGTTCTTCCTGAAGCTGTTTGGTCGCGCTAGGGATCGTCTGGCTAACCAACGTGCTGATCTGCTCTAGCAGCGGCGGCAGCACCACCGTGATCGCCAGCGCGACCACGCCGATGACGATGATGACGGTGAGCAGCACGGCCACCGGACGCCGAATGTTTAGCCGCGTGAAGAAGCGAATGGGCGAGGTGAGCAGCACGGCAAAGATGATGGCTGTCAAGATCAGCATCACGATGTCACGGATCAACCATATCGCGAAGAACATCACGATGGTCAAGAATGAGATCAAGACCCACCGCGTGATTTGCATATTCTGTGAAGGTTCCTTGCCCACCATAATTCAATTCATCCCTGCAACTACTGCAACTATCTGAATCATGATTATTCCAAACAACAGTAACACGCAACTACAACGCAAGTTTCATCGGTAGCCCTCATTATAAGGGTGTTCTGTTTTGCTGTGTAGGTTTCATTTCTACGATATTGCAGCGTGAAGTGTTGTACAGTAATATGATAGTACGTTTCTATATTCAGACTTCAACTAGACGCGACATTGCTGTTTAGCAGAGTTAAAGCTGACCTACCTGTATGAGCAATCCAAAGCGCATTGGGCCTTACAAAATCGTAAGATCACTAGGGGCCGGTGGCATGGGTATCGTGTATCTGGCACAGCCCAGATTAGGCTCTCGCAAGCTGGTGGCAATCAAGGCGCTGCACCCCGAATTCCAAGATAACGACGAAGCTAGAACCCGTTTCATTTCCGAAATCGAATCGCTCAAGGTCTTACAACACCCGCACATCATCCCGCTGCTTGATTCCAATACGGAAGGCAGCCTGATCTGGTTCGCGATGCCGTTCTATCCACGTGGCACGCTCAAGGATGTGCTGCGGCAAGGCAAGCGCTTCACCGCGCACGAAGTCTCCCGATTGCTCGGTCAAGTTGCGGATGCCATCGATTACGCGCATGATCAGAAATATCTGCATCGGGACATCAAGCCGGATAATATCCTGCTCGATGAGCACGACAACGCGATTCTGACCGATTTTGGCATCGCCAAGCGGGAAGACTCGGATACCCTGACCAACCCCGGCTTCGCGATGGGCACGCCGAAATACATGTCCCGCGCACGGAAGATGGGCGCGCCCGCTACACGCAAGACCGATGTCTACGCGCTTGGCGTGATCATCTACCAACTGCTATCGGGCGACATCAAGCTGACGCGAATCGATGAGACGTGGGTATATGCGTCGATTCCGGCGTCCGTCATGGAAATCGTCTCCAAGGCCGTGGCCGAGCGCGAAGAAGATACTTTTGCCTCGGCGGGTGAATTCGCGCGCGCCTTTGCCGATGCCCTCGGTGAACCGCAGCCCGATGATCAAGCGGATGCCGAGGACGACTCGACGGCGGATGGCACCCACGGAACAGCGAACTTCGTCACCCCACGTATCGCGCGCTCGGTGGTCGAGGCCATCAGTCGCTCGGTGCAAGTCAGCAATTCGCTATCCCAACCGCCGCGTGGTCAGCGGGTGACGGTGAGCATCATTTTGGCGTTGTGCAGCGTGATCGTGTTCGGGGTCGTTGCCTTGATGCTCAGACCGGAATTTGGATTTCTGAGTCTGATCGAAAATGCTACGAGCACGACTCTGCCTAGCCCCGTGGCGGCTTCACCCTTACCTGCGACGCAAGCAGCACAAGCGCCTACCGTTACGCTGACGCCGCTACCTTCGGCTACGGAGATTCCGCCGACTACGCCGCCAATCAGCGTGCCGACCGAAGTTGTGCCGCCGACCAGCGTGCCGATCACGTTACCGACACTCGCGCCAACGGAACCGTCCACCGAAACCGCCACCGTGACCCCGCTGCCGCCAACTTTCACGCTCACATGGACGTTCACGCCGAGTCTGATCCCGCCGAGCGAAACGCCGCTGCCGAGCGCGACCAGTACCCCAACATTTACGGCGATCCCGCCTACGGTTACGCCTTCGCCTACGCCCGCGTATTATCAACACAAAACGATCTTGTTGAACAAGGGACAGAGCCTTATTCCGTTCGATATGCTGTCGCTGCCTTCCAGCACCCCTTGCACACCGATCAGGAGCGCTGAACCTGCGGAATGCACTGGTAAAACCTTGTGGATCGACCTGTTTCCCGTCAGTGTGTCACAGTATCGGTTCTGCGTTGATCGCGGCGATTGTTCCTTATATTCCTATGCTTCCGTGACTGGCCCCATCATCGGCTTAAGTTGGCTGAATGCCGCGAATTTTTGCAACTGGCGCGGTGGTCGTTTGCCTACGGATGAAGAAATCATGCTGCTGATGAGTCTTCCGAGCGAAATCAGAGTCACGGCGTTCCAGCCCGAATGGCTCGGCGTAGATAAGCAAGGTGGGTTGATTGCTTCCGAGGCAAGCGCAGGGCGAGCGGCTGTGTGGGATGGAACGATCCCTTTCCAGCTCGCACAAATGGTAGATGAGGCGATTGAAATGAATCGGGATTTTGCCTTTCGCTGTGTTGTCTATCAGCCTTAAACACAGCTAGGTTCGCAAAGCATCGGAGAATCTATGCGTCTAAAAATCGTCGTTGTCCTATGCCTGATGATGCACTTTGCAGCGAGTATGCCGCGCGTTCAGGCTCAGGATGCTCCCAAAGTCGTGCTGCTCTGCGTCATGCCCAATAATCCGGAAGATGGCGCGCCGTACGTCATCGGATTCCGTGACACAACGTTGTTCGGAGTAGTCATTCCGATCGACGCGACTATCACCGTGTTCAGCAATCAACCTGTGAATGCGGCGCTGTTACGTGTGACTACGGATGCGCCTACCGGTGGCTACCGTCTTGGCATGGAAGTCGCGCGGCTGACCAGTGCAGAGAATTTATTGAATAGTGCGGACTGCGCCGTTGATATTAGCCAGTTATCGAAGGTACTCAATATCTCCGTTACTCAAAATACTTTACATATCCCCGTCTCCTCAGCTTATGGCCTCACCGTACAAGTGGGCGGCAGTGACAAACTCGCCAGCCCGTATCAGGGCGTGTTCGCCTTTCGGTTTCAGTCCAGCGCCGATAACCATCTGATTAATTTTCACGTTGCCCAAATAAACCAAGCCAACGCGAACCTAGAGATCACGGTATCGGCCATAACGGCAGATACACCGGCCTCGTTTGTGGTTATTGGCAATAAGTTTTTCGACGTACAAAAAAGCGGACTCGCCAATGTAGACCGATTTAGCTCACCCGCTGTGGCAGAAGATTTTGAATATCTCAAGGAACAATTCAGCGACAAAATGCCCGCAATGTTTGACATGATGCAAACCGTCGGCATTCCCATTTATCCTAGCTACGTGCTCGGCTATATTACGCAACAGACCTTTGATGGCGGGTATCTGCGATTGCGCCCTGAGGGGAAACCAGCCCAACGTATTCCCGACTTTACGGCAGATGCACGCGTGGCGCCGCTGACCGAAAATATCGAGGCGCGACTATTTCTGCCTAACCGACCGGGTGAACCTGTCGGCAAACTCGTCGGAACGAACAGCGTGACCGTCGTCCGCGTCGATGACAACGGTCAATTGATTGTCCGCGCCCAAGATGGACAAGAGGAAATCATCGAGGCGTGGCGCGTGAAGGTGAATTAGCTATCCACGCTACTTAAGGTTGCGCAGCTAAATCGCCTATAAGACGACTTCATGCCCGTCCACGATCAACACGTAGGCGGGCGATAACCCGACATGCGCGACGGCCTCTTTGAACAGATCCATGCCCGCATCGCCCGTGCCCCATAACCCCGGTACGCGCTGCGACTGCGCGCCTAAGATGGCACGTCCGCGCTGCTCGTTCAACGGATCGGCGTTGCCGATGATGCAGATGCAAGTGTCATCTTTCTTGCGCAAAAACACGACGAAGGTGGGGTTATCCGAACTGCCGATACTGAAGGTGGCGGGGTCGGGATCGGTGAACAGCCACTCGTAGCGCTTGCGGATGCCGAGCGCTACCGTCACCGATTTCACGAGATTATCATGGCGCGTCCAATTGAACTGCCATTCGCTGAACAGCGGGAGCTTATCCACTGGATATTTTTCCATTTGTTCAGCGCTAAAGCCGAGTCCGGTGTTGATCGGCTGTGTCTCGCCCAGTTCAAAGCCGCTCAGGATGAAGGGCAGCCCCGGCGTGGTGATCGCCATCGCCAGCGCATAGTGCGAATAGGTGGTGCCGCCTAAGCGTGATGCAGCGCGCGGCGTGTTGTGATTTTCCGGCGCGGCGAAGAAATGCACCGGATGGACGTAGTTGGAAATGTCTTTGATCATCCCGCGCAGATCGTCGCCGTGATGCGCCGCGAGCATCCAGTAGCCCATTACTGCGTTGTAGCCTTCCTGACGGCTCTGGTGCGTGATCCCGAAGTTCTCATCCCAGAAGGCGAAATCGGAATTGACTTCGCGCGCCGCCGCCACGATGCTCTGTTTGAGCGTCATCGGCAGGGCGTGTCCCATATCGATCATCACGCCGTCGATCCCGAAGGTGGTCTGGTAATGCGGGATCACGCCGATCAGCGCGTCCCATAGATCGCGGTTCACCCAGTCCGGCTGCGCGAGGCGTGTGTCGTAAATCCGCAGCGTGTTGTAGGCCACATAGTTGAAATCGGGGTGCGTATACATGCGGAAATAGGTGGCGTCCGTCCATGGCGGTTGGTTATCGTCAAAATGCCAATCGCTGAACGCGCTCGGAATCCGCACGCGGGTGCCATCTTCCAGCGTGCCGATGTAGCGCCCATTCTCCAGTTTGATGTGATCGGGATGCGGCGCTTGCGTGAACATGCTCTTGTAGTGCGGCGACGGCGCGGGCAGGTCATAATGATCGCCCGTGTTGATCTTGTGCCGGATCAGGTTGAGCGTGTCCTGATTGTATTGCGGCGGCCCGAACGTGTTCAGCAGCTTGGTGACGCTGCGTGTGCTGGCGGTTGCCGAGGCGCGGTCAGGCACATCGGCCTTGATCCAGTAGAACCAATCGGGATGCTCACAAATCCAATCGGCATCGCGTGCCGCCAAGCGCAGTACAAATTCCATCACCACGCGGATGCCCAAACGGTGGGCAGCTTCCACGAAGGCCGCGAACAAGTCATCTACCGTCAACCCTAACGCGGGTTCGTCCAGATTGGGATCGAGGTTGTACAGGTTGCGGATCGAGTATGGAGAGCCAAGCGTACCTTTCTTGTTATCCTGCCCCACCGACATGATCGGCAGCAGGTGGATCACGTTGAAGCCCATGCTGTGAATATAGGGGAGCAGGGCGATGCACTTCAAGAGCGTGCCCGTCTCGCGCCAACCGTCCGGCGTCGGCGCGATCTCAAGCCGCCCGTCCGAGTTGTGGTCAAAGGCGGTGGTCACGCGCGGGAATAGATTGTAGATGATGGCGTTGCGCGTCCATTCGCCGCCACCGGTGCCTTGAATTAGCGGCTGTGGCTCAAACGCCATAATCTCCGACAGCTTGTGACGGTAAAACCAATAGGGATCCACTTGCAACGCGTGCGCTGTCGTGCTGTCGTTCCATAGCCCCGGCACCATGTAAGGCGTCGAAAGTGGTCGTTGTGTAGCCTCAAGACGTTGGATGACGCGCAAAAGTGCGGACATAATGCTCCCAACACGCTGATGGACGGGAAAAGTTTACGGTTCAACCAATTTTAGGGTTATGCTTTATTTTAGCAAACCTGACGCGTGAAAAGGGCATATTTTACGCGTAAATTTTTTGCGGAGGCTGAAATGAGGACAGCTTGGCGATTTTGGCGATATGGTTGGTGGCATGATTTACATTGCCGCTAACGCCTGTTGTATCCGTTTGAGCATATCCGAGAGGGAAATCTGGCTGCCCCGTGCGATGATCGTCTGCGTTTTTGGTTCGCCAAGCGCGTTGATGCATAGGTGCTGCTGACGGGCGATGATAGCGTTGTATTGGTCGGGCGCATTGGCGGTATACAAACCGATGCCTTCTGCCGCTTCTGCGTAGCGCTTGACGTGGATCATCACCTCGATCCAGCCGAGCAGCCCGAACTGCATCGCACCCGGCGCGTCCGCATCTATGAGCGTTGCCCATTCCCGCAGATTGAGCAGCGCTTGCTGCTTATCGCCACTGTAGGCTTGGTGATAGCCAAGTTTGCCGAGGTTCGTTGCCAACTCGGTCGGCAAATTGCGCCGCCGTGCGAGTTCGACGGTTTGCTCATACAGCGCGATCACATCTTTGAGGCGACCTTGCATCTCGTAAATGCGGGTCAGATAGTTGATCTGCGCCGACATGATGTCCAAATCGTCAATGCTCTGGGCGACATTCAGCCCTTCCCGAAAGCGGGTTTCTGCCAATACCAAATTATGATTGAGCAACGCAAGATTCCCCAACATCAGCAGGTTGTGCGCCAGCGCACGACGGTTGCTCAGACGCTGGTTGATGACGAGCGCTTCTTCCAAGCACTGCCGCGCCAGCAGATATTTTTGTTCCTGATAGGCAACTTGCCCCAATTTCCCTAATGAGTTGCCAATGCCTTGCTCGTTGCGGGACTCGTAATGGATGCGCAGACAGCGCTCGTAGTACGTGCGGGCGGCATCCATATCCCCGCGCGCCAGCGCATTGCCGCCGAGGTGGAACAGGGCTTGCGCCACGCCCGCTTGATAATTGATGGCTTCGTAGGCGGTGATCGCTTCTTCCAACAGCCGTTGACTGCTCTCCGAATCCGCCCGCAGTCCGTTGGTGATGCGCGCCAACCCGACCAGCGAATCGGCGGTGGCCTGCACATGCTTCTGCTGGCGTGCCATCACGAGGCTGTCCTCGTAACGGGGTTGCGCCTGCGTGTATTGATCGAGGTTGAGATAGGCTTCCCCGATCAACATTTGTACTTGCAGCCGATAGATTTCTGCCCAGTGTCCGCTGGCTTGCTTGAGCTGCTCATCCGTCGCTTCGAGCAGACTCAACGCCTCGGTGAAGGCGCTGATGTTGATCAGGCGCTTGCCTTCAATGATGACATAGTAGGCTTCCCGTTCCAGATTACCGGCGATGTGCCAATGCTCGGCAAGGCTGGTGGCGAGGTCGTCACGGTTGGTGTAATAGATGACTTCCTTGGCTTCTGCCACCCGCCAATGCAAAAACGGGTACAACTGCGCGTTCACATTGAGGAGCACCCCATCACGGATTTTGTCGTGGGTGAAGCGCCAGCGCCCATAGGCAATCTCGATGATCGCGGAGTCGGTGCAGCGTGGCAGCCAATCGTCAAAATTCACGTCGGGCGTGATGTGCTTCAGCAGACGCAGATCGATCTGACGACCAGCCACAGCCGCGAATTGCAGTACGCGCAAGTAGCTTTCCGGCAAGCGTCCGAGACGACGCGTGATCGCCTCGCGAATGCTGGCGGGAAATACGTGCGCTGGCAACCCGCGATTGCCGATCTGGTTGAGCGTGCCCGCGTCTTCCGCCAATGTGCGTAGGGCTTCGACCAGAAACAGGGCGTTGCCTTCGGTTTCTTTCTGCAAGAAGTTCACGACTTGGTGATGCTGCTCGACATCCCCCAAGATCGCCGCGCTCAATTCGCCCACTTCGTCTTCGGATAAGCGCTCTAACATCATCGGCAGCATATCCGGCAGCTTGGTGGGGAACTGTGGCGCATCGTCGGAGCGATACGCGCCGATGATGAACAACGGAATTAGCTCGATACTCTGTACCAGCAAATGCAGGGGATCGAGGCTGGCTTCCGCCCATTGCAGATCGTCCAGCAGCAGCACGATAGGCGTCGCGGTGCGTTGGAACAGCGCGACGATCGCGGTCACGAGGCGTTCATGGGCGGCTTGTGGATCGAGATTTGGCGCGTCATCCACATCGTATTTCAGCAAATAGCTGATGGTGGGCACGACTGGCTTCAGGATGCTGGCTTCCTCGGCGCTGACTTCCGCTGAGAGCAACACCGTGGGCAGCACATCATGCCATAACTGCATCGGCAATCCACCTTCACGGATGCCCTGCCCGCGCACCACGATCACGCCGTTCACCAGCGCGCGAATACGGACTTCTTCCAGCAGACGCGACTTGCCGACGCCAGATTCGCCGCCGATGAGCCATGCCGAGCCTTTGCCGAGCACAGCACGTTGGAGCGCATCTTCCAACAGCGTCAACTGATCGCGCCGCCCGACGAAGCGCGCGGATTGCAGCAAGCTCTCGCGCACCAACGGATTTTCATCCGGAACGGGCAGCCCGACCGCCTGACACAGCACTTGAATGACCTGATAGGCGTTGTGGTAGCGGTCGAGCGGCTTCTTCGCCAGGAGTCTGAGCAGAATATCCGCGATGGCGCGGTTGGCTTTCCGCTCGATCAACAGGCGATCCGGCGGGGCGTTGATGATCTGGTCGATCAGAAACTGCTGATCGAGGAAGTCAAAAGGATAGCTGCCTGTGAAGCATTCGTAGGCGATCAACCCGAAGGCATATAAATCGGCGGCTTCGGTGATCGGCTCGCCTTGCAAGACTTCAGGAGCCATGTACGGGATCGACCCTGAGGTCGCCCGCGCATAGGAGGCTTGCACCGATAACCCGAAATCCAGCACGCGGACGTGATTTTCTCTATCTACCAACACATTCGACGGCTTGAGATCGGCGTGAATGATGTGGTGCCGATGCAGGTAGATCAGCGCTTGCAGCAGTTCGACCAGCATCTGCACTTTGAATTGCAGGCTGTGTTCAGCGAACAGCGCCTTGGAAATATCTTGCGGCTCGTGCAGCAGTTCCATCGTGAAAAATGGCGTATAGCCACCTTCCAAGCCGTAGTCCAAGACGCTGACGATGTTGGGATGACGCAGTGCCGCGAGGATGCGGAACTCGTTCATCAGGGCGATCTGGTTTACGTCCATCCCCGGCGAAAGCTGGCGCGTATCTTGCGCTGAGGCCGAGGTGGTGGCATTCACAGAGTGTTTCAGATGCAGGTGACGCATGGGGAGTTCGACCCGTTTGAGCGCCACGAGATGTCCCGTCAGGCGGTCTTCGGCACGGTAAACCGCGCCCATTCCCCCCTGACCGACTTTTTCTATCATGCGATAGCGATTGGCAATGGTTGCGGTGATGTTCTTTTCGGACATTGATGTGCAGCCACTCTATTCGTCGTAGGGATAAGTATAATCGGTTGTGGGCCATCCTTTTCGTACTAATCTATAACAAGCGTGTCTAACCTGAGTTTGATACTCGAACGAAAACAGCCTCACCCTCAGTCCCTCTCCATTGCCATGGAGAGGGAAGTTGATACGCTAACCGCCCATAGTTAGTCAAGTTCGCGAACAGTATCCAGTTTCGGATGGGTCAGGCGGCATTATCGCCAACGCCGCGCAACGCTGATGGTGTTCAAGAAATTAGTCAGGCAATCGATCCCCGACAATGGTGGTGATAAAGAAATTAGTCAGGCCAACGCGGATTTGTCGTCACGCCGCCCGACGTTGAAACGTCAGGCTTAGAGAACGAAGTCCACTAAAGGGACTCCGGAAGATGTGTTGGCGTGATCGGCGTATTCCTGCCTTATTTTCTGAAACACCATCATTGTCGGGCTTAGAGAACGAAATCTCTGCGGGACTCGCCCTCATCATTACGCCTGATTTTGTACTCAATCGTGCGCTATTGACTGCTTAGTGACTGTTCAGAGTGACTGTCCGAAACTCAGGTTATTTAGCAATCTACGACATTCACTGCCAGCCCGCCGCGCGCGGTTTCTTTGTACTTTACCTGCATGTCCAGCCCGGTCTGCCGCATCGTCTCGATCACGCTGTCCAGCGGAACACGGTGCGTGCCGTCACCATGCAACACCGCCAGCCGCGCGGCGTTGATGGCCTTGACCGCACCCATCGTGTTGCGCTCGATGCAGGGCACCTGCACCAAGCCGCCAATCGGATCGCAGGTTAGGCCGAGGTTATGCTCCATCCCGATCTCCGCCGCATTTTCGATCTGTTCGTTGCTGCCACCCATCACCGCTGCCAAACCCGCCGCTGCCATCGAGCAGGCTACGCCTACCTCGCCCTGACAGCCCATTTCGGCGGCGGAGAGCGAAGCGTTGCGCTTGTATAACATGCCGATTGCTCCCGCCGTCAGCAGGAAGGTGCGCACGCCTTCGTCACTGGCCTGTGGCATAAAACGGCGATAGTAAGCCAAGACTGCCGGAATGACGCCCGCCGCGCCGTTGGTCGGAGCCGTCACGACGCGCCCGCCCGCCGCGTTTTCCTCATTGACTGCCAGCGCGAACAAGCTGACCTGATCCAGCGCTTCCATCGGATCGTGCTGCATTTTCGCCGCTTGCAGATTGTGGTACAGCACCCCCGCCCGCCGTCGAATGTTCAGCCCACCGGGGAGGACGCCTTCGGTACGGCAACCGCGCTCGATGCACTGTTCCATCACCGACCAGATACGGTCGAGTCCCGTGCTGGTTTCTTCGGCAGACCGCCATGTCAGCTCGTTTGCCCGCACGATGTCCGCGACGGAAAGCCTCATGTGCTGCCCCAGTTGCAACAGTTCGGCGGCGGAGTTGAAGTCGTACGGCAGCGCGACGGGAGCACCGGCGCTGCCCGTTTCGTGCGCGGCGGCTTCGGCCTCGCTGACCACGAAGCCACCGCCTACCGAATAATACTGATCGGTGGCGACGATGTTATTGTGACTGTCATAGGCCGTGAAGCGCATCCCGTTCGGATGACGTGGCAGCGTCTCCTGAAAGTGGAAGATAAGATCGCGCTCCACGTAAAATGGGATGGTGTGCTTATCGGCTAGATTCAGTACTTCGTCTCTGCGGATGCCCTCCACCAGTGGCTCGACGCGTTCCGGATCGACGGCATCGGGGCGTTCGCCGCTTAAGCCTAGCAACACGGCTTTGTCGGTAGCGTGACCGCGCCCCGTCAGCGCCAGCGAACCATAGAGATCGACGCTGACGCGCCGCACGCGCTCCAAAGTGCCCTGCGCCTCAATATCCTGCGCGAACCGCAACGCCGCTTTCATCGGCCCCACCGTATGCGAACTCGATGGCCCGATCCCGATCTTGAACAAGTCAAATACGCTGAGTGACATGGAACGCCTCTAGTGCCATCAAGTAGGACTTAATGATCGATGCTGTCTGCGAAGCATACTGATTATACTCTGGCCTATCCCGATACTATCTCTCGCAAAAATTCGCGCCTTCACGCGCGTATCGTATGTTATAATACGTCTGTGGAATGTTAGTGATATATTAGCTGTTTCATAATGTGTAGATTGTCGCGTGATAGGTAGCTGCTTCCGTCTGATTTGAATGCTGGCGTTGTGCTCACCAACTAGAACTTAAATAGCTCTCAATTTTAGGAGCAGATGATGTTGGCTATTCGAAATCTCTTAATTTTTGTCTTCATTGGTTTTCTTTTAGGCGCTTGTAGTTCGGGGACGACGAGTGAACCAACCAGCGCAGCGGCTGACAACGCGACGCCGAACCTCGAAACACGCGCAGCCGCTACCATCGCACAGATGCAGACGAGCACGGCAGCGGCTTTCCCCAGCGCGACGGTTTACCTCTCGGAAACGCCCAACGAAGAACAAACGCTGGCGGCAATCGTGGCGCAAACGAGCACACAATTAGCTGCCGAGGCTAACGCCGTGGCCGCCAATGCGACCTCGACCGCCGCCGTCGTCGCGTCGTTCACGAAAACGCCGACGCTCACGTCAACGCCTGACGAAGCGCAAACGTTGAACGCGATGGTCGCCAAGACGGGCACGGCGTTCGCTGTACAAACCAGCACCGCGCTGGCGAACATGACCCACACCGCCATCGCCGTTGCTTCCTTCACCAAGACACCGACGCTCACGTTCACTCCCAACGAGCGCCAGACGCTGGACGCGATGGTCGCCATGACCAGCACCAAGATTGCCGAGCAAACCAGCATCGCGGTCGCCAACATCACAGGAACCGCGAACGCCATCGCCTCGTACACCAAGACGCCGACGCGTACCCCGACCCTGACTACGACGCCGAGCCGCACCTCTACGCCGAGTTTGACACCCACCCCGCTCGCTTTTACCGACCTGAAGGGGCACGCAGATAATGCGCTCGTCTATCACGTTGAATTCAGCCCCGACGGCAAGAAATTGGTGACGGCGGGTGATGACAAAATTGCCATTGTGTGGGATGTTGCCAGCGGAAAACCCCTCCAACGCCTGACAGGCCATACCGATCAGGTCTTGTATGCCGCGTTCGACCCGACTGGAACCCGCGTGGTAACGGGCAGTCAGGACGCGAGCGTCCGACTCTGGGACGCCAACAGTGGGAAACTGCTGTTCACGCTGGAAGGCCATAAGAGCGTGGTCAGTTTTGTCGCATTCCTCCCCGATGGAAAATTGGTGGTCAGCGTGAGCGCGGATAAGTCGGTGCGTGTGTGGAATGCCGTGTCGGGAATCGCCGTCAGCGACAGCGTGCTGCCGATCCCCACCGTTCGGTATGCCGCGCTCAGTCCAGACGGGCAGCGTCTGTTGATCGCGAGTGATCGCCTGTCGTCCGTGTGGGATATTCGGTCGAATCACGAGCTGTTTCAGGTGAAGATCAAAACATCGGTGCCCGTCGGTCATGTGGCCTTCACGCCCGATGGCAGCTACATGCTCGGCCTTGATCGATCCAATATCTATCTCTGGGATGCCGCGACGGGGCGTGATATTCGTGCCATTGCGTACAACAACCTTTACACCGATGGCGAATTGACCGTCACGCCTAACGGCGACCAGATCGCCATTCTCTCGCGAGATAACCGGATTCTCCTGTGGGGCATCGGATCGGGCGAGATCAATCGGCGCTCCGCAACCGCCAAGAACGCCATTCGATCCATCGCCTTCTCTCCCAAGGGCGACTTCGCGGCGACCTCTGGCTACAAGGGAGAGGTGAAGCTATGGCGGGTCAACGTATTTCAAGATGTACACGAACTGAAAAATATCTACTGGTCTCAATCTTTTAACGTTCCACGTGAATGGCGAGCAACTCAGCGCGAAAATGCGCGCTACGAGTTAATCGTCAAACAGGCCGACCAAACGATCCAAACTTGCCCGTACACTGGCGGCTATTCGGTGGTACGTATACGGAAATCCGCATCGGTCACGCTAACAGATTTAGTAACAGGGCAGAATTTTTCGACCTCGTTTTCTGGCAGCACCCCAAGTGCTTGTGGGCAATTCGAATCCTTCATCAAAGGGCAGTACACCAATAGACATGAAGGGTCAGCCCCTGATCTCAACGGGATCGGCAGGTGGGTGATTGACAAGCTAAAAGATGCGCCCGGTCTATCGCCGCTTGCAACGTCCACGCCTTCGCGCACGCCAACGGTCAAGCGGTAAGGCTGACGGCGGCAACATTCATGTGGTGTTGCCGCCGTCGCTCGATCCGGAGGGTGATGAATAAACTTGGTCAATAAGTGAGCAGTTTTTGAACTTCCCTCCGCCCACAACTTGGCGCATACTGTCATCATCGACGGATTCGCATTGACCAAGCAGCCAGCGTTCACGAGGAGGCTCCCCGATGGCATCCCCTTACACCTTTAATCCGGATCGTGTGGCGTATTTCGAGGCGGCAGGTTGGCGCGCTTACTACGAGCACGCGTGGCTGAAGATGCTGCAACTGCTGATCGCGCTCAATCAGGAGCAATTCCACATCCCGTTCCCGTTTTCGTGGCTGGCGGCCTATTACATTGTACGGGCGTCGGCGGCATGGGTGCCCAAGGATCACACCGAAGCAGACATCCTCGTGTATCTGACGAAATATTACCGACTGGCGCAGCGCTATTCCGGCCTGACGTTCGATCCTGACATTGCCGCGCGCCATGAATTGGCCTATTGGGATGTTCACCGCCGACTATCCGGTCAGCCGGACAAGCGGCCTTTCATCGATGTGATGATCAAGCTGCACAGCGCCGTTTTCGACATCTCGCCTGAGCAAGCCACCGAATCCGCCGAGCTGCGCGTCCTCGCCAACAACACGGTTGATCTAATTACCAGTAAAAATTCTAGCGATCCTGAACGTGACTGGCGTACACTAGAGGCTTACTTGCGCGATTGTTATCGTTCTATCCAACAGTCGGCGCAAGCATCTGCCCGCTTGGATACACAGGAACGACTTCATGCGCAAACACCCTCTGGTGTATGAGATCAACACTTGGGTTTGGTTGAACGATCTCAGTAGCCGTTATAACAAGCCGATCACCCTCGCCAGCATCCCCGACGAGGTGATCGATGAACTGGCAGGATGGGGAATGGACGCCATCTGGACGATGGGCGTGTGGGAGCGCAGCCCGCGTGGACGCGAGATCGCGCTGGCGCACCCCGACTTACAGGGCGATTACAACACCGCACTACCCGGTTGGAAGCCGCAAGACGTGATCGGTTCCCCTTACGCGGTGCATCGCTACGAGGTGGACGCAGTATTAGGCGGTACCGATGGTCTCGCCAAATTCCGCGCCCAACTGCGCGCCCGCCAGATCGGTCTGATCCTCGATTACGTGCCGAATCATGTCGCCGTCGATCACCCGTGGACGCTGGAACACCCTGATTTCTTCATCAACGGCACCGACGCTGATCTTGCCAATATCCCCGGCGCGTTCTTCCGCGCTAGCAACGGCATACATTCCGGCGCAGTCATCGCCAACGGACGCGATCCGTACTTCCCCGCGTGGACGGATACCGCGCAAGTCAACGCCTTTTCGCCCGCGTTCCGCAGCCACATGGTCACAGCGCTACTCAATATCGCGCAGCAGTGCGACGGAATCCGCTGCGACATGGCGATGTTGATGGTGACGCGTATCTTCGCCCAGACGTGGGGTACACGAGCGGGCAAGGCACCGGATACCGAGTTCTGGCAAGAAGTCATCCCCGCTGTCAAGAAGCGCGCGCCGAACTTCTTGTTCATGGCGGAAGTGTACTGGGACATGGAAGATGAATTGCAGCGCTACGGGTTCGACTATACCTACGATAAGCGCTTGTACGACCGTCTGCGCCACGAACCGCCCCACGCCGTGCGCGATCATCTGCTGGCTTCGCTGGATTACCAGTCCGCGATGGTGCGCTTCGTAGAAAATCACGATGAAAGTCGCGCTGTGACCGCGTTCGGCGTAGAAGGCTCACTCGCTGGCGCCGTGATCAGCGCTGCGCTGCCGGGGATGAAGCTGTTCCACGAAGGTCAGTTCGAAGGCCGCCGCATCAAGCTACCGGTGCAGCTCGGCACGCGTCCCGCCGAACCCGTCAATATGCAGTTGCGCGATTTTTATAAACGGCTGCTGACGGAATTGCAAAAGCCGCCCTACCACGAAGGCGCGTTCATGCAGCTCGCCGCTAACCCGATCCTCGGTGAGGACAACAGCCACGAGCAAATCCTCGCCTTCGCATGGGCGCTCGATAAGAGCTGGCGCATCGTCGCGGTCAACATGGTCAATACGCCCGTCAAAGGCCGTCTGATGATCCCGAATCCAGCGTGGCGCGGCACGTCGCCGTGGCGCTTCGAAGACGTGCTGACGCCCGGCGTGGTGCATCTGATCCCCGGGGATCAGGTGCTGTCGATAGGGCTGGCGTTGGAACTTGCCCCGCATCAGGCGTGCATCTTCGCCGTGCGCTAGATGCTAGATAAATCGTCCCCTGCTTCTCAGTCTAGTGAAACAGGGGACGAGCTAATCGACAATGTTCTCTCCGCACGTCTTGGGAACGTTAGGTGAGATTAATTACGGATTGGGGTCGATCACCTTCTCCTTGATCTCCTTCAGCATCCGCAGGATCGCGACATTGGCGTTGTTCTCACCAAATTGCAGTCCGTTGGCAGAGAAGTCACCCGCGTTGATGGGATCGGGCGGCGTGGACAGCCTATCGCCGTTCAGCAGCGCCGGATTATCCGCGCCGATCTTGTACAGGTTCAGGAGCGGCAGTTGGTGGTCTTGCGCCAGCCGCGCGATCACCGTGTTGAACTGCGCCACGCCCGGATCGTTGAAGGGGCCGGGGATGGTCACTAACACGGGGATGATGCCGCGCTGCTCCAACTGATTGAGCAGGTTATCGAGATCGGCACGCATCTGCTCCGGCGGTTGACCCGTCAGGCGGTAGGCGTTGCCGAGATCGATGAAGGTCACGGCGGCGTTTAGACCAGCCGCGCAATCGTACAGTTGCAAGCTGTCGTTGTTGCACTTGTCGATGCGCTGCCCGATGATCGGGAAGCCCGCCGCGAAGTACTGCGCAATCGGCTGGAGATCAGGCACGGTCTCGAAGTTCACGGCTTGCCCACCGAGGACTTGCGCGAAGGTCAGCGTTTTCTCACCGATCACGCTGAAGTCTTCCTTCACAAGGCCGTTCTGCTTGCCACGATTGAAGATGTCCGTCACCTTCGCCCGTACGCCCTGATTATCAAGGTTGGTGAACAGGGGCACACCCGCCAGATCGATGGTGTCGTTCTGCGGCGGTGCCGTAGGCGGCGGTACGTCGGTCGGGGCGACCTGTACCTGCTGCGCGATTTGCAGCGGCGCACCGTTTTTATCGGTGTTGGTAGTCGCCTGATAGGCTGGATAGTCGCAGCCGTTGATGT
>JAHBVJ010000037.1 GCA_019637615.1 Anaerolineae bacterium | reverse complement strand
TCCAGCGCATACTGTCCCCACCATCCCAAGCGCGCATACTCGAAACTGTCGGTGTAACCCGGCCCCGCGAGGTGCGTAGAAAGCTGCGTGACCATAGGCCATGTGATGAATGCCGCCGTCAGCGTGTAAATCACCAGCGGCAGCACGATCAAGCGCCAAGCGTGCGCACGTAGCCAAAGCATCATCACGTGTTCTCTCGAAACAACCGCAGCGCCTTGCGAATCAGCCGATCAAGCGCCGGATCGATGGTGATGTGTTTGGTTGTTAGTTCGTCCAGCGTCAGCCACGCGAAGGAGGCCGATTCGTCCGCGCTGACCTGAAGCGCGTGCGGGCTAGACGTTAACAGACCATAGCGGAAGTCCAAATGCAAATGGGCGGGTTGTTCGCCCCGCGCGGGGATCAGATGCACGTCAATATCGAGAGGCGCGTTGCTCAACCAACGCAAATCGGGCAAACCAGACTCTTCTCTCGCTTCCCGCAGCGCCGTTTGTGCCGGATCGTCCTCGTCAGCGTCGGCGTGACCGCCAAATTGTAGCCAACGATCGAGTTTTTTGTGATAGTGCAACAAAAAGCGCCCCGTCCCCGCGTCCAGCACCAGCGCCGAGCCTGTCACATGACCGGGCGGATATGCGCGCGACATGAGATTCGGCGTGTCATCCAACATCTGCGCGATGATCTGCATATCAACCGCTTCTTTCGGATCAGCGGGCGTATGGGCTGCCAGTAGAGCGGCAATCCGTTGATTAGGTGATTGGTTCATGCGATAACGGTTAACGCATTTTGAGCGCTTTGTCTACGGCGACTCCCCTACCATCGGATGCCCGATCACAGGTGTGCTCAATCGCTGTCCAGTACCTCGACGGGCATCCCAACTTCTAGCCAGCCGCGACGATTGGCGTCCGACTGCGCATAAATCACGTTTTGCCCGAACATCACTTTCTGGTTGCCCTGTGTGCGGCGGAAAGTCGCCAGCGTTGCCAACGGTTCTTTGCCGCGTACCGCCGTTGCCTGATCTGTCGTGGTGATGGCACAGCGGGCACACGGCTTGACCAAGGCCAGTTCCAGCGTACCGATGCAAATCCGTTTCCATGTATCCTCGGCAAATGGTTCACAGCCCGTGACCACCAGATTCGGGCGGAAGCGGTTCATGGGCAGCGGCGTCTCTAACTGCGCGTTCAGGTCTGCAAGCGAGGCTTCCGAGATCAATAGAAATGGGAAGCCGTCGGAAAAACTGGCTTCGTCGTTGTCGTTAGGCGAATAGCGCGGATCGACGCGGCGCTTCTGGTGGCGATCTTTACGCACCAGACGGGCAGTCGTGCCCAAAAATGTACTAAACCACTCAGCAGCGAGATTGCCCATATCGTGAGCGCGACAGGTGTCATCCCACACCACCACCTCGCGCGTCTCGATATATTCCATCGGATCAACGGTCAGTGTGTCTATGTTTGGCGCGGTCACGGTCAGTAACCCATCTCGCAGCGTCGGCTTAATGAGGGCCATGCGTGCAAATTCGCGCTGCGTCAGGAAATGATTATCCGCGTCCACCACCATGTACTCGCGATCATCGACCAGACCGCGTTCGGCAGCTTGGGCGCGGCTCACGCTCGTCCCCGCGCAGGATTTGATCGGGTAGTAGTGTAGGGCAGATAGAGAAATCAAAATCGCGTCCTCGTTTATGTGCTTTTCTGTGTAGAAACTGTCTTTGGTTCAACGGAAGCAGAATGTTATCTGATCTTACACGATAACAAATAGATCGACCCCAACTGCGCGGCGATTGCACGCCATTAATGATGCTGCCAATTCTACCCTTGCCAAGCGTGTCAATCGTGAACTGATAAATTGCCTTCACACGGGTCGTTCTGCTTGCGCATCTTCACGGTATAGTTAACCTCTCCCTATAATTTCACGCCACAAAAGGTGCTCCTTCATGTATGTTGTCGGCACGGCAGGCCACGTTGATCACGGTAAGTCTACACTGGTGCGCGCGTTGACGGGCATCGATCCTGACCGCCTACAAGAAGAAAAACAGCGCCAGATGACTATCGATCTCGGCTTTGCGTGGCTACCGCTGCCCGATGGCAACACCGTGGGGATCATCGACGTGCCGGGACATCGAGATTTTATCGAGAATATGCTGGCAGGCGTGGGTGCAATCGATGCTGTGATTTTCGTCGTGGCAGCGGACGAAGGCGTAATGCCCCAGACCCGTGAACATCTCGCCATCATCGATCTGCTTGGCGTGCCTACTGGCCTGATCGCGCTGACCAAAATCGATCTCGCTCCCGATCCCGACTGGATCGAACTGTTGCAACTCGACTTGCAGGAGGTGGTCAGCAACACGGTTCTGAAAGATGCGCCGATCATCCCCGTTTCGGCACGCCAAGGCATCGGTTTGGAACACCTGAAGACTACGTTAGCTAGTCTGCTGGCTACCCGTCCGCCTGCCGTTGATCTCGGTAAACCACGCTTGTGGGTGGATCGTGTATTTACGGTGAGTGGCTTCGGCACCGTGGTTACTGGCACATTGCTGGATGGCTCCCTTAGCCTCGGTCAAGAATTGCAAGTATTGCCCTCCCGTCGTGTAGGACGGATACGCGGGCTGCAATCACATAATCAACGTCTGGATAGCGTGCAACCGGGAACACGCGTGGCTGTCAATCTAGCTGGCCTCGACAAAACCGAGATACATCGTGGCGACCTGCTGACCTTGCCCGATCAGATCGTCCCGACGCAGCTCGTGGATGTGCGGTTTCGCCATCTACCCGCGTCACAACGTCCCTTGAGGCATAACGCCGAGGTCAAATTCTTCACCGGGTCGGCGGAGCGGATTGGCATAGCCCGCCTCTTGGAAGGTGATACGCTGATGCCGGATACGGAAGGGTGGCTACAGCTAGAACTGCGCGACGACCTGCCCCTGCGCAAAGGGGATCGCTTCATTTTGCGTTATCCCTCACCTAGCGAGACGATTGGCGGCGGCACTGTGATTGATCCACGTCCGGATCGACGCTGGCGGCGCAACCGCTCCGACGTGATCGCGCGGTTGGAAGCGTTAGCGCGTGGCAATCCAGAAGATGTGATCCTGCAAACCTTGCAAGGGACAGACAAGCCACAAACCATTGCCGATCTGAGCGCGGCGACAGGGTTCGAGACAGCTTTGGTGGCACGTACCGTTGAACATGCCGTCAGAACGGAAAGGGCAGTGCGGTTGGAGGCTGGCGATGAGGGTATCGTCTTGAGCGCGAACGCAGCCAACAGCCTTCGCGATCGTGTCATCCGCAGCCTGACGGGATTTCATAAAGCCGAACCGCTGCGCCTTGGCATACGTTCGGAAATGTTGCGTACACAACTTGGTCTTGGCTCAGCGGAATTCAATGCCATCATGCCTTGGTTGGTGACCATACACGTCATTGTCGTCCATGAATCGGGACATTTCGCATTGCCGACGCACGAAGTCAAGCCTACCAAAGCCCAACGCGCTGCTATCGACAAACTGTCAGCCGCTTTCAGTGCCGCGCCTTACAGTCCACCATCTGTTAAAGATGCCGTCGATCTCGTGGGTGAGGACGTACTAGCAGCGTTGATCGACAACGCTACGCTGCGGCAAGTCTCGCCGGATGTATTGTTCAGCGCGGATGTCTACGCGGAATTGGTCACGACAGTGCGGCAGTTGCTAGAAACGGATGGATACGTCAACGTGCGAATGCTGCGGGATCGCTTCGCGACGAGCCGTAAATATGCGCTCGGCCTACTGGAACATCTCAACGCGCTCGGTATCACCAAGCGTAATGGCGATGATCACGTGATCGCGTCCGGCGAATGGGAGAAAGCACATTAGGAGGAACGTGAGGGCGGGAGAGAATTCCCGCCCTCGAAAAGGCAACAAAGTTAGCTGGATTTGCGACCCGTGAGACGCTGCTGCACGATGTCCACCAGACTATAGATAACGGGCACCACGACCAGCGTTAACAGCGTACTGCTGAACAAGCCGCCAATCACGACCGTACCTAGTTCAGACGCGATGATCGCGCCCTCCGAGAGGCCAATTGCCAGCGGCAGCAGCGCGAAGATAGTGGCAATCGCGGTCATCAGGATCGGACGCAGACGGGTGCGTGCCCCTTCCACCAACGCATCGTGCAGGTTCATACCGCGTTCTTTGCGGTTGGACTGCACGCGGTCGATCATCACGATGGCGTTTGTCACCACGATGCCGATCAGCATCAGCATACCGATCAGCGCGGAGAGGCCGAGCACGCGGTTGGTCACGGTCAGGCCAAGCGCCGCGCCCACGATAGCCAGTGGTAAGCTGAACAGGATGGTGAAGGGATGCACGAACGAGCCGAAGGTCAGCACCATCACGAAGTACACGATCACGATGGCGATGCCCATCGAGGTGAAGGTCTGCGCAAAGCCTTCCGTTTGCTGTTGGCTCTGGAAACCTTGCCCGATCACGAGATCGGAAGGCAGATCAGACATCGCCTTGACCTTGGCAATCGCGGCGCTGGTCACGCCGAGTGTGTTCTGCGTTTCCAACTCACCGCTGAACGACACGGCTGCCGTCTGCCCGATGCGTAGATAAGCTGCCGAGCCGCCCACCTGATCGAGCGTGCTGGTGATATTGGTCAAACCGGGTACTTTGGCGAGTTCTTCCTTGATGCGCGGCGTAACGGCGCGGAGGGATTCCTCCGGCCCGCTGACGACGAGCGCGAACCCACCAAAGCCTTGTTCACTGATCGATGCACGCGAAACTTTCACAGAGCGTGCGCCGAAGACTTCCTCCGCCTTGGCACGGATTTCCTGCGTCAGCGAGTTCAATTCATCGGTGTTCTTCGAGGCGGGCGCGATGGTGATCGAGGCCGATCCTTCGGCAATGCCGCCACCACCGCCGATGAAGGACGCCAGTCCGCCACCGCTGCCGATCTGAATCTGGAAGCGGTCTATCAGTTTCTTATCCGTCAGCGTCTTCAAGTAGTCTTCGAACTCACGGACGCGGACATCCGTTTGGGCGATCTTCGTTCCGGCGGGCAAGGTCACGGAGGCGCTGATCTGCGGCTCACCGAAACTTGGCAAGAAGGTGGCGGGACGTGCCGCTAACAGCGCAATACCTAACACCAGCGTCAAGGCAGCGATGCCAAGCACGGCAGCACGATGGCCGAGTGACCATTCGAGCACGCTGTGATAGCCACGTTCGAGAGCACCTTCTTTTTCTTCGGGGATGTTTTCCCGCTTGATGAAGAAGTGCGCCAGCAGCGGCACGAGGGTGATGGCGACGATGAACGACGCCCCCAACGAGTAGGTAACGGCGAGGCCGAAGGGCATGAAAAACTCGCCGACAATGCCACCCGTCAGACCGATTGGCAAGAAAACGACCACGGTAGTCAGCGTCGCCGCGAAGATGGCGGCACTCACGTCACGGGTTGCATGAACGATGATCTCGCGATGGTCAGTCTCTGTGCTGGATTGCAACTGTCGGTAGATGTTCTCCAACACCACGATGGCGTCATCGACCACACGCCCGACGGCAACCGTCAAGCCAGACAGCGTCATGATGTTCAAGGTGATGGCGGCGGGGAACAGACGCAACATGAAGGTGCGGATGAACTCCGGCAGCGCGTTATAAACCGCATCTTGCATAATGAAGCCATGTACCGCGCCGGGGACATACTTCATCATCACGAAGGCTATCGCTACCGAGGTCGGGATGCTAACCGCCGTGACCAAGGTGCTGCGTACGCTGAAGTTCAGGAACAGCAAGATCACGATGACTGCCATCACCGCGCCAAGACCACCTTCGCGTCCAACACCGGAGATAGACTCCTTGATGAATTCGGCTTGACCAAATACTTCCGTGACGACCAGATCGGGCCGTTCTTGCTTCAGCTTGGCGAAGAATTCTTCAACGCCGTCAGAGACGTTGACCGTGTTGCCTTCATCCGTCTTGACCACCGATAGCGTCAAACTTTCCTGACCGTTGGCGCGGGTAATCGTGGTGGTTGGCGTAAACGAACGCTGCGCACGGCTCGCCACTTCGGGCGGCAGTTTTGCCAGCACTTCCGGCGTCAGGCCACCGAGTGTTTCCGGCGTCAATTCGTCGTAGAAGTTGGGATCGCGCGCCGCCAAATACAGCAGTACATCCGCCGTTAGTTCGGACAGCGAGGCCGGATTCGAGCCGCCAGCTTGGTTGATGAACTGACCGGGTGAGAGGCCAAACGGCTTCTTGAGCAGGTCATCTGCTTGGGTCGCGTTCAGCCCGAAGCGCTTGAGACCAACGGCCCAGCCTTCTGGCAGCGGCGGCGCGTTCGGATCGATGTCGTCCGAGCTACCGGACTGGCTTTCGTAGGCTTTGCCAGCCGCTTTGCTCGGATCGGCAATGATGTCTTGCAGTTGGGTTTTCAACGCGGCATCGCTCAGTCCGTCGATCACGCCAGCGGGCAGCGCCGCTAACGCGGGGCCGGAAAGGTAACTCAGGGTCTGTGGACTGAGTGTCTTGGCGAAATCCGCATCCTTGTGGGAGAGCAGCAGAACGGCTTCCGGCGTCAGGCTGTAGACCAAACGAATAGCAAAACTTTGCGTTTCGGCAGGTGTACCTGCCACGATCTCATTCAAGGTGGCGGCGACAGTGCCCTTGATCTTGGCGAGATCAGTCAACGTCGCGATACCGGCTTTCTGGAAGCCCGCCTGATTCAAGAGCTGCGACCACGCGCCGCTGGTCAAGATGCTGGCGGTGACTTGTTCCAGCGCCGGATCAGACAGGTTCGCGGCGAAGGTGGCATCCTTGGTGCGGATGTAAGCCAGCACATCGGGTGAAAGTTCACGTAGCAGCGAGGCATACGCATCATTCGCGGCAATGGCGTTTAAGACTTCAGCAGCGGTCTTGGGTTTGCCATCGACATCTTTGGCGCTCAGCAGATCATCCGCCGTCTCAAAATTGGAGACGATCTGGGTCTGCAAACGCATTGGCAGCAGAACCAGCGGTGACCGCCAACTCGCGGGCAAGGCGGGAGCCGCTACTTGCTGCGGTGGATCTGAGGCGGGCGATGTGTTGGATGAATTGTTACTGGCTGGTTCCGGGGTCGTGGTCGGGGCTGGCGTGGCGGTCGCTTCAGCCGCCCGTTTACGCTGCTCTTCGACAGCGACCTTTGCCGACTCGGCAATATCCGGCGGAATTTGCTGCCCGCCAGAGATGGAAACTTGCGCCACGTCTTTGACTTCGCCACCTTCGGAGAGAGGCTTGACGATCTTCTCTTCCACGAACTGGCGTAGTTCTTCGGCCTTGACATCGGCGGAACTGCTGGAAACACTGCTCGTGAGCACAGGCAGCGCGCTCAGATTGAAGGTGAGCAAGCGTGGCTGTTCACTGTCGGTCAATTTCCACGCATCCGGCAGATCGACTGGCTCGCGGCTGGCGACTTCCCCATTAACGGCGGCGTCTACGCGGGCGGCGGCAAGCTGATCGCGGGTCAGTTGATCGAGCAGATTGATCACATCAGGGCTGGCAGCGAGCGCCGCGTTTAGCACCGCAGGTTCCATCGCCAATAGCTGCTGCGCGTTGAAGGTCTTGAGCATCGATGGAGCGCGTTTGATCACACGGGTGACGATGTCCGGCGTCAGATCGGCGGTCGTTTTGAGGCCGACTGGCACGCCTTCATCAGTGACCTGTTTGATCACCGCTTTAAGTTGCTCACGTACCTGAGCAAGGTTCACGCCGTATTCATTGCGCACGGTGACGGCGGAGACTGGCCCTGTAGTGGTCGATTCCAGACCAGCGAGGATCACGCCCGGAATCTTGGCGACTTCGGCTTCTAGCGGTTGGGTAATCAGATCGCGCATGTCATCGCTGGAAGCGCCGGGACGGAAAGTGATGATGAAGGTTTGTGGAAATTCTAGGGGCGGCAGCAGCTCCTGATTCATGGTGGCTGCCGACAACACTCCTAACACGAGGAATATCACGGTTAGGCCGATGGTTGCCCACCAGTAGCGCAAAGAGGCTCTAGTGATGGCACTAAAAAACGATTTGAGCATAGTCTCTCCCACTCAGCATAGAAATAGCGACGTGAAACCCGGATTGGGACGTTGAGCTTGGGGTGATTTGCAATTTTCTTCACAAAATGATTTAACACTATAGCATGGTTTATTTCGGCAAGCCATAACGCTCGTAAAACAATCAACCCCGACTGCAACGACAAACTGTGATTAAAGTGCCCATATTCTTGATTTTTCCTTTACGGAGACCGTCATAGCATAGTTGCAGAACGGCAGGTTAACTCCCCCATCTTTAATCTGTTGTTGCAAACACATCAATTCCTCTAGGTGAGATTGATATGTCAAAAGGAGTTCACTTCGGTGGACTCTTTTTGCGTCTAATGGATTGCTACGATCTTGAGACACCCCGGTTCGTGATTTGCTCGTAAAAATGGGCTGAACTCTGCAAGTACTGACGAGTAAGAAGATGGCCTCACCATTAACCTGCCCGCGCTGCGACAGTCGGATGACGCTCAATTTCAACACGAGCGAAGTGTATTGTCCGGCCTGTGGCTACATCCGTCCCGACGAAATCTCGCAGCTCAACGCCAAACAAGCCGAAGTCAAAGGATTGCATCCGCGTCCAGCCATTCAGTTGGCGTATAAAGGCAATCTGATGCCCGCTGCGTTGGCAGCCTTCGAGTCTGGGCAAGATGCCTTATATCGAGGCGAACGCAGCGCTGCCATGCAGCATTTTCTTCGCGCTGCCGATCTCCAGCCGGATTTCGTGGACGCGCACTTCTGGATCGCAGAGGTCGCCACCGATCCGGCGACCAAACGCGACAAACTGCAAACCGTGCTGGCCTTGATGCCACAGCACCTAGAAGCCCTGCGCCGCAAGATGGAACTGGATGGCGACCTCAGTCCGGAAGAAGCAGCACGCTTGGCTTCTGGGCAGGAACCGACTGTCAAAAACGCGGACGGCGTGCGCACGCTGACCAAGTCTCTGTTATGCCCGCAATGCGGCGGACGTCTGACTGTGGGCAAACAGAATGTATTTTGCATTCACTGCGGCTACGCGGGCGTACATACGCCAGATGCCGCTGCCGAGCCACAGGCGCTTGTACGCGGCTTGCTCAAGCGACGCGCCAAGCCCATTCGTTGGGAGATCGGGACGCGGCTGGTGCATTGCAACCAGTGTGGCGCGGAATCGGTATTGGGCGGGTTGCTCTCGCTGCGCTGCCGTTTCTGTGGCGCGACCCACGTGATTGTGCAAGATGCGTTGAATTCGTTCAGCCAGCCAGAAGGGTTAGTACCATTCCGCTTGGACGAAGACGACGCCCGTGACCAGATCATGCGGCAGTTGAACAGCCTGAGCGAACTCGCCGCCAACCTGCTGAACACCAACCGTCCACATGCAATAAACATCGAGGGCGTGTTTTTGCCCTTCTGGATATTCGACTGCACCATTGAGGTCATCCAAACGCATACGACGCGGTTGGCCTCCGACGATGGGACGACGACCACCATTACCAGCGATTTTCTGGATGACGTGGCGATCTGCGCGGCGAAATCGCCACCGCGTCAAGTCGTGTACCGCCTGTCACGCTACGATCTACGCGAGCTGACGACCTATGATCCTGTGCTGTTGGCACGTAATCCGGCGCAGTTGTACAGCATTGATGTGGACGCAGCTTCCATCGAAGCGCGGGAGATCGTGGCGGACGTGATGCGGCGCAAACATAACCGCGAGACTGACCGCGACTATAACCGTGACGCGCGCGACGGACGGATCAACCTGATGCGCACGCAGGCGGGGCCGATCCGCGCGATGGACTACCAGTTGGTGCTGCTGCCGATGTGGATCGCCCAGATCACCGAGGTAGACGGTGATCGGCGGTTGGCGTTGGTCAATGGGCAAACAGGTCATATCGCCTTCGGGCAGACCGTCCGCGTGCGAGGGTAAGAAATTTGGTTGGCGGACAGTGAATGATACAAAAATCCCGACGTTCACAGCGTCGGGATTTTTATTAGTAGATTGGTGAGCAGCCTTGAACGTTACTGCGCGGCGGTGGCCTCTTGGGTTGGCTCCTCAACGGGCTGCGTTTCCACAGGTGGCGCTTCGGTCTGCGTTGGTATGACGATAGTCGGTTGCAGAACAGGCTGATTTTCCGTTGTGATCAATCCCGGTAGCGAGACCGGATCGAAGCGTAGGATACGGCCTGCGCCAGCGTCCACCAGATAGATTTGTCCGGTTTCGGTGTTGGTCGTGATGCCACCTAGCACGCCAAACTGACCATTGGTGTACGGCGCAGTACCGAGCCGTCCAAATTGCAGCACAGGATTGCCTGTCGCGGCTTCGAACACCAGCACACGCGCCACGTCGGGATCAGTGACGAACAGATAGCGCCCCGTTTTATCCAACGTGATGAACGGACGATTGCCAGTGTCAGTACTCTCCGTAGTCGCCGCCCACGCACGGATCGCCCATTCGCGCTTGAATTCGCCAGTCATGCTGTAAACTTCGATCTTCTTGCTCCACGTACTGGCGATATAGACTTCTTGCAGTTCGTTGTTGATGGCAATCCCGACATTTTCTTTCATATTGCCGTTATTGACATTGAACGTGCCAATATCGCGTAGGTAATTGCCATTTTTGTCGTAGACACGGACACGCTTGTTGCCGGTATCCGCGACATAAACATTGCCGAAGGCATCCACCTTGATGTCACGCGGGCCATAGAAGCCCGTGGTCGTGCCGGGGATGGTGGGATTTGCCTGTTCGTAGGAACCCCACTGCCGGAGCAATTGACCCTCACTGGTGAAGACGAGTACACGGTGATACCACGTATCCGCGACGTAGATATTGCCATCCGCGTCAACGTCCACACCCCACGGCTCAGGGAAATTGCCGGGGCCGGGTGGAATGTTGGGATCGGGGTCGATCTTGGTGCTGATTTCGCGGCTGAATTTGCCGTCGCTGGTGAAGATGACGATGCGTCCGTTGCGGCTATCCGCGATATAGGTATTGCCCTTGGCATCGACGGCGACACCGCGCGGATAGTTCAAAGGAACCGTGCCTGTGACCGAGGTATCGTAGACGAAGTTGGCGGCACAGGTATCGCAGCGCAAATTGGCGAAGGCGTCCGAGGGCAGACCCGATACTTTTCCGCCGCCGACACCAAAGTCCCACATCTGGGCAGCGACGTCCTTGCGCACGTAGAAGACCATGCGATCCACGACAGGCCACACGTTGATGTCAAAGCGATCCGCGCTGCCTGTAGCGGCGGCATAGGCTTTGTAATCACGGTTCAACCAGATGTCCCACAGCCCCTTGCGCAGATTCGGATCAGCTAATGCATTGTCCACGCGCGAAAGGTTGAGGTCGAAGTAATCCTGCATGGGCCACCATAAGCGGATCAGATCGAACTTCTGGAAATTATCTCCCAACTGCGGCTCGATTTCCTGTGCGTGTTCCGTCCCGACCGCGATGGCGACATATTGATCCAGATCCGTCGCGCCCTTGGCGTTGCCGAGGAAACGCGCATTGGGGAAATTGCGGTAGTACCACGAACCGGGCCACGACATCTGATCGTCGTATGCCACCTTGATGTTCATGCCATCGGTGGTGCGGCGGCTGATGTCTTCCATGTAGTTGATGATAGTTTTGTTGGCGGGCGCACCATGTGCATAGACCATGAACTCGGTCGCCAGATCGTAATTCAGATAAGCGGCATTCCACGCTGTGCGCGCGGTCAAAATCCCTAGCAGCACGAACAGACCGAGCACACTCACGCGGATCGCCTGCCGCAAGCCGACTTGCATCAGAACGCGCCAGATGCCCCATGCGATCATGCCCGTCAGCAAAATCGCACCCATCCATGTGAAGGTGGAGAGCAGTTGATCACGGCTCAGACCGCTGAAAATGCCACCGCCGAACAGCACCGGACTAAAGACGTTGCCCGCGCCGATAACCAAGACGGGGACAAAGATCAACAGTACCCAACTCTGCTTGAAGAAGGCTTTCCAATCGACGCTTTCCATGACCGTGCCGATATACCAGCCCGTGACAAGGCACAAAGGCAGCGCGATGTGAGTCGTCAACCACGGCATTTTCTCGCCCGCCGCTGTCAGCGCCATGATGATCAGTACTGCCCAGTAGCCGACGAACCCGACAAACGGAATTTTTTGCAGCCGTTCATGGAGAGGTACGGCGTTTTCATCGATTTGGGCTTGGAAGGCTAGATCGACATCATCGCCCAAGACCGAGTCACGCACGGCTGCTTCGGCTTCTAGCAGATCGCTCAGTGTAGAAGGCGCGGGTTCAGCATTGGCCTCGACAGGTTCGCTTTCCAAACTGGCGAGCACGGGTTCTGCGTCTACTTCAGCCGGATCGGTCGTCTCAACGACTTCTGGATTAGTGTCCGCTGCCGTTGCCTCCGCATAACCGTGTATGTCATGCAAGGCGGGATCGGACTCCATCGCCGGAGTAACATCTGCGCCAGTGGCATCAAAGGCCGCGAGTTCATCGTTTTTGGCCTTTTCCGCGTCGAGACGTTCCGCGACGCGTTCCGCCCTGAAGCGCCACACCTGCGAGAGGCCGAGGATGCCCGCGAACGCACCCCCGATCATCAGTAGATATTCGTAGATCGGTAGCTCGATGAGCAAGTAGTAATACTGTGGTTGGCTGCCACGCTTGACGCCTTGCTGCGTAAGCCAGTAGCCAAGCGATCCGACCAAGCCAGTGCCAATGCCCTGAATGTTGGTGAAGATCGTGGTGTAGAAGAAAGCGAACAAGCTGTAGAAGGTGCCCGCGCAGACCAGCCACGCCATCGGGTTCCACGCCAAGCCAATCGCAACCGCCGTGAGGACAAAAGGAGCCTCCGCCACGAACATGGCTTGGATGACTTCTTGCGTATATGAATTCACGTCTAGCTGGAAGCCCGCAAGGAAAAGCGGGATAGCTCCTAGCCACGGGATAACAAGTGAACCGAGCACTACCGCCAGATCAAAGGCTGGATAGCGGCGTACTTGCTGCCAGAAGGTCGTACGGAAGCGCAGATAGACCACGCCAAGCGTCGCGCTGACCAGCATCAACCACGCGCCATCAACCCATGTGAGATCGTAGGAAGCTGGTAACGGTCGGGTTTCGGAACTGACATTCGGCACGTTGCGGCTGCGTTCCTCAAAGATAACCAGCGCTGTCGCCCACACCGCCACTACCAACAATACGATGATGATGTCGCGCCACGGCAAACTCGGTAGTTTCGAGAAGCGCTGCACTGCCGTCAGCATGATCGCGCCCATGACGATCAGGACAACCAGTCCCGTCCACACTGCCAGCCGAATTTGCATCGTTTCCGGGCGTGGCACTGTCGGCGCGACAGGCGCATCCTGTCCTTGCGGGATGATCTGCATCTGTTGATCGTAGGTCGTCCACAAATCGCGCGACTGCTGGATCGTCTCCGGCTTGATGATGCTGAGGATGACGGTCATCGAGAGCGCTACCACCGTGCCAAGGATGATGCCTGCCAACACGAGCTTAAACAGCGAATTGCCTTCCGCACTCACCCACCCGAACAGCGCTTGACCGGGATTGGAGAAGATGCCCCACACGATGCGCACGATGACGAACAAAGCGGCGGTGATCAGCAGCGTTAGCGGGAGGCCGAACAGCACGGTACGCGCTGCTGAACCCGCCATCAACATGCCAATGGCGGTCGAGCTGGACTCGATGATGAATGGCCCGTCACCGAGCACTTTACGCAAAATGAGCGTGCTGGCAAGACTGGCAATCGGAATCGCGATTAACCCAAAAACCGCTTGGCTGATGACCGGACTAATCGCCCGTTGACGCCAGCCTTGTACCAGTTGAATGAGGACGAACACGGTGAGGATGAAGCCGAACACCGCGATGTACATAAAGGCGGTTTCTTTGGAGGCCAGATTCAGCAGCGTCGCCGCTGAAAACAACACCAAATGCCAGAGTTGGCGCGGTTTGACACCATCCAAATACGCGAAAATAGAATACGCCATCAGGATCGTGAAGAAGATAGCGGGCGTGTCCTCGCGGATGTAGCGACTGTGGAACAGCAGCATCGGACTGATGGTGATCAGCACCGAAGAGATCATCGCGCCATATTTGCCAAGCCAGCGTTCAAATAGCAGCTTGGGCATGAAGATCATGATGATGCCGAGGATCGCCGGATATAAGCGCCCGGTGAAGTCACTGTCGCCAAACAGGAAGTAGCTGGCGGCGGTCATGTGGAACAGCACGGGGCCATGCATCAGCGGAGTATGCTGGAAGATGCCCTGCTGCCACAGATCGTAACTGTATTTGACGTGCAGACTTTCGTCGTGGCTCATCACGCGGTCACCGAGGCCGACGAAGCGCGTCAGTACGGCGATGACCAGCAGCACCACATAAAAGGCCACTTCCCAATTCAGGGTATACGCCCGCGCCATGAATTGGCTTAACGGGTTGGTCACCGCTGTACTGCGTACAGGCGGTGTGCTCGGTGACGGATTAATCTGGTCGAATGTCGCCATAACTTATCTCTACGCTATCCCTTCCCGAAAAATCAGCGCAATAGCATACCACAGACCCACAGCGTTCCCCACCCGGAGGCGGAATGCACCCGCTTCAAAGCTGGTTCTTATTGATGTTCGTCCACTGCTAACGGCACCGGAGACATTGGTGGTGACATATCGACCCCGACCGCTGCCGCCGTCAAACTCGCGGAGGGTTTCGCCGCCACTAAGGTCGGTTCCCCCGTAAAGATCGGTGTCCACGTCGCCTTGACATCCGATGGCACCATCGGCGAAGCCACTGCGTGCGCTGGTCTGCTGAAGATTGCCGATCCCATAAAAACGCACATGAGCAGCAAAATGGTCAGGGCCATGCTGTAGGAGGGAAAATTCCCCCAATGTGCGAGTCGCGATCTGCGCCGCCCGACTTTGCTCCAGATGTTAGGCCATAACGTCGCAAGCTGTCCTTGCGCGGGACGCCCAACGGCGGGCATATAGGCTGCCAGATCACGGGCAAGGCGGGTTTCTTGCTCCAAAGCCGTCCGACAAGCGGCGCATTCCTGAATGTGGAGGATGACGCGCTGCCGCATGGTCGGTGATAGCTGCCGATGCGCATAGGCACTCAGTAGATGATTTACATGTGGTGTCCGTGTCATGATCGTTGTGTTCGTTTTATCGTCTAAACCTTACCGAATTCTTACTGTCTAGTCAGCCTGTGCTTCCGTGGGATGGTCAGTGGCTTGGCTGTCTTCAAAACCCAAACACCTCGCTCAAGAGAGCCACATCTGCCGCACTCATGGCGCTGCGGATCGCTTCATGCGCCAACCGCACCCGACTTTCCGCCGTTTTTTGCGGGATGTTCAGCACGTCCGCCATTTCTCGATAAGTTAGCCCTTGCCCGTAACGCAGCGCGATGGACTCACGCAGGCGGGGCGAGAGTGTACTCAACGCTTGCTCTAAGGCCGACATCACACCAGAGCGTGCGGCTGCCCGTTCGGGCGCTTCATCATCTGGTGAGGCTGGCTCGGTACCCAGACTGAGCAGTTGACTCAGTTGGATGGTAGGCAGCCACTTACGACGGCGCGCATTGCGACAGCGGCTGACTGTAATGGTATACAGCCACGTTTTGAAGGCTCCGCGCTGCGGATCGAAGTGATGCAGGTTGCGAAAGGCATACACAAACGTCTCTTGCACAACATCTTCCGCGTCGTGCTTATCCAACAATATGCTGTAGGCCAACCGATAAACGCTCGACGCGACTAGTTCGTAGAGCGCTTGAAAAGCGGCCTGATCGCCCTCCAAACAGCGTTCGATCAAGTGTTGGAGGCGGATGTCATCTGGCTGTTGATTACTCGTCACAGTCAACTCTCGTCTCGTGCGTCCCCCTTACAAGTCCTTATTACACAGGTCATTCTAAAATTCCTCAGTGAGATTCCGATGAGAGGTCACGCTGTGTAAGATGACCGGGGCAATTAGGAATTCTGCGTGCTCAGTTCGGTAGATGGAGCGGTTGTCATGCGTTCCATGCCCGCGATCTCGTCGGCTACGCGCTGAATAGCGATGTTCTGTTTGCGGTACAGGTCGGCTTCGCTCATGGCAAGCTGCATGACCACATCACGGACTTTGCGCCCCTGTACGAAACGCATGTCAAGGATATTGTATAACGTCCATTCGGTGGCGGTCAGGTTGCGCGCGCCAGCCGGTTTCAGGCGTTCAATGGCCTTCGACAGCACGGCGCGAACGGCTTTGCCCGCGTTATTCTCATTCTCTTTCATGGCTTCGGTGACAATCCTGAGCTTGAGCAGACGCTCATCGGTCAGGCGCGGGCCACCCCAATATTCACGCAGGGCTTGTTTGACGGCGTCCACGAAATCGGCGTCTTTGGCGAGGCTGTCGGCGTTCGGCTCCGCCAAACTCTGCGTGAGCTGATTCAGTTTCGGCACGTAGCCACGACTGAGCGGTTCGGGCACACGCCTCACCTGCGCCGTTTCCTGAATGACGGCTTCTAGCCCCGCGAAAACCTCTTGCTGCAACTGCATATCATCAATGATATGTGCCATGCGGTCATACAACAGATCGAATACGGCCTGTTCTTCCGGCTCCAGATCGGGTTGCGGCGAACGTGCCCACATGCCCATCAGACCGTTCATC
Source organism: Anaerolineae bacterium (assembly GCA_019637615.1). GTDB lineage: Bacteria > Chloroflexota > Anaerolineae > Aggregatilineales > UBA2796 > JAHBVK01. The sequence continues at coordinate 63,135 of JAHBVJ010000037.1, read as the reverse complement.
TGTCCACTGTGTCCATTGCCGCGTGTGCTGAAGAGAGGCACGATCCAGAAGGATTGCCAACTGACCAAAACAGGCATCCGACTGGGTGAGTCGCTGTTGGTGTTTTCGTTGGCTTGTTGGGCATTGCTGGCAAGCGCAGGAATATCGATGGTGTCCAGCATTCCCGACGCTGGTTGCAGCGAACCGACCCGCTGCTCCAAGTGAATGCCCGACGGATTGAACGAGGCTACAAAGGCGCTCGGCACACGTAGGTAATCGCATACGGATGCCAGCAGCGTTTCTAGGAGCTGATGGGCGTCCGCAGTGGTCAGCAAGCGTTCACTGAGAGTGCGGATTTCTTTGGCCTCTTGCTGATCATCGGTATAGATCAGGCGGCGTTCGAGGAAGGGCAAAATGTAGGCATATGACCACTGCAAGCAGAGTACAGCTGCTACCGCAAAAAAGGGCGTTAGCTCGGCGGCGGGGAAGCCTACGACCTGAAGGCGCGGCACCCATAGGATCACCAGTAGCACGACCACGCCTAAGACTGGCCCGCGCAGCATAAAACTGAGCAATTCGGCTTTGATCACGCGGTCAGGTTTGTTGGGGCCGAAGAAGGCCAACGGATATGCCATGAAGATCAACATCAAGATAATGCCAATGTTGCCGAGATTGATCACCGTCCAGATCGCCGCCGAGTTCGATCCAGTGGGTTGATCGAAGAACAGCGAGAACGGGAAAATGCCGATGGCGGGCGTGATAAGCGCAAACAGCAAATAGGTCATGCGCCGATGGGTGGCGGTGGTCAGGCAGCGTCGCCGTGCCCGCAAGACATTGTTGAAGGCAAAACCTGTCGCCACGACGAAAAAGGCGGCGTAGATCGGAAATAATGGCCCCGCTTGCATCATTACGATGGGCGTCGCGATGAGGTTATGTACGATCAGGTCGGTGAACGTAGCGGCGATCAGGAAAATGGTGCTGTACAAATACAGAATGCGCACGATACGGCGGCGGCGACCACGGGAGATCAAGCCAGTGGTGGAAAGCAGCGCATCCGATAGATGAAACAGTGCTGTCGGCGCGAAGGCGAGGCCGATCCATTCCAGCCGCAGCCAGCTTTCCATGCTACCGTTGGTGCGCGTCAGCGATACAAACACGTCCCCAATGTAGATGACCGTCACACAGCCGAGCAAGACGGCTGACGAACGCGTCACCCGATCGCGCAGTCCGCGTGTTAAATTGTACATCAGCAGAGAGACTGCCACGATGACGGTTGCCGCCGTGACAGCTTCGTTCAACTGCCGCATGATTTCGATAAAGATTGCTTCAGTCATATGCATCAGTGCTGAGTGATAGGTCCAGCGTGGCTGAAAATCACCAAGAACTTGATAGATCACATCGCTTACTCGTAATGGATATACTGCCCAAAGAATAAGCAAATGTCATGATTCGGATAGTATTGATCGTTAAAACCACTGAAGGTCAATCCATTTTTCTGGCAAAAACAGATGCCCGGATAGTTCTTCGACTGCGTTTCGATGGTCAAGCGCGTACAGCGTTTGGCATGAGCGCGGTTGTAGGCTTCTTGCAGCAGCGCCGTGCCGATCTTGCGGCGGCGCTGTGCCCGCCCGACGGCGATGTCCGTCACCCATGCGGTGCTGCGATGGAAGTCGTAGCGCATGATTAAATATCCGCTCACCACCCCGGAAGTCTCAGCGATGAGAAATTCACCGTGCTTTTGATGGTCAAGCGAGATCGTGCCTTCCTCACGCGGGTAGTTCACACGCATCAAACGAGGTAAGCGCACGGTACGAAAGCCAACGATAATTGCCCCTTCCTCATCACGTACATCAATCTGCCACGCATATTCCGTCTCATAGGATAGGTCTAGCGTTGAACAGGCCGCGAGGTCGCTTTCAATCGCCTCGCGAATAGTGAATTGGGTCAAGCTTCTAGTCGATGTTGTCATACGCATGATTCTACCGATGATTGGTCGATCTGAAAACCGTTGCGTTGATACACCAGTGTAGGTTTGGTTATAATGACAGCCTCAGACAAGGTGAGGATACAGTTGTCAGACCAAAAACTCCGGGACTCCGTCCCTCAAGATTTATACACCGAAGAATACTTCTTAACCGCTTGTGAGGGTTACGATGAGTTCAAGACAAGCGAGGGGCAGCAGCTTTCCCGTCGCCTAAAAGCCGCGTTCGAAATCGCTGCCATCGAACCGGGTATGAAGGTGCTAGATGTCGGCTGTGGACGCGGCGAAATTTTGCGTCACTGTGCGCAGCTCGGCGCACATGCTTATGGCATCGATTACGCTGTCGTCGCGGTCAACATGTCGCAAGAGATCGTGGCTGGCACGTTGGACGCCCCCGGCAAAACAGGCGTCGCCCAGTCCGATGCGAAAAAGCTGCCGTTCCCTAGCGGATCGTTTGACCGCGTGTTGATGTTTGACGTGGTGGAGCATCTGTATCCGTGGGAACTGCACGAGGCGCTACTGGAAGTGCAGCGTGTGATGAAACCAAACGGGCGCTTCATCGTCCACACCGCGCCGAATGTGTGGTATGACCGCTACGCGTATCCAATTGTGCGCGCCTTCCGCATCCTGTTGGGGCAGGGCGAGAAATATCCCGCCAATCCGCGCGCGTTCTTGGTCAACCATAATCAAGATGTGCATGTGAATGAGCAGTCGATGGTGAGTATGCGCCGCACGCTGGAAAAAGCTGGTTTCCAATCCAAAGTATGGCTAGATTCGCCGCCGCAAGGTCGCCAGAACCCGATGATGATTGACTTGATGCGGTTTGCCGTGTTTAAGTTGCCGCCGTTCCGCTGGTTTTTTGAACGCGAAGTGTTTGCCGTGGCGTGGAAGAAGTGACGGCAGCATTCGCGTGGATTGCAGTGGATATTCGCGAGTGAACGAGTAGTTGGGTTTTGAGCCATGCGCGATAAACGACCAGTTGACGAATTATCTATCGACGAACTCGAACGCATCCTTGCCATCCGCAAGCGAGAGGCGCGGCTCGCACGTTTACACGAGTATGGACAGCAAGGGCGCGTGCTGCCTGTAGAACATGCACCTGACCCTGAATCGATAGATGTGACCGAACCGGATGTGGATGACGAGATAACGATTCAGGAGCTTGTGACGGATAGTGATCCCGTCCAAGCGATGGCTGTGGTTGAGATTCCCGTTGCAGACAACCAGCAACCAGCTGATGATGCCGCACTGGATGAAGATGTCGAAGATATTGAAGACAAGCCAATTAAGCCGGAATATTTTGAGGGCGAACCGCGCTTCGAAGATGAAGCCCCACGCCCGAAGCCGCGTCCGGCGCGCCAGCGCATCGAGGCGAGACGTAACACGCTGCTTGGTAAGAAGCCGGCAGTAGCCGCCGTTAAAGGGAACACGCCGACGACCCGTACTGCGAATGGCAACCCAACGCCTGCCGCGCCGAAAGAACTCAGCCCGCGTGCCCGTTTGTGGAACCGATTTTTGACGGTGGTCGAGGTTGGGGCGGTGATTGGGTTGCTCGCGCTGGCCTATTTGCTGCTGCAATCGATCCAAACGATTGAGCGCCGGACTGCTGCCGAGCAAGCCGCGTCCGAAGCAACCCGTGTCGCCGCGCAAATTCCCCCCACCGCGACGCCGATTATCAATATTCCGGTGGCGGTGCTGCCAACTGGACACAAATATCAGGGGAATGATCAGGGTAGTTTCAATTTTGACGAGATACCTGCGCAGTACCGCGATCAATACGCGAACTTGCTATCCCAATTAGCAGAAACACGTCCTAGCCAACCACCCGAAGGCCCGATCCGCATCCGCATTCCCAAGATTGATGTCGATAAAATCGTGGTCTACGGCGACGATCCAGAAGCGCTCAAACAGGGTGTTGGGCAGCACATCGGGAGCGCAAACCCCGGCCAAATCGGCAACATGGTGCTTTCGGCGCACAACGATATTTATGGTGAGATATTCCGCAGTCTAGACAAGTTAGAAGCTGGCGACGAGGTGTTAGTCAGCACAGTATCGAAAGAATATAAGTATGTGGTAGGTTCGCGCTCCGTGGTGAAGCCCGATGAAATTTGGGTGCTCGATCCGACCAATGATCGCCGCCTGACCCTGATCTCGTGTTATCCCTACCGTGTGAATAATCGGCGCATTGTTGTGTTTGCGACTTTAGTCAGTTGATGCGTTACAATAGACCGACTTTTGATCCTAGGAGAATTATTCGTGACCAAGAAACGCGCTAAAAGACCAAATCTGCCACAGGAAGCACTAGAGCGTGCCCGTGCCGAACTGCGTGGTGATATTGTAGAGACGCCAGTTGCCGTATCAACCAACAATAATACTGGTGCGGTGAAAGCCAAAGCGCCCAAAGCAAGCACAACCACCACGTTTAGCCGTCGTATGCCAACGATGGAGGAATTACATGCCGAATACGACCATGTGATGAAAGACCTTCGCAAACTGGTCGTTGTATCGGGTTTGATCATGGTAGGCATTATCGTCGCGGCGCTTGTTTTGCCAGCGGTGCTCGGCTAATTTCCCTTTCCAACAACAGTTTATATGATTTCACCATGTCCCACTTGCGGTGTCACAAGTGGGATTTTTTGATGCCCAGATGCGAGTGAGCTTTGTCATCGCGACCTTTCATCTTTCGCAGACTGGCGAGACGCCTTACTCTATTTAGTCGCTGTTGGTTTGAAGGTGGGCGAAGGCGGGAAACTGAAAGCTTTGGTCGGGATAGTAGTTGGCGATGTGCCTGCGGTGTTGGTGGGTTGTGGTGTCCAGAACGGCGTCGGAGATGGCACAGCGCTGCCGCCGCGAACGATGGCGACGACGCGGGCGAGGGCGTTGATCACCAAGGCTGGTTCGCGCTCCGGGATGGCATGATCGCTGTTTGCTGCCACGATAAGCTGTCCCTGCGGAGAGAGTTTGGCAAATTCTGCCTGATAAGTGGGCCATACCTTAAGAATCGGATCGTTCTGGTCGAGATAGCGCGGCGACTGCTGCAAAACGATCAAGGGAATCGGCGGGAAAGGCGGGAGCGTCTGAAAATCCGCGACGATCTGCTGTGTTCCCAAGCTGGATCGGTCGGGCGGGATAGTCTGGATGCTAAACTGCTTGATGTTCGAGGAATCGACGAATACTGCGCCCACCACTTGTTCAGGGTAATGGCGCGTATAAGCATTGACCACTAATCCACCGTATGACCAGCCCGCCAAGACATAGGGTTCGGGGATGGTGGCGTTGGCTAACAGGGTGTGGAGTTCCTCATTGACCTTGTTCACGCCGACCACCGTTTTGTGATCAGGCCGCTGGTCGCTGCTGCCGATTCCCGCACGCTCGTAAACGCAAACGCGCGTGAACTGACTCACCTTCGGCTCTACGAATCGCCACACGTTCGAGGTTTCACTATACGGTCCTTCGAGTATGACGGTTGGGCTACCTTCACCCGTGCAACGGATGAATAAACGATAGCCGCCAATATCCACCTTTTGCTCGAATTTATCGCCCTGTGCGGTGATGGTGATCGGCAGTGCGCTCATCATTGCCAGCAATGTGAGCAGCAGTACACTCCCTGTAAGCAATTGACGACGCTGCATACAGCCTCCCCGAAAATCAGACAAGGATAACTTTAGCCGCATCGCTAATTGTCTACATGGTCTATTTGTGGGGTTAAGAGTCACCACCTCCCAAAACGGCGCAGCGCCAGCAGCACGACGGTGGTGAAATAGGGCTGCCAATGCTTCATATCATGCTCATCCGACCAGCCGCCATCCTCGCGCTGCGTCGAGGCGAGATAATCGAGATTGCGCGTGATCACGTCGGGGAGCGCGCGGGCGATGAGACTATCCGGCGTGGTGACGAATTGAAACAGCGTGAAATACTGCTTTTCCGGCGCTTGGCGGGCTAACGCAATGATGTTGTCGATGACGGCTTGACGATACACCTCGACCTGAGGGAAGTCTTCGACGTTCATGAAGTAGTCGAAGCCGTGATAAGCCATGAACAACCACTCGTTGGCCTTGATTTTTTCGAGCGTCAGATTTTCCTGCACCCATTGGCGCGTGGACTTTGCCAGAGAAGGCGTCACGTACCCTGCCTTGGTGAGGTTGCCCACAATAGAATCCGGGGCGGGTTGCCCGCGCCATTCCGCCCACCACGGTGCGATCGGATATTCGAAAATCGAGTCGGGATTCTTGAGCGAACCGTCGGCGTTGCGATGCGCTTCCAACCACTGCGGCGTACCATCTAGCAATTTGCCGAGCGGCATACCGGTGTCACGCATCAGCACACTTAGCGTATATTCCAAGGCTGTCGTATTTGAATCGGGCGCTTGAAGGTCATGTTCAATCCCATGTCCCCAACCGCCGTCGGGATTTTTGTAGCAGAGCAGACATTGATGCAGATGCTCAATACTGCCTTGTTGAAAGAGATAAGCAAAAAGGGCTTTTTCCCACAGCGTACCCGTGCTATAGACGAAATCCCGCGCCCGTTTGATGTCGATTGTCATGATCACCTCATTGGCTAACGATCCTTTTTCACTATACGATCAAAGGCGGACAGAATCGATCCGCGTTATGAGAAAGGTCAGATTTTGGTTTATCACCCAACGGCGCGTGTGTTGAACGTACTGGAACTGTTGCAAGTGCATGGGCATCTCAGCGCGCCAGAGTTAGCCACGCGACTCGAAGTGGATGTGCGCACGATCCGCCGCTATGTCGTCAAGTTGCAAGATATGGGCATCCCAATTGAGGCGGAGATCGGGCGCTATGGCGGTTATGCGCTGCGACCGGGCTTCAAACTGCCACCGCTGATGTTCACGGACGAAGAAGTGTTGATCTTGACGTTGGGATTGCACCTCGCGCGGCAATCAACACTGATCGGGGCGAAAACGACGGCGGATGTCACGCTGGCGAAGATCGAGCGGGTGCTGCCGTTCCGCTTGCGCGATCAGTTCCGCGCTTTGATGGAGGCATTGAACATCGCGGAAACGCCACAAGCAGCCTCCGTTGAGAGTGGCTTCATTTCGACCTTGAGCCTTGCCATTCAGCAGTGCCGACAAGTGCGTGTACTGTACGGTGAAGCAGATGCGCTCACATCGCGCGTAGTCGATCCCTACACGATCATTTACTATCAGGCACGCTGGTATTTGGTCGGCTATTGTCATTTGCGGGCAGCGATGCGCACCTTCCGGCTAGATCGGACGCGGACAGTGCAATTGTTGGATAGCGGATTTGATAGGCCGGATAACTTCGATGGGCTGGCCTATATGCTCAGTTCGTTCGAGGCGATCCCGGATCGATGGAATATCGATGTCCTACTGACGCTGCCTATCGATGTGGCACGTCAGCGCATCCCGCGTGAGATGGCAACGCTGGTACAGGAAGGTGATCGGGCGCGATTGCGGTCATCACTGCACGATCTCGACCTCTGCGCGCGGTTTTTGATCGGACTGGGCTGCCCGATCACGATCATCGCGCCGACGGAACTGCGGGGCGCGTTTTTGAGTCTCGCGGCGACACTGACGCAGATCGCCAATGAATGAACAGCCGGATCACGGCAGGCTAGGGAAAATCAGATGCAGCAAAAACTCGGTCAAAACGGGACGCGGGATATGCTGAAACAGGCTCTGATTTTCGCGTAATGAGTTACGCTCATCCAGAAAACGCAGCGAGAGATCACCAGTTTCAGGATGAAACATGCTGAACATCAATTTTTGTGCCAGTTTGGGCAAACGGCTGAACACCTTGGCAGTGTATTTATCCGACCAGCGATAGTACCATGCACGTTGATCGCGGTAGTAGGGGCTGCCTGTGGCGGCGAGTGAACGTGCAATGGACTGCGAATCGTTGAGGATGCGCGTGAAAGCGTAGCTGGTCGAGGCTTTGACCATGCCGCCGCGCACGCCGATAGGCATGATCCGGCTAGTGCTGTGACGCGGGAAAGGCCGCGATGTGAGCGGAATCCGACCGTAGCAGGCTTTCTCGACGGTGTAGTGCTGTATGCCCAATCGGTCAGCAATATAGTCGCGCAGCACGGCCTCGCAGGTGGCTTTATCGATGTTGGTTTCGTAAGGCGTGACGAACGCGCAGTTTACCAGCGCGTAGGTTTCACTGTATGGCAGCACATAGACGAAGTCGAATTCTGGCGTCTCCACAAGAAAATCAAAGAGAGTCGCGGTATCCGGCTCGAAAATCGGCGTATTGGTTTGAATTTCCCACGCCAAGCCCTGCATCAACATCAAATTTGAGTCGTTCTGCCGCAGCGCGGCGATATTCAAACGGCTATCGAAGACCCACGAGCCGTGATAAGTGCCGCTGCTCGTCTGGACATCCACGGTGTCACCATGTTCATCCAGCGCTTTAACGTTGGCTTCTTGAAAGCTGATATTTGGTAGGCTGGTCAATTCTTTATGCAGATACGTATCAAAGTCAGCTCGCCAGAAGGCTTGCAGACGGTAATTGTTCAGCGGACATACGCGCCGATCCGCCCCATAGCGCACAGCGATCTTCGTCCACTGCTTGCTCAAGAATGCCTGAAAAGGGATTTCAGAGTCTGCCCAAAAGCTGATGTTGTAGTCGGGGTCGGGATCGCGGTCGATGAGGAGCAAAGAAGCGGTCGGAAGTTCTTTGGCGAGGAAGTAGGCCAGACACTGCCCGGATACTCCCCCGCCGACGATTATGTAGTCATAAAATGTGTTCACGCTTGCAGTCATCACCGTACCCCTCGTCGGTTATCTATCATCACTGCAAGCGTAACGGAGATCGGTGCGCGGGTTGAATGTTAACGCTCCCGATTTCGAGAGAGGAATGTAACGATCTGTTAAGCGGGTTGAAGAAGGTGCTCGACGATCTCCGCCGCCATCTCGTACTTGGCGAAAGGTGGCATCAAATAAGCGCCCTGCACCATGCCGTCGAGTTCGCGCAGCAGTTCACAGGCGATCTCGATCCCGACCTGTGGCGCTTGATCGCCCGCCGCCGTGATGCGCTTCATGATCGGATCGGGGATGACGATCCCCGGCACTTCGTTGTGCAAGAAGGCGGCGTGGCGTGCGCCGTAGAGCGGGAGCATCCCGACGAGGATCGGAAGGGTAAGTTTGCCGTGCAATTCTTCGTAACGGTCTAGGAAGTGGCGCACTTTGGGCGGCTCGAAGACAGTCTGGGTGAGGGCGAAATCGGCTCCGGCTTCGATCTTCTTACGCAGCGTTTTGATCTCGGCATCGATGTCCGGCGGACACAGATTCAGCGCTGTGCCGACGAAGAAACTAGTCGGTTGCCCGATAGAATTGCCCGCCTGATCCTTGCCAACGTTCAGACTACGCTTGATCAGCTTGACCAACCCCGATGGCACGATGTCATATTTATCGTAGGCTTCGGGATAATCCCCGATGTTGGTCGGATCGCCCATCACGACGAAGATATTGCGAATGTCCAGCGCATGTGCCGCCAGCAGATCGCCCTGAACACGCAGTAAGTTGCGTCCGCGCGTCGGGAAATGCAGCGTTGTATCCATCTGCAAGCGGTCTTGAATCAGGTGGCAGACCGCCCACGGACTCATCCGCATCCGCGCCATCGGGCTATCGGAGACGTTGATCATGTCCGCGCCCGCGTCTCTTAGCATCTGGGCGGCGGCAATCACTTTCTGGGCGGTGAAGCTGCGTGGCGGAGCCATCTCGACGGTGAACACGAATTTGCCCGCCGCCAATTTCTGTGCCAAAGGAGTCGGTTGCTCGTCGGTCGCGGCGAATTCATGCCCATTCTGACCGGGGCTTGGCAGCACAATGATCGGCTGGCGATCCGGATTATCGAGCGCCTCGCGCATGGCGCGGATGTGATCGGGCGTGGTGCCGCAGCAGCCGCCGATGATATTCATACCGCCGTTGCGAAAGGCCAGCGCGTAGTCGCCAAAGTAGGCAGGCGTAGCAGGGTACATCACGCGTCCGTTGATGTATTCGGGGAAGCCTGCATTCGGCATGACAGAGATCAACACATCGGGTTCGACAGCGCGCATGATCTGCCCGATGCGCGCCAACTGCGATGGCCCGCCGCTGCAATTCACACCGATCACATCCGCGCCGAATTCGGTGAGGCTTTGCGCCACTTCGCGCGGGGCATCACCATACAGCGTGCGGTCATCGCGCGTGAAGGTCATCGAGGCGAGCACGGGGATGTTCGGATTGATCGCCCGTGCCGCTTTGATGGCTTGCTCGATCTCGTGTAAATCGGTGAAGGTTTCCAGCACAATGACATCGACGCCCGCGCCGATCAACGCGCTGATTTGTTCGTGGAAGGCGGCATAGGCTTGTTCCGGCTGTGTGCGACCAAACGGCGCGAGACGAATCCCCAGCGGTCCGACCGCGCCACCGACGTAAAACACCCTATCGCCTGTATTCTGGACTTCGGCAATGGCTTGCTTTGCCAGCCGTACCGCCGCCGCGTTGATCTCGGCTACCTGACTCTCGTAGCCGTGATCGGTGAGCTTGAAGCGGTTCGCGCCGAACGAGTTCGTTTCGAGCAGTTCTGCGCCCGCCGCGAGGAACTGCCGATGCACGGTGAGCACCGCATCAGGGTCTTGTAAGTTCATCGCGTCGAAGCACTCATCCATCGAGATGCCACTGCGGTGCAGTAGCGTGCCCATCGCGCCGTCCGCGAGAAGAACACAATGTTTTAGACGTTCAAGCAACGTCGGTTTTTTAGTCATTGAAAAGGTTAACCTCCGATTGGTTATCCGCTAAAGGCGCTGTAGAGTGGATCTTCAAGATCGCCACAATATTGCGCGCCAGTTTCTCCGAACGGCATTTCAAGCGCCTCGGTAAGTGCGATGATTGCTTTGACAAATTCGTTGGAATACTGAATGTACTGCTGATTGTTGATGTTCGGTTGCCAAGGGCCGCCCGCAAAATAGATGTTGGAATGATGAGTCGCCATTTGGACGACGGTGCCATCCTTAAAGGTGATAGTTGCTGTCCAGTCTGGGTAGTTATCCGTGCAAGGTTGAAGCGTGACTGAATTGCCAATGGGGATGAGATTGGTCAGCGCTGTGCCGAGCGCTTGCACCAGTGTGACATCGACGGTGTTCATCACATTCTTGGGCGTGATTTTCTCCAGCGAATCGATTTTCGAGTCGGTGGTGAGCACGCGTTGCGTACCCGTCGCTGACATCGTTTTGGCTTTGTCGCTGACGGCCTTGATTGTCAAATCGTACTCAAAAGCCAATGTCGATAAAGCGATGCCACCACCCCATCGGCTGTGCAGGCGTACCTGCGTGATCGTCCCGCTGGCAAACGTAGGCGCACTCACCAACGGCACCGCTGAAAATACACTCAACATGGAAAGCGAATTCGGGATGGCGGGATTATGGCGCACCGCTTCGAGATAGGCTGTGATTGCTTGCGGCGGCAGCGGCGCGTCATCGCTTGGTTTGCGGGCGTCGTAGGCAAGAGCTAATTCTGCCCATTCGCAAGCTGTGACCACTTTGTAAGCCGTTGCTAACTCATCGGTGGTCAATTTGCTTGGATAATGTGTTTCCGGCGCAAAGGCGCAGTTACGTGCCTCGGTGATCTGTTTGTCGCTTGGCATTGGCAACGGAAACTCCAATAGATCGCGCTGTGTGACAGCGGCAGTGGGCGTAGGCGTCGCGGAACTCACGACGGCGGGTACGGAAGATGACGCGGCGAGGATAACGGCGAAGACAACAACGAAAAGTATTTTTGAGGCGGTGAGCTGTAACATGGGTTTATTCCTTATTTATCTATGTACCTGTCACTACTCACTCTACATCCGAGCATGATAGGGTACTCGCCTATCATCCATTGCCCGCCGATCTATCTCTCTAACCCATCCACTACGCATCGTCATGTCGGCACCAGTTTGGCCTACGACCGTATCTCTTCCGCGCGCAATGCATATTCCACAGCGACCTCGGCATGAATGGCGGTCGTGTCGAACAGTGGCACGGTCGCGTCATTCTGATTGACCAGCAGCGTGATCTCTGTGCAGCCAAGGATGATGCCTTGTGCGCCCGCTTCCACCAGCCGATCCATGATCGCGATATAGCCCTGTTTCGACTCCAGATCGATCACCCCCTGACACAGTTCATCGTAGATGACGCGGTTGACGAGCTGGCGTTCTTCAGCGTCCGGCACGATCACATCGAGACCGTATTTACTGGTCAGGCGGCCTTTGTAGAAATCTTCTTCCATCGTGAAGCGCGTGCCAAGCAGCCCGATCTTGGTAATCCCTTGCGCGGTGATGAGTTCGGCAGTCGCATCCGCTAGATGAAGCAGAGGGATCGAAACACTGGCTTGTACCTGTGCCGCCATCTTGTGCATGGTGTTGGAGCAAATCAGCAGGAAATCTGCACCACCGCGCTCCAAGCGCTTCGCCACCGCGATCATGCGCTCGGTGGCTTCCTCCCAACGGCCTGAAACTTGCAACGCCTCGATCTCCGCGAAGTCGAAACTGTAGACGAGGCAATCTGCCGAATGCAGCCCGCCGATCTGTTCACGTACGAGTTCATTGATCAATTTGTAGTAGACGATGGTCGATTCCCAACTGAGACCACCGATCAGGCCGATACATTTCATGGCTGTGATGCTCCACTCATTTCGGAGTTGTGTATGCCTGACGCTCAAGCATCAGGCGTAGCGTGCGAAAACGAACTTACGCTTCGGTCAACTGCTCGATACGGCTGACGCCCACGCCGTAGTACTTGGCTTGCGGATGGTGCGCGAAGATCGCCGCCGTTGATTGCTCTGGCATCCATTGGTAGGCGCTGGTCAGGCTCATGCCGAGCTTGGTCGCAGCATCCGGTAGCAGTTTCAACACCTGCTGATGATCTTCGAGATCGGGGCAGGCGGGATAGCCCCAGCTATAGCGCTTGCCCCGCTTGGCATCGAGGCCGAGTTCGCGGCGGATGTGCATATTGACATATTGCGCGGTAGCTTCGGCGGTCTGGACTGCCAACCCGTGGAAGTAGTAGCCTTCGCTGTATTCGTGTTTCGCTTGCAACTTGTCGAAATGCTCGGTAGCGGTTTCGCCCACGGTGACGATTTGGAAGGCGACGGTATCCACGACGCCATCACTGACGGGACGATAGTAATCGCTGATGCACAAGTACTCGTCGCTGTCCTGACGCGGGAAGCTGAAGCGGGTGATCTCGATCCTCGCGGGCTGTTCGGTGCTGCCATTGACGCGGGCAGCCTCAAACGGCGCGGGATCGTAGACGATCAGATCGTCACCGTCGCTGTTGCACGGGAAATAGCCATACACTGCCTGCGGATTCAAGAGCTTCTTTGCGATAGACTCACGAGTCATCTTTGCTAAGCGCTGCTCGAACTCCGCGCTGAGTTTTTCCCATTCCTCGCCATGCGTATTTTTCGCGCCCCAACTCAGGCGGAACAATTCCGGTTTGTGCAAATGTTGTAAGACGATCTCCAACGGCATCTGCGTGATGGTACGCGTCCCCCAGAAAGGTGGCGTCGGGACATCCGGCGCGGGTGCGAGAGCCGATTTGCGCTTGGCTGTTGCTTCCTTCTTCTGTTGCTGTGGCTTGCCAAGTTCCTCATAGCCTTCGCGCACGATACGATCAACGAAAGGCTGATGGTTGGCGGGATTCACAAGCTGATCCATCGTCTCCAGCCCCTCGAAGGCATCCTTGCAGTAGAACACACCGGGGGCATAGGGATCGCCGCCATTTTCGAGGAATAGGATGCGTCGCCCGAAACGTCGATTGATCGCCGCACCACCGATCAGCACGGGGTAGTTGAGACCGCGCCGCGCTAATTCGTTGACGATCAGCGGCATCTGCTTGGACGTGCTAACCAGAAGGGCACTCAACCCGATGGCAGTGGTGTTGTGTTCCTGTGCCGCTTCGATGATCACGTTGGCGGGCACTTGCTTGCCGAGGTCATGCACTGTGTAACCGTTATTGCTGAGGATCGTCTTGACCAGATTTTTGCCGATGTCATGTACGTCACCGTAGACGGTAGCAAGGACGACTGTACCTTTGGTGCTGCCTTCCTTCTTTTCGAGAAAGTTTTCCAGATAGGCGACTGTCTTCTTCATCGTCTCAGCGCTTTGCAGCACGAACGGCAGGATCAACTCGCCCGCGCCGAACTTGTCACCGACCTCTTTCATGGCGGGCAGCAAAACGTTGTTCAGCACTTCGACCGCGCTCTGATTTTGCAAGCATTGATCAACGAGCGCTTCGACGCCCTCTTTTTTGCGGTGCAGAATCTGCCAGTGCAGCTTTTGCTCCGGCGTCATGCCTTCGGTAGGGTCTTCCAGCGCATCATCTTTGCCAAGGCTGACCGTGTTCTGGTCGAAGTAGGCGATGAAGCGTGGCAAGGCATCCTCACGACGGTAGAAGATCAGGTCAGTTGCAAGTTCGCGCTGATCTTCTGGGATTTCGGCGTACGGCTTGATGAAGACCGGATTGACAATCGCCATGTCGAGGCCATCTTGCACGGCGTAGTACAGGAACACGCTGTTGAGCACGCCGCGCGCCGCTTCGCTCAGGCCAAAACTGAGGTTACTGACGCCGAGTGAAGTCAGCACACCGGGAAGTTCCTTCTTGATCAGCTTGATGCCTTCCAATGTCTCGATCGCGCTGCGGTTGAATTCGGGATCGCCTGTCGCCAGCGTGAAGGTCAGATCATCGAAGATCAGGTCTTCCGGCTTCATGCCATATTCTTCGACGGCGATTCGATAAATCTCGCGGGCGACTTCAAGTTTGCGGGCGGCGGTCTTCGCCATGCCTACTTGATCAATGGTCATCGAGAGCACCGCCGCACCGTATTTCTTGGCGATTGGCATCACTTTGTCGATGCGTTCCCGTCCGTTTTCCAGATTGTTGCCGTTGATAATGCCGCGACCCGGATACACGCTGAGCGCTGCTTCGGCAACGGCGGGATCAGTCACATCGATCATCAGCGGGACTTCGATGCTCATGCTGAGTTTCTTGACAAGGATGCGCATTTGCTCGGCTTCGTCGGCACGTTCGGTGAGTGCTACCTGCACGTCGAGAATATGCGCCCCGTTATCGACTTGTTCGCGGGCGACCTGCAAAATGCCTTCATAATCGTCGTTGAGCAGCAGACGTTTGACTTTGCGGCTGCCCTGACTGTTGACGCGTTCGCCAACCATCGTCGGGCCGGGGACGTTGACCATTGGCATGGCGCGCATGGCGGAGGCCACTAACGGCTGCGTTTCCGGTTGCTTGACGGGGTGCGGATGATGCGCGCCAACATGGTCAACCAGATGCTTGAGATGTTCCGGACGTGTGCCGCAGCAGCCGCCGACTACCGAAACGCCCCATTCCACGAACTCCGCCATCATCTTGGCGAAGGGTTCCGGCTCCATCGGGTAGACTGCCTCGCCATCCACGTTAATGGGCAAGCCAGCGTTGGGCAGTACGCTGATCGGCTTGGTGCTGTGTTCGGTCAGGTAGCGGATCGGCTCCCGCATGTGTTCGGGGCCGGTTGAGCAGTTGAGGCCGATCACATCGATGGGCAGCGCTTCAAGGATCGCCAGCGCCGCCGCGATGTCTGTACCGAGCAGCATTTTGCCCGTGACATCGAGCGTGACCTGTACTTGCAGCGCGACACGATTGCCGCTGTCCTTGAAATACCGGCTGATGCCGACTACTGCCGCTTTGACTTCGAGGATGTCTTGGCTGGTTTCCACCAGCAGCACATCGACGCCACCTTCGACCAAGCCTTGCGCCTGTTCATAGAAGACTGATGCCAGTTCCTCAAAAGTGATATTAGAGAGTTCGGGATCGTCTGCCGAGGGGAGCTTGCCGGATGGCCCGATGCTGCCCGCCACGTAACGCGGCTTGCCCGTCTCCTTAGCGAAGCGATCCGCCACCCGACGCGCCAACTGGGCGGCGGTACGGTTGATCTCAAGGACGCGATCTTGCAGCTTGTACTCAGCTAAGGTGAGGCGGTTGCTGCGGAAAGTACAGGTTTCGACCACTTCGGAGCCGACCTCGAAGAAACTGGCGTGAATTTCCTCGATCACATCGGGGCGAGTGATGACGAGATAGTCGTTACAGCCATTGAGCGATTCGCCGCCAAAATCCTCTGCGGTCAGATTGTAGCGTTGGATATTTGTGCCCATCGCGCCGTCGAAGATCAACACGTGATCCTTGATGGCTTCTACGTACCGCAGATTCACGTTGCCTTTGCCATTCGCTGTCGTCATTCGGTCTCGCTCCTCAACTCAATGTCGTTCTTCATTACAGCCATTCATCACACTAGCCATACAGCGCTTATATTTCTAAACTAGCTTCCACCGCCAACCAGAATAATTGATCGCGTGCCGAGCCATAAGTTTGCCAGCCGCGATGATCCCACGTTTCGCCGCTGAGATCGTCACCGCTGTACAACAATTGCCCGAACTGCACATCGCGGAACTGAGACACAGCGAAGAAGGCCGCCGCTTCCATCTCTACGGTTAAGCATCCTTCCGCACGACGTAGCGCGATCTTGGCGGGTGTTTCCCGATAGATGGCGTCCGTCGTCCATGTCTTACCGACGAGGAAGGGCACGTTATGACGGCTGAGGACACGCTCGATGGCGGCAATGGCATCGGGGCTGGCGCTGACTTCGCGGCTAGGCGGCAGATAGTGATACGACGTGCCTTCGTCGCGAACCGCCGATTGCGGGATGACAACGTGTCCTAAGGTGAGATCGCTGTTCAGCGCGCCCGCGCCACCACACGCGATAAACTGCCGACAGCCGAGCGCGATCAATTCTTCGAGGATGGCTGCCCCCAGTGGTGCGCCGACGCCGGGATGTACCACCGCGACTCGTTGCCCATTCACGTTCAACTCGTACACGGGGTTATGCCCCAATTCACTGCCAAGTTTGGTCACGACGCGAATGCCGCGATGTTCCAGCATGACATGTTGCAGCACGTCTTGGAAGAAACATAGGACACAGCGGTCAGGGATGTCGATCTGCTTCAGGACGTTGGATGGTTCGATCAGGGCGGTGCGGCTGTGATCGAATTCTAAGAGCGGAATATCGTGTCGCATGAATAAAAAACCCCTTCATCATGGCACGAAGGGGTTTGGTGTTCTTTTCCTTACCCCTCATCTGCCAGCTAAACTGACGGATTTAGCACCGTTCCGACGCTTCGGAGGTTGCTGTGGTTTCATCGGGCCGTATCCCTCCACCACTCTAGATGAGTTGCGTACTATGGTAGCATAACCGTTCCGCGTGGTCAAGATATGGATGGGCGGCGACGGGCAACGATAGGTTGAAGCATCGACAACGGTTGCCCCTATTCGTATACAATCGATGGCTGGAGGCAGCATGATCACTACAACACGATTCGACCAACTCACTGTTGAAATCTACGAGTCTAACCGTCTGCTAGGCATCGCAGCAGCGGCAGTATTCGCCAATCTTGTTACTCAAGCGGTAGCGGCACAGGGCGAAACAGCCGTCATTCTAGCCACTGGTAATTCACAACTCACCTTCATTGACGCGCTGCATGAACATCCAGATATTCCGTGGCAGCACATCTCGATCTTCCACATGGATGAATACCTCGGCATGTCGGCTTCTCATCCGGCAAGTTTCTACGGCTTTATGAAGACTCGCCTAGAAGCGGCGTTTCACCCGAAAACCTTGTACGGCATTCAAGGGGATGCCCCTGACTACGCCGCCGAGATGACGCGTTATACTGAGCTTCTGCGGCAGCACCAACCTGTGCTCACGGTGATGGGCATTGGCGAAAATGGACATCTCGCCTTCAACGATCCTCCGGCGGATTTTCACACGGATGCGCTGATTCACGTAGTCACGCTAGATGATGTATGTCGTCGCCAACAGGTAGGCGAGGGGCATTTCGGCACGCTCGATGATGTTCCGCGACAAGCGTTGTCACTCACGATTCCCGCACTGCTCAATACGAAGCACGTCCTGACGCTTGCGCCGGAGTCTCGTAAAGCCAAGATTGTGCGCGCCGTTTTACATGATCCCGTATCCGAAAACTGCCCTGCCTCGATCCTGCGCACACAGCCTCATGCCAGACTGCTGCTTGATCGAGAGTCGGCGGCATTGTCACTGTAGCAGTAGTGTTGGGGCGCGGTAGACAGCCTCAAACATCGAAGAGGTTGATGAGCTGATCGGCGTTTCGATAGCGCGTCCGCCATAATCGTTGTTGAAGTAGCAATATACATCGTATTGCTCGCGCCATGCACGGATTTTGGTTGCCCACGTTGCCAGTGCGTCTTCAGTATATGACGACGCATATAGTTGTTGAGGGTCGTGAAACCGGAGATAGACGATATTTCCTGTCACTATCTCAATCGTAGGAAAGCGGCTCGAATCGTTGATGACGAACCCCGCATGGTGGGCATTTACCCCTACAGCCGAACTTAGGCAGTAGGCTAAAATAGCGGTTCTCGAAAAACAATTCCAACAGAACTTGAGCATGAATAGGCGCACCGTGGTGGCATGGGAGCAGGCACTTCAGGCGTTGCATGGCAAAACAGGAAACTATTTTAGACGAGCCGAGCCACGCGAACGAGCATATCAGTATCTACAAGGGTTACTGAGCAACACGTCTCGTAAAAATGGTTGGCAACTGGCCGAGCAAGCTGGGGAAAGCAGACCTGATGGGATGCAGCGGTTAATCTCGACCGCGGTATGGGATGCGGATGGTGTACGCGACATTGTACGGGAGTACTTTGTTGAATACTTAGGGTCACCGGATGGCGTATTAGTCTTGGATGAGACTGGTTTTCTGAAGAAAGGCAAGTGCTCAGTTGGCGTGCAACGGCAGTATAGCGGAGCATCTGGCGGCATTGAGAATTGCCAGATTGGTGTATTTTTAACCTACAGTAGCCAGCGTGGGCATGCTTTCATAGACCGTGCATTGTACTTACCCAAAGAGTGGACAGCAGATAGAGTACGTTGTCAACAAGCGAAAATACCGACCACGGTGCGCTTTGCCCAAAAAGCAGAATTAGCGCGCAGTCTTTTGCAACGTGCTTTCGATGCACAAGTACCGCATCAATGGATTACGGCTGACTCAATCCACGGGGATGACCGACCCCTGCGTGAATGGCTACAGCAACGGAAGGCTTGGTACGTGATGGGGATTACACGCCATCACCTGTTGTATTACGATGGCTATCGTCAACGGTTTGATGAGATTGCCGCTAGTCTACCGCCTTCGGCTTGGCAGCAGCTAAGCTGTGGAAAAGGCACCAAAGGCGAACGGCGCCATGCATGGGCGCTGGTGAGTTGGCGCAACGTGGACTATCCTGACGATGAACTTCATGCCTTCTTGGTGCGTCGTAATCCTCTTGACCCCACGAATGAAGCCTATTTCCGTGTTTTTGCACCAGCTGGCACTACGTTACAAACGCTCGTTGAAGTTGTGGGGCGACGCTGGACAATTGAAGAATGCTTGGAGTTAGGCAAATCTGAGCTTGGATTAGACCACTATGAGGTACGTTCGTGGCAAGGTTGGTTCCGTCATACCACCCTAGTCATGCTCGCTTTAGCTTTCCTTGCTGCTATGCGCTACCTAACCAGCCAAGTCGTCACGCATAAAAAACGACCTGATACCCAACATGGTTATCCTCTCAATCCCAGAAATTCGGCACTTGCTGCACTTGGTTTTGTGGTCTTTTCGTCCTATGCTTCAACACATTTTGGCTTGGTCGCGCTGGCGACGTCTTCACCAAGCTGCGCCATGGTTGCCTATCTCCGTCGTCAGCAACGGTTTATTCGTACAATGAACTCGATTCCCTAACTGCGGCTGTAGAGGTATAACGTTCGCGGCGATATTTGCATTGAGGCGTGCCAACAGCTCGATGAACCGTTGGTGCGGCAGCGACGGGATCAAGCTAGTTGTCATGCCAGAGCTGTCGTTCTCACAAAATATAAGGGCGGAGTTTCCCCCGCCCTTACGCTTTTACTGCCCACGAAACATCACTTCGACTTCTTGGCTGCCGGTTTCTTGGCTGCGGCCTTCTTAGCTGCTGGCTTCTTGGCTGCGGGTTTCTTCCCACTCACTGCCGTCTTGAGCACTGCACCAGCGCTGAACGCTGCCCGTTGACCTGCCGGAATTTTAATCTTCTGGCCGTTCGAGGGGTTGGTGCCAGTACGTGCAGCGGTCTTACGAACTTCGAACGTGCCGAAGCCCGTGAGCGTGACCTTGTTACCTGCTTTGAGTTCCGCGATGATCGAGTCGATGGCGGCGTTCACGATGGAAGCCGTATCTACTTGAGTCTTACCAGTCGCCTTGGCAACCTGAGCGATGAGTTCCGTTTTTTGCATAGCCTTTTTCTCCTTGCTGTGGGCTTAAAGCACCTTCATTATACAAGAGAATCGTGGTTGTCAAGCACGGTGCCTAGAAAAACGCCACTTTCTAACCAATAATTAACCATATACTATCGCAATTCAAAACAAGCCGTTTTTTTAGACGTAGTCGGGGCAAAGCAAGAGGTATGAGTCTTGTTAACTCCTAGATTGTTGGAAAGGATGGTATAGTGCAATAAAAACTCAGGGGCGTGGAGGGATTTTATCGATGGTAGCTGGCATCCGATGGCTATCGACTTGTATGCTGATCCTCTTACTTTTGGTTGGGACATCGATCTCTACGGCACAGGTGGCGTATCAAGGCGTATTCAGCATCGCGGCGGGGGATGTCGATCAAACGACGGTCGTGTTATGGGCTTATAGCGCCGAGATCGGCAGTCTGACGTTTGAGACTGCTACAGACGAGCGCTTCACGGTCATCGTGGACGTACAGAGCGCCGAGGTGATTGACCCGATGCTGCCTGTCAAAATCGAGGTACGCGGGCTGCTGCCGCATACACATTATTACTATCGTGTGACGAATCCAGTGGGCGAACGGCGAATCGGTACCTTCCGCACGACCGCACCGCTGGGAGAACGTGCTGGTCTGCGCTTCGGTGTGACAGGCGATTGGCAGCAGCAAGTCGCGCCATATCTGGCGATCAAAAACGTGCCAGAACGCCAGCTCGATTTCATGGTGCTGCACGGCGACACCATCTATGCCGATAACGCCTCGCCCGCCGTACCATTGAAGATTGCGCGCACGGAGGCAGATTTCCGCGCCAAACATCTGGAGGCATTATCTCCGCGTTTAGGGTTGAATACATGGGCGGATGCGCGGGCTTCCACCGCGATCTACGCGATGATCGATGACCACGAAGTGATCGACGATTTCGCGGGCGGTGCGCCGACTAGCTCGGATCAACGCTTTGATCAGCACGGTAAGTACCTCAATGAGACAGATTTATATCAGCATGGACTGCGTGCCTTCTTCGACTATATGCCGATCCGTGAGGAAGCGTACGCACAAACGGAGACGGAGTTATTCGCGGGCAAGCCAAAGTTGTATCGCGCCCGCAATTTCGGCAGTGACGCCGCGCTGTTTCTGGTCGATGCACGCTCATTTCGCGATCAGCCGCTGCGCCAACTGCCCTTCGCCGATATAAACGATGCTGACAAAGTAAAAGCATACTTGGCGGAAACCTATGCGCCGGGGCGTTCCCTGCTCGGCGTAGCGCAGTTCGAGCTGCTCAAGGCGGATCTGCTGAAAGCGCAGCAAGATGGCATTTTATGGAAGTTCGTACTTGTTCCGGAGCCGATCCAGAATTTTGGCGCGCTCAACGCACCGGATCGCTATGAGGGGTATGCCGCTGAACGCGCCGCCCTGCTCGATTTTATTCTGAGTCAGCGGATCGAGAATGTGGTATTCATCACAGCAGATTTCCACTGCATGGCGGTGAACAACATCTTCCAGCGCAAAACCGCCGACAGTCCGTTAATGCCCACTACCATGTGGGAGATCATCACGGGGCCAGTGGCGGTCGATCCCCCATTCGGGCCACAGTTGTTTCAATTGGTGGAAAGTAACAAACTGCTCACGCCAGCACAGATCGCCCTGTATAAGCTGCTGCCGATGGCGGGGCAAGATAAAGTGCTCATGGCGATCCTCAGCGCACAGCTCAATCGCGCGGGCTACGATGACATCGGGCTGCAAGATTCGGATATTGACGCCACGCTGATCAAAGGCGATTACGTGGCGATGCACGCCTATACGTGGACGGAATTCGACATCGACGCGGTAACGGGCAATCTGTTAGTGAGTACCTATGGTGTGCCATGGTACAGTCAGCACACCTTAGCGAAAACGCCCGACACAGTAACCGCCTACACGCCAGAGTTGATCAGTCAGTTTTCGGTCAGGCCACAGTAGCCGGACTCGGACATCGCATCCTACACGAGGAGATCACATCCATGCTGCGCATTCAGCTACTCGGTGGTTTGCACATCAGCTTGAACGGTATGCCCATGACGGGCTTCGTCAGCAGTAAAGCACAAGCTCTGTTTTGCTACGTGGCGATCAATCATCGACAACCGCATTTGCGCGCGACATTGGCAAGTATGTTTTGGGGCGAGATGCCGGATGAAGATGCCGCCACCAATTTGCGGCAAGCCATCGCCAATCTCAAGCGTTTACTAGAACCATATATCGAGATCACACGCCAAAGCATCGCCTTCAAAACCGAGGAAGATTATTGGCTGGACGTAGAAGCGTTCGAGCGCGATCATGAGTCGATGCTGTATCGGGGCGAACTGCTGGCGGGCTTCAACGTGCCGGACGCGCCGGAATTTGATCTATGGTTGAGTACTGAGCGTGAACGCTTGCATGAATTGGCGCTGTCTTTCTTACGGGCGGAGGCGAGTTCTTTCGTCGCGGGCGACCACTATGAGGAGGCCCTTAGCAGGCTGAACAGGCTGCTGGCGCTTGATCCACTGCAAGAAGACGCGCATCGACAGTTGATGCGGCTTCACGCCATGAATGGGCAGCGCAGTGCCGCTCTGTCGCAATACGAAACGTGTCGGGACGTGCTGCGGCGTGAATTGGACGTGGAACCTGAACACGAGACACAGCGTTTATATGAGCGCATCAAAGTGGCACAGCGGATCGTACATCTCCCTAGCGAAACCACTCCACTGATCGGGCGCGAGGCGGAATTAGCGGAGTTGCAGCGGCATCTCGCTGATCCAACCTGCCATCTGATCTCGATCATCGGCTTAGGCGGAATCGGGAAGACGCGTTTGGCACTGCACCTCGTCCATCAACAAGCGATACGCACCCTGCATGGCGCGGCGATGGTCAATTTAACGTCGATCACTACCTTGCAAGCCTTTTTCAACATGCTGGCGGATGCGCTGCATTTTACGCTGTCGCAAGAAACTAATCCACGTCTGCAATTGCTTAACTACTTACGAGAAAAACATTTGCTGTTACTGTTGGATAATTTCGAGCAGCTTACGGCTTTGGCGACAGAATTCGTGAACGAGCTGATCCGCACTGCGCCAGAAATCAAAATCGTGGTTACCTCGCGGGAAAAGCTGAATGTGCGCGGCGAGTGGAGTCTGGCGCTGCATGGGTTGCCCTACAGCACGTCCGATGCAGACGATGAAGCGGTTCCGGCCTTGGCGTTGTTTTGGGCGACAGCACGACGCGTGCGGGGCGATGACCTGTTGACAGCGCAGTCAGCAGCGGCGGTGCGACGGATTTGCCAGTTGGTAGACGGGATGCCACTGGCTATCGAGTTGGCGGCTGGTTGGTCGATGCTCCTCACCTGTGAAGAACTGGCAGACGAGATCGCCTCTAACCTGACGGCCTTAGAAACGACCACCAACGACACTGAAGAACGTCACCGCAGTTTGCGCGCGGTATTTGATCATTCTTGGCAGCTTTTTTCCACGCGCGAACAGATCGTACTGATGACGCTTTCCACCTTCGTGGCGGGCTTCACGCGTGATGCGGCGGAGAAAGTCGCCTCCGCGCCGCTGACAATCTTGATGGCTTTGGCAAACAAACTGTTGCTGCGTCGCGAGGCACAGGGACGGTTCACTATCCATGAGATGACGAGGCAGTATCTCGTGCAAAAGCTGGATCAATCCGAACAGCGTGAGCACGTGTGGAAAGCCTACCTTGATTACTATCAAAACTTCGCGCATGAGGCCGAACCTCGGCTGCGTTCGTCCGAACAGCGCTATGTACTCAAGGAAATTGCCAACGAACTCGAAAACATCCATACCGCGTGGCGAGTCGCCGTTGTAGGCAAGAGTTTTTTCGCCATCGGAACGCTGATTCCGCTGATCGGACTGTATCACGACATGAACGCATCATGGGCGGTGGGAGAAGCGCTGCTACTAGAGGCGTCATCACTGATCATGGAAGCCAATCAAGGCTTGCGGGGCGCATGGCTGGCGAATCTGGCGCTGTTGTGTTCGCGGCAAGAAGACAAGACCGAAGCAACCCGTCGTTACGCCGAGCAGAGCTTTCAACTTCTCTCCGCAGAGGACGCTGAGCAGATGGAAAGCGTGGCGCGTGCCTTCATCGCACTTGGTTACGCGGAAAGCATCCTCGGCAATTATGAAGAAGCCTTGCGACATTTTCTCAGCGCGCTTGAACTGCGCACGAAACTGGGCGATGAATGGGGCTGCGCACAGGCCATTTTGCGCTTGGCGAGCGTCAACGGACGCTTGTGGAACTTCACCGAATCCGCAAAATTGGCGGGGCAGGGGCTGGAATTGAGCAAGCGCGTAGGCGATCAATTTCTGACGAGTCGCTTTCAAATGCTGCTTGCCATCTCCGCCGCCGAAAATGGTGACTTAGATCGTGCTCAGACCCTGCACGAAGCCAATTTGGCGACTTATGAGGAGATGGACAATTTGGAAGGGCGCGGCTTGGCGATCAACGGCCTCGCGGTGGTCGCCTTTTATCGCAAGAATTTTGCGTTAGCGCGTCGGCTCACCTTGGAAGCGTTAGCTATCGTTCGTCAACTTGGTTCACTGACATGGGAAGCGAACGCGTTGAACAATTTGGGCGAGTTTGCCAGAGATGAAGGCGACCCAATTACGGCGCTGGATTATTTCAAACAAAGTTTGGAGATTTTCCAGCGGATTGGGAACAAGCAGCATGGCGATATTGTGCGGCGGAACATTGAGTCGTTAAAGCAGGGGGAGGATAAGCCACCGCTTGAGAACAGTCAGTAGTGACTTATCGATAGCACAAACTGACATACCTCAGCCGCGTTTTTGAGCGACCACCGACTCGATCACGGCAAGGTAGCGACTGGCGGCGATTTCCCACGTCGCGTGATCGATGACGAAGCGGCGGGCAGCGTCACCCGCTCGGCGCGTTTCCGTCGGATGTTCGGCAGCATACGTCAGGCGCTCCACGAGGGCAGACACTTCGCCATCGCCCACTGGCACACGCCAGCAAAAGGACTCCGGCAGTTCCCTCCATTGGGGGACATCCGAACCGATAACGGGTTTGCCCGCGCCGAACGCCCGGAGCATGATGCCCGACATCTCGCCCGTAGTAGGCCAGCGCAAATTGACCACAACATCGACCGCTTGAATAAACTGCTCCAACTGGGGCGTTGATGGATTCGGTACATAGCTAACACTGTTGCGAATTTTGCGGTCACGCAGCATATTGCGAATTTTAGTGGGGTAATTCGGGTTGGGACCATCACGTCCGGCCAGCAGCAGCCCACTTTCTGGATTGACCATCAGCAACCGGGGCAGCGCTTCGAGCAGCACATGGATGCGCTTATGCGGACTGATCTCTCCGAACACGCCGACTACAAATTGATTGTCTTGCCAACCATAAGTGCGGCGAACGCCCATCCGGCTGCCCCCGTCCAGCACATGGGCACCGTGTTGGACACTGTATACAGCCGCTTGCGGATATTTTGCCAACAGCGACTCTTGCCCGTAGCGTGAATGCACGATGGTTGCGAGACTGGCTTCCACCACACGGCGGTTCATAGGCAAGTCCAACCATGATGAGAAGTCACTGCTGATATACCGTCCGGCTCCTTTGGCAGCGCGTGAACCGTGATGATATGCTAATTCTTCCAGAAATTGCTGGCGCGACCCCTGATGATAAAGGTTGAACAGATAGAAGCCGAATAGAGCCAAATCGTGTAGCACCACGATACCGGGTTCGCGCAAGAGCTGACGATAAATTTCCGTATGGAAATGCGCGCTGTTGCCCATGTGATAAATGTGGACATCGGCTTGGCGGCTGCTGATCGGGTTGTAGTCCTGATAGCTGAGAACCGTGATCGGCAGTCCCATGAACAAACTCAGATCCGCATCCGCAGCAGAGTAAATGGTGAGATCGACATGTGGAATCAACGCTCGACTCAAGGCGACTGCATAGTCACTGATTCCACTGGGCGCAGGCGGCAACGGCGTCCACATCGCGACATGCAAGCGGCGTGTTGAGTTTGGATCGATCAATCGAGGATGCAGGGGGTGCGCGTACTCCGACTCAGAAATATGCTCCACACAATCCAGCTTGCTAATGAATAATCAGGACAGTAAGCGATTGTAGCACGCAAGGACGTTCTGCAAAACCGATGATTCTAACGGGAAGGGCTTGCGCAGTACTGATGACGAGTCTACTATGGTGGCAGTATTAAACTAGACCGATCCGACCTGCACCCCCGATAAGGACGAGGCATGAGTCAATTCGATCTGCGCTTAGAAGCTGTGGGCAAATCTGATCGCGGTGTCAAACGAACCAATAATGAAGATGCCTTTGCGATCCATTTACCAACCACTGACCGCCCGGATGCATTATTCATGGTGGCGGATGGCATTGGTGGCCTTTCAAAAGGCGAAGTTGCCAGCCGGATGACGCTGGAAACGATCCTCAAACACTATTTCACCGTCAGCCCCGATTCGGATACTTCGGGCAAACTCGATCCCGGCGCACATTTACTCGGTGCCTTGCAAGTCGCCAACCAAGCGGTGCTGGCTAAAGCGATGGAAGATATGGATCGGATGGGTTCGACCGTAGCGGGTCTCCTGATCGATTACCGGCGACAGGCTACCATCTTTAACGTAGGGGACAGCCGCGTTTACCGCATCCGCAACAATGCCATCGCTCAACTCTCGCAAGATCAGGTGCTAGATATTCCGGTCGCGCCCTCCGAAAAAGGTGGCACCCATAAACGCACGTCGAAACTACTATTCTTTATCGGGCAGAATCGTCCGCTAGAACCCTATTTTGAGCGCTTCACTGTGCAACCGGGCGATAGCTTCGTTTTATGCAGTGATGGGTTGTGGTCACTGGTCAAGTCGCAAGAAATTTTGGAGCTTGTCAGTTCACAGTCAGCACAAAATGCGGCTGAACGCTTGATTGAGTTGGCACGTCAGCGCGGCGCGCCCGATAACGTGACTGTCGTGATCATCCATACGCGCGAGTTACGGAATAATTCGCTGCTGCCGTTGGCGATTGCTGGAACGACCGTGGTTGCGATTGCTGCGGTGGGATTCGTATTTTTTCAGAGCCGGAACGCCGCGCCAGCCGCCAACCTCGTGCAGACTGAGGCCGCTTCTACGTTGGTGATGGCAAATGCGCTCACGGAAACTGCATTTGTCTCCCCAACGCCCACCGTGACGGAGACATCGACGCCCATACCGCCGACAGCGACCCCGACGATTACCGACACGCCGAGCCAGACCTTCACGCCGACAGCCAACATCACTGAAACTTTGGAAGCCGCCAAACTATCCATAGCCGCCAGCGAAACATCAGCGGCAGTGATTACGGGTACGGCGGCAGCACAAGCAACTGCCAGCGCCAATGCGCAGGCGGCGACTGATGCTGTCAGCACGATTTCGGCGGCGGCAATCGCGACTAGTGGCGCGCAAGCCACGGGCACAGTACAGGTCAAGACGGTCGAGGCTCAGATCGAGACACGGGTGGCAGGCACGCAAACCGCCCTTGCCAGCCTCACCCCGTCAGCCACGCCCACCAACACCGCCACGGCCAGTTATACGCCTAGCCAGACACCCACCGCCAGCGACACGCCGACGATAACTCCTAGTGTGACGCCAAGTCCTTCTTTGACCAACACCCTAACACCGACTGAGGCTCCTACACAGCCTGATACAAGCACACCGAGTGCCTCGCCGAGTGGTACGCCAACTACGCCATCCACTGCCAGCCCGACAAGCACCGCAACGACGACTCCTTCGCGGCAACCAGCCGGATTGGGCACGGCGATGAGTAGAAGCGGCACAAATCCGGCCAATACGGTTCAACCAACGCAGTCGGCTACCGCAACGCCGACACGCACGCATACAAGTACGCCGACACGTACCCCGGAAATATTCCTCACTGGCTCAACCGTCCAACCATCACACGACGGGACGCTTATCGCGAGTGGCTTGCCGGAGACTGTGACATTGCCAGACGGCACCAAACTTGTGGTCGATCTTGACATCACCTACCAACTGTTCAGTGGGATGCGCAAAGTATACAAAGGGCCGGGGAGCCGTTACGGGATTGTCACCGAGATTGCATCGGGAACTTACAAGTATCCGGTGCTGGCACGCTTGCAAGGGTCATTCTATTGGTACCTTATTTTGCTGCCCGATCAGCAAACCGCATGGATCGCAGTGCCTAGCGGGGACAACTTCGCGAAGATCACGACGGCAGGTGAAAAGTCGCTGACAGGACTGATACAACTGCCCGAACCCTCCATCCCGACGGTAACAAATACGCCTACGACTGCGAAATAAGAAGTGATAACTGACTATGCTGTAGCGCGTCTCATTCTAAATACCGGAAAACTTCTACTAGATCGTTCAACCATTGAATTGAACAGTAGCCGCATTATTGTGAGAGGAAAATACAATGCTTCGAGTTGGATATATCGGATTGGGGCTGATGGGATCAGCGATGGCTCGGAACTTGATGAAAGCAGGGTATCCGCTGGTCGTCCACAACCGCAGCCGGGGCATCGTGGATCAATTGGTGGCGGAAGGCGCGCGGGCGGCTCATTCACCGAAAGAAGTCGCGGAGCAAGTAGATGTCGTCTTCACGAATCTGCCCGACTCGCCCGATGTTGAGAAGGTGGCGATTGGTGAAAATGGCATCATCGCGGGCGCGCATGACGGCTTGATCTTCGTGGATAACAGCACCATCAAGCCAGAAACTGCCCGCAAATTAGCCGTCGATCTCGCCAAAGCGGGCATCGTGGCGTTGGATGCACCCGTCAGCGGTGGGCAAATCGGCGCGCAGCAAGGCACGCTGGTTTTCATGATCGGTGGCCCTAAAGAGGCTTTTGAACAACTTGATCCGTTGTGGAAAGCGATGGGCAAAAGTTGGGTATTGGTCGGTGATAGCGGCGCGGGGCAAATCGCCAAGGCCGCCAACCAGATCATGGTCGCTGCGCAGATGGCGGCGATGGGCGAACTGCTGGTGTTCGCGCAGAAAAGCGGCGTCGATCCGTTCAAAGTGGTGGAAGCCATCAAAGGTGGCGCGGCGCAGTGCTGGACATTGGATGTCAAGCCCCCGCGCTTGGCGCAAGGCATCCGCACGCCGGGATTCAAAGCGCATATGCAGTTGAAAGACCTGAATATCGTACTGGATACGGGCGAAACCTATCACGCGCCACTGCCATTGAGCGAAGTAACGCGCGAAATGTTCAAAGATATGATCGATCATGGAGACGGCGAACAAGATAATGCGGCGGTGTTGAGTGTATTAGAGCGTAAAACGGGCATCCACGTAGGGCCGGACGCACCAAAACCGTAGGATTGATTGCGAAAACTAGAAAATATTAGGTAATGGTATGGAACTGAAACAATTGTATGCGGTGGTGGCGCGACGTTGGTGGCTGATTGCGTTGCCCGCGCTGGTGGCGCTCATCTTAACGATTCCCGCCTTCGGGACGCTGTTGCGCCCGCCCGTCAATTACAGTGTCGGTGTGCGGCTGACCGCCAGCCAACCACCGACAGGGGAAAGCGCTAAGACTTTCGAGGAGCAGAGTTACATCTCATGGCTCGGCTCGGAATATGCCATTGTCAATCTGGCGGCGTGGATGCGGACAGATTCTTTTGCACGGGAGATCAGCGCGGTATTAGCGTCGCAAGGGGAAACCGTCGATCCTGATGCCATCCGCGCCGCGATCACGTCCGACAGCGCCCGCAGCATCATGACCTTCTATGTCACCTCGTGGTCTGACGAAGCACAGACCAAGATGATTGCTGAGGCAGCGGTACGAGTAATGCAGACTAAAAACGCCGATTATTTCGCGCAGTTGGGCGCAAGTCCGGCGCGGGTAGTCCCATTAGACAACGCCATTGTCGTACCTGTGCCCATCCCGCTGGCGGTACGGTTCGGGCCGTTGCTGCGCATCGTGGTCGGGTTGGCAGCGGGCATCGCGCTCGCGTTTCTCGCGGAATATCTGGATAACGCTGTCCGCAGCCGCGCTGAGATCGAAGCGCTGGGGTTGAGCGTGATTGGAGAGATTCCAAGGCATTAAGTCGCCTTCGTGAAGTTCAATGTTATAACGAAGTGTGGATAGGTATCTTCGTCTATCCTTACCCTTGAACGCATCGTGTCTTAACACAAGGAATGAAGGATTCGTAACGATGACTATTCGCGCGGTCGTCTTTGATATTGGCGGAATCTTGGAAATCACCCCGCCGTTGGGGATCGATGAAAAGTGGGAAAAACAGCTCAAGTTGAAAGCTGGCGAACTGGGTGAACGCCTCGGTGAAGTATGGGGCGCGGGTAGCCTCGGCACAATCTCCGAAGCCGACGTGCATCGTCAGATCGGATCAATCATGGGGTGGGATGCGGCACTCGTGAACGCATTCATGGCTGATGTGTGGCATGAGTATCTCGGTACGCCCAACACAGAACTCATTCAATATTTTGAAAAATTACACGGCCCCTATCTCACCGGAATCATCAGCAACAGCTTCGTTGGCGCGCGCGAAAAAGAACAAGCTGCCTATCGTTTTGAGGACATGACCGATCTGATCATTTATTCCCATGAAGTAGGCATCCGAAAGCCCGATCCACAAATTTATGCGATCACCTGTGAGCGCCTCGGCGTGCAGCCGCACGAAATGGTCTTCCTTGATGACGCCGAACCAAACGTGATCGGCGCGTGCGAGTTCGGCATTCAGGCCGTCCTGTTCAAAGACAATGCCCAAGCCATCGCGGAGATAAATGCCATACTCAACACTTCAGACTAATCGCGGTACAAGGTTGCGTAAATTTCGATTAATGAAGTGTTGATATTTGCTTGGCGCGTTTGCCCATTGTTCCTAGTTTGTAGCTCTGCTATAATGCAATCGGTTTGCAGACCAACAAGCCACGAGTTCGGCGTGTTCGGTG
Source organism: Anaerolineae bacterium (assembly GCA_019637615.1). Taxonomy (GTDB): domain Bacteria; phylum Chloroflexota; class Anaerolineae; order Aggregatilineales; family UBA2796; genus JAHBVK01. The sequence goes on along the minus strand of JAHBVJ010000037.1, from coordinate 31,911 downwards.
GCAAGCAAACATAACCATCATCCAAGAGAGGACTCGAATCAACAATGCCATTGCCCAAAGAACAAAAAGCAGAGATTTTCCAAGCGTATGCCCGTCACGAAGGTGACACGGGTTCCCCCGAAGTTCAGATTGCCATCCTTACCCAACGCATCAACCAACTCACTGATCACCTACGCACACACAAGCACGATATTGCCTCCCGTCGCGGCTTGTTGAAGATGGTCGGGTCGCGGCTGCGTCACTTAAAATATCTGAATTCGAAGAATCCCGACGCATACAAACAGTTGATTGAAAAGCTCGGCCTGCGCGACTACGTAAAACGTTAGTCCCAGACCGTTTCCCTAACTTGGCGCATTAGCCACAAGACAAGACGCTCTGCTGGCAGGGAGAGGCGACCGATGCGAGAATATTAGAATGCATCCGCCTTGACCTCAGACGAGCGTCTTTTCGTACATACACAGGAGTTAACGAGACGATATGACAAACGGCACACAAAGTGTCCAACGCTTCACCGCAAAATTGGGCGGCGAAGACTTGATCGTAGAAGCGGGCAAACTTGCCATGCAAGCGGGCGGAGCCGTCACCGTGCGGATGGGCGACACGATGATTTTGGCAACGGCTACAATGAGCGAATCTATCCGCCCCGGTATTGATTTTTTCCCACTAGCGGTTGAATATGAAGAGCGCCTGTATGCGGCAGGCCGCATCCCCGGTTCGTTCTTCCGGCGCGAAGGACGCCCCGCCGAGCAAGCGATTTTGACGGCGCGTGTAACCGACCGTCCGCTGCGCCCCCTATTCCCCAAGGATTTGCGGAACGAAGTACAGGTTGTCGTTACGGCCTTGAGCCACGACAAAGAACACGCTACCGATATGCTGTGCATCATCGGTGCCAGCATTGCGCTGACCATCTCCAATATTCCATTTAACGGCCCCGTCGCTGCTGTGCGCGTGGGTCTCATTGATGGCGAATTAGTCCTTAACCCGACTTTTTCTCAGATGGAAAAAAGTGCCTTGGATCTGCGCGTAGCAGGCACCAAAGAGGCCATCAACATGGTCGAGTGCGGTGCTGAAGAAATCGACGAAGCTACCATGGCGAAGGCGCTCAAAGCCGCGCACGAAGGCTTCCAAGACGTGATCCGGCTCCAAGAAGAGATGCAAGCCGCCATCGGCAAGCCCAAATCCACCTACACGCCAGCCAAGAGCAGCGACGCTCTGATGGCGAAGATGCGTGAACGTGTGACCAGCCAAGTGCAGACTATTGTCGCCCAACACACAGATCGTGATGAGCGCGAAGCCGCCCTTGACGATGTGCGCGATCTGGTGGTTTCCGAGTACAGTGTCGAAGGCTCCGAAGGTGTCGATGCCGTGCTGCCGCAAGACGTGAAATCTGCCTACGAAGAAGTCGTGGCGGAAGAAGTGCGCCGCCGCATTCTGGTCGAAGGCATTCGTCCGGATGGGCGCAAGGTGAACGAGATTCGTCCACTGTCGGCAGAAGTCGGCTTGATCCCCCGCGTACACGGCTCAGGCTTGTTCCAGCGCGGATTGACGCAGGTCTTGAGCGTCGCCACGCTCGGCACGCCGCAGGATGCGCAAGAGCTTGATGGCCTTGATCCTGACAGCACCAAGCGCTACATGCATCACTACAATATGCCATCCTTCGCCTCCGGTGAGACATCACCGATGCGTGGGCCAAAGCGTCGCGAGATCGGGCATGGTGCGTTGGCAGAGACAGCCCTGCGGTACATGATCCCGCCGCCGGAAGAATTCCCGTATACGCTTCGTGTGGTGAGCGAAGTGCTCTCCTCCAACGGGTCAACCTCAATGGCGAGCGTTTGCGGCAGCACGCTATCCCTGATGGATGCGGGTGTGCCTCTGAAGCGCCCCGTGTCGGGCATCGCGATGGGCTTGATCACCGATGGCGACAAATACGCCATTCTGACCGACATCCAAGGCTTGGAAGACCATATCGGTGATATGGACTTCAAAGTCGCGGGCACGGAAAAGGGTATCACAGCCCTGCAAATGGACTTGAAAATCAACGGTGTTTCTGACGCGTTGATGGCGGAAGCGCTCGAAGCGGCGCGCGTTGCCCGCTTGGCGATCTTGGAAGTCATGCTGAAGGCGATCCCGGAGCCGCGCAAGCAGCTTAGTGCCTTTGCGCCCCGCATGACCGTGATCAATGTGCCCGTCGATAAGATCGGCATGATCATCGGCCCCGGTGGCAAGACAATCCGCAGTATGCAGGATAAGTACAGCGTCAAGATCGACATTCAAGAAGATGGCACCGTGTTCGTCTCCGGCGCGGACGGTCAGAGCGCGGATCGGGCGATTGAGCAGATCCTCGGTATGACCGAAGAGGCCGAGATCGGGCGCATCTATACCGGCAAAGTGACGCGTATCGAGCCTTATGGCGCGTTCGTGGAATTTCTGCCCGGTCGTGATGGCTTGGTACACATCAGCCAGCTTTCCGATCACCGCATCGAGAATATCGAAGATGAAGTCTCGATTGGTGACGAACTGATGGTGATGGTCACGGACATCGATCAGGGCGGCAAAGTGCGCCTCAGCCGTCAAGCCGTGCTGGAAGACTGGACGCCCGAAGAAGCTCGCTCGCGTGATCGTGGCGGCAGTCGCGGTGGCAGCGGCGGCGGTGATCGTGGTGATCGCGGCGGCGGCGACCGTGGTGGCTATCGCGGTGGCGGTGGTGATCGTGGCGGCAATCGCGGTGGTGGCGGTGGTTACCGTGGCGGCGGTGGCAATCGCGGCGGTGGCGGTGGCTACCGTGGTGGCGACCGACAATAACAGGCTCATTGTGTGCTTGCGCCGAAGCTAAAACTCCGGTTGCAAGCATGGCTAACCTTAACCTATGCAAATGGGTTGAAAGATAACAGCTTGGGGTGAAGGGACTGCCTTCGCCCTTTTTCGTGAGACGTTGAGAAAATCAGACCTTTGCCATGTGTGCAGCAACCCTAGCAACCCTCACCATCCGTCGAGCGCAAGAATCAGATCGTGCTGACATCGAATCTATCGCTGGTCAAATCTGGCGCGGGATGGATTACCTGCCGATGATGTTTGATCGCTGGTTGGCGGACGCTGAAGGCGCATTTTATATCGCTGAATTCGAGGATCGCGTCGTTGGCACTGCCAAACTCTCCCGCTTGAGCGACGGCGAATGGTGGTTAGAGGGGTTACGGGTTCATCCCGATCTGCAAGGGCAGGGCATCGGACGCCGATTGCATCACGCGGCGATTGAGCAGGCGTTGCAAATTGGCAGCGGCGTGTTGCGCTTTTCCACCGATGAGGATTACCCGCCCACACATCACTACGCCGCTGAAACTGGCTTTGTCCGGCTCAGGAACTATCTGCTCTACGAAACCAGAGCCTATAGCAACCAGTTTGGCGCAGACACCTTTCACGCGTTGACAGCGGCAGAGGTACCCTCGGCACGTAATTTCCTCACGCATTCCGCTTTGTACGAGTATGTCCATCACAGCACACTCGGACGCCAGTGGAAAGCCTACCAGATCACGGATGAACGGCTGCTTCACTGGGCGGCTGATCAACTGCTGTACGGTTGGCACGCGACCAACAGCGCTCATGCGCTGAGTGGCCTAGCCATCCTCGGCGGAGCAGCGCTCTACCCGTCCGGTCGCACCGAAATGGACGTGATCTATCTGGATGCTGAACAGGGACGACTGGCGCAAATCGCCCGATCCATACGTGGATTAGCCGCTCGCTTGGGGTATGATCGCTTGCGCCATATGTTGCCCGTTGCGCCGGATCGCTTAGTCGCGCTGGAACAGGGTGGCTGGCGGCGTCCCAAAGACAATCGAGGCCGCGCGGTGCTGTTCGGGCGGAGTCTCGACGCAAGCGGCTAGGGCAGACTGCCAAAACAAAGTGAACCTGTACAACAGCGAATCATAATTTATACTTAACCGTCGCATCGTATGCGAAACACTTAACACAGGAGCGAATATCATGGGAAGTCCGAATACACGGAAAAACATTGCGCGTAAGGCGCGCATCAACGAGAAGCAGCGTCGTACCGTCCTGCGCCAGATCAGCAAGATCGAAGCGATGACTGCCGACCACAAAGCGGCGATCAAGAAGCTGTTGGTCGCGAGCGCACGCGGCGAAGTGGTGACGGCGAACAGCTTGCCGAATTGGCGTGAACTGCGCGAAATGGGTGCAGTGCGCGAAAAAGACGGCGCGCTGGCACTGACGGCTGTCGGTCATGAAATTGCGTCTGAAAAGTAATCTAGTCCCCAGCTTGAACGGAGCGTAGCATGTCTGATCAGATCCCAACCGAGACGCTAGCCGAAACCGAAAATTACAGCGCGTGGCTGTCGCAGGAACCCGACGGCGAAATGACCTATCATGTCGAAGTCGGCAACGTGACGATCCACTTTTTCGATGAAGAGTGGGACGAGTTCCTCGAATTAGTTTCCGCGCTGCATAAGGACGACAAGGGCAAAGGCAAAAAACCCCGCTAAGTCGTGGTTTTCCCTGTCATCTTTTCATCGAGCTATGATCCCCGCTGACGCCCCAATCCGGCGGGGATAGTTTGACGTTCCCTCGTTCTCTTACAAGTTCTGTCGCGCGGAAATCGGGTACAATACGGCTGTATCCTATACGTAGGAGCGCGACCTCATGCTCGATCTATCGATCAACCTTGACGCTACGACGAATTTTCTTGTCAATTTGCTGAACATCCCTAGCCCGACTGGCTATCATCAAGAAGCGATTCCCTTTGTGCAGCGCGCCTTCGACTCCATCCCCGGCGTGAGCACCCACCTCACCCACAAAGGAGCCTTGGTCGCCACCGTGCGCGGACGTTCGTCATCGGCTCCCCGCGCGGTTTCTGCCCACGTCGATACGCTCGGCGCGATGGTCAAAGAGGTCAAGGGCAGCGGACGACTGAAGCTCACCGTGATTGGCGGCGTATTGATGAACACGGTAGAGAATGAGAATGTCACGATCCGTACCTTCGATGATCAGCGCTATCGGGGCACCATCCTGCCCGTCGGGTCGGGCGGTCACGTCAACAACAAACTCGGTGAGCAGCCGCGCACGCCGGACATGATGGAAGTACGCATCGACGCGCGCACCACCAGCGCCGCCGAAACCCGCGCCTTAGGCATCGAAGTCGGTGATTTCGCCTTCTTCGATCCGCGTGTGGAAGTCGTCAATGGCTTCATTCGCTCCCGTCATCTGGATAACAAAGCGGGCGTCGCGGCGATCTATGCGGCGTTGGCAGCAATGCAGCTAGCGGATGTGCAACCAGCGCAAGATACCCACGTACTGATCAGTAACTACGAAGAGGTGGGGCACGGCGGCACCAATGGCTTGCCCGCCGATCTCGCTGAATTTGTAGTCGTGGATATGGGCGCGTTGGGCGATGGGCAAAGTGGCGACGAATTCTCCGTCAGCATCTGCACCAAAGACTCATCGGGGCCGTATCACTTCGATCTGACCAATAAGGTGCGGCGGTTGGCACAGCGCTATAACATCCCGTATAAGCTGGATATTTATCCGTATTACGGGTCGGATGGGTCGGCCTACTGGCGGGCGGGCGGTGGTGCGCGGGTAGCCCTGATCGGCCCCGGCGTCGATGCTTCTCACGCCTATGAGCGCACCCACACCGATAGCATCCAGCATACCGCTCACTTGATAGCGCGGTATTTGCTAGACGAGGAATAACTCATGAAAACTTGGCATCTTACGGCTGGACAACCCCTTGCAATGCGGTTTGCCGCTGATGCTCGTTTAGACCGGATCGACTACACTGATGACCAGAGTTGGGAGATCGATTTTGGCAGCGGCGACGCGCCTGCGTTGGCCTTCCAAACGCGCTACGGCGGACGTGCTGGCATCGTGCGGATCGTTCCGATGTTCATCGTGGGCGGTCAGCCCGTCTATGAAGCCGATAAGCTGATCGAGCAGCCCGCACTGGTCAACTTCGCGCCGAATTTCGCCCGCGTCACCATGCGTCTGCGCCCTGAGTGCCACGTGATTTCCGAATTGTGGGTCATGCACTCGCATGTAGTCGGCGGGCGCTTCACCATCACCAATGATGGCGCGATGCCGATTACGGTACGCCTCGATCTGATCGGGCAAGCCATGCGCGAAGAACAATCCGTGCGGATGAATATGCTGGCGCTGGAAGATGCCACCGAAGCGCTGCATCTGGGGCAGATCGGCGGCGTGAATCCTGTGCTCCTGCTGGAAGGCGTCGGCTTGTATCGCCCTGTGGAAGAAGGCGTGCGTCCCAAACTCTCGGCCTCGGTAACGCTCGCTGCTAAGGGTAGCGCGACTTTGCGCTGGGTTGTCTGCGCGGAAAAACTGCGTCAAGACAGCCTCATTAACGGCTATCAATGGTTGTTCCAGACCGATTGGGAATCCAATCTCGCGCGTATTGAAGCCTTCAACGACAAACTGCCAACCATCGAGTCAGGCGATTCTGAGCTTGACGCGGCACTTGCGTGGAGCAATCACATTGCGCTGCGCAGTTTCATCACCCCAACCAAGCAGCTTGCCAATCCCACCTTCGTCACCGCGCGCATTCCCTCACGCGGGTTCAGTCCCAACGGGACGGGCACCGATCACAATTGGCAGTGGAACGGGCAAAGCGTGCGAGTCGGTTATATGGCACTGCCAACGGTTGCTTATCTCGCGCCTGATCTGGCCTTAGGCGCATTCTACAACTGGTTGAGCGTACAAGCCGACGATGGCTGGATCGACAGCAAACCCGGTGCGGCTGGTCAGCGTACCAAGCGCCTATGTCCGCCGCTGCTGGCACATGTGGCGTGGCGGCTCTATCAGATCACCAACGACAAAGCCTTCTTAGAGGAAGCCTATCCGAAACTGCGCGCCTTTTACGAACGCTGGTTTGCGGTGGATCGGGATGTGGATCGCGACGGCTACCCCGAATGGAGCGACGACTCGCACAGCGGCTACAGCCCGAATCCGTTATTCGGGCGGACGGTACGTTGGACGCAGGGCGCGGATATGCGCTACGCCGAGTCGCCCGATCTGGGGGCTTATCTGATCAACGAAGGCAATACCCTGATCGAGATCGCCCGCGCCGTCGATCCACAAGCCGACGTGAGCGCCATCCAAACACGGATCGATGCTGTCGCCGCCGTGCTGGATACGATGTGGTCAGCAGCCGATAGCAGCTATGCCTATCAGGATCGCGATACGCATCAAACCTCGCGCGGATCGGTGCTGTTTAAGGGCAAGGGCGACGAAGCCTTCGACAGTCAGCCTATCCTCGATCCGCCCAACCGCCTGATTCTGCGCGTCATCGGCGGCACCAACAAAGCGCCTAACGTCTCGATCACTGTTGAAGGTACCGATCACACCGGCAAACCCGTCAACGAGACATTAGCCACCACCGATCTCGTCTGGTTGTACGGCATGGGCGCGGCAGTCACGAAATACGCCTATCAGCGCGTGCGTTACGTCAAATTCAGCGGTCTCAGCCGCGTGTTCACGACCGAAATCAGTACCGTTGATCTGGCACGTCACAACCTGACGCAGCTTTTACCGCTGTGGGCAGGCGCGTCGGATAAAGATCGCGCGGAAAAACTGCGTCAGACGCTCAAAGACAAACGCTATTGGCATCAATACGGTGTCACCATCGCGCCGAGTGACGATCCCGCCTACACGCCGGATAACGAAAACGGCAGCGGCGGCGTATGGGGTTATTGGCAAGCCATCATGATCGAATCCTTGCTGCGGCACGGCTTCCGTGAGGACGCGGCGGCGCTCCTGCAAACCATGATCACGACTCGCATCCGCGCCTTGAAGCAGCAGCACGGCTTGTACGAAGCCTATAACGCCGACACGGGCGAAGGCTTGGGCGATCCCGACGAGTTGATGGGGATCCTCCCGCTTGACCTGCTCCTGACTGCTGTCGGCATGCGGGTCGTGGATGCGCGGACGGTGGCCTACGGGCCAGATTTCTTGCTCAAGCAACCGTTCACGATCTCGACCTCCGGTGTGAAAGTCACCGCCACTGCCGATAAAGTCAGTGTCACGTTCCCATCGGGACATCAAGAAGACCTCACGCGCCAGTCGGACTGGCAAACGTTCATCGATCCGACGCCAGAACCTGTCAAAGCCGTTGTGCCTGCCGAACCGAGCAAAGTGGAGATCGAACTTCCGCCGCCGCCTGTCACGGACATCGGTGAGCAGTTAAAGGCCGAAGAAGCGCCCGCGCCGACTGTACCTGTCATCGTCATCAGCGATCCTGATACGCCGCCGCCAACGCTGCCAGAAGCCCCGCCACCAGCGGTGATTCCCGTTGTCAGCAAGAAAGATGAGACGATGGAGATCGCGGTTAGTCACACGGACGAACGCAAAGACGAGCCGCCGCCTTCATCGAGCGATCCCGAATCGCCCAGTACATTCAAAATTCCCGTTAAGGGAGAGTAACCACCCATGAGTCATGGATTGCTAAAGGGACGTACCGCGCTCGTCACTGGCGCAGGACGCGGCATCGGGCGGGCAGTAGCGCGTGAGTTCGCGGCGGAAGGCGCATCCGTCGCGCTTATCGGTGACAATGCGCAAGCAATCCATGACACCTCAGCCGCCATGCGGATGCAAAATCAGCGTGTGCTGGAATTTGATGTGGCGCTCACCAACGGCCCCGCCGTCAGTAGTGCTATCGACGCCGTGATCCGCCAGTGGCAGCACATCGACATTCTCGTGACCTACGCCGACTTATGTCGCGTCGGCAGCATCCTTGAAGATTCCCTGAACGATTGGCGTTCGGTGCTGGCGGTCAATCTCGAAGCGGTCTACATGATCAGCAAGCTCGTCGTACCGCACATGATCGCCTATGAAAATGGGCGCGTCATCCACGTCAGTTCGGTAGCGGGCAGCGCTTCGCAGGGGAGAACTGGCTCTTACGATGCGAGTAAAGCCGCCTTGAACGCGCTCACCCGCTCGATGGCAGTGGAATTAGCGCCCTACAACATCATGGTCAACGCCGTTGCGGCAGGAGACACCGATCTTGATCCGCAGCAGCGCAAAATCCCTATTGAGCGCGCGCCTGAGCCGGAAGATGTCGCGGGCGCGGCAGTCTTCCTCGCCTCGGATTACTGCCGCTACATGACGGGGCAAGTGTTGGTGGTCGATGGCGGCCTGACCAGCACGTACTGACTCATCGTTCGCAGTTTATTCACTCTTGACGCAGCTCAAATGTTCGTTTAGAATGATTAAAGCTGGCTGCTATGCCAAAAACAGTTCCGTCTTGCCGAACCAAACTGAACATGCTGTCTGATTTGCTGCGTAACACTCAAGACGCCGTTCCGAACTCAACCACCAAATGCGTAGTTGATCATGTATGATCGGTTTGGCTGCTCAATTTCCGATCATAAAACCGATCATACGTGGTTTTCGCGATGGTTTTCCGATCATTCCCTGAGCAGAAAAAGGATCAAACCGATCATGCTCATGGGCGTTTATGATCGGTTTGATGATCGGAATCAAACTACCTGCTTACCACCGCTTAAAATAATCTAGACCTTTCAACGTCGGGTGAAAGATCGCGATTACACGCCGCAGAAATGCACCTTGATGCCCATCGCGTTGAAGGTGGCGGCTTTGGCGGCGAGTGCGCGATCCGCGTCAGCGGCAGAAGGCGCATACACCACTTGCAAGTGGTTTGCCTTGTGTCGCCCCATCATCTGGTCGCGCGTGACGTTGTGCAGCACCGCGTGCATGATAGGCCACTGCGGGCTGGAAAGCTGCCAGCGGCGTTCTGTCTCTTCGCGTGGCAGTTCCACCACCGTGGCGCGTCCCATGTCGGCGTGCAGCGCGCCGCCCATCACGTAGACACGGCTCCATACGATCTCGCCCGGTTTGCTGATGCCCTTGAGCGTCCCGCCGCCCAACCGGAAGTACATCGGGGGCTGTCGTTCGCTGGATGCGCCCGCGTAGCCGCCGATGAAGTGTGAGGCAGGCGCTGCGCCGGAGATCAGGAACACCCACACGAAGTCATCCACGCCGTTGCCTGTGTAGTCTTCGCCCCAGCGGATGTCATGCAGCGTCGTCGCCGGATCGAATCCTAACGTCGTCCATACGCGGTTAGTCACCAGCGCATCCACCGCCGCGCCTTCGTCCACTTCATTGAAGTGCGGGATGGCTTGTCCGGCGAACAGTTCTTGTCCGGTGGATAGATCGAAGACGGGCGGGCGCTCGACATTGTTCAATAGCCCTTCTACGAGGTCGGATGCCGGAGCCATGTCCTTCAAGCCCTGCTGATACTGGATGCCTATCGCCGCGCACCCGAATTCATGCGCGATCTCGACGGCGGCGATATACATTTCGCACTGCTCAAGGATTTGATCGTCGGTGAGTTCAGTCGCGGGGTCAGAGCCAGTCACGAACTTCATCCCGCGTTCATCCAACCATTGGCGGACGGCGATGGCACGATCATCCGTGACGGTGCGCATCCTCGCCACGAGGCTAGATTGGCTCAAGCGCTCTTTGTACAAGCCCATCGGGTTTAGCAGTTCGTCATCGATGATGGCGTTGTACATGCCCATGCAGCCTTCATCGAACACGCCGAGGATAGCCTTCTCGCGCTTGAATTGGGCGGCGAGCGCCTGCCCTAGTTCAGCTTCGGCGGCTGGCAGCTTGCTCACATCGAGATCGCGGACGTGGTTGGCAGGATGTGTGATTTTGCCCGTCTGGATCCACTCACGGATGCCGTTCAGGAAAAACTCATCATCAAAGTTAACGCTCCAGATGGTGCTGTAGTTGACGCCCATCTTGGTCAGCGAGCCGTTCAGGTTGAGCATCCCGACCAGACCGGGCCACTGTCCGCTCCAATTGGCAACGGTCAAGATCGGCCCGCGATGGCTGCGCAAGCCCGCCAGCACATGATGGCTGTACTGCCAGACGGCCTCCGCCACGATCAACGGTGCGTCAGGGTGAATATTCTTGAACACATCCATGCCCATGCGCTGGCTGTCGATGAAGCCGTGTTGCAGTTTGGGGTTGTACTCGTGAGCACGTTTAACCGTCCAACCTTCACGCGCGAAGGCAGCGGTCACTTTCTGTTCCATCTCCTGCTGCGCAGGCCAGCATACTTGGTTTGCCGACAGCCGCAGGTCGCCGCTGGCAACCAGCAAAGCAGTTTTAGCTGATACGGGGGCAGGTTCAGTGAGTTTTGGTAATGCATAGGCGGTCATGAAAAGTATCCTTTGACAATAACTTTTCTAAACAACACTCCTATGCTATCTCGCCTTAGCAGAATCGCTCAACTTTGCAGCAGCTTTTTACTTCATTCCCGATCCATGCGCTCGAATCGACCTTCTTGGCTCGGTACACGCGATTTTGTCGGCAGCAAGATATGGAAGGTCGATCCGGGGAAGGTTTCTTCGCTGTAGCCTTCGCTCTCGACCCAGATTTGCCCGCCATGCGCCATGATCGCGCCGTGTGAAATTGCCAAGCCAAGCCCCGGCCCGCCTGCCTTATACGCCGTCTTGCCCGATGAATGGGTTTCCGCCGCGCCTAGTCGATAGAACTTCTCAAAGATCAATTTATGGTGCTCTGGATCAATCCCGATGCCCGTGTCCTGTACTGTGATATGGGCGACGGTGGCGAGGAAATCATGCTCCTCATAACGCAGTGTCACTTTGATCGTGCCGTTGTCGGGCGTGTACTTCACGGCGTTGAGCACAATCTGCTGGATCGCCTTATGCAGCAAGCCCGAATCCGCTTCGACATAAATCGGATCGGTATTGTCGCCAAGGTCAAGGATAAAATTCAGATGTCGTTCGGCAAACACTTCTTGCAGCGTTTTGTCGATGCCCTTCAAGATGACGGACAACGATACGGGCGACTTCGACAGCTTGATCTGGTTCATGTCGATACGTTGAATATCGAGCATGTTGTTAACCACTTCATGCAGCCGGTTTGTCCCGCTGACGATGCCTTCCACGATTTCCGCCAGCATCGAATTTCCTTGGATATTGGCGTCCATCGCAAGGATGCTGGCGTAGCCGCGCATCACCGTCAGCGGCGTGCGCAGTTCGTGTGCGGTCACTTCGATGAAGTCCAGCTTGGCGCGGTCGAGCTTTTCCAGCGTTTCATACGAATGGCGCAAATTGTTGATTGTGTTCTGGTCGTTGCTGCGGTGTCGGTCAAACGTGATGCGCATCATCGCCAGCGCCATCTGCGCGTTATGGTTGAGCAGCGCTTGCAAGGTGTTCTTATCGAATTCGAGGACGGTGGTTTCTTCCGTCGTCCGCACCGAGGCGGCGCGCGGCGCTTCTTGGATGATCGCCATTTCCCCGAAGAATTCGCCCGCGCCGCAGTAGCGCAGCACGAGGTCTTCGTCGTCGTTCAGCCGTTTATAGATCACTGTCATCCCCGACGAGACGAGGTAAAACACATCCTCGTATATCCCTTCATGGCACAGCACGGTATCTGGTGGATAGGTTTGTTCGCGGAGCTTGTCGAGCAAAAAGGCAACTTCCTCGTCATCAAGCACGGGGAAAGCTCGGCGTAGGAGTTCTTCGGGTTCAATGACGATCTGATTAGCTGCCATTGCGCACCTGCACAAGTTAGGATGACTTATCTTGCTGAATGCTTGTAGTCTAGCATCGTTCCATAATTTTAGTCGGCGTCAACACCGTAATGTTACAAAACCTTAGCCAAATTCAAACCAAGGCTGTCGAGGAGTGGCAGGGGCTGGAAAGCAAACGAGCCAAGCTGCAACCTTGGCTCGTCACTCTTTTTGTTCACTGGATTGAACGTGTGGAGATGAGGGGACTCGAACCCCTGACTTCCTGCTTGCAAAGCAGGCGCTCTCCCAGCTGAGCTACACCCCCGTGTGGTTCGTTTGTTGTGGGCGAAATAGGACTCGAACCTATGACCTTCCGGTTATCAGCCGGATGCTCTAACCAACTGAGCTACTCGCCCGGCTGCGATGGTTCACATTCTAGCATTTCATTCAGGGTGTGACAAGCCCCAACCGAATTTATTCAGGTCTCCCGCAAAATCCGTTTGTCTTCATGCTGATTCCATTGACGTAGCACGTGCTGCTTATAGTCTCCAGAACAGCGCCATGCCAAGCAGCAAGGCTACAAAACACACGATAGTCAGCCCCCAACCGACGCGGAAGAAATCGAGGAATTTGTAGTTGGCGGGGCCGATCATCAGCATATTGACCGGATGAGATAAGGGCGTCAAGAAGGACGCCGAACACGCAATAGCCGATACGACAGCAATAGCTTGTGGGCTGACATTCAGACTGATCGCCGCGCTAATCAAAACAGGGGCTGTGATCAGCGTGGTGACTTGTCCCGCGACGACTTGGGAGAGCAGCGCTGTGAATAAGTACGCGCCTGCTACCAATCCTAGCGCGCCAAACGGTGTAATCACGTTGACCACCACTTGACCTGCTAACGAAGCTAGTCCCGTATTCACGATGGCGAGACTGATCGGGTACATGCCCGCGATCAGGATGATGGCTTGCCACTCCATCGTGCGGTAGGCTTCTTCCATCGTCAACAAACCCGCCACAAGCAGAATAACTGCTGCTATCAGCATGGCTAGATAGACGGGAAAACCGAGGATGGAGGCGAAGATCGCACCGAAGGTGATGACAATGGCGAAGGCAGCCCGCTTCCACTGCACGGGCTGATCGCTAGGATCAGTTTCTAGGCTGAGGAAATCTGTGCTGCCCTGTAACTTTTTCAAGCTATTTCTGTCACCCACCACCAGAATCGAATCGCCTAACCGCAACTTGAAATCGGCTACATCGGTGCGGTAACTATGGCCTTCGCGCCGGATGGCAACTGCCGTAAAGCCATAACGTCGGCGGAATTCGAATTCCTTGAGCGTATGCCCTTCCGCTTGGGAACTGGGAGCTAACATGATCTCCACGAAAGTTACCCCATGCGGGCTGATATGTCCGTTGGTGGTATTGCGCCCGATCTTCAAGCCTTGTGCGGTGAGCTGCTGGACGCGGTCTTCCCGCCCAACGGTTAATAAAATATCGCCCGCTTGGATTGTTTGCGCTGTCGTCGGGTTGAAGATGGCTTGGCGACCACGCCATAGGCCGATCACCGTTAACCCCAAGTTTTCGCCCAGACTGGATGCTGCTAACGACTGATGCGCGATCGATGAAGTAGCGGGTACTTGAACTTCCCATAAACGTTCGCCTAACTGGTAGGCGTCTTCCAGATCGCTGCCGGTACGGTGCGCGACGACCTGTTCCACAGATGGTTCACGGTTGGGCAGCAAGCGTTTGCCAAACATCATCAGGAAACCGATGCCCGCGATGGCGACCAAACCGCCGACCGGCGTGAAATCGAGGATATGTAATGGCGCTTGTGGTGGGGTGGCTGATCGCAGAAGGTCACTGGCGATGATGTTAGCGGTAGTGAAATACGTCGCCGCACCGCCCAGACAGCTCCCATACGCCACCGGGATTAGCAGCTTACTTGGCTTGATGCCCGTCCGTCGTGAGACTTCCATCGCGCTTGGCAGGACTAACGCGCCCGCCGCTAGATTGTTCATGAAAAGGGAGAACAGCGCAGCAGTAGCAGCTAATAACCCGATCAAGCGCGTTTCCGATCTGCCACTGATTTTCAGAAGGCGTTGCGCCAGCCAGCGGGTGATGCCAGTTTTATCCAGACAGCGCGTGATGATAAACAGACTGAACAAAGTCACCGTGACGGGTTCCGCCAAGCCAGAAAGTGACTTAATCGCGTCATCGGGCGTATTGGGCGCACCTAGCACGCCGAGGCCGAGTAGTTGTCCCAGCGCCAGCGCGAGTGCCGTCATTATGGCGGCGATGTCGAGTCGTATGCGATTTGTCGCAATGAGTAATAAAGGAATGATGATCAAGGCGATCACAAACCATTGAGCAGCAGTCATGTTTTTCTCCGTCATACGCGGGGATAGGCAGGCATAATCGAGCTGTGCAAGCTCAGACTATATAAAAGAGTAGAGGGGCATCCGCTATAATACCAATACATAATCTCTATATTAATCATAACTAGTGGTTATCATGACCTTGAATTTGCATCTCTTGCGCTTGTTTGCGGCGGTCGCCCAATACGGAAGTTTTAGTCAGGCGGCAGCGATACTGTACATTAGTCAACCGGCCGTTTCCAAAGGCGTACAGGAGTTGGAACGGCAGTTAGACAGCGTGTTGATTGACCGCTCTAACCATAAAATTGAACTGACCGAGGCTGGACGTTTGTTGCATTACTACGCACAGCAAATCTTCGCCTTGGAACGATCCGCCGAAACTGCCTTGGAACAACTAAATGGTCTTGAACGTGGACAGTTAGCAGTAGGTGGTAGTCATACGACGGGAACCTATCTGCTCCCGCGCGTTTTGGGCAATTTTCACGAGCGCTATCCGGGCATCCAGTTGTCACTCGATATAGGCAACACACAGCAGGTCGTGGATTGGCTGCTGAAAAGTGCGGTAGACATCGGTTTTATCGAAGGGCCAGTAGATGACCCTAATCTGGTGATCACGCCGTGGCGTGTGGATAGGTTGGTCGTCATCGCTCCTTTGGAACATCGTTTTGCGAAGCAGCAAGCCGTTTCGTTCGAGCAGTTGTTAGCGGAACCATTTATCATCCGCGAATCGGGTTCTGGAACACGTGCAGTCTCTGAGCAGGCCATACAGGAACGCAACGCCGAGCTTCGGGTGGCGATGGAATTAGGCAGCAATCAGGCTGTCAAAGAAGCCGTGAGCGCCGGACTGGGATTGTCTATAGTGTCTGAAGCAACGATTGTTATCGAACGACGGGCAGGCACGTTGGCTGTGCTGGACGTACCCGATTTCGTGCTCACGCGCACGCTTACCTTTATAAACGTCAAAGGTAGGCCGCTAAGTCCTGCCTTACACGCTTTTCGTCAACTGTTGGAAGCCATGCTGCGTACGGTGTGAATATCTGGCATGACACATTTTACGAATGCGTTACAGATAGATGAGAATCGGGCAACAAATGAATTCTACAGTATGAGTGTTGTCGCCAAACGAACTCTACTGGAGATAAAGCACATGAAGAAGTTATTGATCGCTCTCGTCGCCGTCGCTATTCTCGCTGCATCCGTCGTCGTCGCCGCGCCAGCCAGCGCTGCCACTGCCCGCACCGTTACCCTCACGGAGGCGCAAGCCAACCAACTGTACATCGTCACGAACCCGTATAATCGTGCCATCACGAGCCGTGTTGTGGATTTTCAACCGACTCAAGTAGTTATCTCGACCAGCTTTGAATATCGTGCTGGCAAGACCGCCAACACCGTTACCACCATCGTACCTGTGATCTCGAACGGACGCCTATCGTGGCGCGTGACCTCGCGTGCGCGCAATGGGGAAGCCGTCCCGCAGGATGTGATCAACCAGATCAACACCTCGATCAGCACCTCATGGCGCAATTGGGTGAAGGGCAAACTGCCGACGGGTAAGATTACCAGCGTCACGATCAGCGATGTTGATATGGTGATCGCGTATACGACTGCCCGCTAAGGTTGCTATTCAAAAGGACAAGCCCTAGTCTGATGTTAGTGCTAGGGCTTGTCGCGTCGATCTCGTCGCAGGAATTATCACTCGCCATGTATCTACTCAGGCAGATGCAGAAGCGATTGCCGGTTGCCGCTTTGTTTCTGAAACCTCGCTGATGCCTTTGACCAAAATCCATACACCGATGACTAGTTCAAACGGCATATAAAGAACATATAAAAACACGGGCGCTTCATAGCCAAACACAACAAGCAGGGTTCCTATCAGGCAAGGCAAAACGGTGATTAGCCCCCAGAGAGACAACGCACGCGGAACAATCCCTGATTTGTAGAGCAGGTAATAAAAAAGGATTCCACCGGGGTAAAAAGCCACCATGTGCAACGTAGACCCAACAAAATTCATGGATTCGAGCGATATATTTGCCATCGTCTGCAAAGAAGCAGGTTGTCCTGTGGCTACATAGGCCTGACTTATGCCCAAGAGCGAAAAAGCGTCTAACCTACTGGCTGCTAGCAGCGCCGCTTCCAAGATATAACATCCCAAAGCAACAGACGCCATTGTTTCGTTCTGTTTCCTGAGGGTTAGGAAAAGAATGACCCCCAAAAAGATGATACCCAGAGCAGTGAGCATATCAACCAAAATATACGCTCTCATCAACGCGGGGTTATTTGCAATCTTGATCATACTTTCGCTGATGCTGTCGGGTGCAATCAAGGCCGACTTCAGAAACACGCCATTGCTAAAAGAGGTAATAAACTGAAGTAGAAAGGCAATTCCCAGGACTCTTGAAGTCCTGTTCGCGGTATTCATTATGTCTCCTTTTTGTGATTACCCCACTCGCCTTGCGCAACGCATGTTTCTTTGCACGAGACCCCTGATTACCGATGCGAATGTCCAACCATGCCCCTCGACTCCCTCTTGTTGCGAAGTGAAGAGGGAATCGGGGATAAGGTTACGTAGGGTGAATTGTTACCGCAGCCAAAGGTACATTTAGGTGCCGCTCTTAGTACGATACATCGGCACATCGAAGTTGATAAAGGAAGTCCAGCCTTCGCCCGCCATCATTGTGCGTTGTTCCTCATTCAGCGTGAGGTCTAAATCGCGCTCTCCGGTGTGCAACTGGATGTGCAGATCAGGGCTACCATCGTCTTCTAGCACTTCAAAGCAGCGACGTTCATAGCCTTCTGGATAAAGTAAGAAACGACCTAGACAGCGTTCGCAAAACGCAAGATGAGCGTCACATAGATTACGGTTGATTTTGACGTGCATACATCCACCTCCATCTCCTAATACATCAATTTCACGCTTGATCAGGACTTGATGTTAGTTACTTATGTCATATATTTATCAGCCAAACTGCCTATATGAATATGACATCGCAGGCAGGAAGCAGGTCATTCATCTGTCACGTCGTTCGCAAATCCAATTGACTGACTGTTTGGGTGCCAAGGATGTCGGCACCAGCAGTCAGGCTGGTGCTCAAATCGGGCGCAGGTTAATCCATAGAAGGAAACTAGTGAAGCCAATGGCGAAGATCAAGAACACAATCGGCAAACTTCCCCAGCCGAAAAAGTAGATGGGGAAAATGGGCGATATGATGGCAACCACGAAGAAGGCATATGGATGCGTAACGTCATCAACGAGACGAGAAACGTGCGGATTATCAGACAGCATCACGATCCGCACCACATCGTCAACATTCCATCGAAGAAAATGTTGTCGGCTCACACTTTCTGCATGTTGGAAATATCTCTCCGAATTGGGATCATAAAACTGATACAAGATGTGGTACGAAGTGCCATTCCTTCCGCGAACCCGGCGTTTCTGAAGGATCATCGCTTCCCCGACCAACCCTTTTTGCCTCAAACTGAACTGTACCGCCGCTTCACGGGCAACAAACAATAGATTCGCCAGCGGGGCGAGAACAAATACCAGCACAAGGTAATCTTCAGGGTGTCGCAGTATCTCAAGCATAGCGACCCAATCGTTAGTGCGGCTTACAGACGTTTGCCCGTCCTCGGATCAAAGCGGTGAATCTGCTCAGAATCGACATTCAAGGTAATCTGATCTCCAACGTGGAGGCGTGGTTCTTCTAGCAAGCGGGCAACGATCCGTGTAGTGCCCATTTCCATATAGACGAGTTGGGCACGTTCGGCGAGGAGAGGTTCCACCAAAATGACCTCGCCACGAATCGGGCCGTCAGGATCGAGGTGGAAATGCTCTGCACGCACACCAAGAATTATATGACGTTGTTCATAACCGAGGGTAGGCATGGTCAGGGAAAATTGGGCGGCATCAAAGCCGGTCTCCGTAAAATGCCCCTCGAACAAGTTCATGGGTGGTGAGCCGAGGAACGTGGCGACCATCGTTGAATTTGGATGCTGCATCAAGAACGTGGGTGTGCCAACTTGCTGGACGTGCCCATCATCCATGATCGCGAGGCGATCACAGAGGGCAAGAGCTTCGGTCTGGTCATGGGTGACGTACAATGTCGTCACTTTGTAGCGCTGGATCAGACGCTTTAACTCGCCGCGAGTCTGCACGCGCAGTTTAGCGTCGAGGTTGGAGAGTGGTTCATCAAAGAGCAGCAGTTTGGGATCGCGGGCGATGCAGCGAGCCAGCGCCACGCGTTGGCGCTCGCCCCCCGATAGAAAGGCCGGACGACGATCTAGCAATTTTTCAAAGCCGATCCCCATCACTTTAGAGACTTCGCGGATGCGTTCGGGGATTTCTTCATCACGGTGACGTAAGCGAAAGAAGAAGCTGACATTCCCTTCGCTATTCATGTTGGGATACAGCGCGTAATTCTGAAAGACGATCCCGATGCCACGTTCGTGGGGTTGAATATTCAACATATCCTGATCGTCATAAAATACCGTGCCACTGTTAACTGGCTGTAAGCCTGCAATCACACGCAATAAGGTGGTTTTGCCACAGCCAGACGGCCCTAAAACGCCCATCGTCTCACCATCACGGATGTCCAGATTGGCATTTTTGAGGGCGGCAGGACGCGGTGGTTCACCCTGCACGCCAATACTGTAGTTTCCTAGTGACGGATCGCGGCGGAAAAGATTAGCAAGCCCACCTGTTACAGTCCCGACGCGTGATTCTAACTCGCTGGATTTTTCGAACGAAACTGATACATCTTGGACTCGGATATTTGCCATAGCACCGTTCTCATTTTTAACTTCATTCTAACGCGACTCTCCGCTATACTGACGCAACTTCTATCAGCATAGGGTGTTTTTACGGGCATGACGGATAAAAACGATCAGGATCTCACGTCGCTAGATGACTCTACCCTCGTCACCATCGCACGACAAGACAGAAGTGCATTCGGGGTGCTGTATGAGCGCTACGTGAAGGATATCTACAAATACAACTACGTACGCACCGGCAATGCACACGATGCCGAAGATTTGACCTCACGGGTGTTCCACCGAGCACTCAGTCATATCGATTCTTATATCGAGCGCGGCGTACCGTTCCAAGCGTGGTTGTATCGGATCGCTCATAATTTGGTTGCGAATTGGCATCGTGACCGTTCTCGCCATCAATCGGTACCGCTGGAAGATTTCGTGAATGGCTTACGCGAAGAAGCCCCGGAATCGACGGCGGAAGCGGTGGATGAGAAGGATCGGTTGCTGGAAGCGATGCGCAAATTGCCAGAGGATCGGCAGCAACTCGTCCTCTTGAAGTTTGTAGAGAAAAAGTCTAACCAAGAGATCGGTGAAATCATGGGGAAAAGTGAAGGGGCGATCAAATCGTTATATCATCGCACCCTGCTTTCCTTGCGCGATCTCCTGAACGGGCTGAGTCTCGACCCTGATGATCCTGATCTGCAAGAAGAAGTGGCGCGGCCTAAGTCATAACCTGCCGCTTATAGGGGTATCTCATGTCTTTATCTGATCTCAACCAACATTCATCGGATGCGCAGCTAGAAGCACTGCTGGACGCCCAATTGAGTGCTCTGATCGCTGGTCATGCCTTCGCCGCCGTGCCGGAACAATATGGCCTGAGCGGGGCACAAGCAGCCGAAGCCTATGACCTGATGCATTTAGCGCAGCATCTGAGTGAAACGTTGGTGGCCTTACCGCCCTCGCCCGAATATGTGGCACGTTTGAAGAATGAACTGGTTGGTAATCTGACGCCTGCTCTAATTTTGCGCTGGCGTAAATTACCAGCAGCGTATCGCTTGGCGGCGCGGTTGGGTGGCCTGACGTTGACGGCAGGATTAGCGTTGATCGCTTCGCGGCGCGTGTTGGGCTTGCTTGGCACGTTGAACCAGACCCGCGCCAAAGCTGATGTATCGTTGAATACGGTACAATAACGTAAACTTAGATTTAGGATGGGGTTGAGAAAATGACCGAACGTCGCTTCGCAAAGATCACAGGGTGGGGCAAGTATGTACCCGCCAAAGTCCTGACAAACGCCGATCTGGAAAAGATGGTAGATACCTCCGACGAGTGGATCACCAGCCGGACGGGTATCAAGGAACGTCATATTCGCGCCGAGGGCGAGAATTCCTCGGATATGTCGGTGAAGTCGGCAATGCCCGCGCTGGAAATGGCTGGACTGACGCCGCAAGACCTCGATTTGATTATCGTGGCGTGTTCGTCACCCGATTATCTGGTGCCGGGTGTGGCGACCATTGTGCAAGATAAGCTCGGCGCGAAGTGCGGCGCGTTCCAGATCGCGGCGGGTTGCGCGGGGTGGGTATATGCGCTGGCAACTGCTTCGCAGTTCATTCAGTCTGGCTCGATGCGCAATATTCTGGTGATTGGTACCGAGATCATCTCGATGGGGATTGATTACACCGACCGCACGACCTGCGTGTTGTTCGGTGATGCTTCGGCGTCAGTTGTGCTGCAAGCCACCGATAAGCCCGCTGGCGTATTAGCCTACGAACTCGGTTCAGACGGCAGCGGCGCGAAGAGTTTGTACGTGCCCGCCGCTGGCACGGTACTGCCCGTTGCCGCCAACATCGACAAAATCATCGAGAACAAACTCAGCTATTTGCATATGGACGGCCCCGAAGTCTTCAAATTCGCGACACGGGTGCTATCGTCCTCGATGAAGCGTGTGCTGGATAAGGCGGGCTTGCTGGCGGATGATATTCAATTGTTCATCCCCCATCAGGCGAATTACCGCATCATCGAGACAGCCGCACGTATGATGCGCCAACCGATGGATAAGTTCATGGTGAACATCCAGAAGTATGGCAATACGTCAGCCGCGTCGGTGCCGCTGGCACTGGTCGAAGCGTTTGAAGAAGGACGCTGCAAGGCTGGCGATAAGGTACTGATGTGCGCGTTCGGGGCGGGCTTGACATGGGCCAGTGCCATCGTGCAGCTTGGTGAAGCCAAGGCTGAAGAAGAAAGCGTGGCGGAAAGCTGGATTTCTGGCGGACGTGCGATGTACATGGCGAAGCGTGCCATGAACCGCGTGCAAGACTCCGTGCAGAATTTCATGTTGAATTGGAAGATTCGTCAGGTAGAAGCGGCACGCCGTCGCAAGCAAGAGCGGCAGTCTTCGAATTAAGGGCAACCGGAAGGCGAGATGATTATCTCGCCTTCTTTATTTTAAGACATGAAGGTTTCGCCTGTAGTCGTGTTACGGGATGCCGACCAACCACGATCGAAGCGCACCCACTCGAAGCCGCCAAGCACGCGCCGTTCCAGCACTGTGATTTGCTCATTCAGTTGCAATTGACCTAACACATCGCCCGTCAGGCTCGGCACCGTGCGAATTCTGACGCCGTTTACTTTTACCGTTACCGTGCCAAGCGGAGCACGCACCGTATAGCCGCCCATCATCGACACGTTGATGCTGCGGATAGCGTCATATTCGCCCGTGCCGAACAATCCCAAGCGCCAGAACGAGATTCCCTGACAGTTATGCACATCGAAAGCGGCCTGTGCGACTAGCCGCACTTGCTCGGCGGGGATTGGTCTGCCACTGACTGGCTCAAGGCTGATCATGGGCAAGATCGGCTTACGGAAAGGCTTCAGGAAGTTGCAAACGGCGTTCAGATATTGATAGGGATTCGCTGCCGCCGCGCCCGTTTGTGGGATAGTGATGCGCGGATGCCAACTGTTGAGGAATGGGTACCATTCCGAAAAGGTGATATTTTGTAGGAATTCTGGGCGTCCATCGAAGCTCAATCCGATGTGATAGGGCGGCGGAAGATTACGGCGCAACGGCACCATGAAGTTGCGGATAGCAGTGCTGTTGCGCGGGCCAAGCGTAGCATCGAGATCGAGCACCACACAGCTTACGCCGGGGGAAAGTGCGATTTGCGTAATCAGGTTGATCTCGTTAGTGATCTCCACGACACTGCGGGCTTGTACTTGATGCCATGCGTGGAGATCGAGGCGTTCGCGGGAGAGTTCTGTGCTCCAACGGGCAAGATCGGCAGGTGCGTTGATCGCCATATTGCGCTTGCTATCCGAACGTCCCTGCCACGTAGTACCTAAGCTGGTGCGCACCAAGATCGAACCGACTGAGGGGGCACTACTGCTGATACGTTCGGCAAGCTCGGTGATGCTGTTTTCGGAAACCGTTCCGCCGTTCAGGTAGGCAAGGGTGACTTTACCATCGAAGGGTGTAGGCGATTTGGTGACATTAGGATAATCAGAGAGCACGTTGTTAAAGAACTGCGTGAAGATTTCGCCTTTGGGTTGCTGATCGTTGGAGACGATGCCCGCGTTGTCCATGTCATCGCTCCATGCAAACCAGATGAAGGCGGGCACCAGATGGTTGAACTCGGCACGGATATAGTCGATGGTTTTGTCCATGTAGCGCGCGATGTTGGGCCAGAGTGATTTGTCGCTGACATTCACACGAGGGACGCCGAATTCGGTGATCCAGATCGGATAACCAAGGAAGGTATCCGCGAATTTGATCAGCGTGCGCTTGAGCAAGCCACGACTGAAATCGGGGAACGGCTCCGCATCTGGCACGGACGCCGTCTGACCATAAGGATGGATAGCGATCCCATCGACAGGCAAAACGCCGCCCAAGGCTGTGCGCACCTGCTTCATGTACTCGATACTGGCATCAGTGGCGGCCGCTAACCCGCCCGTGATCACTTGTGCGCTCGGATCAGCTTGGGCGATGGCTTGCACGGCAGAAAGCAAAATCAACGCGTAATTTTGGGGATTTACGAAGATTGAGGTTGGTTGTCCGGAGACATCCTCTTCATTCCAAATCTGGTAGGCCGTGACCTGTCCTCGATAATGGCGGGCGATTTGTCCGGCGCGTTCGCCAAACCCCCGCGCATACAGCCGCCAATCGCCGTTGCTGCCCGCGTCCCACGGCCCGTTGCCCCAGAATGTGTCTTGTAGAAGGATCAACAAGATGCGCGTGCCAGTCTGGGCATAGGAGCGGATGATCGGGTCGTAGAAGGTGTAAACCTGTTCAAGCGTCTGGTGACGGCTGTTGACGTGAAAGACAAAACGCACCCAACCAGCGCCAAATAGTCGGTCAGCGGGCGGGTTACCTTTGGGGTTGTTGGGGTCGATATTGATGCCAAAAACGCGTTCACGAGGGGTTAACGCATCAACCAAATATAACTGACGGTTATCAAGTGAACGCTCCACTGACCAGCCACGATCATGCTTGAGCCAGACTACACCATCCGCTTCCTTGCGGGAGTCGAGATCGACGGTGATGATCTCGCTGAATTTCAACTGGTCTCCCGTTTTGTTGTCACTGCCCATGCGGGGCGAGGAGCGAATATTTAGTGCTTCGGCGATACAGCGGAGTTGTTTGGTCGCCACGTCCGGCCTCTCAATCAATGTCTAAGGTTAGCAAATGCTCGTTGAAGGATAGTTTGATCGATTGTAAAGAATTGAGCCACCTTCGTCGCTACGTTTTCAGGCGATGGATCGTCGATGAAATCATCATAGCGATAGCCGTTCACGAAACGCTGGATATGGAAGGGTTGTTCGGCGCTCGTAAAACGGCATAGCTGACCGTTCACCAGTTTATTGATGATGATTGTATCTAGAAATAGTCCGTTTACCCCGTAATCCGCGATGGTGGCGGCGCGATAATCAGAATCAGGCACAGGTAGGTCGATCAGGGTAAAGCAGTTTGGTTTGGGATGAGGTGTGCGTTCGATCTGGAAGCGCCGCGCCCCATCGGGAACCGCCGCATAGGAAAGATAAGGGCTGACGGCTTCGGTCGCTGTGGTCGGATCGAGTGGCAGCGGGACATGTACCGGATAGCCTGCGTCCATCAGCCAGCGTTGATCAGCGAGTGTGACCACACAGGCGGTGTGGCAACCGAGCGTGCTGCCCATATTATTGATGGTGAGATAGGTCTCGAAGCCGAGCGCAGTGAGCAGCGCGGAAAAAGCATAATTGCTCTCGAAGCACGTCCCACCCGTGCCGTATTCGAGAGCCGAGTCCCAGAATTCATCGGGCCAGCGCGGGCAGTCTTCGGTGGCAGTAACATCCGCGCGGCGAGCGATCCGCGATGCGCTTTCCCACGGAACACGCTTCGTATAGCCATCCATCAGCGCATAGAGCAGGGCGACGCTCGGCGTTTGCGCCTTTATACCCAGATATTCCAGAATGTGATCAAGCTGCATTTCGCCCTATCTCCGCGAAAATGATCAACGAACTTCGACGGCATCCAGTGCCATGCGGCATCTATAGCGATTCGAGCACTTCTAACCGCTGGTGAATCTGGCGAATAGCGTCTTCCAGCGCCCGATCCGAGAGTGGACGCGAGACCACGACTTCCGCACGATAAGAAGGTGCGGTCTGACCGACTTCGCCTTTGTCCACGATCAAGATCAAGGGACGTACGCCGATTGGTGAGTCTTTAAGCATCGTGAGCATCAAGCCAGCTTCGTACTGTGGCACCGAATCATCAATGATGATCATCTTCAGATCGCCGTTTTGTTGAAGGCGGGCGATACCATCTTCGTAGCGATAGACATGGATCGTGCCGTAGCCGATCTTGCGGGCGGCGGAAACGACCAATTTACGCGCGATCTCATCCGTACTGACGAGCAACACAAAGCGCGAGGTACGAGGTGCGCGCCGTAGAATCAGGTAGAATCCGAGTGGCATGAAGATGAGCACAACGACGGCGATCAAGATCAAGATTACAACTTCAGGAGTAATGGCGTAATTCCCTTTCCAATCAATCGCTTGGTTAAGCGTTCACGCTTCGTCACGAACTTCCTTGCTTTGCTCACCAGCCGCGCCGCCGCCCAACTGGTTAGCGTGGTGGCAGGGTTGTTATTGGTGCGTCTGTTGGCAGACGCGGTGTTCGGTGCCTACTCGCTGGCAACGACGACTATCGGGTTAGCGGGCATCGTCGCTGACTTCGGACTGGATGTTTTGCTGATCCGCGAGATCGCCAGCAAGCCCGACCGCGCCCTTGGTTTACTGCGCACAGCGTACATCCTGCGTTTGATCTTCAGTACGTCGATCACGCTGTTGCTCGTCATACTGGCAACTACCAATGATCTGCTAGGGCGACCCGATCTACTGTTGATCGGCGGCCTCAGTTTGATCCCACGCGGGTTGTTTCGCGCCAGCGCCGCTGGCCTAACTGCACAGGGCCGAATCAAGGACGCTGCCATCATCGAAGCAGTGGCTGGTTTGAGCAGTGCGTTCCTCAGCTTCACACTGGTGATAATTGTACTAACCTTGCGTAAAAATTTCCTATTTCCATTGCCAGATGGTGCCGCCGCCGCATTATGGGGCATGGTAATCGGAAATACATGTGGTTGGTGGGCGGCGATCCACATACAGACGTCGTCAACGACAAGCGTGGCACGGCGTGCGGTTTCAAGATCGGAATTAGGTGCCTTGTTATGGGCGGCGGTGCCATTTGTGTTGGTAGCACTGGCGGGCGCTGGCTTCCAATCGCTGGATATCTACATGGTCAAGCAGTTCCATTGGACAGACGCGAGTCCAGACGCCGTCGCGTTGTATGCCGCTCCATTCCGCATTCTGAATGTGCTGCTGCTGGTGCCAACGGTGTGGGGCGTGGTCGCACTGCCGCGCTACACACGCTTCTTACGCAAACCCGCTGCTTTACGGATGCTGATCCGCCGCGACAGCTTCACGACGTTGTTGATGGGGCTTGCTCTGAGCGCAGCATGTACGCTGCTGGCCTATCCGCTGACCGCGCTAGGATTAGGCGTGACGTACCTTGCGACTGCCCCGATCTTAGGGCTGATCGGGTGGATGACCCTACCCGCGTGTATGAGCGCACCGTTGATCGCGCTGCTGACGGCGACCAACCGTCAACGCTGGATCGTGATCAGTGTAGTGATAGCAGGCGTGGGTTCGCTCATCGCGAACATCGTGTGGGGCTACACCGCCGTGAACGCCGATGTGATCACGGGTCTAATGGGCGTCGCCGCGATCAAGGTAGGGGCGATGGTGATGTTGTTGGGGCTGTATTGGCTGCGGCGGTGATTCGGACAGCGAACCAGCGGAGGCAGCTTTGGCATATGCAACCCTACGCACAGGGTACACTGAAAACATGAGCAACTAGTACACACGGAGCCTGAACTTGAACAGCCTTATCGAACAAGAAATTCCCGGAATGACTAACCTGCGCGATCAACTGCTCACCATGATCTCTGACGGCGATTTAGCTTACAAGCTCCCCGGAAACAACCTTACATTGGGCGGCTTGTGCGAAGAAATGGGTTACACCCAGCAGGTATACACTCATTCTTTCAAAACACTCCACCTAGATTGGAGCTACCGCGATTCGCAACCGGAAGTAAGCAGTATTGCAAGTCTCAAAGCATGGTACGAAAAACTGGACACGGAATTGATCGAGGTCTTGAGCCAACTATCAGAAGATGATATTCAGACCAAGCAGATTGATCGCGGACATGGCTTTGTTCCCACGATCCAAGTCCAATTTCAGGTGTACCATGAAGCACTCCTAATCTTCTACGCAAAGGTTAGCATCTACCTCAAAGCGCTAAAAAAAGAATTAACTGACGAGTGGAAAATCGGGATCGGCTAACGACACCGACATAGCCGAATTCATAAGCCCTCCAGTCTCATGGAAACGTTGTGAGCCGTTATGCCCCATTGTTAATCCGTCTATACTGAAATTAAACCAACTTTTAACAAAATAGGGTATGTTTTGGGCTGGCGTTTTCGCACATGTGACCGTATAATGACCGATGATGCCCGAACGTTTAATAGTCCAATCATCGCGCTGGTCAGTTGCAGTGGATTTAGCGCGACTCGTGATGGTGCGTTCGTTACGGGTTGCACAGTGCAAACTGCTGGCCTCCGCGCTGAGGAGGTGAGTCGTTTTGCAAGGGCGTGTACTTCTCCTAAATGGCAGCAGTTGGGAACCACTCGCGGTGATCTCAGTTGCGCGTGCCATCAATCTCATACTGGCGGAGAAAGCTGTCATCATCGAGCAGACTGGCAAGGTCTTGAAGACAGTCTCCGACACCTTCCCTGTGCCGTCAGTGATCGCACTACGGCGTTATATCAATGTGCCTCGCCGCCGAGCACATTGGAGCCGCAAAGGGGTGTTGGCGCGTGACAACTACACCTGCATTTACTGCGGAATTCGTTCGGGCGATGTGCAACGCGGAAAGATCATCAACAAATCCGATTTCACGGTAGACCATGTGTTGCCACGTTCGCGGGGCGGAAAAGACACATGGACAAATACGGCCTGCGCCTGCTACGTGTGCAATCACCGTAAAGGTGACCGGCTACCCGGTGAGGCTGGCATGAAACTGGCTTGGGAACCCAAAACCCCACGTACCAGCTATCTTGTCATAGCCATCGGGAGCGGACCCGAAGCATGGAGACAGTACGTAGAAATTGAGATCGGCAGCGATGAGTTCTAAGGAAGGGCGCACTGGCACACAGCAGTCGCCCTTTTTAATCCTCCATCGCCACTCATAAGCAGGGAAGAACGCCAGTTACTTCCCTCGCCTGCTTTCCACAGAGAAGTGCTGAGTAAAGACCGTTTGTTAGAGAAATACGTGAAACCTCGCTTGCGCTTTCCCCAGTTGATGTGTTTGCTATATAACTGAATAGGTAGACTAGCGCGTGGAGGATTCTTATGCGCATCAATACTAGATGGCTGGTCATCGTGGGATTGGCGATGACTTTGATCGTTGGCGGTTTGACGGCGACCCCAGCTTTCGCCGTAGCGTATCCCTCGGCAACGGCGATGCTGCAAGCGTATTACAGCGACATCAATCTGCGGGATTACCAGACCGCGTATGGCATGTGGGCGAAGCCCGTGCAGACGTATCAGAACTTCGTGAACGGGTACACGGATACCGTGCAAGTCGATCCATACTTCGGGAACTTCCAGCAGGGCACGAATTCGCCCGTAACAGGACGCATCCCGACGGTGTTGGTCGGTTATCACACCGATGGGACGTTCGTCGCATTTTTCGGCTGCCTGTACGTGCGCTA
Source organism: Anaerolineae bacterium (assembly GCA_019637615.1). Classification (GTDB taxonomy): domain Bacteria; phylum Chloroflexota; class Anaerolineae; order Aggregatilineales; family UBA2796; genus JAHBVK01. Next base: position 2,964 of record JAHBVJ010000037.1, on the reverse strand, counting down.
TACCGGAAGCGCTACACTGAATTGGGTGATTGACGGGGCGAATGTGCGCGCGTTGGGGAACCTGTACCCCGATTACCAAACGATCAGCGGCTATACGCAGATCAACTGCTTCAGCGACATCAGCACGGTCAAGTTGCCAGTGATGGGACGCACCTTCACCAATGAGCAGAATATGCTGACGACGTATTATCGGCTGGTCAACGCGCGGGATTACAACACCGCGTATACCTACTGGCTGCATCCACTGCCGGGGCCGAAGCCGAACGGCGCGCCAGCGACTGATTACCGACAAACGCTGGTGCAGTTCGCGACAGGTTACAAGGATACGACTTTCGTCAGCCTGTACATGGGCGAGTTCAATCAGACAGGTGCATCGGCGGGGCATTCGTACCTCGATGGGTTGCTGCCTGCCGTGCTGGTTGGTCAGCATACGGATGGATCGGTGGTGACGTATTACGGCTGCTACGTGATTGGCGGTCAAGACGGGCTTCCTTATGGCAATCTTGGTATTGTGAGTGGCGCGTTCAAGTTACTGGGCAACGATGTGCCGAATGCGCAGATGATTGCGCAGTATCTGAATATCGACTGCACGACGCTGAACCTGCAATTTTAAGTGCTGAATGCTTAGTCCTTAGTGCTACGTCCATACGCATACGTATAGAAGCCTGAGCACGTTAAGCAGTGAAGGATGAGTTCGGCTAGTCGGGTCGAACTCATTTCATTTAGGCTATAATCGGGCTTATGCCTGATCAAACGTCTCGAACGCGCACACCCATCCATATCGCCGTTGGCAGTTTGATGTGGCCTCCAGAGCAGTCTTCCGGTGGCAAGCCTAATGCTGCGTGGGCGAGCGATCTCGGACTGGATGACCTCGTGCGCGGCTTGAGCAGCGAACAGAGATACAGCCCCTTCATCCGCGAGACGCTGCTGGCGCTGACCGCCGATCCAAACGTGATCGCGTGGCGGCAGGCCGTGTTCAACGACTTTATGAGCAACCCGAAGCTGGCAGAACGCGCACGCCAACTGCTGCCCCGACTGGCTGACCTGCGGATGGGCAACGCGCTGTTCGGCAAGCGGCAACGGAGCGTGCTGCTGGAAACGGCAGATCGGCTGTCCGAACTGGACATGTTCCTCAACGTGATCCAAGAGCTGCATCAGGCGCTGGCAGAAACGACGGTGCAATCGGACGCGCTCAGAGCGCTGGCGCAGCAACTCCTCGCCATTATCAATAGTGAGACGTTCAAGGATTTGAAGCAGAAACTGCCCGATTTGCAGCGCCCATTGCAGCACTTCGCGAGTTTGACGGTGGGCATTAACCTTGACGCGCAACTGCGCCCACGTTCGGCTATTTTGCTCAGTATTAATGAGCAGAACTTCGTAGAGGCACGCGGGATGTTGGCGCGGCTGCTGGGTGTGCGCAGTAACGACAACGAAGAGACTGGGATCGCGCCGCTGCACCAGACGCCGGACGATCCGTCGATGCGCATCCTGTCGCCGTTGTTCCAAGATTTGGAAATGCTCATCGCGGAGACGGTGCAGCCTGTAGCGCGGGCATTGACACGGTTCGTGGGCGTAAGCAGTACGCCGTTGAGCGGATTGGAGCGCGAGCTGGCGTTCTATGTAGCGGCGGTGCGGATGGTGAAGGAATTGCAGGCACACGGCATTCCCTTCTGCCAGCCGGAGATCGCCACTGCCGCCGAGCGTGTGACCAAGATTGACGGGTTGGTCAACCTGAACCTCGCGCTGCGCGATCCGGCGCGGCAGTTGGTCAGCAACGAGGCTGCGTTCGATGACGAGGGGCGGATCGCGGTGCTGACGGGGCCGAACAGCGGCGGAAAAACGACCTATGTACAGGCGGTAGGCATCGCACAGGTGATGTTTCAGGCGGGGATGATGATTCCGGCGAACTCTGCGCGGATTAGCCCAGTCGATGGCATTTATACGCACTTTCCGGCGCTGGAAACGCAGCAGCAGGGAAGGTTGGCGGAAGAAGCGGCACGCTTGCGGACGGTGTGCGTAAAAGCTACTAATCAGAGCTTGGTGCTGCTGAACGAGTCGTTTTCCAGCACCACGGCGAACGAAGCCGTGTACTTGGCGCAAGACTTGCTGTGTGGGCTGCGGTTCATCGGCGTACGGGCGATCTTCGCGACGCATCTGGTAGAACTGGTGGATCGGTTGGCGGAGATGGAAACGAACGTCACGGGTGCGAGTCGGCTGTTCAGTCTCGTGGCGCATGTCGAGTTGAGCGAAGACGCCAGCGGAGAAATCCACGCTACGCCGACTTTCCAAATCCGGCGGGGTGTGCCACAAGGTCGGAGCTATGCACAGGAGATCGCACGGCGGTACGGCATCAGCCTCGACCAGATTTTGCAGGCACGCCGCTCCCAATAACCGATGAGTCCGTACGCGTAATGATCCCTGAAATGATCCCTTCCCACTACTCAACACGGGATCATTTGTCATTGCAGTGTTCTGATCATTGTTCTCATGACCAGATAGCTTGAATGTGGTTAGCAGATAGCACGACGTTAACCCAAGTTGGTTCACCTTTCCTCCGATTCTCCACAAGCCAAGGTTTTCATAGTCTGCCTCACTTTCGTTCTCGCCGCCCTGATAACCCTGATATAACAGGGAAAAACAGGGGAGGTGATTTTCTCTGCTTAATGATCCGTCCTGAGCCGGAAAGATCAGGGCTAATAACAGGGCTTAACAGGAAAAAACAGGGTTTGAAAAAGATCGCTAACTCTGGTGCGGATTATTATCGGTGAACTGCTAAGGGAGCTATTGCGCAGATGAACAGCATCAAGAATACGGAAGGCGACATCAGGCTTGACTATGAATTAGAACTGAGCTTTTTTATTCTACATCGTTTTGCGTAGAAGTCAAGTGGGATGTGGGGTAGGGGTGTATTTCATAAAAGTTCAGGAGGAGTGCTAAACTGACTGGCAAAGATACCACAGGCAG
>JAHBVJ010000036.1 GCA_019637615.1 Anaerolineae bacterium | reverse complement strand
GTCGCCCGACAACATCACCATCGGTGAATTCGAAGATTTGCCCGTGCAAATGCTACCCTATCGCGTCTATTTCACCCCTGTCGAGGAACCGCCCGCCATCGAATCCGCTGCGACACCTTCGCCCCTGCCTGTCATCGATCCCACACCTACTGCCACCCTGAACTCCCCTCTCCATGACAATGAGGGGGCGGGGGTGAGGCCTTCCGCCGTCGAGTCCATCTCGGACATCGCGCCGCTCCCAACGCCCGCGCCCGTCTCTATTCCTGACAACGAAGAAGGCGCACTCGGACGGCTGATCATCCTCACCGATCCCGACGACTGGGACTCCGCCGACTCCCCTCTCCATGGCAATGGAGAGGGGCAGGGGGTGAGGCCTTCCGCCAGCTCCCCACGCCCTAATAACCCAACCGCGCCAGAGATGAGACCATCCGCACCACCCCCTCAGGTAGCCCCTCGGTTCCCCCTCGTTGCGAAGCGGAGAGGGGGTCAGGGGGTGAGGTTGTATACCTCTTCGCTAAGGACTAATCCCTCGACCCTCAGCACTTCTTTGTCTTTACTAAGGACTAAGTACTCAGCATTCAGCACTTCTACGTCTTTACTAAGGACTAAGCACTCAGCACTAAGGACTACCATGATCCCGTTCCACGCAGCCAACGGGATCATATCCGGTATCATCGCCCCACTACCGCGCCGCCACCACCCGCTCACGGATCGACTCCCGCGCGCGGATCGTCATCGGCAGCCCGCCCTTGGGGTTCAGCGTGATCAGTGGCAGCATCTCGACCTTCTGGCGCGGCGCGAGGTGCAGCGTGTAGCGGCTGGCGATGGTTGCCAGCAGCAGCCGCGCCTCCATCATGGCGAAGCTGTTGCCGATGCAAATGCGCGGCCCCCCGCCGAACGGAATATAGGCGTACTTCCTGATCTTCGCCTCGCGTTCAGGGCTGAAGCGCTCCGGCTCGAACGCCTCAGGGTTCTCCCACCAGCGCGGATCGCGGTGCGTCCAGTACGTCGCCACACTCACGCTGGTGCCTTTGGGGATGTCATACTCACCGATCCGCACGTCTTCGATGGCTTGCCGCCCGAAGCCCCACACCGGTGGCAGCAGCCGCATCGACTCCTTGACCACCATCTCGGTGTATTTCAACTGCTCAAGGTCAGCAAGGGTCGGGACTCGCCCGCCGAGTACCGTATCGAGTTCGGCATGCAGCTTCGCCAGCACATCGGGATGCTGCGCCAGCAGGTAGAACGTCCAGTTCAGCGCGTTGGCGGTTGTCTCGTGCCCCGCGAGGAACATCGTCACCGCCTCATCGCGCACCTGCTTGTCGGTCATCCCGTTGCCGTCGTCGTCCCGCGCCAGCAGCAGCATCGACAGCAGATCGCCCATATCCTCGCCACCTGCCCGCCGCTGGTTGATGATGCCGTACACGATCTCGTTCAGGTCGCGCAGCGCCTTGCGTGCCTTCAACTCGCGCGGCGTCGGCACCCACGCGGGCACCAGATTGATGCCACCGCCCGCCGCCTCTTGGATCGCGGACATGGCCTCGTCCACGCGTCCCACGTCCTGCGTGATGTCCACGTGGAACAGCGTCTGCGCTACGATCTTCAGCGTCAGCCGCATCATCTCGAACGCCACGTCGATGCGTGTCCCGTCGCGCCACCCGTCCAGCATCCGCACGGTGAAATCGGTCATCGTGCCCGCGTAATTTTGGATGCGCTTGGCGTGCATCGCGGGCGAGGCCAACTTGCGCTGCCGTTTCCAGAACTCACCGTCGCTGGTCACCAGCCCATTGCCCATGAACCGCGCCAGTCCGGCCTTCTCGTCCTTGTAGTCCATACCCTTGTGGAACTTGTTGGCCTGTGTCAGCACGATCTCTTGGATGTGGTCGGGATGGCTGAACATCGCCACGCGTCCGCCCATGATCTCGAAGCTGAACGTGTCGCCGTACTGCTTGAACATCCCGTCCATCGTGCCCATCATATCGCGGCTCATCTGCATGATGTACGGCATCGCGACCAGCAGATTGTTCATCGGCTTGGGGCCACGCGGGATGTTGTTGGTAGAAGAAACTGCCAGTGTCGTCATGATACGTATACTCCCGTTACGTCAGTCATCACGTCAATTTGAAACATATCACTGTTTTTGCTACACTCTGTAGCATAACGCAAGGATAGTGAACTACCGGATCGCTGTCAACTGCCAATCTGATGACAATGTAGTATATTGGACAGGATGTCTATGAGTGACCAAGAACGCAAACCCGACCGCCGCATCGCCCGCACCAAAAAGCTGCTGTTTGATGCGCTGATGGAGCTGATCAAGGAGAAAAGCTTCGCGGATATTACGCTCGAAGACATCACCAAGCGTGCCGATGTCGCCCGCACCACCTTCTACCTGCACTACAAGGATAAGGACGAACTGCTCTTCGACGGCACCCGCGCCATGTACGACGAACTGCTAGAGCGCTACAAGCACCAACCCGCCCTCGCCCCCGGCGCGCCCGACCCGTTCTTGGACGACGCCTCGGATTTCGAGCATGTCGCCCGCTACGCCGACTTCTATCAGGTGATGTTGGGGCCAAACGGCAGTCAGAAATTTCTCGTGCGCGTGCTGAACTATCTCGCTACCTTGTTCCATCCCAATATCAGCCGCCTCCTGTTCCCGAAGAAAGAGACATTTCGCGTGCCCGCCGAACTCGCCGCCTACTTCATGGCGGGCGCGGAAATCGGCGTCATGACGTGGTGGCTGCAACAAAACAAGATGCAGTATACGCCCGCTGAAATGGCGCGTATGACCAACCTGATGTGCATCTTCGGGATGAACTGGGGTGGCGGCTTGGATCACCCACAGCCCGACGCCGAACAGTCCGCCAGCCAACCCGCTGGTCAACCGTAGACCGCCGCCCATCTATTCAGATCAACGAGGATGATCTATGCTTAATAGAGGCAACCATCCAGTTCTCACTATCAGGCGTCAAGGCTAGGGTAACGCATTGATCACACTGCACGATATACAAGAAGCCCGCGCACGGCTGAACAGCGTCATCTACCGCACGCCGCTGATTCCCTATGCGCAAGCCAGCGACGAATCCGTCTGGTTCAAGCCGGAGCAGTTGCAGCCGATTGGCTCGTTCAAGCTGCGCGGAGCCTACAATCGTATCGCTGCCTTGCCGCCGGATGTGCGCGCCAACGGCGTGATCGCTTATTCCAGCGGCAACCATGCGCAGGGGGTCGCCTTTTCCGCGCGCAAGCTCGGCATCGGCGCGGTCATCGTCATGCCCACCAACGCACCGGGCATCAAGATCGAGGCCACGCGGCGCTACGGCGCGGATGTCGTGCTCTACGACCCGACCACGCAAAAGCGCGAGGCGGTAGCGCAGGAGTTGATGAAAGGCCATGATTGGACGCTCGTCCCGCCCTTCAACGATCCCTACGTGATCGCGGGTCAGGGCACCATCGGGCTAGAGATATTCGAAGACTTGCCGCGCGTCGATCTGGTCATCACGCCCGTTGGCGGCGGTGGTCTGATCAGCGGCATCAGCACGGCACTCAAGATGCTCAATCCGCGTGTCAAAGTGATCGGGGTCGAGCCGGAAGTCGCCGCCGATGCGCAAGCCAGCCTCCGCAGCGGTCACATCGTGGAGATGACCAGCGCCGAAACCAGCCGCACCATCGCGGACGGCGTACGCACCCTTGCGCTTGGCGACTTAACATTTGCTCATGTTCGTCAATACGTGGATGATATTGTCACCGTGAGTGAAGCGGACATCCGGCAAGCCACCCGCCGCCTGTTGTTGGAAGCCAAGCAAGTGGTCGAACCAACCGGCGCGTTGAGCTTTGCCGCCTACGCCTTTCACCGCGACAAACTGCCGCCCGCCCGTACCGTCGTTTTAGTGCTCAGTGGGGGCAGCCTCGATCCGCTGGTATTGAGCGAGTTGTTACGAGAGTCGTAATGGTAGTGGCGAGGGGAATTTCGCCGTCATAGGTGTCACCCATGATCAAGTGGTTGCGTACGTTCGGCGTCGTTGTCGTCCTTCTGCTGCTGGCGAGCTGCACGGGTGGGGTGCAAGTCATCACCATCGCCGTGACTGCCACCCCTCCGCCCGAAGTCTCCCTCGCGGAGGCGCAGCGGGTCGCCGCCGATTTTCTCAACGCGTGGATGCAAGACGGCTACTATGCCATGTACCAACTGCTGACGGTCAACAGCCGCGATGTCGTCACCTTGGATGACTTCCAAGCGCTGTACCAGTTGACCGAAAAGCGAATGACGCTGGTGCAAGGTGGCAAAAGCTACAGCCTCGCCAATCTGATCCAGCAAGGGCTATCGGCTGATCTCGCCTATGATGTGACCTTCCAGACCGAGTTGTTCGGGGAATTCACCGACTCCAACCGCATTCTACATCTCGCCATCACGCCGGAGGGCTGGCGCGTAGCGTGGACACCGGGCGATGTGCTGGCGGAATTCAAAGACGGCGGCAGCATCTCCGTCGTGCAAAACACGCCCAACCGTGGCAACATCTACGACCGCGATGGACAGGCGCTTGCCGACCAGAACGGCTCGGTGGTCGTCATTAACCTGATGACAGCCAAGTTCCCGACCGATAATCCCGATGCCTGTTACGCCGAACTCGCGCACATGTTCCCCAAAAAGACGGTGGAGCAAATCAAGACCACCTACAACCGTTTCGCCGGACGCGATTTCAAGTTCGAGATCGGGCAGATAGGCGTCGAAACCTTGCAAGCCGAGCGACCCGCGCTGGAAGCCGTCTGCACCATCGAGTATGACAGCCGCCCCACGCGCCGCTATGTCGCGGGAGGAGTCGCGCCGCACGTCGTCGGTTATGTCGCGCCGATCCCCGCCGAGCAGGTCGATAGCTACGTCGCCAAAGGTTACGCGCCAGACGCGCTGGTGGGGGTGGACGGCATCGAGCGCTATTGGGAGAGCACGCTGGCGGGGCGCGGCGAAGCCACCTTGAACGTCTACGATGGCAATAATCGCCTCTCGCGGGTACTTGCCAAGCGCGAGCCACAGCCCAGTCAGAGCGTCTATCTGACACTGGATCGGCGCTTGCAGGAGGCCACGCAAGAAGCACTCCGCTCTGCCTTCACCACCTCCGTCTGGGGGCCATATGCGACGGGCGGCGCGGCGGTCGTGATGGATGTCCGCACAGGGGAAATCCTCGCCATCGCCAGCTACCCGGATTTCAACGTAGACGCCTTCAACCCTAATACCAGCCTTCCCAACGCGCAGGAATTAATCGCGGGCTGGTTCAGCGATCCGCGCAAACCGCTGCTTAACCGTGCCGCCCAAGCCGAACTCAACCCCGGCTCGGTCTTCAAGATCGTCTCGATGAGCGCGGCGGCGGATAGCGGTGCGTTCGGCCTCAACCAGCGGATTTTCTGCGGCGGCGTATGGAACGGGACTCAGTTCGGTGACCGCACGCGCAACGACTGGCTCACCACTGGACACGGCAGTGTCACGCTCAAGCAAGCACTGACAGGCTCCTGCAACGTCTATTTCTGGAACATCGGTTGGAAGCTCAACAGCATCGATCCCTATCTCCTGATCAACTACGCCAAGCAGATGGGCTTCGGCGCGCCAACAGGCATCGTGGGCATCGCGGAACAAGCTGGCTTGCTACCCGACCCAGACACGCACGAAGCGCGCACTGGCCTGAAGTGGACGGGCAGCGACTCGCTTAACACCGTGATCGGGCAGGGGCAGGTACAGGTCACGCCGCTGCAAGTCGTCCGCATGGTGGCGGCAGTTGCCAACGGGGGCACGCTGTTCCAACCGCTGATCGTCAGCAAAGCCGGAATCATTGACGAATTCTCCTACGAAGCCAAGCCCGTCCCCAACGGCAACATCAACATCAAGCCGGAAGTGCTGGCGGCAGTACGCGAGTCGATGTGCGCGGTGACGACGAATCCCACCTTAGGGACGGCCTACTTCGTCTACAAAGATTTCACGGGCGCGGCAGTGTGTGGCAAGACGGGCACGGCTGAAATTCGCCCCGGTGACCGCACCACGGCATGGTTTGCTGCCTTTGCTGGCAAAACAGCGGATGCGCCGGAAATCGCGATTGTCGCGGTGGTCGAACGTGGTGGTGAAGGTTCGTATGTGGCGGCACCGATTGTGCGCCGGATTGTGGAAACCTATTTTCAATTGCCGATCACGCCGTGGCCTGCGTGGTACGGTGCGGCCTCCGCCAGCGCGCCGACGGAACCGTTGGGAGAATAACCTCTGAGCAGCGAGGGGCAGGCCCCGTATTTCCCGCCCCCTACAGAGACAACGTTGTCATTATGGAGAAAGATCAAGCGCTACCCTTCGCACCCCCGGTAGATTGCCGATCTCCTTAGCGATGGCGTCGGCGTTTGCCCCTTCCGGCAGCGTACCCGTTAGGGTGACGGCTCCGTAGTGGACGTTAGCATACACGCCCGGTGGCAGCAGTTGCGCCACGCTGAATTTGACCTCTTCATCATCGAACAGGTCACTCGCATCATGATCCGCTACACCCGCTACCCGTGGGACATTATCCAACAGGACGCGTTTGGCTTGCGGAGAGCGCACGTTGCCGTGCAACGTGATCTTGCCACCCTCACTCCGGAAGTCAAAGTAGCTGCGTGAAGCCTTCAACGGCGCAAAGGTGCCGATTAGGCGGTGGATGTCGTCCTCGATGTCAACATCGGGACGCACTTCTGTCGTCATAAGCAGTCTTCCTTTCGGTAAAAAAGTAACAATCTATAGAGGCCAGCCATGCTCTAAGTTTGTGTGCCGTTTTGCCCGCTGGCATCGTGCATAATGCTAAATTATAGATCGAATCTAAGCGAACAGATACTTATTTAGCAAATATGGGATTTGGATATTAGCGTTAAGCCAAATTTCGCGCGTCAAGCCATGCTAAGGCCAAGTCTGCGAGGAGATATTTTTCCGCGTCGGTGAGATCGGCGGTAAGAAGTAGGTCAGGGCGGCGTGCCCACGTCCGGCGGATGGCCTGATCGCGCCGCCAACGCTCGATAACCCGATGACTGCCCGTGAGCAGTTCCGGCGGCACCGCTAACCCGCGAAAAACGGGCGGACGCGTGTAATAGGGGTGTTCCAGCAATCCTGTCGCGTGCGAATCGTCGTCGGCAGCGCCTTCTTCGCCCAAGACGCCGGGGAGATGCCGCGCGATGGCGTCGATCATCACCATCACGGGCAGTTCGCCGCCCGTCAGCACGAAATCGCCAATGCTGATCTCATGCGTGACGACCAGATCGCGCACGCGCTCGTCAATGCCTTCGTAGCGCCCGCAAATGAAGGCCAAACGCTCATAGCTGGCAAGTTCTTTCGCCATCCGCTGGTTGAAAACCTGACCTTGTGGTGTAGTCAAGATCACGGGCACCTTGCCGAGTTGATCACCAAGCACAGCCTCGACAGCATCGAGGATCGGCTGTGGCTTCATAATCATGCCGCCGCCACCGCCGTAGGGCGTATCATCCGCCGTCCGATGTTTGTCCGTCGTCCAGTTGCGGATGTCATGCCGCGCCACCGACAGCAGTTCGTGTTCTTGCGCCCGCTTGAGGATGCTTTCGGTCAGCGGGCCGTCGAACATCTGCGGAAACAGCGTAAAGATGTCAATATGCATAGGTGCTCACCCGCGTTTGACCAGTACGACCCCGACCAGCACCAGCACCGCGCCCACGAAGATGATGACGGTGAATGGCTCACCGAGGAAGATCGTGCTGGTGATGGCGGCGATGATCGGTTGTAGGTTGTTGTAGATGGCGATGCGTGTTGCGCCTGTCGTCTGGATGCCGCGATTCCAGATCAGGCCAGCGATGCAAAACGGCCCCACGCCCGAATATAAGATCATCAGAATGACTGGCAACGTCAGCCGATGCCAGTCGAACACCGCGAGTTCAGGGATGATGGAGACGCCCTGCATCACGGTCATGACGGCGCTGTGCCAGAAGCTAAACAGCAAGACGGGCATCCGTGCCAGCGGGTCTTTGGTCGCCAACACCGACCATACCCACACGAATGCCGCTAGAAAGATCAGCGCATCGCCTTGCAGTGTCGTGCCACCAAGCGCGATGTCGTTGGCGTGCGTAAAGAAAATGACGAGCGCTACGCCCAAGAACGCCAGCAACGAACCGATGATCCCGCCGCGCCCGATGCGATCTTTACCGCGTGCAGCGTTCAGCAGCACCAGCATCACCGGCGCTGCCGTGATGATCAGACTGCTGTTGGCAGCGGTGGTGAACTGCAAGCCGTGGATGAACAATGACTGGTACAGAATGCCCGTGATGAAAGCCAGCTTGCCAATCGAGTACCACTCCTGACGCGGCAATCGCAAGGTCGCCAGCCCCGCGCCCGACGAGCGCTGTGATATATACAGGATCACCCCGACGCCCGTGGTGCCGACGGCGAAACGGATGAAGTTGAACACTGCGCCCGGAATCTGCTCGGTGGCGGCTTTGAGCACGACAAAATTTGTACCCCAGATGATCGCCATCAACACAAGCAAGCCATCGTAATAGGTGAATGGCAAGCGTGGCGGCGGTTGTGTCTCAACGATAGGTAGCGCTCTGAGGCTAGAATCGACTTTTTGCATGAACTATGGCTTTGATGTTGGCTATCAGTAAATATATTGGGGTGAGACAACCCCGCTGCGAGATTGTCTCACCGAGACGGCGGACGGAAAATCCGCGCTAAGTTGCACTTTTACAGATCGATCATGTGGCCTTCGATGCCCTCAGCGACCGACTTGAGCGCTTCGCTCATGGTGGGGTGTGAGTGGACATTGCGACCAATCTCAGCGGCGGTCAGCTCCCAGCGACGCGCCAAGGTGAGTTCGGGCAGCAGTTCCGTCACGCCCGCGCCGATCATGTGCGCGCCGAGGATTTCGCCGTACTTGGCATCCGCGACCAGCTTGACGAAGCCCGTTGACTCGCCTAGACCAATCGCCTTGCCGTTGGCTGACCACGGGAACTTGGAGACCTTGACCTGATAGCCCTTCTCTTGCGCTTGCTTTTCAGTGTAGCCGAAGCTGGCGATCTGCGGTTGGCAGTAGGTGGCACGCGGGATCATGTCGTATTCCAGCGGCAGCGTCTCGACGCCCGCGATGGTTTCCGCCGCGATCACGCCTTCCGCGCTGGCAACATGCGCCAGCTTGAATTTGTTGCTGGTGATGTCACCGATGGCGTAAATGCCGGGGACGTTCGTCCGCAGGTGATCATCGACCTGAATCCAGCCGCGCTCGTCCAGCTTGACGCCGGTCTTGTCGAGGCCGTAGCCGCTGGTGCGCGGTGCCCATCCGATGGATTGCAGCGCCCATTCGGCCTTGATCTGCTCTTGCTTGCCATCTTTGCTGACAGTGACCGTCACGCCCGATCCATCGTCTTCGAGCTTTTCGACCTTGGTGTTGGTATGCACCTTGATGCCGAGCTTGGTGTACTGGCGCTCCAGTTCCTTGGAGATTTCGGGGTCTTCATTGGGCACCATCGCTGGCATGAATTCCACGATAGTGACTTCGACGCCGTAGTTGTGCATCACGTAGCCGAACTCGCTACCGATCGCGCCCGCGCCGATGATCACGATGCTCTTGGGCAGTTTGTCGCTCATGATCACTTCGAGATAGGTCTTAACGCGGTCAGAAAGCTTGGTATTGGGCAGCAGACGGACTTCGGAACCCGTCGCGATGATCACGTTTTGTGCGTTGAGCGTCTCTTTCGTACCGTCGTTTTGCGCTACTTCGAGCGTCTTCGGCCCCGTGAAGGTGCCCCACCCGTTGTACTGGTCGATCTTGTTCTTGCGCATCAGGAAGCCGACGCCCTTGACCAGCTTATCGGATGCATCGCGGCTGCGCTTCCACGCCACGCCGTAGTCAAGCTGAACTTCACCGGGCAGCACGATGCCAAATTCCTTGGCGCGGTGCTTGATGATATGCGCGAGTTCCGCGTTATGCAGGAGTGCCTTCGACGGGATGCAGCCGACGTTCAAGCAGACGCCACCCCACCACTGCTTTTCGATGATCGCCACTTTCTTGCCAAGCTGCGCGGCGCGAATCGCGGCGACATAACCACCCGGCCCCGCGCCGAGTACGACTACATCATATTCTTTTGCCATGTTGACTCCAACTAGTGGTCAGTAAATCAAACCCTATATCTTTGATTGTACCAGTAGTCGCTTATCTTACCCTAGTCCAAGCACGATTTGAACGGCTGAACTATCATTAGCGGTAAGCTCGTTTCGTGATTTCGGGAGTGATGATGCCAAACACACAGCGCTTACTCACTGCACGCAACATTTGGATGGCGACGGTGCGCCCGAACGGCACGCCGCATCTGGTTCCCATCTGGTTCATCTGGATCAACGAGCGCATCTACATCTGCACCGCACCGGAGTCGATCAAGGCGCGCAACCTCCGTGCGAATCCGAACGTCAGCGTGTCGCTCGAAGATGGCAATAACCCGTTGGTGGTCGAATGCACCGCCAAGCTGCTCGACAAGCCGTTTCCCGACGAAGTGGTGCGGCTGTTCAAGAGCAAATTCGACTGGAATATCCTGACCGATGATGAATACGGCGCGTTGTTCGAATTCACACCTGTCAAATGGCTGTTGGGGTAAAAGGTCGGTTCGGGCGAGCAAGTAGGTTCTCCTCAAGCGTGCAAAAACATCGCCAAACTTAGTGTTTCTATTTGAGTAGGGAAGGGATCAACAATCGTTATGGCTGAAGTACAGCATCCGAAGGTCGTCGTCATCGGCGCGGGCAGTCTGTTTTTTGGCAGGCAGGCCATCTGGCAGATGGTGCATTCGCCGCACCTGAACACGGGCACACTGGCGTTGGTCGATAACCAGCCCGACCGGATCGAGCGGATGGCGAAACTGGCGGAGATGGTCATCGCGGAAACGGGCGTCAAGCTGAAGGTGGAGGCGACGACGGACTGGAAAGATGTACTCTCCGGCGCTGATTTCGTCGTCCTCAGTTTCGCCAATAATACCGTCTACTATCGCGGGCTGGACTGCACGATGTCGGAAAAATACGGCATCCGCATGTGTTCCGGCGACACGATTGGCCCCGGCGGCATCTTCCGCACGATGCGCGAACTGCCCGTGATCATGGAGTGCGTGCGCGACATCGAGCGTATGTGTCCCGACGCGTGGGTGATCAATTACATCAACCCATCGACCGTGAATGGCATCGCGCTGGCACGCTATGCGCCGCAGTTGAAAAGCTTCGCGCTGTGCGACAGCCTGCATATGCCACACATCAAGAAGAAGTACGCGCAGCGGGCGGGCATTATCCACGATGGCAGCGCGTACACCGCCGAGATTGACGCCGCCTTCGATATGCGGATCGCGGGCGTGAACCACTTCACATGGATGCTCAAAGCCGAGTACAACGGTCAGAATGTGATGCCCGCTATTGCCGAGTCGATCCGGCAGACGGCGGCGACCGAAGACACGGGCAATAAGGTAGGCGCGAAGGCCAAATTCAACGACCGGATCACGCACAAGCTGTACGAAATCTACGGCTATATCCCCGTGTGCGTCGCCCATACCAAAGAGTACATGCGCTTCTGGCAGGGCAAAGGCGCACTGGCTGACGAGATTCCGCCGCTGTCGATCTGGGAGACGGAAGATCGCTACGAGTGGCACGCCGAGATGTGGCGGCAGGTAGATGGTTTCGTACACGGCAGTACGCCGATCAACACCTACATGAGCACGTTTGGCCCTGACCACGCGACGGACATCATCGAGAACATGGTGGGCGGGTTGGGCAAGCCGTTTTACATCAACACGCTGAATCGCGGCGCGGTGACGAACATGAACGAGGACGCCTTCCTTGAACTGCTCTGCGATGTTGATATGAACGGGCCGAGGCCGCGTCCGGTGGGCGAGATGCCGCGCGGACTGCGGGGGATGCAAGAAGTGATACTGGATACGCACGAACTCACGGCAGAGGCGGTGATCCGCTGCGATTACCACTTGCTGCGGCGGGCGATGATGACTGACCCGCTGGTGACTTCCATCGCGGATGCTGACGCGATCCTGAGTGGCTTGCTAGAGGCGGAGAAAGACGCGATCTCAAGCTGCTGGTACGGATCGTAAGCCTGCCCCCGTTTTCTCTATGGCGGCGGTTCGCCACCCTCAGATGATCCCTGAAATGATCCCGTTGGCTGGTGCGAATGGGATCATTTGTGTCGTTCTTGTATTCTATGCGCTGTTCGTCGACCGAGGTTTTGCAGACTAGCTGCACGAGCGTGGCGTTGACCTGTCATTGGCTCGCATGTTATGAGATCGCGGGTCGCTCCGTTATGCGCCCGTGTAGAGGGCGCTTATCGATAACTGGCAGAAGGAGCGGTGCAACCACTGATGTAGGCTGTCGTCGTATTTCCATTGGTCTGGGCAGCAGCCGCCAAGCTCACGCCGAGACTTAGAACGATTAGCCTTTACATTCTAGCATAGATCAAGGGGAAGTCAAGAGGAGAGTCGTAAAAAGAGTATAAATGTTCGGTTTGAAGATGGTTTGAAGAGAAGTCCTTATAGATAACCGCAAGAGAGCAGATCTAATTATCAAGCTCATATGGACGCCACATGTGGCGTCCGCACAAAAGCGGGACTAGGCATATTCTCTATCGGTCGTCTATTAGTCCTGAGTGCTTAGTGCTAAGTAAAGAGGCGGAAGGAAGTGCGGCAGGCGTCGGTGGTGTTGAGGGAATTCGTCAGGGAATTGACGAAATGGCGCGTCGTCGGGTCGATAACGCCGCCCGACGTTGAAACGGGCGGGGTGAGAGAACGAAGTCCCGAATAGGACTCAAATACGTTGAGGGTGTCGGCGGTTTTCGGGATTGGGCGGATTGAGAGCAGGGGGAGGTTGGGTGCGTGATGTGGAAACAAGCGGGACATGATTTGGGATAAAATTGCTATGAACCGTCCCCTATGATATTGCAGAGCAGAGGTGAGTAACGATGGAAGCAACACTAGAGATGGTACTTGAACAAGCGCAACGCCTGTCACCGCAAGATCGCTTACGATTGGTCGAGCGATTGGCGGCGAGTCTGCAAACCGAGATCAGTACAGCTCCGACGGATTGGCATCAGGCATTACGTGAGGCGTATGCCATCCTCAAAGATGACCCTATTGAACGAGAGAATGAGGCGAGATAGCATCCGTCAACCGATGCTTGCGTTTTGTGGCAGAAAGCCGATTGCCTCGATTTCCTCAAGCAGGCGCTGGGTGTTCCCCAAGTACCAGAAAATAATCCGCGCTGGATAGTCAGCGATGGTATGTTCAAGCCTGACCCCTTGACCAATCACGGGTAGAGAGGTGTATTTTTCGATTCGGGTGACGCTGCCTTTCGCGAAGGTGTATTTGCCCAAGATGGCGACATCTAGTACCAGCTCGGAAGCGGTACAGCGTAGTTTAGCGAAAGGCCATGTGGCATTCGCGCGTCCGATTCTTGCCCCACCTGTACGAACAATTTCTGAATTCATCATAGGCTTCCTAGTGTTTGTGATGATTATTAGGTGGATAGTTGAGCACAGCAAGGGGTAATTCCAAAGCTCGGCCTTGACAATCGCGAAATGTAATGCAAGGATTAGCCGATCAACCATTCAAGTCGATGGGAGATCGTCCTTTATGACCCCTCAACAGCCGCAAAATTGCGTAGAAATCGAACATCTGCGGAAAGTTTTCACCACCAGCAAGCGTGTTGGCCTATTCGGGCGTACACGCGGCGAAGCGCTCGCCGTCGATGACATCTGCCTGACGATTCCGGCGGGGCAAGCCGTCGCCTTCATCGGCCCCAACGGCGCGGGCAAGTCCACCACGATCAAGATGCTCACGGGCATCCTGACACCGACAACGGGGACAGCGACGGTGCTCGGTTACACGCCGTGGAAGCAGCGCAGCGCCCTGACGTATCACATCGGCGCGGTGTTCGGGCAGCGATCACAGTTGTGGTATCACCTCCCGCCGCGCGATACGTTCGAACTGCTGGCGCGGGTCTATAACCTCCCGATGGCGGATTACCGGCAGCGGCGCGATATGCTGATCGAACGCTTCAAACTGGGTGAATTCCTCGATACGCAAGTGCGCAAGCTGTCGTTGGGACAGCGGATGCGGGCGGAGATCGCGGCGAGTTTGCTGCACCGCCCGAAAGTGCTGTTTCTGGACGAGCCGACCATCGGACTCGACGTGATCGCACGGCAAGAACTGCGCGATCTGATCCTCGAATGGAATCAGAACGAGGGCTTGACCGTGTTCCTGACCAGCCACGACGCGGGCGACATCGAACGCGTCGTACGGCGCGTGATCGTGATCAATCACGGGCGGATCGTGTTCGATGACAAGGTGTCCACCATGCGGCGGCAGTATCTTGGATCGAAGATTTTGAGCGTGAAATTCGCTACGCTGCCGACGCCGCTGAGTCTGCCCGGCGTGGAGACGCTGAAACATACCGACTACGCGCTGAAGCTGAAAGTGGATACGGCGCAGACGCCGATTGAAGTCGTGATGACCGAAGTGCTGAAGGCTGGTTCGGTGGCGGATATTGCCATCGAAGATCCGCCGCTGGAAGACGTAATCGCGCACATCTACAGCGAAACGGAGGCGGTGAAATGACGGCACTCCGGGCAGAACTGCGCAAATATCTGTGGGTAGGCGTCACGTCGGCACGCTCGAATCTGGCATATCTGGGCGAGGTGGCCTCGCGCACGGTATTCCTGTTCATCATCCTGTTCATTTTCATGCAGTTGTGGAAGATCACGTATGAGGCGGATGGCTCGGCGCGCTTGGGCGGCCTGACGCTGGCGCAGATGTTGTGGTATCTGGGCATGGCGGAAGCGTTCATCATGTCTAACGGCAATCCTTCCGCCGAGATTGACGTGGACGTGCGGACGGGCGCGTTGGCTGTTCAGTTGATCCGCCCGATGTCGTACCCGCTGTATCGTATGGGCGTGGCGCTCGGTGATCGGCTGGTACGGTTCGCGCTGAATCTGGGCATCGCGATCCTGATCGTGGTGGTGCTGGTCGGCTTCATCCCGTTTTCGGCGGGCGGCCTCCTGTTGTTCTTAGTCTCGCTGCCGCTGGCCTTCGTACTGGACTTTCTGAGCGACCTGATCATCGGGCTGTGCGCGTTCTGGCTAGAAGATACCAACGGGCTGCGGCTGCTGTACCGCCGCGCCACGATGATCTTGGGCGGGATGATGATCCCGCTGTCGCTGTTCCCCGACTGGACACAGCCGATCTTGAAATCACTGCCGTTCGCCAGCATTATCTACGGGCCAGCGCAGTTATTCGTCGCGCCAGAACTTGGCTTTTTCACTGAACTGCTGATCAAGCAAGGGCTGTTTATCGTGCTGTATGTGCTGGTCGCGGGATTGATCTACCGCGCCGGAATGCAGCGCATCAGCAGTAACGGAGGCTAATATGCGATCTATCACTGATCTGGTGCGGCTGCTGGCGGCGTACGTTCGGCTGAACCTCGCCGCGCAGTTGGAATATCGGGGCGCGTTTTTGTCGCAAGTCATCGCCATGTTCATCAATGACGGCATCTGGGTCATCTTCTGGGTGGTGTTCTTCGACCGCTTTCCGGTGCTGCGCGGCTGGACGCGTGAGGACGTGATCACCGTGTGGGCGATCACGGCGGCGGGATTCGGGTTGGCCTTCGCCATGTTCGGCAACTCGCTGTGGCTGGCGACATTCATCACACAGGGGCAACTTGATACGTGGCTGCTGTACCCGCGCCCCGTGCTGCCGCATCTGCTGGTGAGCAAAATGCTGGCGTCGGCGTGGGGGGACGCGCTGTTCGGCTTCTTCACGTACATCCTGTTCGTGCATCCGAGCATTGTACAGCTCTTCATGTTCATCTGCTTGACGCTCTCCGTCGCTATGTTGTTCGTGGGCTTTTGCATCTTGGTGAGCAGTTTCGGCTTCTTCCTTGGCAACGCCGTCGCGCTGCTCGATCAGGGCGTGAACGCGCTGATTACGTTCAGCACGTATCCCGCCGTGATCTTCGATGGCGGCGTAAAGTTGATCCTGTTCACACTGATTCCGGCGGCGTTCGTGTCGTACCTGCCCGTAGAAGCGCTGCGTCAGCTTTCGCCGGGGATCGCGCTGTTGAGCACGATGGGCGCAGTCGGCGTGTTGAGCGTCGGTGTGCTCGTTTTCTATCGCGGGCTGCGGCGCTATGAATCTGGAAACCTGATGGAGATGCGTGGCTAACAGGCCAAAGTGTGCTAGTGTTGGTAGGAGGAAAGTGACCAATGTTGATGAAAACTGACTTACCAACACCGCCCTCCGACTTGGCGAAGGCGTTCCAGTTCACCGCCGATGATTTGAAGCTCAACCGACAGGGGCGCTTGAGTCCGACGCAGATCGCGCGGCTGCGCAAAGAAGCTTCGCGGCGGGCGATCCCGATTCTGCTGGTGCTCGGCGGGCTTGGCATCCTGACGATCTTGACCGCGCCTGTATCCAGCGGCGAATTGTTCTTGTTCCTGCTGATCCTCGGCGTGCCAGCGTTTTTGACGATCTCGCTGACGGTGGGCTTGACGGAGGCCGCCGTCGCGCCGGGGTTGGTGACGCGGCAAACGGGGCAAGCGCATCTCGCGTATGGCATCTACAGTTACAACCCGCCGCTGTCGCCCGAAGAATGGAAACAGTTGAAACTGTCGAATGGGTTCAAGATCGGCAGCCTGATCCTCGGTCTGGGCTATGAAGGCTCGTACCGGCTGGCGATCAACGATCTGGAATTCCGCGTGAGCCGCGACGAACACGCCGTTTTGAACATGATCGTGTACAACGTGTATTATCTGCCGACGCTCCGCAAGATCGTGTCGTTGGAACCGCTGGATTTGGACATCAAGCCCGCCCGTCCCGTCGAAAAACTGCTGCCACCACCCGATCTGGTGACGGAAGGTAGCGGGGACGAACTGCGCGGATAAGGGCGAAAACGGGGTCGTGCTGAGAAGAAAAATGACCTTACGCAACCTGCCCCCCTGACCCCCTCGTTGCGAAGCGGAGAGGGGGAACCGAGGGACGACGTGAAGGCATGTTCACTGGTATCGCCGTAGGCAATGTAGGCACTGTGTAAACTGCGTAAGGTGAGAAAATAAGTCCCTTCTCGCGCTGAGAAGGGACTGGATGATCATCGATTTACAAGTAGTCGCGGAGGGGGCGGCTGCGCGTTGGATGGCGCAGTTTGCGGAGCGCCTTGGCCTCGATCTGGCGGATGCGTTCGCGCGTCACGCCGAAATACTTGCCGACTTCTTCCAACGTGTGCTCTTGCCCATCGCGCAGGCCGAAGCGCATCTCCAGCACTTCGCGCTCACGCTCACTCAGCACGGACAGCGCCGCCCGCACCTGCTCCTTGAGCAACTGCCGCGCCGCCGCATCGACTGGCCCCGGCAGCTTATCGTCTTCGATGAAGTCACCGAGCAAGCTGCTGTCTTCCTGACCGACGGGCATTTCGAGCGACATCGGCTCTTGCGAGATGCGCATGATCTTGCGCACTTTGTTGGCAGCACGGCGCAGTTTGCGCGCCATCTGCGGATCGAGCCGCTGCTCTTTTTCCATCATCGAGCGAATCTGCTTGGTTTCCTCCGGCGTGAGGAATTCCATCTCTAGCGCCAACTGCTCGGTGCTCGGTTCGCCGCCCAACTGCTGGATGAGTTCGCGCTGCACGCGCATCAGGCGGTTGATGGTCTCGACCATATGCACGGGAATGCGGATGGTGCGTGCCTGATCCGCGATGGCGCGGCTGATGGCCTGCCGAATCCACCATGTGGCGTAGGTGCTGAACTTGAAGCCCTTGGTGTGGTCGAACTTCTCGACAGCGCGCAAGAGGCCGATATTGCCTTCTTGAATCAGGTCGAGGAAGCTGATGCCGCGCATCATGTAGCGCTTGGCGACGCTGACGACCAGACGCAAATTCGCGCGAGTGAGCGATTCGGCGGCTTGGTTGGCGCGCAGACGGGTTTCGAGGAATTCATCCCCGATCAGGGCTTCGTAGTCGGCGTCTTTGCTCTGCACCATGCTGGCGAAGGCGGTTTTCGGTGGCAGTTCGTTACGCTCTTTCACGTACGCCGCGATCTTCTCTTGCAGGCTGACGGGGAATAGGTAGAGCGCCTGAAACACCTCAAACAGGCTGTGCGCCAGCGTCGCCCACTTGTCGTTGTGCCCCCAATCGCCGCGATCAAGGTAGCTGCGCACGTAGGAAGACCCCGACGTGTTCCAATCGCGGCGCAGCGATTGCGCCTCGTTAACCATCGTTTGCAGCTCAGGCATATCGACGCCGTTGGCGGTGGCGATCTCGATGGTTTCCTGCCAATAGGTGAGCAGCACATCGTACAGCTTTTCCAGCGTGGCGATGTGCGATGGCTTGACGCCATTTTCGTCGGCCTGCTCGGCGGCATTCAACAGGGTGACGGCTGCCATCTGGGAGGCCAACCACATTTCGCGGTTGGGATCGAGCAGCGGAACTTGCCCGATTTCCTTGAGGTACAACCGCACCGGGTCGTCCGCGAGCGAGGCTCCATCGATGACGGTCTCATCGAGCAAGCCTTCTTCTTCGATCTCTTCGAGGTCTTCCTCGTCCGGCTCCATCGTGAAGTGGTCGAGTGACCCGTCTGCGCTGAGATCGATCCCTGCCTCTTCTAGTTGCTCAAAGAGGCTCTGTCCATCGTCAGAGTCTTCGAAGATAGGCAGCACATCGGCTTCATCACCCTGTCCTTCGGACATACCAGCGGTGGTGGCGGTCGCTTCGGCTGCTTCTTCGTTTTCTTCTTCTTGCGGTTTTCGTATCGGACGTTTGGTCATTGACATATTCCGGCCTTCATTTCAGCCACTTGTTGTCTGGACGGTTATCGCATGGCCTGTGCAAGCTGGCTCATCGCCGCTTCGATATGCCGTATCGCTGTACTATTCAGTGATACGCGGTGCAAGAAGCGAAGTTCCGCAGCCGGCTCGGCTTCCTGCTCTTTCTGCAAAAATTGCAGTTCAAGATTTTCGCGGCGCAGACGGGCTTTGCGCAGTTCTAACGCCCGCCGCTCCAGCACCCGTAATTCTTGTTCAAGTCCCCCATTCAGCGCAAATTTCTGCTGGTCGCGCTTCACTTGCTGGATTTCGACGCTTAACAACGGTGACAATGTTTGTTCAAAGCGCTCTAACGGATAAGCAGCTAAGTCCTCGACCTGTGTGGTCAGATCGTAAGGTAGATGCTGTTTTAGAAAATCCTCTGGCTCGATCTCATACTGCGTAATCGCGCTCTGGAAGGTGCTGTAAATGGCGCGATAATCGGCGCTGGTAAAGTCCTGCGCGGAAAACGGCCCCATCACTTCATCACCATTTTTAGCCTTATTTGCAATTTCGCGAAAACGCCGATTGATGCCTGCCATCAGACCGGGATTGCGCAGCAGCACCGCCAGACAGTAGCGTTCGGCGGCTAATCCATCAGATAACGGTTTTGAATCAGTTTTCGGCGAGATGGAAGCCGTCGGCGCTGGTTGTTCTTGGTTAGTCGCGGTTGGCGGGCTTTCTGGTTTGCCTTCTCTGGCAAAAATCTGACGCGGCGTCAAGCGTAAGCGATGATCCGCCGCCCATTGCATCAGCGTCTTGACATCCAACCGGAGTTTGAAGGCAAGCTGCTGGATGTTGGTTTGCTCCTGTAAGTTATTTTCTGTCGCCACCAGAATCGGAAGGAGTTCCCGCGCCACTTTTTCGCGGTCAGCCAGCGGGCTTTGCGAGTTAACACCCGCCGTCCCCACCGACATCACGTATTCAGCGACGGGTTGGGCATTCTCCACGAATTCGCGCCATAGATCGGGCGTTTCGCGGATTACGTCGTCGGGGTCTTGCCCATCCGGCAAGGTCATCACTTGCAAATCGACATCGAGGCGACTCGCTGATCGTAACAGCCCCCGTGTCGAATCGAAAAATGGTTCGCCCGTTTCCGAAACCTGCCGGATCACATCCAAGCCGCGCATGGTGGCCTTGGCTCCGGCGGCGTCAGGATCGAGGGCGAGGATCAGGCGGCGGGCGAACTTGCTGAGGGTCTTCAACTGGGGTTCGGTCAGCGCCGTACCCATCTGGGCGACGACATTGGTGAAGCCGCCCTGATGCGCCTGAATCGCGTCCATATAGCCTTCCACGATGACGGCGGTCTCTTGTTCGCGGATGCTGCGGCGGGCGTGATGCAGCCCGAACAGGGTCGCGCTTTTGTCAAACAACGGCCCCTGTGGAGAGTTCAGGTATTTTGGATTGTCGTCGGGATCGAGCGCACGCGCGCCGAAGCCGATGGCCTTGCCCGTCACGTTGTGGATCGGGATCATCAGGCGGTGACGGAAGCGGTCATAGACGCGCCCGTTATCATTGCGGATGGCGACGCCCGCTTCTACGCAGTCATCTTCGCTGTAACCGAGATGCAGCAGATGATTGAGTAGTACCGTCCAATCGTTAGGCGCGTAGCCGATCTGGAATTTCTCGACCGTCTCCGCACCGAGGCCACGCTTGCGCACGTAGCCACGTGCCACCGCAGCGGGGCCAAAATTCAGCAGTTTCTCATGATAGAAACGGGCGGATTCATCTAGCAGCCCGCGCAGTTTATCGAGACGTTGTTCTTCGTTGGCGCGTTCGGGAGATTTGTCGTGCAGTTCGACGCCCGCTTTTTCAGCGAGGAGGTGCAGCGCTGAGGGGAAATCCAAGCCTTCGCGCTTCATTACGAAGTTAAAGATGTCGCCGCCTTCACCACATGCGCCGAAGCAGCGCCACGCTTGAGAATCGGGGAAGACGATAAAAGATGGGGTGCGTTCGTTGTGAAACGGGCAACGGGCAGTGTAATTCCGTCCGGCCTTTTTCAACTGAACATACTGACCTATGAAATTCACAATATCAAGACGAGACTTGACTTCCTCGGTGACAGACATGCATTCCGCCCCCTCATCGAATTGCCATTATACATATGCGCTATGCCTCATGCAATGGCATACCCGCGAATTTTTCATAAAAAGTACATGATAAAACAATAGCGATCCTATGAGAACGCCACGCCGTCCGCAGAGACTAGCACCGACGATGACGCAGTATGGCAAGGATGGCGAAGCCGAAAGCCAGCGCGGCGACGACTAGCCTGAGGGTTTCAGTTAGCGATATCGCTGCGCTTGGCGGTTGGTAGCCTGTGTCCGGCAGCCGGACGGGGGCGTCCACTGCCGCGTTGCTGGACGGATCAGTGGGAGTGATAGGTGTCGAGGGCAAAAATGTCGAGGTGGCGGTCGCGCTGGGCAGCGGCGGGATGGTCTGGTTCAGCAGCACGCTAACCGCCAGATGGCGCGGCTCATCACCGAGCGCCCGCGACAGCCTGCCCACCGCCGCGACAGTTGGCTTG
This sequence comes from Anaerolineae bacterium, assembly GCA_019637615.1. GTDB lineage: Bacteria > Chloroflexota > Anaerolineae > Aggregatilineales > UBA2796 > JAHBVK01. The sequence goes on along the minus strand of JAHBVJ010000036.1, from coordinate 61,718 downwards.
CCACGCGCCATTTGCCTTCCCGATGCCACCATCCGAAAATTGATCATAGAGCGTAGAGTGAATTTTGATCGATCTATTTTTGATGTCCTATGATACCCTGTAGGTAATTGAACCCTAACATGTGAGGCATCCGTACTGACCGAGGCTAATGAACACCGAGTTGGTTCCGTTGAAGGGATTGGAGCCGAACTGAACAGCACCATATAGAATTATTGGAGGGACGAGTATCATGGAAAGTGCCGCCGCAATATTAAAGGTTCTACCTCACGCGCTAAGCAAGTTCGAAGTCCCCGGTGATTTGCCGCATGGCAAAGTTCGTGATTTTTACATCACGAGCGATAGTAAACATCGTGTTCTGGTTGCCACCGACCGCCTCCACATCTTCGATCACGAGATCGGCCTCGTGCCGTACAAGGGGCAAGTGATCAATGAGCTGTCGGCGTGGTGGTTCGAGCGTACCAGTGACATCATCCCTAACCATTTCGTGAGTTCGCCCGATCCCAACATCACCATCGCGCGTGAAGCCCGCGCGCTGACCTTCGACGTGGTGGTGCGCGGTTACATCACGGGCGTCACCTCGACCAGCCTGTGGCCTGCCTACGCCAGCGGGATGCGCCACCTGTACGGCATCACCTTCCCCGAAGGCTTGAAGAAGAATCAGCAGCTCCCGCAACCCGTCGTCACGCCGACGACCAAAGCCGATGTGGGGCGCGGCACCCGTCAAGCCCTGACGGACATCGTGGGGATGCACTACCTGACCGAGGCCGCATGGGCGGAAGTGCAAAAAGCGGCGCTGGCTTTATACATGCGCGGGCAGGAATTGTGCGCCAAGCAAGGGCTGATGCTGGTGGATAGCAAATACGAATTCGCCTATGACCTGAAGACGGGCAAACTGATGCTGATCGATGAACTGCACACGCCAGAAAACAGCCGCTTCTGGCGCGCGGCAGATTATGCGCAAGACATGGCGACCGGGCGCGATCCACAAAGCATGGATAAGGAATTGGCGCGGCTGTGGTACGTGGGTCAGAATTTCAAGGAAACCGATCCGGTGCGGATGCCCGATGACCTGATCGTGGCGCTCAGTCAGGCGTTCCAGCAGGTCTACGAGATGACGACGGGGCTGCCCTTCCATCCCGCCTCGTATCCGGCGCAGGAGCGGCTAGAGGGCGCGCTGGTAACACTGGCGTAGGAAAGACAGTGCTGAGTGCTTAGTCCTTAGTGCTGAATAGAAGACGGAAGAGAGTGCTGAGTGCTAGGTGCTAAGTAGAAGACAGCAAGAAATAGATGGTATCAGGCCGTGTTCAGTCAGAGCGCGGCCTGATTTTTTGCTACTTCACAGTGATTTCACCGATGAACAGACGGCGATCTGAGTCCGCGCCGTCGCCCGTGACGGGATAGCGCGCCAGACCACCGGTCGGATTGTACAGGCCGATGGCGACACGGTAGGTTCCGGCGGGGAGGTCGGGCGGCAGTTGAAGCTCAACGGTTTCCCGCAGCGTGCCGGGGAGCCAGTTGGCGGGCGGCAGCGTGCCACTGCCCAGCCGTCCATCGTACTGCGCGCCGGGGAGTTCCATCAGCTTGCCCTGTGGATCGTACAGATGCACGAACAGCTTGGCATCGAGGCCAAACAGCGCGCCGAGCGTCTCGTCGTGCTGGAATTCTAAGATCAGCGTGAGTGTCCGAGCTGAGGGCGCATAGTCGATCTGGCGTCCGGCAAGCGTGATCTTGTCAGCAAATACGGCGGGTGGCGCGGGATGCTGAATGGCGTCGTCAGGCTGCGGATCGCCCTGAAAGAACCAGTGAGAGAACGGCAAATAGGCGCTAGTTGCCGATCCGCCGCTGATGGTGAGGCTGAACCGCGTCTGATCGCCCGTGATGAACGAAGCTGGAATCATAGCGGCGACTTCTAGCCACTGCCCCGCCTGCGCGAAGATATGCGGGTAGGCCACGATCTGATCATTCACGCGGACCTCCAGCTCGACGGCTTCCAACGGATGTACGCGCATGATCCACAACAGCGGTTTGTTAGGCTGCGTCGTGATCTGCATCGATTCGCCGCGCAAGATGCGCCCGCCGTCCATCGCGCCGCAACCCGCATTCTCCGCGCTAAAGGCACACGCGATGTAGCGCATGTCGCGCAGTTCGGACGCAAAGCCATCGCGCTTGACGGCTTGCCACTGGTATTGATGGGCGGCTTCATCGCTCAACCAAGCCACATTGACCATATCGACAAGCGCCAGCCCGTTCGTCGCTTGCACCGAACTTAGCTGAAGCGGCACGCGTGCCCATGTGGCGGCTGACCACTCGGCGCGATACACATGTTGCCCCGTCCATGTGGCGGACGCGACGTTGTACCACTGCGGCAGCACGGACGGGAAACTGGCGATCTGTTCGTGAAACAGCCCCGTTCCCTCGAAATAGGTCAGACTGCGGGCGTCAGGATAGATCGCGAAATAATCCGGCCTGAGCGTGTCGTGGCGTAACTGCTCATAGGTCGTGCCGGGGCCACCGCGCCATGCCTGCGCCGCGCCGGGAGTCGTCAGGCCGACCACATCATAGGTCGTGTGTCCGCCGAGATAGCGCATCACGCCGATGTCATGCACGCCGACCACTGCCGTCGCGGGCACGTTATCACGCACATAGTTAGCCATCGGAATCTGGCTCGACGCCACCTCATGCACGTTGTCGCGGTAATACTGCACGTAGGGAACCGCCGCGATCACAGTTTGCAACAGGATTAAGCCGAGCACGCCCCAACGGAGTTGCAGCGGATGACGCAAGTTGCGCAGATGCAGCAGGCCGAGCAGCGCCAGCGGATACAACAGCGCGATGGCGGGCTGCTGATAGCGCCCCATCTGCCAGAAAGCCGTTTCCAGCGTCGCGGCGATGCCTGTGACGCACAGCATCCACGCCACGATCAAGATGGGCAATGTCAGGCGGCGTTCGCGGATGCTTTGCACCGAGCCGTTGATCAGCGTTACGATGCCCAACGGCAACAGCAGGATCGCGTGGCTGGTCAGCGTCGGCTGCGAGGCATCCCACATCAAATGCGCCCACGATTTGAGAAACGTCGTCAGCGTTTGCGAGATCGCGACGGAAAGATCGAAGGGCACATTGTAGAAATAGGACTTGGCTTGCAAGCCCGTCGCGGATAGCGATCCCGTGACTGCCCAGTTGATCAGCGGTTGGAGCAAGCCCGCCAGCAGTGGAAGGCCACCATACAGCAGCCAGCGTTTGATAGATTGTGATCGGCCTAATGGCGACTCAGTTTTCAGGGTGGCGGCGTAGATGCCCGCCAGCACGCCGATCGGCAAGCCTTCGGGGCGGATGATCGCGGTGAGCATGGCGGCTAGGACGATCCCGAGTCGATCTTCGCGCGCGCAGAAATACAGGGTCAGGAAAATGCTAAAGATCAGTAGTCCGGTTTCCATGCCGGACATGAATGCCCAATCGAGAGAGCCGGTGAGGATGAAGGCGACGGTGAGAACAGTGCTAAGTGCTAAGTGCTGAGTGCTAAGGGAAGATGGGGCGATCTCAGTTAATTTGGCGGTGATGCGATTCAGCGTGAAATACAGGAGCAGCGCGGAGCCGAGCCAGCATAGCCAGCCGATCCCGATTGCCCACCACGCCAACGCTTCACCCTGCCAGCCGAGTTGGTAGCCGAGGGCGAGGACGAACGGATACAGCAGACTCGTCGCGCCGGAGGTGGGCGGCTGGTCAGGGTTGTAGCGGAATGGGTGACCTTCGGCAATGGCGCGGGCGTACTGGAAATGGATGTAGGCATCATCCAGCGGCATGACGGGCTGCTGACCGCCGCTGGCGCTGAGGTTGGCGCTCAGGTAGATCGCCCCTAACACGCCGACCAGAACAACTAACAAAATGGGGATGATGAAACGCCAACGCGACACGGTGATTCTCCTGTAACGAAATCAGGCTCTATTGTGACAGAGAGTCAGCACGCGGGGCAGGGGCGTCGGCAAGCCAACGGGCAAGGGGTTGAGAGATTTCCGTGATGGACTTTACTTTGCGTCGGTCAAGATTCTCAGTATAGTAGAGAGAGGAATTTTCTCGCAATTTTCATGCCGACTGCCCGCGAAGCCAGCGTCTATCTGCTGCTTGTAGGCGCTTTGTGTACAGTTGGCACCAAGTCCCGTTCATGTGGGAGGTGCAGGGTGAGTAAGGGTCGTATACTGGTCGTTGAAGACGACTTTGATATTTCAAATATGCTGCGTATTTACTTCAGCGGTCAGGGCTACGACGTGCAAATCGCGCCGCGTGGCGGTGATGCGTTGACGCTCACACGGAAGCAGTTGCCGCAGTTGATCGTGCTGGACATCATGCTGCCGGATATGGACGGTTACGCGGTTTGCCGCGAACTCCGCCAAACCACGCGCACCAGCCACATTCCGATCATCTTCCTGACGCAAAAAGACGAGCGTTCGGACAAGATCGCGGGTCTCGAACTCGGCGCGGATGACTACATCACCAAGCCGTTCGACATCGAAGAACTCAAGCTGCGCGTGAAGAACGCGATTGACCGCGTTGACCGCGAAAAGAGCATGGATCCGCGCTCCAATTTGCCGAGCAGCAAACTGATCGAGGATCAACTGCGCGATCTGATGCGCACCACCGACACATGGTATTACGTCGATCTGAAGATCAACGCCTTCGACGCCTTCCAAGAAGTCTATGGCCCGATTGCCAGTACCGAAGTCCTGCGCTTCATGGCGCTGCTGCTCGGTGAAGTGGTGGATGAATTCGGGACGCCGGATGACTTCGTCGGGCACGCGGGCAACGACAACTTCATCATCATCACCTACTCACCGCGCGCTACGCAGGCCAAAGATAAGCTGATCGAGCGCTTCAACGCCGAAGTCAAACAGCATTATTCATTCATTCATCGCGAACAGGGTTACATTACGCTGGAAAATAGCACGGAAACGCGCCCGCTGATGACCTTGAGCGGCGGCATCGTCTCCAACGCGACGCAGCGGTTTGCCGATATTCGCGAGATCACGGAATTGGCGGCAGAAGCGCGTCGCCGTCCGGCTGGCGATTCCTTTGAACCCATCGAAACGTCATGGTAAAAAAGTAGCGGTAGCGTAGCATGGGCATACCTTTCCTTCTGCTGGCGGTCGGGATCTGTTTGTTGGCGGGGATTGTCGTCCTCGCCCGCTTGCAACAAGAACGTGCGCGTGTTGAGACCGAACAGCCGCCGTCGCTCGTTCCGGGTAATCTGACGGAAAACGAGAACGCGGTGCTGGTGGCGGAGGGGCGCGGCAATCTCGTGTTTGCCAACCAGCAAGCGCGGGCATGGTTCAACCTCAACGGCAGCGCGCCCAACCTTGAACGGATGACGGATTATGTGCAGCCGAGCGATGCCTTCTTGGAATTGTTCGGCAAAGAGGGGCACGCCTCGTTCAAAGTCGGCAGCCGTCATGTAGAAGCCGCCTCGCACTACATTCCTCGACAGGGCAACCAGATCAACCAGATCGTCGTCGTGATGCGCGAGATGGATGGCAACGGCTACCGCGAAGAGCGCGTCAATCCGTTGCGGGCGATGGACGTGATCGCGGAGATCACGCAGCTCGTCAACAGTGGCGAGAAATTGTCTGCCACGCTGGATAACGCCCTCCGTAGTGTCAACAAGGCGCTCAATTTCGACGTTGCCGAGATCAATTTGTGGGACGACGATCAGCGCGTCTTGCGCCCGACCGGACGACACGGGTCGCCGGAATATTTCGATCAGTTGGCGCAGACCGATAACGTCTATCATCTGGAAGACAGCTTATCCGGCTGGTTAGCGCGCTACCGCCAACCGCTGATCGTCGCTGACCTCAACCAGCGCCCCGATCTGCACACCAAGCTGAAGGATGTCCCTTACGTCGCATATCTGGGCTTGCCGCTGCTCACCAACGATCATCTGGTGGGCACGCTTGAATTGTTCAGCCGCACGCGGGGCGAATTCAACCATGAAGATTTGAGCTTCATCCAGACCATCGCCGGACACATCGCCATCGCGGTAGAAAACGCGCGCTTGGCACAAACGCAGTCTGAGCGGCAGATCGAAGTAAGCGGCTTGCAAGAGATCGCCTCTGCGATGACCTCGCTGCAAGATAACCGCAAGATGGTTGCGCAACTCACCGCGCGCATTGCTGACCTGATGGGCGTCGAGATGTGCGGGCTGCTGATGCTGGATAACGATCAGCATGTGCTGGTGGCGCAAGGGCCGTACTACGGCGTGCCGGATGCCATCATCAACATGTACCGCATCCCCGTCGAAGCGGGCAGCCAGCAGCGCGAGATTTTCCTCCAAAACGAGTGGTGGTATTCCAACGACGTGCGCAACGACAGCTTGGTGCAGCAGATCGGGCTGCGCGATCTGGCGGAAGCAGTCGGCGTCAACACTACCGCGATGGTGCCTGTGTCAGTCAACGGTCAGCGCTATGGCTCCGTGCAGATCGCCAACAAACGCGACGGCGCGCCGTTCACCGATAATGATCTGCGGCTGCTCAAAGTCTTCGCCTCGCATATCGGGATCGTGCTGGAAAGCGCCAAACTGTACGAGGAAGAACAGAAGCGAGTAGAAAATCTCGGCGGTCTGCAACAGATCAGCCAAGCGCTCGATCTGTTGAGTACGCCCGATGAGTTGTACGCCCGCATCGTGGAACGCATGGCGAAGCTGATGAACGTCAATATGTGCGGCATTCTGCTGCACGACGCCAGCCGCAATATGTTGATCAGCCAACTGCCTTTTTACGGCGTCCCCGATAATCTCGCGCGTTATTACCAGATTCCGTTCACGACTGATGGCAAACTCGCCACGCGGATCAATCGGCGCGGCTACTGGATCAGCAACAGCCTGTCGGAAGACAGCGCGATCCGAGACAGTGGCGTCGATAAAATGGCGCTGGCGCTCTCGATGCGGCAAAGCCTGATCGCGCCGCTCGATGCCAATGACCACCGCCTCGGCTACGTCCAGATCGCCAACAAGATCAACAGCAGCGATTTCACCGAAGACGACGCGCGGACGCTGAAGGTGTTCGCCTCGCAAGCCGCCGTCATCATCGAGAATTCCCGTGTCTACCGCGAAACGCGCCTCCGCGCCGATGTCTCGGTAGGGATGCGCCAGCTTGCCGAGATCGTGTCCGACAACACGACGCTAGACGAGATGCTAGGACGTGCCGCCGCCGAGATCAGGAAGCTGTTCAACTGCGATATTGTGGCGGTTTCCCTGCTGGATGAGTCGTCCGGCGAACTGCGCACGATCCCCGACTGGACGAACGGACTGGAAGGGCAACTGACGCAGCCTTTGACGCTGGATGTCTACAGCGCGGGCTTTGAAGCCAGTCCGGTCATGTCCAAGCGCGCGTTCATGACCAACGATGTCCTGAACGACGGGCGGGTGATGCCAATTTACCGCGCGGTAGCCGAACGTTTCAAGATGATCGCCGTGATCCAGATTCCGCTCATCGCGCGGGATCGCGGCCTCGGTGAATTGACCGTCGCCAGCCGCACCGAACGCGAATTCAACCATGATGATGTACGCTTACTGCAAGCCATCGGTGCGCAGATCGCGGCGGGCGTCGAGCGTTTGATGCTGTATCAGGCCACCGACGCCAGCTTGCAAGCCCGCGTGCAGCAGTTGGACGCGCTCACCCGTATCGGTCACGAGATCAACCAGATCACCGATCTGGATCGCTTGCTGGACGTGTTCCGGCTGGAACTCCAGCGCATCCTCGACTCGGAAAATGTCACGATTGCGCTGCTCAAGCCGCAAGATGAATGGCTGTCAATGGAACAGCCTGTTATTGATCGCCGCTTAGGCTTCGCCAAAGGGCTGACTGATCTCGCGCCCATCGAGCACCGCGCGATTCGTTCCGGCGAGATCGTGATCATCAACGATTACGACGCCACCGACATCGATGTGCAGCCCGTCAAAGCCCGTTCCGCCATCGCCGCGCCGATTTATAACGGCAGTGTGCCGGTGGGCGCGCTGCACCTCTTCAGTGACCGTCCCGACGCGTTCCCGGCGCAAATTCAAGATTTCGTGCGGGTGTTGGCAAATCAGGCCACCATCGGCATCGGCAATGCGCTGCGCAATACGCAGCAAGAGCAGCAGCCGGATTTGCTGAAACAACGTGCCGATCAATTCGCGCACATCTTCGAGCTTGGGCGGCTGCTCACCTCGAAGGAGAGCGCCGAGTCCGTCCTGAGCGTGATCGCCAAAAGCATCACCGAAACTACAGTCTTCAACATCGCCGTGATCAATCTGGTGGACAAGGCTACCGGCATCCTGCGCATCGCCGCCACGTCCGGCCTGTCGTCGCGGTTACTGGCGGAATTGCAGGCCAACCGTCCCATCGTCGAAGCCATTGAGCGCATGTTCATCCCGCGTTACCGGATCAGCAATTCGTATCTGCTGCCGGAAGAAGAACAGAGCAGTTGGCGTGCCCCGGATGCGGACTTCTTCCAAGAAGTTGACCAACTCAGCGCCAGCAAAACAGGCATTACGGCGTGGAAGAAGGGCGACGCGCTGTTGGTGCCCCTCCGCAACACCGATGGGGAACTGCTCGGCATGATGACGGTGGACGATCCGCGCGATGGCAAGCGCCCCGCCGCGCCCGTGGTCGAGACGCTGGAAGTGTTCGCCGCGCAAGCCGTCGCTGCCGTGCAAAACTTCCGCTTGTTGCAAGCCTTCCAATCGGAAGCTGCCGCCGCACGCCTTGAACGTGATCGGTTGGAACGTCTATATATGGTGGCGGGCGAGATTCAGCGTGCTACCGATGTGCCCACGCGCCTGAAAGTCGTCGCGGATGCCATCTGCGCGGCGGGTTGGGAACGCGTCGCCATCACCCTGCGCGACCAGAAGATGGAACCGCGCGAAACCATCCTCTCCGGCTTCACGGAGGAAGAAGAATCGCAGTTCCGCCAGAACGTTCTCCCCGGCATGGTGTGGAACCAGCGCCTTTCCGACCCCGATTTCCGCCATTACCGCATCGGGCAGGCTTATTACATCCGTTTCAACGCGCCGTGGGTGACGGAAAACAAACGTATCGCGGGCATCACGGCACAATCGACGGGCGATCAAGAAACTGCCAGCGTGGCCGCCCATCCAACAGAAGATTGGCATCCGCTCGACACGTTGTATCTGCCGCTCTACGGCCTTGACCGCAGCCGTCTGATCGGCATCATCACGATGGATCGCCCGCTGGATAACAAAGTCCCGACCGAGGCCACGCTGCGCAGCATCGAATTGTTCGCGGTGCAAGCGGCCTCTGCCATCGAAAACACACGCCTGTATGACGAAACCGTGCGCGCCAACGTGCAGGAATCGCGCATCAACGAGATGATGGAAGCCGTCGCCTCCACGCTGGAACTGGACGAGATCATCGAAGGCATCGCCAGTGGTATGCGCGACATGATCGCCTTCACCCGCATGAGCGTGATGTTGGTCGATGAAGACCGCGATGAATTTCAGGTGCGGCGCGTCACGCTCGGTATGCGTGGCGAGATCAGCATCGATCCCGGCGACCCGATCCCCGTCGGGGACACTGCCGTCGGCCTTGCCATCCGCGATGCGCAAACGGCGATCTACCACATCGGGGACGCCAACCGTCTGCCCAATTACCAAGACCTCAAAACGTGGTGGATGACGGGCGAACGCACCACCCTGATCGTGCCGATGATTGCGGGCGGTCGTGTGACGGGCGCGCTGCACATGGGCAGCGAGTTGAGCGGCGCGTTCGGCTTCGAGGAGCAGATGCCGCTGTTGCAACGTATGGCGAACCTTGCCGCCATCGCCATCGAAAACGCGCGCCTGTTCCAGCAGTCCATCGACCGTGAACGCTTCTCCGCCACGGTGGGGCGCATCGGGCACGCCGTCAGCACCAGCGCCCTGATCGACAAGACCAGCGTGCTCAATTTCATCTGTGAAGAAACGGTCAGCCTGTTGGACGTGGCTGGCGCGTATATCTGGCTGGTCAGCGGTGACGAATTGATCGGTGTCGCCGCGCAGGGCTTGGGCGAAAGCACCTTCCAAGGGCAGAGCCAGCCATTGAGCAGCACCAGTTTCGAGGCGGCGGTGGCGCGGGAACGTGCGCCGCATATGGTCACCAACGCGGAATTGAACGACAGCCCGTTCAGCCAGACCGCGCTCAACATCGCACCCGTCCATGCTATGCTCGGCGTCCCGCTGACGCGTGAAGATACCGTCGTCGGCGTGATGATGTGCGTCCAGACCGACCCGCGCGCGCATTTCGTGAATGACGACATCGAGAAGATGCTCACGCTGTCCGTCCAAGCCTCCATCGCGCTAGAAAATGCCCGCCTGTATGCGGACGTAGACTCGCGTGCGCAGCAGTTGAGCGTGCTGACGGAAGTCTCCGGTGAGCTGGCCTCCACGCTGGAACCGGACGCCGTAGTCCAAATGCTGATCGACCGCCTGAGCAACATCATCGCCTTCGAGCGCGTGACGTTGTGGCTGCGGCGCGGCGATATGCTGGTCATCCGCGCGGCGCGTGGCTTCGAAGACTCGCAGAATTTGCTCGGCGTCGAAGCGGAAATCGCGGACTCGTCACTGTTCCGCGAATTGGCCTCGCGCGGGCAGGTGTTGAACATCCCCGACATCACCAAAGATGAGCGCTTCCCGTACAGCGAAGAGGGACAAACGCGCTCATGGTTGGGCGTCTCGCTGGTGTCACGCAGTACGCTGATCGGCTTGCTGGTGCTGGAAAAAGAGCAAATCGGCTACTACACGCCGACGATGGAACAGTTGACGCTGACCTTTGCCAACCAAGCCGCCGTCTCGCTGGAAAACGCGCGCTTATATCAAGAAGCGACCAAGACGGCGGGCGAAAACACGCGGCTGTATAACGAAACGGCCTCGCGTGCCCGCGCCCTCGACCAGCAAGCCAAACGTCTGGCACTGCTCAATCATGTTTCGAACGCGCTCACGCAGTCGCCGGACGTGGAAAACATCTTCGACGTGACGCTGCGCGAGATTTGCACATTCCTGTCAGTGGAACACGGCACCGCCATCCTGTTTGCCGAAGCGCGCACGCAGCAAGGCCGCTTCCTGTACGAATATCCGCGCGGCGACAACCCGCCCGAAGAAACCGAACTCGATCTGCTGCTGGATAACAATTCGCCCATTTTCGAGGAATTGAAGCGCTCGGTACAACCGCTGATCATCCGCAACGTGAACACGGATACGCGGGTAACTGGTGCGCGGGATGCCCTGATCAAGCGCGGCATCCTCGCGATGCTGCTGGTGCCGCTGGTGATCGGCGGTCAGATGATCGGCGTGCTCACCTTTGAGGCGCAAGACTCCAACCGCGATTTCACCTCCGAACAGGTCGAAGTCACGCAGACCATCGCCGCGCAAGCCGTGGTGGCGGTGCAAAACGCCAACCTGTTCGAGCAGTCATTGCTGCGTACCCGCGAGCTGGAAACGCTGTTCGAAGCGACGCAAGCCACCTCGTCCACGCTCAACCTGCAAGAGGTGCTGACCAACGCCGCTAACCAGATGATCTTCTCGCTGCAAGTGGATTCGTCGCAGATTTTGCTGTGGGATGATGTGGATAACACGCTCATCGTCCAGCTCGATCTTGATCTCTACGGCAGCAAGCCCAACGGCGACCCCACCGGTACGCTGTATGACTTGACCAAGTATCCGATGCGCGAACGAGCGCTGCAATCTCGCCAGATGCTGCTGATGCGCGCCAGTGCCACCGAAGCGCTGTCCGATGACGAACGTCACTTGATGGAGCGCCGTGCGGTAGCGTCGCGCGTGCTGCTGCCACTGGCGGTGCGCGAACAGACCATCGGCCTGATCGAGATCGAGACGGCTGATCCATCGCGCCAATTCAGCGTGTCTGACGTGCGTTTGGCGCGCACCTTAGCCTCTCAGGCCGCCGTCGCCATTGATAACGCCCGTCTAAACACGGAAACTTCCAACAAGCTGGAAGAATTGTTCGTGATCAACGACATTTCCAACGCGTTGGCGCAGTCCATCGAGCTGGAGCAAATCTTTGAGGTGGTCAAGCTGCGGCTGCCCGCGCTGATCAAAGCGCAGGTGTGGGCGCTGGCCTATCTGGCAGAAGATAAGCTGACCGTCAGTTACCCGATTGCCACCAAAAACGGCGCACGGATCGAACTGCCCAACCATCTGCTAGGCGATGACGACATTTCGTTCGTGATCAAGAGCCGCACGCCGCAGCGCTTGGCAGGCAACGAGATCGAAGAAGTGCTGCGCAATCTGCGCATCAGCCGCCGCATTTTGAACGTGCGCTGTTTCCTCGGCGTCCCGCTGATTTCCGGCGATGAAGTGGTCGGTGCGCTGGTGCTGGGCGACGAAACCAATACACGCGCCTTCAACCTCGATATTCAGCGTATCCTCTCCACCGTTGGCGCGCAGATCGCCGTCGCCATTCAGAACGCGCGCTTGTTCGCGCGTACCCGCCGCTTCACGGATGAACTGGGGCAAGCCGTCCAAGAGCGTACCGCCGAGTTGCAGGAAGAACGCGACCGCATCGACTTCCTGTACCGCATCACCACTGACCTCGCCCTCAGCCTTGACATCGATGTGGTGCTGAAGCGCGCCTTGGAAATGATGGCGAAGGCCGTGGAAGCCGATATGGGCGCGATCCTCGGCATCGACTCGCTGTCCGAGAGCCTGACGTACCGCGCTATGTTGAACATCAGTAGTCCTTCCACTGAACAGAGCACCGCGCTTAACCAGAATGAAGGCTTGGCGGGTTGGGTGATCCAGTCGCAGCAATCGGTGGTCGTGGCGGATGTGCAAAACGACCCGCGTTGGCTGCGGCTCAGTGACTTCGACTATGAGCCGCGATCCGCGATGGCAGTGCTGCTCGAATCTAACGAAGACATCTACGGCGTGGTGATGCTGTACAGCCGCACGCCGGATAAATTCGAGGAAGCGCAGCTCCGTTTGGTCGCCGCCGCCTCGAATCAGGTCGCCGCCGCCATGAACAACGCCGAACTCTACGGCTTGATCCGCGAACAGGCGGAACGGCTCGGCATGATGGTGCGGCGCGAACAGGTGGACTCGACCAAAAACCTCGCTATCGTTGAATCCATCGCGGACGGCGTGCTGGTGGCGGACTCCAACGGCGACATCACGCAGTTCAACAGCGCCGCCGAACGCATCCTCGACATCAAGCGCACGGAATTGATCGGGCGCTCAATCAACGAATTGGGCGGTCTGTACGCGTCGGGCAGCGGCGGCAAATGGCTCGATGAAATCCGCCGCTGGATTGCCGAACCGACCGAACACCGTTCCGGCGATAACTTCAGCGCGCAGGTGCAGCTAGACAATAACAAATACGTGCAGATCATCCTCTCGCCGGTGACGATGGGCGATCAATTCCTCGGCACGGTGTCTGTCATCCGCGACATCACGCGCGAAATCGAGGTTGACCGCATGAAGTCCGAGTTCGTCGCCACCGTCAGCCACGAGCTGCGCACGCCGATGACCTCGATCAAAGGCTACGCCGATCTGCTGCTGATCGGCGCGGCGGGGCAGGTGACCGAACAGCAAAACAAATTCCTGAGCACGATCAAAGCCAACGCGGATCGCTTGTCGGTTCTCGTGAATGAACTGTTAGATATTTCGCGCATTGATCGTGGTATCGTTAAGTTGAACTTCCAACCAACCGACGTGAGCGAGGTGGTAGAAAGCACCATCAAGCATCTGAACGGGCGCATCCAAGAGCAAAAGAAACAGATGGACATCACCTCCGAGGTGCCCGCCGACTTGCCCGCCGTGCGCGCAGATTTCGACAAGTTGATGCAGATCATCAATAATCTGGCGGATAATGCGTTCAATTACACTCATGCGGGCGGCTCGATTGTGATCTCGGCGGAGGCCGAAGAAAACGCGGTCGTGATCAGCATCAAAGATACGGGCATCGGCATCCCACGGGATAAGCAAGACCGCATCTGGACGCGTTTCTTCCGCGATGAAGAACAATCACTGGTGATGGAGACATCTGGCACGGGGTTGGGGTTAGCCATCGTCAAAGAATACGTCGAAATGCACGAAGGCCAAATCTGGCTGGAAAGCGAAGTAGGGCATGGCACGACGTTCTTCGTCCGCATCCCGACCTTCTCGGCTGGTGAAATTGAGAACTAGAGACTGAGGTTATGGCGAGAATTCTGATAGCAGAAGATGAAACCGATATTCGGGAACTGATCGATTTCACACTGACCAATATCGGTGGACATCAAGTATACAAGGCACGCAACGGGGCGGAGGCCGTCGAGATGGCTCCGCAAGTGCTGCCCGATCTCATCATGATGGACGTGCGGATGCCGCGCATGACGGGCTACGAGGCATGTCGCGAGATCAAGAAGATCGATAAGGTCAAGGATATTCCGGTCGTGTTTCTCTCCGCCAAGGGGCAAGAATCGGAGATCGATACCGGGTTGGAAGCGGGCGCTTTCGACTATATCCTGAAGCCGTTTGGCCCAATGGAGCTTGCCTCGCGGGTGAGCGAAATTCTTGCTAAGTTCAAACAAGGCTGACCGAACAGCACAACACGGGTACGACCCTGATTGGTGAGATGAGCGCATGAGTGCGATCACTGTCGAAAACGATCTTGTACATTACGAAGTGTTGGGACGCGGTAAGCCGGTGATCCTTGTGCATGGCTGGCTTGGCTCGTGGCGCTATTGGGTGCCGACGATGCAGCAGCTCAGTATCAAGTACCGCATCTACGCCCTAGACCTGTGGGGCTTTGGCGATTCCGGCAAGAATATGTCGCGCGTTGGGCTGCGCGATCAGGTCAAGCTGCTGTACGACTTCATGACGCGCATGGGCATCGAGCGGGCAGCGCTGGTGGGGCACTCGTTCGGTGCGGCGGTATGCATCGCCTTCGCGCGCCAGTATCCGGAGAAAGCCCCCCGCCTGATGACCATCAGCGCCCCGTTGTTCGACATGGGCGGCATCGATGGCGAACCGCTGTCGAATTCGCCGTCCGTCACCGTGATCGGCCCTTCGGCGGGCAGCCATGCGCCGACTGGCCCCATCTACGGCGCGTCTGCGGAGACGATTCCCCGCAACCCGTTCAAGGGCTTGGGCGAGACGCCGGAAGAAATCCTCGCTAACCTGAAGGCGCGTACCGCCAGCGAAGACCTCAATCGCGGGCGGACTTCGCCAGTGCTGCCTACGGCTATCGCGCGTCCGGTGGGTTCTGGTGGTAGTTCTTCCACCACGCCACCTTCAAGCAACAATCCGCTGGTCGATCTGCTGACCAAAGATGATGCCGTCGCCTTGATGACGCGCTCGGTGGGGCGTGACGCGCCCGACTTCGACAAGCTGAAGTCCGAGATCAGCAAAATGGGCACCGACGTGCTGGCGTCCAGCGCGCAGTCCTTCAACAATTACAATCTGGCGGCGGATTTGCAGAAGATCACCGCGCCGACGCTGCTGCTGCACGGGGAAGACGATCCCATCCTCGCGCGGCCGAGCGATGAACTCTTGCGGCAGATCAATCGTGGCAAAGCGCCGGGAGCCTTCCTGCCCTTCGTGGAGCCGAATCTGCGCCACTTCCCGATGCTGGAGATCACGGCGAAATTCAACCGTCTGCTGATCGATTTCCTCGAAGCACAAGACCTGATCAATGTGCAGTTCAAAGATCAGTGGAAGCGCACCATGCGGTAGGCACACCTTTCAACTTGGCTCTAGCAAAGGAGTAAGCGCCGCATGGTCAGTCCAATCCATTTTTTAATGGAGTCCCGCACAAAATGGAGCGATGACGAAATCTTGGCTGAACTGGAGTCGCTGCCAGTGTTGCCAGATATGATGCTTTCGCCTCACCTCCCTAATCCGGTTTGGGAAGATGACCAGATCCAAGCCCAGTTAGATCTCTATTTAGCTTTAGGATCTCTGGTCGATCTCCGCAAGTTACGAGCCGGTGTGCCGCTCCTTGTGGCACGGGCTTGCTATGGACATGTCTGTGAGGCAATGCTCAGCTTGCCAAGGAGCTACATAAGGGTGTTTGCTCCAGATTTGGACGCATTGAGTCAAGTCTATATCCATGCAGCACGGTATCCTCAAAAGGGTGCCCGATTGTGGGCGGTGGAATCTTTGGGGGAGCTGCTTGTTGAGCGTGAGGGCACAAACAATCCGCAGGTTTTGCGAACACTTATGGATGCCCTTTGTGATAGTGCCTACTTAGTCCGGAGGGCGGCTATTTCAGCCCTCGAAAATGTATCCGAATTGCCCGAATATCGTGGCATTATTGTGCCCGGTCTTGAGGAGTTCTTACTTGAACAACAAGATACTCTCAATCGTGTCTTGAAGTTGTTGGGGGATGTTCAGCGTCCATTCAATCAATAGTTGATTCCGATGTAACTGCTCCGATAAACCGTAAATCACTACGGAGATGAGCAGTTACATCAAGCACTTAAGTCTAGTTCTTGTGCTCATCCGTGACCTTCACGGGTTTGTCGCGGTGTTCCGCCCATGCTTCAGCCTTCGCGGTCGCAATCGCGATGGCGCGGTCTTCGCTCATCCCTTCCTCCAACAGCGCGTTGGCGATCTCGACGGCCTTTTTTCGCACTTCGGGTGTCAGATTCTTCATCGATACCGGATATTTCTTGTCTGACCAAGGCATGATCGTTCCTCCGTTCATCAGGCGGGGACAAAATCCAACATCAGATCGCAGGCTGCTGCACACTGGCGGCACGCGTCGGAGCACACACGGCAGTGATCGTGCATAGCGGCGTGCTTGCCGCACTCACTGGCGCATACCGTACACGCGGTGATGCAGGCTTGCACCTGACTCTTGACCAGATCGAGGTCATAACCCGCTTGCCGCGCGATCAGGCATCCGGTGGCGCTGCATATATCCGCGCAGTCGTTATTCAGCCGGATGCACGTCAGCAGGTCGCTCACGTTCGGTTCATACAGACACGCGTTAGCGCACGCGGTACAGGTCGCGACGCATACAAAGCACGCTTCGATACAACTGATGATGTGTGCCTGTGATTCTGAAGGAACGGGGCGGGGATGCGTTTGCAGCATTTGTTGAACAGCTAACATAAGTCATATCCTAGCTACTTATCGCGTTCATAAACGCGTAAGTCATACCCAGTTTATGTCTCCATTCTCAGCTCGGCGGGGTAAATTTATCCTGAATAGGCTTGGCTATGATGTTTCTTCAGCGTTTTCAGAGCTTGCGAAGCCGTGCCACGCTGATGCTGGTTGTGGCTCAAAATCAAATCGGATTAAGGCAACTCGGCTAGTTGGATGAAACGACGTTACATACAAAATGGCGGTGCGTGTTCCCCAATAAATGGCAATCGTGTTCCCTTGTCTGTCAAAGCCGGTGGGCTGCCCCCATGCGGTGACGAATTCGCCAATAGTATGGTTATCCACCTTGATGCCAGTGCGAACTATCATGCGGGTTGATTGATCATAAAATACGTTGACTTCCTGACCATAGAGTTGTGTTCGGCAGGAAACATAGTGAGTTTCGGATTGAATGCAAGTCGCATCCTTAGCGATTAAGGGTAGGCTGTGACCCGGCAGATACTCTGAAGGAAGGTCTGGGAGTTCGAGGGGCATTCTGCGAGAGGCAAGTATCATCACGCCAAGAATAATCAACATGAGCGAGACCAACATCCAAGCTGCAACATTGATACACAGTAGCGGTCGCCGCAATCGAATGACTTTGGTTGCGTCAGATTGCGCATAGCGTTGCCCTATCCTTCTGGCTGCCCACCAACTTGAGATCGCCATTTAAGTCTCTCCAGTCTTTTGACTGCGCTTAGTCACTGATAGCGCGGGTTGTTTACCGGAAGTGGAACATGTTGTTCGGGACGATTGGGTGCTAATGCCGTACAAAAAAGTGGACAAATGAACGGACAAGAAGGAGATCAATCGACTAGGCGGTAACAAACATGCCATAATTATGTTTTAAGGAAGGGGATAATGATGAACACAGGTGAATCATTCGGCGGTTGGCTTCGGCGACGACGTAAAGCCCTTGACTTAACACAAGCGGAACTCGCGGATCAAGTTGGTTGTGCGTTAACCACGATTCAGAAGATCGAAGCAGATATACGCCGTCCTTCTAAACAGATTGCAGAGCGGTTTGCCGATGTGCTTGCCATATCGGTGGAGTCACGAACCAGCTTTGTAAGTTTCGCCCGTCGGATGATCGACACTTCATCGGCCTTGCCTCTCGATTTGACTTCCCCGATGCCAGTCTCCGTCATACCTTCACAATCGACTCCTTTTCTTGGTAGGGAGACTGAACTAGCCCAGATCGCGGATCGGTTGACGGATCCGCATTGTCGGTTGTTAACTCTGATTGGGTTAGGGGGGACTGGTAAGACCCGCCTAGCCGTGCAAGCGGCAGCGGCTAGAACTGGGGATTTTGCCGATGGAGTCTATTTCGTATCGTTAGCGCCAGTTGGTTCATCTGCGTTGATAGTGGCTGCAATCGCCAGCGTTCTACAGCTTTCATTTTACGGTCAGGAAGACCCCAAGAGGCAGGTGGTGAACTTCCTGCGCGGTAAGCATATATTGCTAGTTATGGATAACTGCGAGCATTTACTGGATGGAATTGGGCTGCTAACTGACCTATTGGCAGATTCACTCCGTGTGAAAATCTTGGCGACTTCGCGCGAACGGCTCAATTTGCACGAGGAATGGGTACTTCAGGTAGAAGGGTTGTCGTTTCCTGCTCAGAAAACCAACGAGGAGATAGGTCGTTACAGTGCTGTCGAGTTGTTTGTACAGACAGCAAACCGTTTGCAGCATACTTTTTCGCTGGAAGGCAATCAGGACGCCGTGATTGATATTTGTCAGGCGGTGGAAGGGATGCCGTTGGGGATCGAATTGGCTGCCACTTGGCTACGTGTGATGCCCTGCCACCAGATCGCGGCGAAGATCAGACAAAACGCGAACTTTCTGGCGACATCGGTACGCAATGTTCCTGATCGTCATCGCAGCCTACGTGCTGTATTTGAACACTCATGGAAGTTGCTCTCCGATGACGAATGCAGCGCCCTGATGAAGTTATCCGTTTTCCGCGGTGGCATCGACCCGGACGCGGCTGAGCAAGTCGCACGTGCTCATCTATCGTTGATGGCTGGTCTGGTTGATAAGTCGCTCGTTCGTCTCAATGCAATAGGGCGCTATGAGATGCACGAACTCCTACGGCAGTTTGCGACCGATAAGCTCCGCGACTCGCACGAGGGTGCCGAAGCTCAACATTTTCACTATTTCTTGGCACTAGCCGAACAGATTGAACGACGGCTGTTTGGCCCTCAGCACATGGTCTCGATGGATCGCCTAGAGATCGAACATGACAACTTTCGGGCAGCGCTGGGCTGGGCATTAGCGGCTGGAGAAGCAGAGGCAGGCTTACAGTTGGCTGGTGCGCTTGGCTGGTATTGGAATCGGCGCACGTACTGGCGCGAAGGCTGTGAGTGGTTAGAAAAGCTGCTTGTAGCGGGCAGTCAAGCTGTAGTTGCGATAAGGGCTAAAGCTGTCCACCACCTCCTAGAATTGTACTTCGAGATCAATGACAGGACGCGCTTGGAAACACTGTATGAAGAAGGCATGGCGTTGTTTCCCCATGTGGATGATAGATTGATCGCGGCTTGGCTTCTCTGTAGCTTAGGGCTTGTCGGAGCACCGCAACAGGGAGAAGATATCACACTTCTGGAGAAAGCGCTGACACTATTCAGAGCGCTCGGAGATCAGTGGGGCATGTGCGAAGCGCTTTTGCGACGCGGTGGCAGAATGGTGTTGGAGGGGATCAGTCTGGCGCGTCAAGCTGGGGATAAAAGTGTCTTGTCTTGGTTGCTATATAGTCGGGCTAAGGCAGACTGGATTTGGGAAACGATAGACGCTCGAACAGAACCCATAAACCTCGAAAGTTTGGCGCTGTTTCGCGAACTGGGCTACAAGAATGGTATCCACCTAGTTCTTTGTCAATTGGGACAGCTTGCGCATTTGCGGGGCGAGGACGAGCGAGCCAAGATATTGTTTGCAGAGAGTCTGAGGTTTGGTAAACAGATAGGTACTCCGGGGAGGCTCTACTTGGCACTCGATCTGATCGGCATGGCGGAGATTTTTTGCCTTCAGGGAGAACCACAACGTGGAGCACAGTTGCTCGGAGCGCTGAGCAATCACATCTCCGTGCTGTTTACTTTTCCCTATCAATTCAATGTACGGGCTAAAGCAGAATACAAACGTACCATCGCGGTCGCCCTTGCCCAGCTTGATGAGGCGACGTTCGCAGTTGCCTATGCTGAAGGGCAACTGATGTCGATGGATCGCGCCGTGGAATATGCGCTGATGGCTATCACGGAATCTGAGTAGCACGTACGCCGCCTTGGCATAGATTCACTTGGCACAGAAAAGCCCTTCGTCCAATCGACGAAGGGCTTTGATGAACATTCGTTATGTGAGAAGTTACTCAGCGATCGTATCAGGGCGCGCCACGAGCGTCACGGGCACTTCAATCGTCTCGCCCTTGCGGTACACCTTCAACGTGACGGTCTGACCGGGCTTGGTCTTCACGAACAGGTAGCCAAGCAAGTCATCGAATTTGGTGATGGTCAGGTCATCGATGCCGACGATGACATCACCGCCAACGGTGACATCAATATCGTCAATCGTGATCTTCTTGGTGCCGGCCTTCAAGCCCGCTTCGGAAGCTGGCGTGCGTGGCGACACCTGCTGGATCAAGACGCCCTTGAACTTCGGATCGAGTCCCATTTCCTCATTGATCTCGACGGTCATGCTGCTGCCCGAAATGCCGAGGTACGAATGCTCCGCCTTGCCCGTCGCGATGATCGCATCGGCAACATAACGGATGATGTTCGACGGCACGGCATAGCCCACGCCCGACGACTGACGCACCTGTGACCAGATCGCCGTATTCACGCCGATCACTTCACCGTTGGCGTTGAGCAGCGGGCCACCCGAATTGCCGGGGTTGATCGCGGCGTCGGTCTGGATCACCTGCGGGATGCGGAACTGCGAGGTGCCGATCTGCCGTCCGAACAGCGACCGACCGAGCGCGCTCACGATGCCTTGCGTCATGGTGCCGGGGTTGTTGAATGGGTTGCCGATGGCAATCGCGCGCTGCCCGACTTCCAACTTGTCGGAGTCAGCCAGCGTGAGCGCGCGGGGCAGCGTGATCTTGCTGGCATCGATCTGAACCACTGCCAAATCCGCGTCCACATCGGAGCCGACCGTCTTGCCTTCGATAGAGGTGCCATCCGCGAAATTCACGGTGATGCGGCGCGCGTTTTCAACGACGTGCGCGTTGGTAACGATATGCCCCTGATCGTCGTACACGAAGCCCGATCCTGCCGCGCGGACGAGCGGCGCGTTTTCATCATCGGGGTTCGTCGGCAGCAGATCGAGGTTAGCGGCATCCGCCGGGAGGCGCACGTCAATGCTCACCACGGACGGATTAATTTGTTTGTAAAGATTTTGAAGAAGCACGGATTGTTGATCAGCGGAGTCTTGACCCTGTACGCGCAGCAGAGAACTATTGATCACGGTTCCTGCTACCGCGCCAAACGTCAAGGTGACAACTAACATCAATGCCAGCCCTAAACGGCTTATGCGCACCATAGTAACGATTCCTTTACGACAGAATATCGGATAAACAAAGCATAACCCCATACTTATGAAGAAAACAAGTAGAATCGATAAGCATTTGATGTGATCAATTCTGTCAATTCTTACTTTGGCTTAAGACAAGATTGTCGATCAAGCGAGTCCGCCCGAAGCGCACCGCCAAGGAGAGCAAAATCGGGCGCACACTGGAGGCGGTTAGCTCTTCCAAACTGTCCGCGTCTGCCGCGCTCACGTATTCCACCTTTGCCAGCGGCTCCGTGTGCAGTGTCGTCAACATGGCCGCGCGCAAATGCTCAGGTTCGCGGTCGCCAGCCGTGTAGCGGGCATGGGCGGCCATCAACGCGCGGTACACGATGGGCGCGGCGCTACGCTGCTCCTCGGAGAGATACGTATTGCGCGAACTCAATGCCAAGCCATCGTCGGCGCGCATGGTAGGCACGACCACGATTTCCAGCGGCATCGCCAGATCAGCCACCATCCGCCGGATCACCGCCACCTGCTGCGCGTCTTTCTGCCCGAAGTAAGCGCGGTCGGGCTGGACGATATTGAACAGCTTGGTGACGACCGTCGCCACGCCGCGAAAATGCCCCGGACGGCGCTCACCCTCCAGTCCCTGCGATACGCCCGTCACCTCCACATACGTTTGGAACCCTTGTGGATACATCTCCTCAACCGTGGGCATAAACACCCATTGCACGCCTTCTTTACGCAGCAGCGCGAGGTCGCGGTCAGTGTCGCGTGGATAGCGGCTGAAATCTTCGTTGGGGCCGAACTGTGTGGGGTTGACGAAAATGCTCACAGCAACCTGTGCGTTAGCGCTCAACGCGCGCTCTACGAGGCTAAGGTGGCCTTCATGCAGAAAACCCATCGTGGGCACCAACCCCAACGCGCCATGAACTGCCGCCCGCACCGCTCGAAACTCAGCAATGGTAGTGATGATTTGCATGATGAACTCGTATGGTGAACTCGTTTGAAAAATGGATCAAAAGTCACAGAATCAGCATCCGCACCCTGTTATAGTACCCACAAATTCACCTCGGTAATCAATACCTTGGTTTTTGTCCTATCCAGTGGAGATGATCAAATGACCCACATTATTACGAGTCTGTGTCTGCGCGACGGCGCATGTGTCGAAGTTTGTCCGGTTGAATGCATTGTCCCCGGTATTCCTGAAGCGGAATGGCCTTGGTACTTCATTGACCCCGATACCTGCATCGACTGCGGCGCGTGCGTGCCCGAATGCCCCTATGAAGCCATTTTCCCCGAAGATGAAGTCCCGCAGGCTTACGAACTAGCCGACGATCAAGAGCGTTATCCGTTCGGCGGTGCCAAGTACAAGAATGCTGGCGAAGTGGTTGACCTGACCACCGACATCCAGCCCAACTACGATTACTTCCAGAAAGGCCCCGGCTACAAGGCGCTCGGCAAGTAATCTGACGGTTCGGTTAGCCAATTGGCAATTTTCGAGAGGCAGGGAAACATTATTCCTTGCCTCTTTGTTTTACTTCTCCAGCGCTAACTCACTGTACACGGGGTAATGATCCGAGCCTAGCTGTGGCCCCAGTTCGGCGGTGAGAGCGCGGAATTGGCTGCTGTGCCAGACGTAGTCGATCCGCACGACGGCGGGCATGTACGTCGGACGCCCATTCACGCCGCCCACGGGCCAACTCGCGCCAAGCCCATAGCCTGCCTCGCGGTACGTATCGCCCATCCTATCGCGGATGTCCCAGTACACCATGCACTGGTCGCTCATATTGAAATCTCCCGCCACCAGATACGGGACGGTTTCGGTCGCGGTCAGATCAAGCAATTGCTGAATCTGAGAATTGCGGCTTGTGTCATCATAACCCACCAGCGTCTTGATGAAGTTGGGGACGTAGCTGACGCCCTCGATCTGCGTATCGACCGAAGGCCGCGACAGGTGTACGCTGTACAGGGCGAGGTCTTGACCCTGATAGCTGATCGCCGCCCGCATCATCATCGCGCCGCCGTTCTCCTGAGACGGGAACGTTTTCCACTCCAGAATCGGATGCTTAGAGAGGATCAAATTACCGCCGCCCCACGTCTGCACCGCCTGATACGGATACACATCCGCCAGCCGCTTGACCTCGTCCGCCGCGTATTCCGGCGTGATCTCTTGCAGGAACACCATATCGGCCTGTTTTTCGCGCAGCCAGCTCTCCAAGCGCGGCACATCGGGGTTGAAGCGCCACATATTGAAGGTGATGACCTTGAGCGTCGGATGGTCGGAGGCGGCGACGGCCTTGGGCAGGTAGTACGGCGTCAGCCACACTACGCACACGCCCACCATCGCCGCCCCTAGCAGCACGAAGCGCGAACGCAACAGCCCCAAGATCGGGATGATGATGATGAGCGGCACGAACAGCATCAACGCGATGGCGTTGATCATACTCAGCCACCACACGCCATCACCGATGATAAACCGCAGCGGCAGATAAACCGTCAGCGCGATCAGGTACAGGACACAGATTGTTTTGATGAGGTTGCGCGTACCTTTGACAAGCTTCCGCCGCTGTGCGTAGTCGAACCAATTCACGATGATTGCCTTGCCTGAGAATGCAGTAGGGCTATCTTACGGCAAGATTCACGACTTACGCAGATTCTTCACACTTTTTTTATGGTCGGTCAGCGTCCGAACGAGACGATGATGAACACCGCGTAGACGGATAGCAGCGCGAACGCATGACGCCGATTAATGTACTGACTGCGCGCGAACAGCAGCGTCAGCGCCGAAAGCCCCAGCAGCGCGGGCAGCTCGAACGTGAGTACTGATGGCGCGACCATGATCGGGCGGATGAGCGCCGTCAGCCCGACGATGCCGAGCACGTTAGCGATGTTCGAGCCGATGATGTTGCCCACCGCGATCTCGGACTGTCTGCGCAGCGCGGCGGTGAACGATGCGGCGATTTCAGGCAGCGAGGTGCCTACCGCCACCAGCGTCAGGCCGATGAACAATTCACTCACGCCGATCTGCCGTGCCATCGCCACCGCCCCTTCTACCGTCAGATTCGCACCCACGATCAACAGCGCGATACCGCCGACTAAGCGTGCCGTCTCGACGCGGCGGTCAGCCTTTGGCTCAAGCAGATGATCTTCTTCCAATTCTTGCTTGATCGCGGCGCGCTCCCGCTGGGCGATTTGAACGATGTAGATGTTGAAGGCCACGAACCCGCCAAACATGATCGCGCCGTCAAGCTGGCTCAAAGTCCCGTCCATTGCCAGCACGAACAGCAGCAGCGTCGTCAGCAGCATGATCGGCATTTCGCGCTGGATCAGATCGCGATGGACGCCCACGCCAAACACCAGCCCGATCAGCCCCAACACCAAGCCGATGTTCACGATGTTGGAACCGATGGCGTTGCCGATGGTAATATCCGAGACGCCTTTGCTCGCCGCGCCGAGGCTGACGACCAATTCCGGTGCAGAAGTCGCCCACGCCACAATCGTCATCCCGATCATCACGGCGGGCACGCCAAACGAACTCGCCAAACGTGCCGCGCTTTTGACCAACCACTCACCACCGACGAATAATCCGAGCATCCCAAGCGTGACGAATACTACGTGTTGAAGCATTATATTCTCCTTATATAAAACAACAGCCGGACTTGTCATTTAAAGTCCGGCTGCGCAGCGAACAACCTAGATGTCAGGCACGACCCATCATGGGGCGTAGCGACTGCCGCGCCAGCGTTTACTCTGTTTGTGCCATGCCGTGTAATTAAGCATAAAATCCGTCGAATCCGCAGTTATACTCTCAACTCTGCGTGAGTATCCTGATTATACGGGAATAGTGACGGAAATAACCTTAAATTCGAATAAAGCTCCCATTGATCGGATTAATGCTTTATTAGTCGGTGCATAGGGGGTATACTTCACTAAACTAGTTCGTTTACTCATTAAGTGGCTATTTAGCGATCCTGAAGGATCGAAAGGATATTTTTGCTATGGCAATCGCAGCCGATACCATGACCTATACCTATGATGCCATCGTGCGTCTGTTGGGGGACAAGGCCGAGACGCTTCTCAATTACACCAGCAAGACCATTAGTAAAGAGCAGTTGCACCTCCCCGGCCCGGATTTCGTTGACCGCGTGTGGACGATCTCTGACCGTAATCCGCAAGTCCTCCGCAGCCTGCACCAGATGTTCAACACAGGGCGTCTGGCGGGCACGGGCTATCTCTCGATTCTGCCCGTCGATCAGGGCATCGAGCATTCGGCGGGCGCGTCCTTCGCCAAGAATCCCGCCTATTTTGATCCCGAAAACATCGTCAAACTGGCGATTGAAGGCGGCTGCAACGCGGTAGCCTCTACGTTCGGCGTGCTCGGTGCGGTCGCCCGCAAGTATGCGCACCGCATCCCGTTCATGGTCAAGATCAACCACAACGAACTGCTCACCTATCCCAATAAGTCCGACGAAGTGCTGTTCGGGCAGATCAAGCAGGCGTGGGATATGGGCGCGGTTGCCATTGGTGCCACGATCTATTGGGGTTCGTCGGAAAGCACGCGTCAGCTTCAGGAAATTTCCGAAGCCTTCTATCAGGCGCATCAACTTGGCATGGCGACGGTGCTGTGGTGCTACACGCGCAATAACGCCTTCAAGGTCAACGGCATCAATTACGAGACAGCGGCAGACCTCACGGGGCAAGCCAACCACCTCGGCGTGACCATCGAAGCCGACATCATCAAGCAGAAACTGCCCACCAACAACGGCGGCTACAAGGCGCTGAACACGGGCAGCTCGTCCTACGGCAAGCTCGATGACCGCATCTACACCGAACTCACCAACGAACACCCCATCGATCTGACGCGCTATCAGGTCGTCAATTGCTATATGGGGCGCGCCGGTCTGATCAGCTCCGGTGGTGCCAGCGGCGAGAACGACCTCGCGGAAGCCGTCATCACCGCGATCATCAACAAGCGCGCGGGCGGCACGGGCTTGATCAGTGGTCGTAAGGCATTCCAACGCCCGATGAACGAGGGTGTCGGTCTGCTCAACGCGATTCAGGATGTCTACCTGACGAAAGAAATCACCATCGCCTAATCTAGCATCGATTCAGGGGCGGGGAAACATCTCCGCCCTTTTCTCTTCCCCTCCAAGCTCCGCCAACTGCGCCATCTCGTCTAAACGGCAATTAGGATTTGTCTATCATGAAAAAACTATTTTTCTGTGTGTCTATCCTGATCTTGTCAGTGATGTCGGTAGCGCCAACCAAGGTAACGCATGGAGTAGCGGCCTATGTCTATGCCTTCGCGGAACGTATGCCGGGCGACTCTATTAATATTTCTGCGATTGATCCTATAACACTAGAGACTGCCGTTATTTTTCACAGCGTACCAGACGCTAACCTAACCACAATTGCTGTCATCCTTAGTCCTGATGGAGAAAAAGTTGCTCTCTGGTCACGTCGGTTTGAGAACGCTAATACCGTTCTCAAGGTCATTGACATCCGATCAGGAAAAGTGCTGGCGAAGACCGAATTTGTAGAAGGTAATCAGGGTGAGTCAGTGATGACTTTTCCAGATCGGATGAGGTGGTCGCCCAATAGTGCCTTTATTGCGTTCAATGCCAGCCAAGCCATTAATACACCATCTGACGTACATATACTTTCACTGGCGACCGACATAGACACAAATGTGACACATTCAGACCAAGTGCATGACTTCCAGTTTAGTTGGCCCCCTAACTCGGCACAGTTGTTGGTAGTCAGCGGTACATGCAGCGAACAATGTGATTTAGCACTCGATCTTTATAGTGTGCCTAGCTTCGAAAAGTTGGCAAGCGTGCCGATGAAATTCTTGCCGTACGCGTTTCCCGAAGAAGCCCTTTGCTCACCTGTGTGGTCGCCGGACGCCGTGAAGGTAGCATTCACTGTTGAGTGTCACTATGCCGGTATTTTTCCCTTCAGGGAAATCTATGTCTTCGACATCAGCCGCCAACAATTTCAACAAGTAACGAGCTTTAGCCATTTACCGCTAAATGATCATGACAGTACTTTTTATGTGGCGAAATATTCATTCGTCTGGATGAACACCGCCACGCTCGCGGTCGGTGCATCGATTGACAAGGTGATTCCGGCGACGGAGGTAGGGGATCAGGTTGCTGAGACGGTGCTATTTCACCTTGGCAACCCGCAAGCCTTCCCTTTGTTGGATTATCGCGTTGAGCAGTGGGCGCGGAATCCGGCTACCGAGCAGGTTGCGTTTAGGCTGCTCACGCGGGATGATTTCGACCCTCTTGGTGAAGTATTTATTGGCAGTTTCGTGGGCGAAACATTAGCTATTGAGCGCGCGTTACCGGATGGCGGTGATTTCCAATGGAGTCCTGATGGGGCAATACTCGCCTACAGAGACAAGCAGCAATCAGCGTACTCCATCACATTCGTTGATATGCAGACGGGCATCGTCCATCCTTTCACTATTATTACCTCGCATAACGCCTTCGCTCTTGGTTGGACACACACCAACCAATAATTAGCAAGGCCTATGGTGCCAGATGGCACCAAACTGGCCTATTGTGGTCGGCAAATCACGTCATCCTCCAACTGCTTCATTTCTATTGTGACCGTCAACCTAGCCTCAACCAAGTGATCCATCTGAATCTGCTATCCTACTAACCGCCACCTTTCCACGCGTTCAAATCCGACACTTCGTACAATGTATCCAACCTGTTGAAAAGCCAGACGGAAATTTATGCGCTATCAATCTTTGCCACCTGAAGAATATGACAAAATCGCCAGATCAGACTGCTTTGTTTGTCGGATAGTGGCAGGAAATCCCCTCGTCGCGAATCCGCATATTATCTATGAGGATGAGCAGATCATTGCGTTTCTCAATCAGTTCCCAACACAGGAGGGCTATACGATTGTTTGCCCCAAAAAACATGTGGAGCGCTTTGAAAGTGAGTTAACTGAAGCCGAGTGGGTCTACTTACAAAAAGTCGTTCAACGGATTGCTCAAGCAGTGTCAGAAACTACACAAGCGATACGCATGTACATTGCCTCGCTCGGCAGCCCGGAACGCAATGCGCACCTGCATATTCATGTTTGCCCTTGTCCTCCTGACACGCCATTCAGGGAACAACAATTTGCCGCGATGGAGAACAAAGATGGCAAATATTTACACCTCAGTGAGGAAAGAATGCAGGAAATAGCGCTAGAGATACGCCGTAGACTAAAAATGGATTGACACCGCAACGGACATTTTCGGTCACGACTTTTCAACACACTGGCATCCTTGACGCCTCGCATGGAGCTTGTGCTCACTCATGGCACGCTTGACTCGTCTGATATTATTACTATTCACCATCTTCACTCTGCTGCTCACCATGATCAGAACCACCGCCGCGCCTTCTGATCCCGTCTTTGCTGCCGCCTTCCAGCGCGATCCAACCTGTCCACAGCCCTGCTGGCACGGCATCCAGCTCGGAATCACCAGCGTTGATGATGCCTACAAAATCCTGCAAACCGATCTCAGTTCCTTCAGCGCCATCAACCGTTCTGAGGAGACTTACATAACTTGGCAGCTTGCCTCTTTGCCGCATGTAGATGCCTCGCTCGTGCATCTTTTTGGTCGTCCCGGCAATGATGCCCAAGCTGTTCGCTTTAGCTTCAATATCTCCGCGATGATGTGGGATAAAGCGAAGAAATTCACGCTGGCAGACGCCATCCACATATGGGGAACTCCGCTAGGCAGCAGCATTTTTTACTGTACATATGGTGACGCTGATCGTGCGATGATGATGATATGGTTCGCGGGCAACATCCGGGCCACGAGTGTAGAACTGTTTAATGATTGGAGAGACAATCCAGTACCTGACTTGGTACACGTTACCCCCGATCTGCAACTCGCCTTTATTGAATACTTCTCCGACTCTAATAACATGGTTCCCCGTCCCGCCAGAACATGGAATGGCTTCAAAGATCGGCGCGAAGATAGCCTGAAATATTACAATTTGTGCTAATTCTTCAAAATATTGGCAAGGAAGGGCCAAGATGCTTAAAACTCTTTGAGAGGTACTTCTAAATGGGTTATCCAGATATACCTTCAACAGCCAGCGATATATCCACCACCGCACCCCTAACGTTCATGCAGCGCCTTCGCCTGCTGGTCGATTGTCTGCCGTTTCTCTTCTTCTTGGTGGTGACGCTCCTCTATGTAACCGTCCTGACGGGCGTGTTCGGTACGCCTAACCTTGCCCTGCTGGCTTTCTTGGGATTGGTGCTGCTCGTTACAGGCTTCACCGCTGTGCAGCGTCTGCGCGATCTACTTCCCGGCATGGCAACCGTCCAGAACGATCTGCTGGAGAAGTCGTGGCGACCGCGCTATGGCAACGGTAGACGGCGTTGTTACGGCGAATTCGCGCAGCTTGGTAAACTGACGCTCGTCAATCGGGTGTACTATCAGCATCCCGCCGGACAGCGCTATCGAGTCTACTACAGCCCCGTCAGCCGCATCGTCTGGGATTTGCAACCCGTCGCCTAGAGCATTTTCTAGTTGAGGCTTGAACTTTCGCATCAAGCCTGAGTCCCGCAAGGGACTTCGTAGGGTAAGCCCGACAATTCATTGTCGGGAATCTTTTCAACGTCGGGCGGCGCGACCCATTCCCGTCACACACGCCGTCCCCTGCCTACCTTGATCTCAGCCCGTCCGATTCATCGGCGAGCGGCATCTACCAATTTCCAACCCAACGTTTACAACTTATGTACAACACCCCGCTTGACATTTACTCTCATTCATCGTAGAATATCCGTACTAGATTAGAATCCTCAAAAGGCGATGAGTCCCGCTTATTGCCACTGAGGTGGATGGCGCATCTGCCTTCTCAGTCCATCCTTTCACTCCCTGATAAAATTGCCTGTTTTTGCCTGTTACGCCCTGATATTTGCCTGATCCGATTAGTCCACAAAGGCTCATTAAGCACAAAAATAGAGACGGCCTGAAAATTGCCTGTTATATCAGGCAAAACAGGCAAATCTACGAAAAGCTGGTCAACGCGAGGTGGTGATGTCAACAATCTCGATGCAGAAACAAACCCCAAAATACAACTTTATCCGAACACGATCAGAAACATCTGCTTTAGATACAAATGATCCCGTTCGCATCAGCCAACGGGATCATTCAAGGGATCATCTGGTATCCAACCGCCGCCTGACACCGCACACGACGCCAGCGACGCACCCAAAGGCGCATCCCTCAGTACGTGCCTCCGCTTCTGTACTAAGGACTAAGCACTCAGCACGAAGGATTTCTCTTCTTCTTCCTCAGTGCTCACGCCTTGAACTGCGCCAGCGGGATACGGCTCAATTCCTCGTACAGTACGATCGCGGTGTTGATGCCTTTGTACAGACATTGCAGATCGAACTTCTCGTTGGGGCCGTGTGCGCCATCATCGGGCAACCCGTAGCCCGCCAGCAATACCGGCGTACCGAGTTTCTTACGGAACGTCGCCACGATGGGGATCGAGCCGCCTTCGCGCATGAATACGGGTTTCTTGCCGAAGCCTTGCTCAATCGCGGTCACCAGCGCTGCCATCGCGGGCGCGTCAATCGGCACGATAGCCGAGTCGCCCGTGTGCAGCAAGCGTACCTCGCTTGTCACCGTCGGCGGCGTGATCGACGCCACGTGCGCCTTGACCAGTTGGTAAATCTCGGCGGGGTCTTGGTCGGGCACCAGACGGCAGCTCACCTTCGCCAGCGCTTTGGCGGGCAGCACGGTCTTCGCGCCCTCCCCGATGAAGCCGCTGACCAAGCCGTTAACTTCCAGCGTCGGGCGCGCGCCAGTACGCTCATTGATGGTGTATTCGCCCTCGCCCCACGACATCGGCACCTGCGTGATCTCGCGGAGTTTGGCCTCTTGCTCCTCCACGCTGGAGACTTCTGCCAGTGCCTTGCGCTCCTCACCGGAGAGCATCCGCACCTTGTCGTAGAAGCCTTTGACGGCGATGCTGCCATCCGCACGATGCAGCGCGGCGATGATCTCGCACAAAGCCTGCGCGGGGTTGTGTACCGCGCCGCCGAACTGACCGGAATGCAAGTCCTTGTACGGCCCCCGCACCTCGATCTCCATGTAGGTCAGACCGCGCAGCCCGTACACGATGCTCGGCTGCTCAAGCGACAACATGCCCGTATCGGAGATCACGCTCACGTCCGCCGCCAGCAGATCGAGATGGTCGTTGATGAAGCCTTCGAGGTTGATCGAGGACACTTCTTCCTCGCCCTCCACGATCATCTTGACGTTGAAGGGCAGCTTGCCGTCGTACTGCTTCATCAGCGCTTCGAGCGCCTTCAGGTTGACGAACACCTGCCCCTTATCGTCCACCGATCCGCGTGCGTACAGCTTGCCGTCACGCACGGTCGGCTCGAAGGCGGGCGTGATCCACTCGTTGTCGGGGTCGGTGGGCTGCACGTCGTAGTGTCCGTACACCAGCACGGTTGGCGCGCCCGCCGCACCGAGCCACGATCCGAACACGATCGGGTGCCCAGCCGTCGGGAACACTTCCACGTGCGTCATGCCGAGTTTGCGCATCTGCGCGGCAGTCCATTCCGCCGCCCGCTTTACATCATCTTTCCGCTCGGACAGCGTGCTGATACTGGGGATGCGGAGATACTCTTTCAGTTGTTCGAGGAATACGTCGTGATTAGCATTCGCGTAGTCAATAGCATTCATGCAGGGAACTTACCATATACGCCGTAATGCCCCTAGCTTTAGCTGTGGGGATATCAGGCGTCCTTTCTTTTACTAGGAAATACACGTATATTAAGGGTGTCGAGGGAATCGGGATGGGCGTTTTTGATTACCATGATAGGGGCATCTCTGGGATACGTCTGCCTCACCCTCGACAAGTTCGGCAAGCACACAGAGACGACCCGCTGGCTGCTGCGATGCAACATAAGACCTTCAAGTACCGATTGTATCCCACTGCTGCCCAAGAAAAGTTGTTGGCGCAAGTGCTGAGTGTGTGCCGTCACTGGTACAATATGTGTCTTGAAGAGCGTAAGCTGGTATGGGAGCTTGAGCACCGTTTTGTTTCGAAAGCAGAGCAAGAGAAAACAGGCATCTGCTATCGCAAGACGTTCCCCAAAGCGAAAGCAGTCTTCAGCCAAACGATGCAGATGGTGTGTGACGATATCGACAAGGCGTTCAAGGCATTCTTTCGCCGCGTGCAAGCGGGTGCCAAGCCCGGCTACCCGCGTTTCAAGGGCTATCATCACTTCGATAGTTTTGGTTTCAAACAGTACGGCGCGGGCATCAAGGTGGATGGTCGCCGCCTGAAGGTGTTCGGCATCGGACGGGTGCGTGTACGTTGGCATCGACCTACTGAAGGTACGATCAAGACGGCGCGGATTTGCCGTACAGCAGGTCAATGGTTTGTGTGCTTCAACTGCGAACTGCCTGACCCCACGCCACTGCCCACTACTGGTCAGCAGGTGGGCGTCGATTTGAATGTCGAGAATTTGCTCACCGACAGCACCAACCGCCGCGTGGAGTCGCCTAAGCACTACGGCAAGGCACAAGGCAAGTTGAGACTCGCGCAACGCAGTTTGCGGCGAAAGAAACAAGGTAGCAAGAACCGACGCAAAGCGCTGCGCCGTGTGCAACGTCTGCATGAACGCATCAAGAACCAACGTCACGACCTGCTGAACAAAGAAGTCCATCACTATATCACTGGCTACGATCTGATTGCCATGGAAGGCCTTCAGATCGCCAACATGGTGCGCAACCATCACCTCAGCAAGAGCATTCTGGATCAGGGCTGGGGCTATTTCCGAGAACGACTCACCGCCAAAGCTGCAAACGCTGGACGGCAATTCGTCTTGGTCAACCCCGCCTACACCAGTCAAACCTGTTCTCGTTGCGGCAACTTGTTTCAAGACGTAACCCTCTCTGTACGCTGGGTAACCTGCGGTTGTGGACTATCGCTGGCTCGCGACCACAATGCCGCCCTGAATATTCTTTATCGAGCCACCGGACAGGACGTGTCCGTGAACGCTAACGTAGGTGCCTGTGACCATGCGTTGTTCAGAAGCCCCCGCCTTTAGGCGTGAGGAGCGTCACTTTCTTCTCTTGGTGGGTGGTTGATGAGTAGTGGAGGTAGCGCTTGGCTCCTCGCTGCTGAAATACGAGCTGTGCAAGACGCCCGCCAGTGCGCCGCCGCCGAGGATGCCGACGAGGTACGACGCGACTTCGGTGTAATTGCCCGTTGCGATGGCAGGGCCAAGCGTCCGCGCCACGTTGAACGATCCGCCCGTCAGCGGGCCAGCGAACAGGATGCCCGCCGCCAGCGTGAACGGGATCGCGAGTATCGCCACGTTGCCCGCTTTGCCATAAGCCGCCGCCTGAAACACCGTACTGACGAGGAAGAACGTGCCGAGCGCTTCCAGAATGATGATCTTGCCGCTGTGGATGTCGGCGGAGCTAGGCACGGTATTGCCCAGCGTGACGGCGTTTTCGAACAGGTAACGCAGCACGAAGCCCGCCGCAATGCCGCCCAGAATCTGCGCGATCCAGTAGAAAATGGCTTTGTTGACCGAGACTTTGCCGCCGATGAGCAAGCCGAGTGTGACCGCCGGGTTGACGTGCGCACCGGAAATGTGCCCGAACGTCGCGATGACAGCCACGAGGATCAGGCCGTGTGCCAGCGCCGCCACCACCACATCCGCCGCGACTTTGGTGGCTTGCTGACCCATCACCGTGACTGCGCCCGCGCCAACCAGCACGAGCATGAAGGTGCCGATGAACTCAGCGATGCTCTCGCGAAGCAAACGATCACTCATAATAGGTTCCCTCCTGTAAGGGCTGCTAATAAATATATCTGCCATTTAGTTTATCGCGCCGTGTGCGGACAGGGTACACTTCTTAGCGCCAAAGAGTATAATGGATTTGGTTAATTGATCAATTGGAGGATTACAAGATGAACCAATATACCGAGCAGCGCATCGCCATTGCCAAGCGGCGCATCCAACCCTACACCGCTGATCCGAACTTCAAGGCCATCATCATCACGGGGTCGGTGGCGGAAGACAAAACCGACGATACCTCGGATATTGACATCATCCTGTATTACGAAACGCCGCTCACGGAGGAAGCCTTTCAGCAAGTTTGTGACGCAGCCAAAGCGACAGGCGGCGGCGTCCACAACGGCACGGCGGCGGAAGGCTTCGCGATCTACGAATATATCGATGATGTCCGTGTCGATCTCGGCTTCAACCCGCTGTCGGAGATCGAGGAAATCCTCACGGGCGTACTCGAAAAAGCCGATACCACCCTGATCAACCAGTTGATCGCGGGCGGCGTGCTCAAGTCCATCGTGCTGCATGGCGAGGCATGGGCGGCGGGCTGGAAGGAACGCCTCAGCCATTACCCAACCGCCTTGGGCGAAGCGATGGTCAACACATATCTGCGCTTTTACCCGCGCTGGGTCGTCAAGCGCATGGGTGTGGATCGCGATGAACGTCTGTGGATGATCGAGTTGTGCCTGAATGCCTCGCAAAATCTAGTGGCGGTGCTGTGTGGTCTCAACAACCTCTATCATCCCGGCAAATGGAAAGGCATCGCCAGCACACTCAAGGCTATGCACATCAAGCCGGAGCGCTTTCCGGAGCGCCTTGAAGGGCTGTTCCGCGCGCCGCTGGATGACGCCGCCACCGAGCTGCACAATCTGACGCTCGAAGTGATGGCGCTGGTCGAGCAGCACATGCCGCAGGTGGACATCAGCCAGACCAAGCAGCGCTACTTGATCAATCGCCTGCGCTAACAGCGTTCCATCACAGTGCTTCGGTGACTCTTTTGTCTTTACTAAGCACTCAGGACTAAGCACTAAGCACTGCCTTCGTCCCTACCGTTAGCCATCGTCTTCCCGACTCTGGCAGCATCTACATGCGCGATCTGAAAATGTGGTTAGAATAACAAGCACAGGGTCTCTCAGCGTGGAACACAAGCGCCAGTTTGGTGATGTGTACCGATGAGAGTCCCGCTTGGGTAGGGCGGCTGACGGCGTTCAGACTGGCGATAGGCCCTCCCCATGTTTTGATGTTACGAGTAAGTAGGCTGGTTGAGCGCAATCAGCGAGGGTACTGAAGACACGAAGGAGTCGTTCATGTTGTGCCGCTTCTGCCGTCCTATGCTGGTCATCCTATGCCTTGCCTTACTTATAACGCCGTTCGTGCCCGGTACGCTGCCTACCGCCAAAGCTGATACAGGTAGCAACTGGACGGGAGCCTATTTCGCCAACAAAGACCTTCAAGGCAACGCTGTTTTCCTGCGCATCGATCAGGCGGTTGTCTTCAATTGGGGGCCAAACTCACCCGGCCCCGGCATCGGTTCGCAGTTCTGGTCGGCGCGTTGGGTGTCGGTGCAGTACCTTAACGCGGGCACCTACCGCTTCACTGTGACTGCCGATGATGGCGTGCGTCTGTACATCGATGGGCAGCTCGTCCTCGATGCGTGGCGCGACCAAGCCCCGACGACTTATACGCGTGTTGTGCAGGTCTCGTCCGGCAATCACGCGCTTCAGGTCGATTACTATCAGGGCGTCGGTGATGCCAGCATCGCGGTCTCGTGGGCGTCGGAACTCACCCCGACCTCGTCATGGACGGCGCAGTACTACAACAACCCCAACTTAGCGGGGTCGCCCGTCCTGACGCGCTACGAAGGCGGCATCAATTACTTCTGGGGCTACGGCTCGCCCGATCCCGTTGTCGCGCCGGATAACTTCAGCGCACGCTGGACGATCACGCAGCCATTCAACGTGGGTACCTACCGCTTCACGTTGGCGGGCGATGATGGTATCCGGCTCTACATCGATGACATCTTGGTGATCAACAAGTGGCAGGATCAGCCGCTGACGGCCTACACCATCGATGTGCAGTTGGTGGCGGGCTTGCACACTCTGCGCGTCGAATATTACGACCGCGTTAACCAAGCCTCGGTACGCCTGACCTATGAACCCGCCGTCGGGCCACCCGGCGGCAACCTGACGCAGTGGTATGGTGAATATTTCACCAATCCCTATCTGGCGGGCGTGCCAACCTTTGTGCGGCTGGATGGTTCTAGCGGCATCAACGCTAATTGGAACAGCAGTGCACCCGCTAACGGCTTCCCGCGCGAAAACTTCTCCGTGCGCTGGACGCGTCAGGTCTGCGTACCCGGTCGTCCATACATCTTCTATCTGACGGCGGATGACGGCGTGCGCTTCTACATCGACTCGACACTGATCGTGGATCGCTGGGTGCTGCAAAGCGCCACTACCGTCCGCCAGCCCGTTGACCTCACTGCTGGCTGCCATACCTTCCGCTTAGAATACTTCCAAGCGACGGGGCAAGCGCTGGTCAACCTGACGTGGGAACCGCCCGACAGCCAAAACCCGCCGCAGTATTACAATTCCGGTCAACCGCCCGTACCGACGGGCGTGACGGCAGTCGTGCAGTATGCGTCGGTACTCAATGTGCGGACTGGCCCCGGCACGACCTACAGCATCATTGACAAGGTGGTACGCGGCAACGTGTTGTCACTTACTGCCCGCAATATCGACGCATCATGGGTGCGCGTGATCGGCCCCGGTAATCTCGTCGGATGGGTGAATCGCTCGTACATTCAGATTACGCAGGGGAATGTACAATCGCTGCCTGTGCAAGGCGGTTCGACTGGTCCCAATCCGGGTGATACGACGGGCGTCCGCATCCGCACGCTGACCACGGTACGCTTGCGCAGCGGCCCCGGTGCTCAGTACGCGCTGCTCGGCAACCTCGGCTGGGGTGTGGTCGCGGATGTGATCGGGCGCACTGCTGATAATTCGTGGTTACAAATCCGCTTCGGTGGCGTGACGGGGTGGGTCTACAGCCCGTACGTACAGATCATCTCAGGGGTGCTCTCGAACGTGCCCGTGACCGGATAGCGAAACTTCACGACACACCACGACACATGTAGGGCGGGCGTTGTCGCTCGCCCTTGCGTTCCCTTACGATTGCGGCTTCAGCGCATCGTGAAACGGATTGAACGAGTTGACGAACGTTTCCCCCAAAGCGGCGTTATGGAATAGTACGCTGTCAGGGTCGTAGCACATATCGAGTCCGCGTTGCAAGACCGCCGCAAATGGACTATCGGCTAACTTGGCAAGCCCGACTTCCCCCGCCGCGATCGGGAGGATGGGCGCGAGGCTGTTGGCGGCAAGGAAGACATCCGACCCGCGTTCGACTTTTTCGCGCCGGACGACCCCGCCGAAACCAACGAATAGATCGACAACGCCCTTGGTATGCAGGTCGCTCATGCCATCCCCGATGAACAATTTGCGTCCCCATGCGCCGTTCGCCAATTCGGTCACGATCTGGGGTTTGCCAGCGGAGATGGTCAGCGGGCTGTCCTCAAAATCGAGAAATTTGGCGGTTGTCTGCGCGGTCTGATCGTAATACTTCCACCATTCGCCGGACAGCTCGTTGAATTCGAGTTCGACGGCACGGATGCGCTCGGCAGGCACGCCTAACTTGCTGCCGAAGCCCCGCACCGGCGCGGCTAAACCGCCGCTGATGATGAAGACTTGCTTGCCGAGCATGTGCAACGCGGCGATCACTTCAACCGCGTCGGGCACAAGGCAATCCCAGTACATCTGCTCGATGGCGGCGAGCTGTCCGCGCGTCGGATTGATGGCCTTCAACCGCTTGCCGTACACATCGCGCAGATCGAGGTCGCCGTTCATGGCTTTCTGGGTGAGCAGACTCACCCGCCATTCTTTGCCCTTCAGCCGTGCTAGTTCATCTACTCCTTCGATGGAAGAAAGGGTGCTGTCGCAATCGAAGAAAATCAAGTCGAAGCTTGTCCAACGGGTGGTAAGCGCCACAATGAAATCCTTAACAAATGTAAGATGTTCAAACAGAGTCAACCCCAGTGAGAATTATAACATAGGGGGGTGTCGTGATGTATTGGCGCTTCACACAATGCGGGGCGTCGGAGCGGGAAAATGAGAAAGACTGAATATCAGCCTTGCCTTACCCGCATTTTTCTGAAATAATGGGCAACTCTGTCATACACCATATCGCCACACCTTATGTCTGTTGAACTTAAGCCGCCAACGATTGTCGCTAAACCTGCTGATCTTGA
This sequence comes from Anaerolineae bacterium, assembly GCA_019637615.1. Lineage (GTDB taxonomy): Bacteria > Chloroflexota > Anaerolineae > Aggregatilineales > UBA2796 > JAHBVK01. The sequence continues at coordinate 22,968 of JAHBVJ010000036.1, read as the reverse complement.
TCAGCTTGTGCGCTTGCTAGAAATTGAACCGCTGATTGCCGTCGATACCGAGTCGAACAGCTTGTATGCTTACCGTGAGCAAGTCTGTCTGCTCCAGATTTCAACCCGCAGCAAAGACTTCGTGATCGATCCGCTTGCTATCAAAGACCTGAGTGCCCTTCGTGACGTCTTCGCCAATCCCGCCATCGAGAAAGTTTTCCATGCGGCGGAATACGATGTGATGTGCTTGAAGCGGGACTACCAGTTCGAGTTTGCCAACCTCTTCGATACGATGATTTCCGCGCGTATCTTAGGCCGCAAGCAGATCGGGCTAGGCAACCTGTTAGAAGAATTCTTCAGCGTGCAGGTCGATAAGCGCTATCAGCGTGCAGATTGGTCACAGCGCCCGATCCCGCCTGACCAGCTCCGCTATGCGCAGCACGATACCCATTATTTGCCCGCGCTGCGTGACATCTTGCTTAACTTGATGGCGGAGCACGACCGCCTCGAAGAAGCCAGCGAGGTGTTCGCCGGATTATGCGCCTTGCAGCCCGCCTCGTACACCTTCGATCCGGATGGCTTCTGGCGGCTCAACAACGCCCGCGACTTCTCGCTGCGCCAACTTGCCGTATTACGTGAACTGTACTTGCTGCGTAACGACATCGCGCAGAAACGCAACTGGCCTCCCTTCAAGGTGATGAGCGACGAAGCATTGATCAACATCGTCCGCGCGAACCCAGAAACCGCCCCAGATTTGTACGACATTCCCGGCCTGAGCGCCCGCGTGGCTGAACGCTATAGCAACCAGCTTTTTGAGGCTATCCAGCGCGGGTTGACGGCACGGTATCCCAAGCGCCCCGACAGCGCCCCGCGCCTCGATCCACAAGCCGCAGCACGCTATGATGTCCTGCATAAGTGGCGCAAGGCGCGTGCCTTGGAGCGCGGTGTCGAGTCCGATGTCATCATTCCCAAAGAGGCGCTGTATGCCCTCGCCAAATCGCCCGCGCGGACGCTCAAAGAGCTGGAACGCGTGCCCGGTCTTGGCCCGTGGAAGCGCAACCAGTACGGCGAAGAGCTGATCCGGCTGTTTGCCAAACCGTCAGCGTCACCAACGGACACCGATTCGTAAGCACTCAGCGCCGTTGAGTCAGTTTCATTGAAGCCGCTGCTGCAAATACCCCGCGAGAGCCGCGAACTGTCCCGTTGGTAGACGGTGGACGGGGGCGGGCACGGCATAGTGCGACGGATAATCGGGATCGATGAAGGTGCTGCCGCCAAAAGTGCGCGGCGCGGCGTAACGCGGCATGATGTGCAGATGGACATGGCGATCCTGATTTTGCAGGAAAGCGTAGTTGAAGTGATCAGGCTGAAAGGCGCTGATCAACATGTCTGTTGCGCGGCGCAGATGCACCTGTAGATCGAGCCATTCCTCGGTAGTCAGCGCGGTCACGGCTTCTAGGTGACGGTTGAGCGCTAGAAAGCACTTCCCCAACAAATTCTGGTTATGATTGAGGATCAGCATCCAAGCCTCGCTCGTCATGAGTTTGGGCGCGAGGTCAGGATGACATAGGCTGCATTCATCTGGCATATTACCCTCGATTTTGCTGAGTCAGCGTGTGAAGATGCTGGCGAACGTTCGCTACGGTTTGCGCCGGATATGAGAAATGGTAGCCATCCGCGACCTGCGCTGAGAGGCGCTCAAACAGCACAAGCGTGGCTTCCAGCGCCCGACGCATATCGTCCGCTGAAAAGTGCGCGAAGGCTTGCTCCAGCGCGGTCAGTGTGTCGTCACCTGCCCAGTGCTGGATGAAGCGCCCGCCATGCCATGTATCCTGCCCGCGCTGCCGCGCTTCCCATTCCAGCATACGCAGCAGATAATTCTTCAGCTTGCCGTCGCGGTAGTAAGTCACCCAACGTTCATTACGCTGAATGGCTTGCATGGTGCGGAGCGCCCAGAACCAGAAGCCGTTGACCGTCTCTAGAAACTCGGCTTGAGTGGGTGGCTCGACTGGCGCTGGATGGTATGGGCAGGGCTGCAACTGCCCCGCGAGGCCGTCTTTATCGAGCAGCACTTGATAGCCGCGCCGATAGACTCCGCGCAGGTAGCCCCGCGCCACCTCGTCTTGCAGCTCCGAAAAGGGCGGAAAGGCGAAATCGATCTTGGTGCCATCCGCGAAGAAGACGAGATGCTCCGGCGTGCCGTTGTCCCAACGCTCCATGACGCCGATCAATACGCTGCCAAGCGTGGAAAGCCATGCCGAGTCGGCGTACTGCTCAGGATCGACCGTGTATAGCACGAGATCGAGGTCAGAGAAGGCGTCGGACGGCGAGTCACGGCGCGCCAGCGACCCCACCAGCAGGATCGCGCGGATAGATGGCTGATCGGCTGCCCACGCCAACACACGCCCTTGCCAATCGGTTAGAAGTGACATCGGTACTCCTTGCCTGTGATGATGCCTGTAACCCGGCTAAACTTCCGTTTTGCGAACTCTCACCCGATTCTATGCTAAAGTTGAGGCTGGTACTGTTAGATCAACGAGAGAGGCTATGCGTAAATACACTTTATTCACTTTGAGCGTGGCACTGATCCTGAGCCTGATCAACGTGACTGCACCGATCCGTGCTCAGGCATCGGTCGAGCTGAAGCCGTGCAGCCTAGAGATCGGCCTTGGCGACGTAAAGCAGAAGATCGACGCCGACTGTGGCGTCCTGCCCGTCCCCGAAGACCGCAGCAAGCCGGATGGACGACAACTCGATATTCACTTCACGATCCTGCGGGCGACGAACCCCGCCAGCAAAGCCGAACCGATCTTCCATCTGGAGGGCGGCCCCGGCGGGTCGGCAATCAGCAACTTCACCGCGTGGTACACCAGCTATCGCTCGTTGTTCCCCGACCACGACGTGGTACTGATCGACCAGCGCGGGACGGGGACATCGGCGTCACTGCAATGCACCGAGATCGTGGATACCTCACTCGCTGATCTGAAGGCTAACCGCACGCCTGCCGATGATGTGAAGATCGGCGGCGAACGCTTGAGTGCTTGCCTGACGCGACTCTCCAAGGTGACTGACCCCGCCTTCTACAACAGCCTGACGATGGCGGATGACACGGACGCGGTACGGGAAGCGCTCGGCTACGACAAGATCAACGTGTTCGGCAACTCGTACGGGACGTGGCTGGCGCAGATCTACCTGCGGCGGCACGAAGAACACGTCAACGCGGTGGTGCTGGACAGCGTGGTAGGGCCGTGGAACAACTTTTTGCTGGACATCGCCAGCAATTCCGAAGCCTCGCTGACCCGCATCTTCGATCTGTGCCAAGCGGATACCGTGTGCAACGAAAAGTATCCGCAGCTCCGCGATAAGTTCGTCAAGGCGCTGGACACGCTGGAAAAGAAGCCCGCCACGACGACCGGCACCGGTTTGAAGGGCGACTCACATCCTGTCGTGATGACGCGTGCGCGCTTGCTGGAAGCCTTTCGCCAGATGTTCTACAACAGTAGCTACATTGGCACAGTGCCGCAAGCCGTGACCAACGCCGCCAACGGCAACTACTCACTGGCCGCGACGATTCTGGTGAGTTCGGCGGAACAGAGCAAAGACTTCTCCGTCGGGCTGTACTACAGCGTGATTTGTGCGGAGAGTGTGCCGTTTTACACGGATGCGCTGATCAAGCAATATGACCCGACCAAGTACTTCGGCGCGGAAAAGAGTTCGGTGGAAGACGCACGACAGACCTGCGCGAATTGGCGCAGCGCGGAACTGGACGAGGCCGATGTCGCGCCCGTGAAATCCGACAAGCCCGTGCTGATCCTGTCCGGCGCGTTCGATCCCGTGACGCCGATTGCCTATGGCGAGGAAACCAAGGCGCGCTTCCCCAACAGTACGCTGGCGACCTTCCCGTATCAGGCACACGGACTCTTGCCGGGGAGCAAATGCGCACAGAACCTGACCAGAGCCTTTTTGCTCGACCCGACCAAGCCACTGGATACGAGCTGCACGGCGAATGACGTGAGACCCGTGTTCGCTGGCACCTTCGAGATCACCCTGAAGCCGTTCAGCAACCCTGATGTGCCGATCCAGTTGAATGTGCCGGAAGGCTGGACGTATCAGCCGGACAAATCGACGGACACAGTCACGTTCTTCGCCAGCAAAGACAACGTTCACTTGCTCGGCGCGGGGGTGATCAAGGCCAAGAGCCTTGATGAAGCGCAACAGATCGTGTCAGAAGCGATCAAGAACGCGTATGGCATCGTGGATGCGCAGTTTACGTTGGATTTCCTCGGCAGCCGCGTCGTGCAGCAGGGGCTAGACAACCCCGATCAGGTGTATACCGCCGCGCTGACGATGGTGGGTACTGGTGGAAATTACCGCATCTTGTGGTACGCCGCGCCGAACAACGTCTTCGTCTCGTCGTTTGAGTCGGTGGTACCGATCTTGTTGAGCATCCGGTAGCGATCCCGCGTTTCGATCCACCATGATCCGTGAAATGATCCCGTTGGCTGGTGCAGACGGGATCATTTTGTGATCTCGTTCAGGTGTTTTGTGGCTTGTTCTGAAGACTGAATTTTGCGGAGAGTCCGCACGAGCATGACTTGACCGGAGCATTGGCTCGTATGATATGAGGTGTGCAGTCTCCGTTACAAGGTGAGGACGTGGTGCTAATGTGTGTAACTGGCGATACGGAGAAGCACTGCCACTGATGTGTGCTGTCGTCATTTTCCATTGGTCTGGGCAGAGCCGCCAAGCTCACGCCGAGACTTAGAATGACTAGCTTATATATTCTAGCTGAAAATGCGTGGAAGTCAAGCGGTTTGTTGTAAAGGTTTTGTCGGGAAAGTGTAAAAAAGTGATAAAAACTGCCCGCCGATAAATCGAACGGGCTGAGGGCGAGCCAGCGCAGCGGTTCACGCTTGTGGAATACGCCGTGCCTCGACCTGCGCTGTAATCCATGCTAACCACGCATCGACTCCTTCGCCTGTTACGCAGGAGAGCGGGAAGGTGGTAACACCGGGATTCAGGAGTTCCACGCCGCGCCGGAAATAGGCCATGTCGAACGGCACATAGGGCAGCAGATCGATCTTGTTGATGACCAGCGTATCTACGCCACGATAGGTGCCGGGATATTTGTAGGGTTTATCCGCGCCTTCGGGGATGGAGGCGACTAGCACGTTGTTATGCACGCCAAGCCTGAAATTGGCGGGGCAGATCAGGTTGCCGACATTTTCCACGATGAGCAGATCAATCGCGGTCAAGTCCAAGTGGGTGAGCGCCTCTTGCAGCATGATCGCGTCTAGATGACAGTCGCCGCCCGTGTTGATCTGGATCGATACCGACGCGCCCGCTACTTCGGCGCGTTCGGCGTCAATGCTGGTCGCCAGATCGCCATTGATGACCGCCAACCGGAATTTGCTCGCCAGTCCGCGCACGGTACGTTCTACCAGCGAGGTTTTGCCCGCGCCGGGGGACGCCATGAAGTTCAGCGCGAACACATTGGCAGCATTTAAGCGGGCAAGGTTCTCAGCCGCCAAGCGATCATTCGCGCTCAGAATCTTCTCTACTACGGGGATGGTTTTGGTCATGGTTGTTCTCTCTTTGCTTCGGTCGGCTGCTGCTCGGCGCACTCAATCTCAATTGAGTCCAAGTAGAATTCTTCGCCCGCGACGATTTTCACCGAGAGGTTGCCGCACTGCGGGCACATGAAGTCATCCATGTTGAACGGAAAACGCAGATTACATGGTTCACACAGCAATTCAGCGGGTACACGCCGAAAATGGAGTTTTGATCCGGCAGCGATGGTGTTTTCGCTGATGATTTCCCAATACGTCTGCACGGAGTCATCGATGATCGAGGATAACTGCCCGATCACGAGGTGCAGATCGGTGATGCGGGTCGCCGTTCCAGCATGATCGAGGGCGAGATCGAGCAGATGGGTTGTCACGGATAGTTCGTGCATAATTAGCGCGGCGTCTGATAACTTCTTGTTTCAGACTTATCTTACGCGTTTGCGCTGCGGGGCACATGCGCCGTTCATCAGCAGTCATCGCGACAGATGTAACGGATTTTCTGTCGCGTTGAAGCGTGTCGGAAAATAGGCGACCAGTGGTTATTTCGGTGACAGTAAAGGAAGCAGCAAAGCGCCCAGTAGGATAGGCAAATTGAGCACAGCATGAAACATGACGGTGTAAGTGAGATTGCGCTTCCAGATATATATCAGCGTCAACACGATGGTAGAAGGTAAGATGTAGCCAAAGATATGCGCCAGCGGGTAGGCAGGGAAATGAAAACCGGCAAAGATCGCCCCGGTGACGATGCCCGAAAGCCACCAATTGCCTGTCATGGCGTGTAAGCGTTCCAGCGCATAGCCACGATATAAGATTTCTTCCGCAATTGCGCCAGTCAAAAAAGCCAGAATCACGAGCGGCAAGGGCAACGACACGGCGCGGGAAACTTTGATCTCCGTTGGCAGCACCGTGCGGGCGAGGATCACGAATGCCACATTCGCCAAGCCCAACGTGACGAAGGCAATGATCAGCACGATGAGTGATTCTCGGAGCTTGGGACGCTTGAAGTTGAACGTTTGCCACCACGAACGGCGGGCATCCGAGGCTGCGGGCGGTGTGTCGAGGCGTGATAACCAGACCACCAGCGCGACGATCAACCAGAAGCTGGTCAACCCTGCCAGCACTGAGCCATTGTAGTCAAACCAGCGGTCGAAATAGCCATCAAGAAACGCTGTGATCAACGGGGCAGATAAGGCAAGGACAATGATACCAACCGTGAATGGCTTGATTGTACGTTGAGGAGTGGGAGCGGGGTGCGAAGTAGCTGTCATGCGCCTATCCTTTCGTCGGTCATTCTATTCAGGATAAGCGCATTTCCGGTAATTCAGGTTAACAAGATCATTTCGTCAGCAAGTAGGCGATGATGTCGTAGACGTCCTGCTGCGAGAGCACCGAGGCGAAGTTCTGCGGCATCACGCCCGCCTGATATTCGTTCACCACGAAGGCATTCGGGCTGGTGATCGATTCGTAGAGATAGGATTCGGCGTTGTAGCCCTCGCGACGGGTGGCAGCACGTCCGCTGATCCCGTTCATGTTGGGGCCAGCGCCGTTATCTTGCAGATGGCAGCCCGCGCAGCCCACCGTATTGAATAGCTGCTCTCCGTGCTGCGGATTGGCGTGCTGCACGACCTCCACAATGCCGACGGTGAAGGTGGGCGTGCCTTGCGAGGCGTGCGGTGTACGCGTCAATTGCAAGCTAGGGATATTGACCAGCGCGCTAAACGAACCAAACACGGATAGCAGTACGATGAAAAGGGCAAACAGGATGACGATGCCCGTCGAACGCGGAAAGTTCATGGGATACTCGATCTGTGAGAATAGAGGTCGGTAGAGACGTGCAAAATCACGTCTCTACGGGCTAGACGCAGTGCTAGAGGCGAAGGACTAACGGATCGGCAAGCGCACATATTGATCGATGATCATGACCAAAAACAGCAGCGTTAAATACAGGGTCGTGTATTTGTAGGTGCTGCGGGCTTGCGCGCCACTGGGGTCTTGCAGCAGCCGGATGGCGGCGATGATCAAGCCGGAATCGAGTGCAAGAGCGGTAATCAGATAGAAGCCGCCGGACATGCGGAACGGGATGGGCAGGATCGAGAGCACGACCAGTTGGATGCTGTACAGCAAAATCTGGATGCGGGCGGCTTGCTCCCCATGCGCGACGGGATACATCGGCACATTGGCGTGCGTATAGTCCTTGTTGACCAGCAAGGCCAGCGCCCAACTATGCGGCGGCGTCCAGAAGAAGACGATGGCGAACAACAACAGCGCTTGCGGCGCGATCACGTTGGCGATGGCTGCCCACCCGACGAGCACCGGAAACGCGCCCGCGCCACCGCCGATCAGGATATTGAGCACGGTGTTGCGCTTGAGCAGCATGGTGTAGCCAACCACGTAGTAAAACGCGCCGAACATCGCCAGCCCCGTCGTCAGCGGATTGACGAAGGCCAACAAGATGAAGGCTGACCACGCCAGCAGCCCCAACCCGAACAAGAACGCGTTGCGCGGACGAATGCGCCCCGCCGGAATCGGGCGGTGACGCGTGCGCGCCATCAGGGCGTCCATATCGCGGTCATACCACTGGTTCAAGGCGCTGGCACCACCCGCCGCTAACGCGCCACCGATGATGGTGGCGATCAGCTTGAGGGTGGGCATCGGCTCCCCCTGCGCGGCGACCACCATCGCGGTGACAGTGGTGAAGACGAGCAGGGTGACGATCTTGGGTTTGGTTAGCTGGACGTAGTCTCGGAGAGCGCCGTTACGGGTTGGTTGACGGTCGCTTGTGCGGATGATTGTTGAAGCCATGAAATTGAACTCGCTACAACTAGGGCCGACCATGTGGCGGCAGCGAAAGTAACATGCAAGGCGCGGACAGCGGTGAGTACATCACGATTATCAATAAGCACGACGAACGCGCCCACAGCCGCTTGCAGAAGATAGATCACAAAAGCCGCCAGAATGGGTTGACGCAGCAACCGATTGTTACTACCCCAAATTTGCAGCAAGATCATCAGCAATAAGAGACCCAAGCCGCCCACGACAAGGCGGTGAGTCATGTTCAGCACTTGCAGCGGCCCTTGCTGAGAAGGCCACAACTCGCCGTTGCACAGCGGCCAGCCGACACAGGCTTTGGTAGCGATGTTGCCCGCTACCGCCGCGCCGACCATCGCCACGAGGAAAGTCAGGATCAGCGTCAGATACAATTCGATGGCTGGCAAACGCACCGTGAGCGACTCTTTGGTGCGGTCGATCTCGTCGCCCCAGCGTGCCGCTGCCCACGCGATCAGGAAGCAGGACAGCAAAAACATCGAGTTGCCGAGATGCAGCAGTACGCTCAACCACTGATTGCTCATCTTGACGGTGATCGCGCCGAGACCGCTCTGGACGAAGTACAAGACCAGCCCCGCCACGGTAGGCACCAACACGCGCGGCTGATGACGGTAATGCTGCCATGCGCGCACCACCGCGAACACTGCATAGAACCCTACCAGCAGCGCAAAAAAGCGATGCACCATCTCGATGACTTCTTCGGTCGTCTCAAAGGTGGGGATGATGCGCCCGTTGCAGTCAGGCCAATACGTCCCGCAGCCCATGCCGGACTTGGTGACGCGCGTGATCGCCCCGATGGTAATCAACAAAAATGTCATCAGCGCAGCGATCCCCACGAGGCGCATGAACCGCTGGCGAATCAAACTTGTATCTGGGGACATCAGCCGATCCTCGATTCAACGGCGTTCAGCACAAGATTAGTGGGGCGTGAACGCGCCGGACGCGATGGCAACACCCACCGCTAACACAATGATGACGACGATGATCACGCCAATCACGATACCCGTATTGGTGGCTAAGACCGCGCCGAAACTGTTCTTCTTGGCGGGATCGAGCGACCATGAGAAGCCTTGATTAGGCGTCTGGTGGGCGACGACGATCTGGCGGTTGAACAGCCACATGGCGGCGGTGAGCAGCGTCGCCGCGCCGCCCAAGCTGCCGACGAGCACTCCAGCAAATATAATGAAAATAGCGGCCTTATTGGTGGTGACGGCGGCTGGATTGGCTTCCGGATTATAGGTCTGGGATTTGATCCCGAAGCCGGGCGAATTGGTGGCTGTTTGTTGGCTGAGGGAATTCATCAGCATCCCTCCCGCAATCAGCAACACGGCGATAAACAACACAAATACTAGTTGCCGCACGGCTCTATCTCCTGACAGTGGGTTCCAGCGAGCTGGAAAGTTTGGTGATCTTGACTCTGGTTCAATGTGCCATGATTGTAGATTATCTCACAATCGGCTGCAAGGATTCGCTCTCGATAAAGCAGACAGCAGTGACTATTGGGAGGGCAGGGAGGCCGAGCCGCCGAGGAAAAACACGGCCATTTGGCGTTGAAATTCGTAGAAGCGGATCAGCGCGCTGCGTGCCCATGTGCGTTCTTGCACATCACGCAGCAGTTTGCCGGAAAGTGTGCCGACCAGCAACCGCTTCCACCAATGCCGCCGGAACCAGCAGTCTTGCAGCATCAAGCGCATAATGCCACGACGACCGGGCCAGCGAGGCAGCACCGCTAACAGGGCTTGCTGCCGTCCGATGCCGTGGCAGCGCTGCCAGATGTAGTCGGGATTCTCGCGATAGCGCCCGACAATGTGAGTCACCAAGGCGGCGGGCTGATAATAGACACTGAGCTTATCCGCCCGCATCCGCTGGAGGATTTCCGCATCTTCACCGGGAAGTTGGCCTTTGCCGACCACGCCCAAGCGCGTATCAAAGCGATAGTGGCGCAGTACCTCGGTGGGGAAGGCGACGTTGCAGCCGTTGACCATGCGCACAATTTGCGGTGTTTCGCCGTAATCGAGCTGACTGTAAACGCCGAGCAGTTCATCCGGCAGCCACGCGGGCTGCTGATCCGACCAGCGCAAGAGCACGCGTCCGCCCACCGCGCCGGGACGTGGTTCGAGGCTGGTGAAGGGGGCTAACAGGTGGACTAACCACCGCGGCGAGGGCGGGCTGTCGTCATCTAGAAAGGCGATATAGGGCGTGGTAACCCGATCAATGGCGACGTTGCGGGCGATGGATAGGCCAAGGCGCGCCTCGTAGACGTAATCGAGGGGAACGCGCAGCCGTGTTTGGAAGTCTGTGACGCGCTGGCGTGTATCATCCGTCGAACCGTTATCCACAACCAAGACGGTGAAGCTGAAATCGGGGCAGTGCTGCGCGTTCAGTGCGTCCAAGGTTTCGGTCAGATATTCACAGCGGTTGTGCGTGCAGATGACCACCGTCACGGTGGCGGGCACGTCAATATTTGGGGATAACGGTTGGGCCATCAGATTTGATCTGGATTATATCGGTTGTGATTGGTGGTTGCACGCGCCGCGTTTTGAGTTGGGCACGGACGCGCAGACTGAACCGACGAGCACGTTCCGCCGCCGCATAGCCAAACCAGCGGATGATCTGCTGATAGCGCCGCCCTTCGGCCTTGAAGGTGGGCTTGAGCGCCAATGACTCTTGCACCAATTGACGGAACAGCGCTTGATCGTCGGGGAACACGCGCCGCGCGATCTTGAAATAGCGTGCCGCGAGGGCATCGATGCGCGGTTCGGTCAGGGCGTTAGCCTGACGCAGCCGATCCCGAATGCGGTTGAGGATGATGGTTTCATGCTGCGCCCGTTCGACGTTGGACGCGCGTGTACTCAGGCGTTGCGAGCGCGGCACGATGGCACGATACCAGCCTAACGGCAACGGCGTGGTGGGCACATAGCCAAATTGTGTGCCGTTCAGCGCGACTTCCGCCACGAACACGAAATCGGTCAGCACGCGGAAGCTAGTATCCCACGTCAAGCCTTCTAGGCAAGTGCGCCGGAACAGGTACACAAACGGCGGACACCACCAATCCATCGTCAGGTAGGCGATAGGGTCGCTGATCTGGTGCATGGTGTAGAACCAGCGCCGATCAATGCCCTGTGCGGTGCGCGCCAAGAAGCCCCAATCGGCATAGGCGAGGCCGATGTCAGGATGCTGGTCGAGGTAATCAACCTGCGCATCGACGGCGGCAGGTTCCAGCACGTCGTCATCATCGAGGAATTTGAGATAGCGCCCCTGTGCGTGCTGCATGGCGAGATTACGCGCGGCTTGCACACCCTGATGCGGGCTGATATAAGCGCGAACGGGCGGCGGCAAGGCGGCTATGTACTCAGCCGTGCCGTCGGTGCTGCCATCGTCCATGATCAAGACTTCGTAGGAACAGGTCAATTGGTTCAGAAACGAGGCCAACGCTTCCTTGAGGTAGGGGAGGCGATTATAGGTCGGGATGATCACGGACAGAGCCGGACTATCTGCTGTCTTCATGCGTCCAAGGTATGCTGATGATGTACAAAGTAGGCGTTAGTGTACCTGATCTTGATGCGTGGTGAATATACAACTGGATCACAAGGGATCACAAGCTTGTGTACGTTTTCTGTAACGAGCGAACGACGTTGCGCCTGACGCGCCTTGCGTATAAGCTCATCCGGCAGTGAGGAGCCGGATCATGCGCGTGCCTAGCTTTCTGAAATCTGCCGTTTTGGATGCCATTTTTCTGTTCGTCGCCTATCAGATCGCCATTTTTCCCTATTTATGGCTTGATATTTATTGGCGGCGCGGCGCGAGCTTGCTTTCGCCCAACAAAGTGACTTTGCTGGCGCTGGCGGTTCATCTGGTGGGGCTGTTGGCAGCACGCGCCTATCAGCCGACTGCCAGTTTGCGCGCTAGGCTGCTGCGGACAGGCGTAGCGATGCTGGTCACGACCGGCCTTCTGCTGGCGCTCAACGCGACCTCGTTGGTGAACACCTACGCGCTGATCTTCGTGGTAGGCGGCAGCTTGGCGAGCATCGTGCTGATGATCAGCCGCAGCCGCGCTCTACTGGTGCGGATCGGCATCGCGGCAGTAGTCGTCGTGGTGATGTTGATCCCGCTCGAATTTCTGCTGCGGGCGGTCATCCCACAACCGCGCTTTAGCTCCGATCTGCCGTACTATCCGCACCTGCGCCAGAACCGCACTATCAACATCAGCGGCGTGAAGGCCACCGACAATATCTTTAGCACCAATGCGTGGGGTTTCCGTGGCGAGGAGCCGCCCGTTCACTGGGAGGATCGGTATACCATCATCACGGTCGGCGGGAGCACGACCATCTGCGCGGCGCAAGATGACACGATGACCTACCCCGCCGCGATGGGTAATTCGCTGCAAGCGACCGACGCCGCGATCTGGGTGAATAACGCGGGCATCGACGGGCACACCAGCCGGGGCAACCTCCGCGTGATGGACGAAGTGATCCGCTACTTGAAGCCCGATCTGGTGGTCGTGCTGGTCGGCGCGAACGACCTTACGCTGTCGCTGGTGGAAGACCGCCGCGCGAATGGCAGCCCGTTCGATTTGACGACCAAGCAGCGCGATCCACTGCAAGAGACACAGATCGGACGTATGGCGTGGAACTTCTTCGAAGTGACGTTAGGCGGTGCCGTGCCGGTGAACGCGACCTTCGCCGCCATTACCCCGATCCCGATGGATGCCAGCCGCGCGGCTTTAGCGCCCGCTGACCGTGACGGCCTCCCGCAGTTGCCCGAATATCGCCAGAACCTCAACCGGCTGATCGATCTGGCGCAGGAGATGGGCACGCGGATCGTCTTGCTGACGCAGCCCTCCCTATTCGATGACACACCCTATTGGGCAGCCACCGAAGCAACGATCAGTTGGGCGAAACCCGCCAATTTGTATTTTTCCGGCGCGACGTACTGGAAAATGCTGGCGATCTACAATCAGGAAACGCTGGCGATTTGCGAGGCGCGCGGGATTCCATGCCTTGACCTCGCCGCGCAGATTCCGCACAACCGCGAGATGTTTTACGACAGCGTCCATTTCACCGACGCGGGTGCCGAGCGCGTCGGTGAAATCGTCGCGCACTTCATCGCTGATCTGCGCGATAAAAAGGCGATTTAGCCGCCATTTAGCAGATCAATCGCTGACTTTGTGCGTCAGCCATTCATCGATCTGTTGCGCGATCTCGCGATAGGTCGGTTCCATCATCAAGTTGTGCGCCGCATCCTTGACCATCACGTAATCGGCGTGGTAGCCCTCGGCGGAGCGCCGCGCGGCGGGTTCGGGGATCACGGCGTCGCGTTCGGCACCCAGCCACAGGATCGGCGTGGTGATGTTGGGCGGGATCGGCCACGGCAGCGCGTGCTGCAACATGACCAGCACGGATTCGCGGCACAACTGCGCATACAATGCTTCCGGCGAGACAACGGCTTGTGGACTGAGCAGCGCTCTAGCGGCGATCGCTGGCGTGCGCACGAAATCGGCCTGAAACTTCAATGCGCTGAGGAACATGCCCGCCAGATCGAGCTTGATGAAGGCTAGATATGATGCCCAGAAGCCTTGGTACAGTGCCCACGGCGCGACCAAGACCATCGCGGGCAGGTTGCCGACATCGCGCAGATACCACTGCGAGAGCGCGCCGCCCATGCTGTGCCCCATCAGGATCGGTTTACGCGGCAAGGAATCGACGGCGCGGCGGATGAACGGCAAATAGTAGCCGAGCGTGCATAGGCGCACGGGACGCTGCATCGGGGACAGGCCATGCCCCGGCAAGCTGATGGCGTGACTTTCCCAGCCCCATTCCGCCAGCAGTTCTTGCCACAACTGCCAGCACCACGCGTTGTGCCACATGCCGTGCTGCATCAAGATCGGGGTGGCGTGCTGACGGTGGCGCGGCGTGTAGGTGCGCCATTCGAGGCCATCTTTCAGGGCGTGGTGGAACGTGTATTGCTCGGTATGCTGTTCATCGAGGGTAGTCATGCTGGTGCGCGTGGTCATGAAGCGCTCCGTGATGGTGGAAGGTAAGTAAAACGATCACCCTTCATAGTATAGTGCATTTTGGATTGGACATAGATGATGCTTGATCTCATGCGCCAGCAGTGCTACGTTTGGTAGGCTAAATTCGCAGCATTACAGGGGGAATTGAGCATGAGCGTAGATCAATCTTATGTGGAGCGCAACCGCGCCGCCACGCAGCGAATCCGCGACCTAGTCGCGCGGTTGAGCGATGCAGATATGCAGAAGCCGGTCGGCGAACACTGGACGGTAAGCGTGGCGCTGGCGCATCTGGCGTTCTGGGATGGGCGCGTGCTGGCAGTGCTAGACGCGTCCGAGAAGGCAGGCAACCTCGCGCCGCCGACCATCGATGTCGTCGTGAATGATATTTCGCTGGCGCTGTGGCGTGCCGTCCCTCCGGGTGAAGCCGCCCGCATCGCCATTGAAACGGCGGACAAGCTGGATCAACGGCTCGAAGCGCTGTCGCCAGCATGGGTAGAGCAGCTGGCGGCGTTCAATATGCGCTTTCTGGTGCGGGCGCTGCACCGCAACGAGCATCTAGACGAAGTGGACGCGGCGCTCAAGGGCTGAGGCGGGAAAATAGGGCGAGTCGGCGGACTCGCCCACCGTCGATCTAGTCGGTTTCGCGGATGTAAGGGGCTTCGGCGTGGATCGCACCGACGAAATCGGGCAGATTCTTGTGCCCCAAGAGTTGGCGCACGGCTTGCGACTCCCCGATGTGATACCAGTAATGGTAGGTCATGCGGCGCAGCATCGAGCCGAGGCTTTCCGGCAGCGTCTCGCCACGAATCACCAGATGTGTGGTCAAGGTCTGGCTGTTCAGCGTTTCCAGATTGACATCAGCGGCCTGCGTGACTTTGCGCCATGCTGCCCACATCGCCGCTAACGATGGCGTAGTCGCGGGCTGCCCGTAGCCCGCCAGTTCGTTCACTTCCGGCACCAAGATCACCCCTTGCGGCGCGGTGAGCCAATAGCGCTGCTCCTGCCACGTCAGATGCGCCACCATCCAACTGATCGAGTTCATCGGCTCGAAACGACGGCGACCTTCTTCCTCCGTCACACCGTCCAACCCACGCACAAATTCACTGCGGGCAAAGCGCAGTTGTAACACAAGGGGATGAGTCATCGTGATTTCCTTTCGTACACATGTCGCTGCTAGAATAGCTCTCCAATTGATAGCATGGATCACAAAGTATGACAGCGTAATGTCACGTTTTGGGGCGTAAGCGGGTGGGCTGGCATGAACCGTTTTGAGCGCATGTTTGGAATCTTGCTGCGGCTGCACGCGGATAATCCTGTGTCCGCGCCAGCATTGGCGGCGGCCTTCGGCGTCTCCACCCGCACGATTTACCGCGACATCGATGTGTTGTGCGCGTCCGGCGTGCCCATCTACGCGGAACAGGGACGCGATGGCGGCTTCAAGCTGCTGGAAGATTATTTTCTGCCGCCGCTGATGTTCACGCGCGAGGAAGGCATCGTGCTGCTGACCAGCCTGACTTTGCTGCGCAGCCTGCCCGTGAAGCCGTTCAGCGGTGAGATCGAGGCGGTGACGCATAAGCTGCTGTCGGCGCTGCCGGATCGGTTACGCGGTATCCTCGCGAATGCGGATCGGCTGATCGGGTTTGAGCACCTTCCGCACGATATTTTTCACCCTGAAACAAATGTCGCCGCCGAAGCGGAGACGAGTCCGCGCGCGGTGACGGTAGCGCAAGTGATCGATGTGGCACTGCGCGGCATCCTTGAAGGGCGATCTTTGAGCATGGAGTATCGCGCGCCGCACCGCGCCGTGAAAACGACCCAGTTGCGTCCGGTCGGGCTGTTTCTGGATCGCGGGCGATGGTATGTGGTGGGGATGGCGTTGAAAGCGCCGGATCAACAGCGTCTGTGGCGGGCGGATCGCGTGCTTAACGTCCGCACGGGGACTCTGGTGGCGTCCACTGACGACGCCTTCGATGTGCGTATGCTGCTGGGCCGGAAGTGGTTGGCGGAGGCGATGGCGACGTGGGCTACCTACGCGCCCGTGAAGATCCGTTTAACGCGAGCACAGGCGAACCGCTTGCAGGAAGATTGGTATTATCGTCACGCGCAGTTCGAGGACGTGGACGACGGTGCGGTGCTGATGACGTTCGGGGAGGCAGAGCGGGCGCTGGTGTTCGAGCTGCTGCGTTGGCTCGGCCCCGGCGCAGAGCTGATCGAGCCGACAGCGTGGCGCGAGGCGTTCCGCGACGAGTTAGTGCAGATGTTGGGGGCGTATGGGAAAGAACCGCAAGGTGATCATCATTCCTAACATCAATCTCGCAGTTGGCATTGTCTCAACTAGATTTGCTCATCTGCGGAAAGTTACCTCGCGTCCGATGGGTTAGTGCGCTTCGTGATGATCTCAATCTGACTGAGGGCCAAGCCGAGGCTGCGGTGATTGCCCGCACCCGGCGCAAGGACTTCATCAGGAATGGTGCGATTCACGTCAAAGGACAATTGGATCGGTTTATGATTGTCTGGTAGTGCCGCAGCGGGGATCGTACCTTCGATCATCGTCTCGCCGTTTGAGCCGATGGACTGCCGTTTTACCATCGTGAAGTTGTTGACGCGAATCAGCAAGCTATGCAGAATATCGGGAGCCGCCACCCACAGGATCGTGATTTTCAGCGCTAGTTCGCATTCATGGGGGCGGGCGAGTGGCGGCAAATAGATCGTGGAAGTCGTGCCGGGGCCAGTCCAGCGCCATTTCAGATTGCCACTCACCTCAAGCGTGTACCAACCGACGCCGGAAAGATGCTGATGAAAATCGAACTCAATCGCCTCCGCGCCCTGTGCTTGCGTGGTCATGTCATACCCGATGGCCTTGTGCCGGAGCAGCGTTTCCATCATGTCGTCGTAGCGCTCGTGGAACAGCGCCTTGGCATAGTCGTACAGCCGCAAATCGAGGTCATTGATGACGTGAATTCTGTCAAGCAAGCGCGAAGGCAGCTCAGCGCGGGTGATGCGCGTGGGGGCGGCATTCAGATGCTGCGACGGCAGGCGCAGCCACCCGAACGTGTAGGCCGCCAGATCGAGCGTCTTTTCAAACTCCTCCATGATGCCGACAAAGATGAATTGACTCAAGCGCTGTTTGGCTACCTCTAGGTCTAGCCGATCACGCTGCTCGACGGTAACGGCTATATCCTGCACCTTGCTGATCGGCGGATCGAATTCGGCGGCGAGATAGCGCGTCGCCAGATTTGTGACGAACCGCTCACTATAGGGCGGTTCGAGGAATTCCTCGATGCTGATCGTCTCTGGGCGCTTCTCAAAAGGCCAGTCGAGCTGATCTGACAAATCAAACGGCCCACGCCGCATCTGCTCATACGCGGACAGGGTGCGTTCGACCGGATCGCGCAGGATGGTCATAAACAGCACGTCGGGCGAGAGCAAGCGACGAATTTCGTAATAGACATGTCCGGAGAGGAATTGAGGGCGTCTAAAATCAAGCGAATATCTTGGCAGCTTATTCCACACCGGCAGTTCGCAAATATCGCTCTGCGGGAAATGAGGGCCGATGATCTTCGCCAAACTCGTGCCGCCCGTTTTCGGTACATGCATAAAGCAAAGTTGTTTTGATTGCAGTGCGGGTTGCGCGGCAGGGTTTGTCATCATGCGACGCCTTTAAGAGCTATTGTTTCTGACAACTTGGGTTTGATAGATGTCGGTGCAACTCACTGCATGGACATCAAGACTGCGCGATTCTATCACAGTTAAAGGGGATGGAAGATTGCGGTAAGGCCATAATTGCCATTGGAGGCACGTGGTCGCGTCAGTTCAGGGTTGGTTCTCGTCATCGGCAGCGCCTTCGAGGGCAAACGTATTCCATACCGCGTCGGCGTGCAAGGCGGGAACGGCGACCTTTGCCCGGAACGAATTATTGTGAGATTGTATCCCCTGCATTGAGGGTGCTGGATTTATCACTGCGGGCAGAAGGCCGCCGGTGGTGCCCATTCGTGGGCAACATAGATCTGCAAACGCATCCCGTAACTCCCATCGTCAAGCTGCCCCTCTTGCTTAATGACAGGAATTAAGCCAAGTCCTCGGATTGCCCTGTGCAGCGGTATGTAGCTGATAGCGGAGGTTGCCACCACTACCAGTTCGAGCGTAGATGGTGTTGCCAAATAGATGTCTTGAACTTTGCTGTTCATGAGCTTGTTCGTGGTGGCAATAATATCAACCATCGCTAATTCGGGGCTTGTCATACGGCGACCTTTCGGCGTAAGTGCTATGATGCGTGAATGTCCGTACTTTTTGTTTCTGCAATGTATATCGTGCAATGAGATCAGAAGTTACGGGTGCATACCATTGCATAAATATTGATTTCCTTGGGAGCCGCCAAGTAGTTGTGCAAAGCCATGAAGGGGGCGTTTTGCTATTTTCAATAGCGTATCGGCACCACGATGCGGAAGGTGCTGCCCTTGCCCACGACGCTGTCTACCTCGATGTGACCGTTGTGCTCTTCCACGATGCGCTTGGCAATCGCCAATCCGAGGCCGTTGCCACCAGTGATGCTGCGTCGCGAGGTATCGACACGGTAAAACCTGTCGAAGATATACGGCAGGCTGGCTTCGGGAATGCCGACCCCCGTATCTGCGATCTCGATCACGAGATTCTGTCCACGTTCGTAAGTGCGCACGGTGACGCTGCCTTCACCGGGGGTGTTAGCCACAGCGTTATCGAGGATATTGGTGATCGCGCGCCGCATATAGTCGATGTCATAACACCCCGTCGTCAATCCGGGCGACGGCACACGGTTCAGCAGGGGACGTTGATCGGGGAACTGGACGCGCATCTGCCGCACGACTTGATCTACGACCAGATCGAGATCGATCAGCTTACAATTGAGCTTCAGATCGTAATCGAGCTGCACCATTTCCAGCATGTTCGCGATGATCACCTTCAGCCGATCCAGCGCCGGATTAAGTTTTTCGTATTGAACTTTCAAATTCTTCGCGAATTTGAGCACTTCCTCTAGCGTGGTGTTATCCGGCTGCTCCTCACGCTGCCCATGCTGTTCTAGAAAGCGCGTCGTGTACGCCTGAATCATGTAGCTGGCAGTCATCGCGACGGTGAGCGGTGTATTCAAGTCGTGGGAAGACGTTTCCACGAAGTTTTTAAGCAACCCTGACCGCTCGGTTTCTAGCGCGAGCTGACCGGCTTGCTGTTCGGCACCCTTTTGCTGCGTGATGTCCCACGCGGTCATCAACACCTGTTTGGGGCGACCATCAGGCGTTGTCGTGAGGACGAGATACCGCACGGACATCCACCGCCATGCCTCGCGGGTGCCCCACAGCCGCAGTTCGGTTTCGATGGTGCGTGTGGGTTCCAGCAGAAGCTGTTGCCAGCATTCATCATGTTTGCTCAGATCGTCGGGATGCAGGGGCAGGCGCAAGTTCTTGTACGGTGATTGCATACCGCCCTGATCGAACAGTTCCAGCGCCGTCCGCGCTTGCTGATTGATGAAGACATACTGATACGTCGCCACATCGTAGACGATCACCAGACTGGGCACGCTGTTGGTCACGCGCTCGACAAACGCATTGGTTTCACGTAGGGCTTGCTCGATGCCCTTTTGCTGCGTCAGATCAGACACGGTGGCGAGGACGGTTTTGATCTTACCGTCAGGCAACCGCTCGTGTACCTTGAGGCGCAGCTCGATCCAGTGCCAAGCGTTGTGTGCGTCGCTTACTCTCAGTTCCTCGACCACGGTTTCGCCATCCGCCATCACCGGGACTCTGGTGTTGAGCGCCTGACGAGCGGAGTCATCGCTTGGATCAAACAACTGGGTATAGAATGCCTCGCCCAGATCGGTGATTTTGTCTGCGGAAATACTCAACAGCTCACGTAAGCGTTGGTTGGCAAAGGTAAAATGACGATCTTCAACATCGTAGATGAAGATTGAAATGGGCACGGTTTCGGTGATCTGATCGGCGAAGTGTTTTTCTTTATGCGCGAGTGATTCGGCAAGGCGACTGCGGTGATTTTGCCGGATCACCGCAATGAATGCGAAGCCTAGCATCAAGATCGCCAGAATCCCCGTCAGTGCGGCCAGCTCGACCGTCCGCTTTCCACTCGACAGAGCCTCGGCCTGTCGCTGGTTGAGGAGCGCCGTCTGTGCTGTGACCACCTTGGCTACCTGCAACCGTATATAATCCATCAGCGTTTTGCCCACATTGGTATACACCACCGGCAACGCCGCCCCCAACCCTCCGATCCGGCGCAATTGGTTAGTGACCGCGAGGATGGCTATTCTGGCCTTGATCACCGTGTCCAGACGGTTGATTTGCTGCATAGTCGCGGCATCATCCGCGAATTGTGCTCGCAACATGTCCATCTTTCCGCCCAACACATTGATGGCGGCATTGTACGGTTCCAAATAGGTCTCAAGCCCCGTGATCAAATAACCACGGCTGCCTGTTTCGGCGTCTTTGAGGCTGGAGAGAACGTCGTTGAGGCACTCAATACCGTGTTGGGTGCCCATCACCCAATTGCTATCCGCCATCAACTCCTGAATGTCGAGGATGAGTGCGATGCCCGCAAGGGCAAGTGCGCCAATCGAGAACAAGACAAGGCATATGAGAAATACGCGACGCGCTAAATGTATTTTAGGCAGCCTAAGACCCATGCCATCTCCAATAATCACCTCAGATCGTTTGTTAGGGAGTGTTATTCCATTATTTTAATCGCGATTATAGGGATTATGGGCTAACAGTATTATTCAACATTGGAATTTGTACGCCGTGCCGCTGCGCCGCCGCGATGGCTTCGGGATAGCCAGCGTCCGCGTGCCGTACGATGCCCATGCCCGGATCGGTGGTCAGGACACGTTCCAAGCGTTTCGCCGCCGCGTCGGTGCCGTCCGCTACGATCACCTGCCCCGCGTGCTGACTGTAGCCGATGCCCACGCCGCCGCCGTGATGGAAACTGACCCATGTCGCGCCGCCCACTGCGTTGATCAGCAGATTCAGGATAGGCCAGTCGGAGATGGCGTCGGAACCATCGCGCATGGCTTCCGTCTCGCGGTTGGGTGAGGCCACCGACCCCGAATCCAGATGATCACGCCCGATCACGATCGGCGCTTTAACCTGCCCCGTGCGCACCAATTCATTGAAGGCCAAGCCCGCCTTGACGCGTTCCCCGTAGCCGAGCCAGCAGATGCGTGCGGGCAATCCTTGAAAGGCGATGCGCTCTTGCGCCATCTTGATCCAGCGGGCGAGATGTGCGTTATCGGGGAACAACTTGAGGATTTCCTCGTCGGTGCGGTAAATATCCGCCGGATCGCCGGACAGCGCCACCCACCGGAACGGCCCATTGCCTTCGCAAAACAGCGGGCGAATATAGGCAGGCACGAAACCGGGGTAATCGAAGGCGTTTTGTACGCCCGCTTCAAATGCCCGCTGCCGCAAATTGTTGCCGTAATCGAACACCACCGATCCCGCCTTCTGGAAGTCGAGCATGGCCTTGCATTGCTGCACCATCGCCTCGGTGCTGAGGCGGACGAAGGCGGCGGGATCGCTGGCACGCAACGCCAAGGCGTCGGCAAGGCTCATCCCGACGGGCATATAGGCTTGCGGGTCGTGCGCGGGCGTCTGATCAGTCACAACATCGGGGCGGATGCCCAGTGTATGCAAGCGTGCGTACACTTCCGCCGCGTTGCCGATCAGCCCGATGGAGCGCGGTTGACCAGCGGCGACGGCGGCTTCGACCTTGACCATCGCCTCTTCCAGATCGTCGCTGATCTCGTCCAGATAGCGCGTGTCGATGCGGCGCTGCGCACGGGCGCGATCCACTTCCACCACCAGCGCCACACCTTCGTTCATGGTCACGGCCAACGGCTGTGCGCCGCCCATCCCGCCGAGGCCAGCCGTCAGCACGAATTTGCCCTTCAAGCTCGACCACCCATGCTGCGCCGCCAGCGCGCCGAAGGTTTCGTACGTCCCCTGCACGATGCCCTGCGAACCGATGTAAATCCACGACCCCGCCGTCATCTGCCCGTACATCATCAAGCCCTGCTGTTCGAGCGCGTCGAAATTGGCCTGAGTCGCCCAGTGCGGCACGAGGTTGGAGTTGGCGATCAGCACACGCGGCGCGTCGGGATGCGATTTGAACACCGCGACGGGTTTGCCGGATTGCACCAGCAGCGTTTCGTCGCCCTCCAAGCGCTGCAAGGCGGCGATGATGGCGTCGAAGGCTTCCCACGAGCGGGCAGCCCGTCCACGCCCGCCGTACACGATCAAATGCGCGGGGTCTTCGGCAACATCGGGATCGAGGTTGTTCATTAGCATCCGCATGGCGGCTTCTTGCAGCCAACCTTTGCAAGTAAGTTCAGTGCCGCGTGGCGCTCGGATCGTGCGAGTCATGGTGTGTCATCCTCTAATCGGGAACGATGCTATCACATGGCTCACCATTATAACGATGGTTCAAGACGTTGCAGGGCACGCGGAACTTTGCGTGGTTCGTAACCGTCGGAATTACATACAATAATAGATGGACAGACTCGACAGGGAGGACGCTATGCCGCGATTTACCTCATGGAAGGCTGTT
>JAHBVJ010000035.1 GCA_019637615.1 Anaerolineae bacterium | reverse complement strand
ACCGAATCTGGGCGAGCACTGCTAGTCGATACAAGTACTGGTCAAGAAATTGCCAGCGCCGTACACGCATATGCCAACAGCGTGATTGACGAGCATTTGCCGGGAAGCGACAAGCCACTACCGCCAGATTGGGCGCTGCAAGACCCCAACGACTATCTGGAAGTCCTCAAACACACTGTTCCAGCGGTTCTCCGACAAAGCGGCGTGAAGCCCGAAGACGTAGTTGGTGTCGCTATCGATTTCACCGCTTGCACAATGCTACCCACGCTCAAAGATGGCACGCCGTTGTGCTTCCTGCCTCAGTGGCGTGATAATCCGCATTCGTGGATCAAGCTGTGGAAGCATCACGCCGGACAGAAACAGGCCGACCAGATCAACGAAACAGCCCGCAAAATGGGCGAAGGCTGGCTGATCCGGTATGGCGGCAAAATATCCTCGGAATGGTTCTTTAGCAAGGCGCTGCAAATTTTGCAGGAAGCCCCCGATGTCTACGCTGCCTCCGAGCGCCTCATCGAAGCCACCGACTGGGTGATCTGGCAGATGACGGGCGTCGAAACCCGTAATGCGTGTACGGCTGGTTACAAAGCGATGGTGCAAGATGAGGGGTATCCGCCTTCCTCATATTTTGCCGCGCTCGATCCTCGCTTCGCGGATGTGGTCGATACGCGCATGAGCCGCACCTTCGCCCCCTTGGGTGGACGTGCTGGCGGGCTGACAGAACAAGCCGCCGCGTGGATGGGACTCAAACCGGGAACGGCAGTCGCTGTTGCCAACGTGGATGCACACGTTACCGTCCCCGCCGTCAAGGTGACTCAACCCGGACGCATGGTCATGATCATGGGCACCTCTACCTGCCATATGTTGGTCGGTGACGGCTTGCAGAACGTGGATGGCATGTGCGGCGTGGTGCGTGATGGCATCATCCCCGGCTATTATGGCTACGAAGCCGGACAAAGCGGCGTCGGTGACATCTTCGCATGGTTCGTAGACAATGCCGTGCCGCAGGAATACTACGCAGCCGCCAAGCAAGCCGGTACAGACATCCATCATTATTTGGAAACCGAAGCCGCCAAACAGAAGCCCGGTGAATCAGGTCTGGTGGCGCTGGATTGGTGGAATGGCAACCGCTCGACGCTGGTGGATGCTGACCTCACCGGACTGCTCATTGGCGCAACGCTTGCCACCCGCGCACCAGAGATTTATCGCGCTCTGATCGAAGCCACCGCCTTTGGCACGCGCACGATCATCGAAGCCTTCGAAGGGCGCGGCATCCCCGTCAATGAGTTGGTCGTAGCGGGCGGATTGCCAGAGAAAAACAAACTCCTCGTGCAAATCTACGTGGATGTGACGGGCAAGCCGATGTCGCTGGCTGGTTCGCCACAAGCGCCTGCGCTCGGTTCCGCCATGCACGCAGCCGTCGCGGCGGGCGTCTATCCGAATATCGCCGCTGCCGCCGACAAGATGGGCAAACTCAAGGATGAGGTCGTCTATCCCAACCTTGAGAACAAGAAAATCTATGATCGTCTGTACGCGGAATATAAGCGCCTCTACGATTACTTCGGACGTGGCGAAAAGTCCGGCGGCAATGATGTGATGAAGCGCCTCAAGCAGATCAAGCGCGAGGTATTGGGCGTCTAACGCCAGCGCTAGTAGATGATTGTAGGGATATGAACGCTCATATCCCTATCGAATATTTTGAAGGATAAATGAAACAACATGCTGCTGCCTGAGTTACGCAAGCAAGTTTCCGATCTACATCAAGAGCTTCCCAAGCACAACTTGATCGTGTGGACAATGGGCAATGTCAGCGCCCGCGATCCCGAAACAGGCTTGGTCGTCATCAAACCGAGTGGGATCAAGTATCCTGACCTTACGCCTGAAAATATGGTGGTGGTCGATCTTGAGGGTAAAGTGGTCGAAGGACAATACAGCCCCTCCTCAGATACGGCCTCGCACTGCTATATCTACCGCCAGCGCCCCGACCTCAATGGCGTCGTTCATACGCATTCACGCTATGCGACGGCGTTTGCTGCCGTAGGACGTTCAATCCCTTGCATCATCACGGGGATGGCGGACGAATTCGGAGATGACATTCCATGTGGCGGATTCGCCCTGATCGGTGGTGAAGAAATCGGCAAAATCGTCATCGATATGCTTAAAACCACCAAGAGTCCCGCCGTACTGCTGCAAAGCCACGGGGTCTTCACCGTCGGCAAAAACGCCGAAGCAGCCGTCAAAGCCGCTGTCATGGCGGAAGACAGTGCGGCAACTATCTGGACAGCACTCCAACTCGGTGAACCGCTAACCCTTTCGCGCGAAAACATCGACAAACTACACTACCGCTACACGCATATTTACGGACAACGTTACTGAACTCATCCGGTGCGAAGGGCAGTTCGCTCTCGCGCCGGACTTTGGCTTATCTATGATTAGTTGCGGATCGCAACTATACTGAATCTGTAGGTAAAAATTTGAACTACGGATTATCTTTTAGGAGACAATACAATGGCTGACCTCGTTCACCCTTCACCGGCACCCGCGCCATATTTAACTCGTTCACCGCTGTCACGTCCCGTCACGCTTGGCGTCATCGTCGGCAATCGCGGCTTCTTCCCGCATCACCTCGCGCTTAGTGGACGCGCCAAAGTGCTCGAAGTACTAGCGAAAGCGGGCATCAATGCCATTATCCCCGGCGAAACCGAAACCGCATGGGGCGCGATTGAATCGCTGCAAGAGTCACGGTTGTGCGCAGAATTATTCAAGGCGAACCGCGACAAAATCGATGGTATCTTGATCACGCTGCCAAACTTTGGCGACGAACGTGCCATCGCCAATGCGATCCGGTTTTCTGGCTTGGATGTGCCAGTACTGGTACATGCCTTCAACGACGACCCGACCATCATGGACATCGAGCATCGGCGTGACAGCTTTTGCGGCAAGATGAGTGCGTGCAACAACCTGCGTCAGTACGGCATCAAATACACGTTGACCACGCTGCATACAGTCGATCCATCGCATGACTCGTTCATGGCGGACATCAAGCGCTTTGCTGGCGTCTGTCGCGTAGTCCGTGGTCTGCGTCAGGCGCGCGTTGGTGCGTTGGGCGCACGTCCGACCAACTTCAACACGGTACGCTTCAGCGAAAAACTCTTGGAGCATTCCGGCATCAGCGTCGAGACGCTCGACCTGTCCGAAGCGTTAGGGCGCATCGAACGCCTCGCGGACAACGACGAGAAAGTCGTCGCCAAGCGTGCCACCATCGAGCGCTATGCCAATGCCAAAGGCGTGCCTTCGGACGCGCTCAATAAGATGTCCAAACTCGGCGTAGTGCTGGATGACTGGCAAGCCGCCACCGAACTCGATGCAACGGCGATCCAATGCTGGACATCGCTTGAAGAATACTTCGGCGTAGTGCCTTGCACGGTCATGAGCATGGCGAGCAACAGCTTGACGCCCTCCGCGTGCGAAACGGACATCGCGGGCGTCGTCGCGATGCTGGCGCTGCAACTGGCATCCGGTCGTCCGAGCGCGCTGGTAGACTGGAACAATAACTACGGCGAAGACCCCGATAAGGGCGTCGTGTTCCACTGCTCCAACCTGCCGAAAGACATTTTCGTAGATGACATCCCCGTGATGGACTATCAGGCCATCATCGCGGGCACTGTCGGGCGCGATAACACCTATGGCACCATGAATGGCCGCGTGCGCAATAACCCGTTCACCTTCCTGCGCATTTCCACCGATGACTTGCAAGGCAAGATCACGGCTTATGTCGGTGAGGGCGAATTCACGGGCGATCCTATGACCACCTTCGGGGGCTACGGCGTGGTGAAAGTGCCGCGTCTGCAAGACCTGCTGGCCTACATTTGTGAAAACGGCTTCGAGCACCACGTGTCGATCAATCAGACACGCGTGTCGGGTACTGTCCACGAAGCGCTGAACAAATATATGGGGTGGTCAACGTACTACCACAAATAGTACGTGTGCAAAGTTAAACCACAGCCTCGATCTCGCGTCCAACGACGGACGCGAGATCGAGAAATTATAGTAATTTGGGTTATTAAGACATTTATGGCTGAACAACAGGTATTGCTTGAAGCACAGGGTATCACAAAGCAGTTTCCGGGCACGCTGGCGCTGGATAACGTCCATCTGACGGTGGAACGGGGCGAAATCCACGCGGTGATGGGCGAAAACGGCGCGGGCAAAAGTACCCTGATGAAAGTCCTGTCTGGCGTTCACCAACCGGACGCGGGCACGATTATTCTTGAGGGACGACACATCGCGCCGGGTAATCCCCGTGATGCACTGATGCTTGGCATTTCCATCGTCCATCAAGAACTCAGCGTCGTTCCCGCCTTGACCGTGGCAGAGAACATTTACCCCGGTCGTTTGCCCGTGAATGCGCTTGGCATGGTGCGCTACGGTGAGTTGTTCAACAGAGCCGCCGACGTGCTGCAAACGCTTGACATGAACGTCGATGTGCGCGACCCCGTCAGTGAGCTTTCCATCGCCAACCAGCAGTTAGTCGAAATCGCCAAAGCGTTGTCGTCCAATTGCAAGTTGCTCATTCTAGACGAACCGACCTCGGCGCTGACCGAGCGCGAAGTAGAGATTCTCTTCGCCCTGCTGCGCAAACTGACGGCGACAGGCGTCGGCATCGTCTATATCAGCCACAAGTTGGACGAAGTGTTCAAGCTGACCAACCGCATCACCGTGCTGCGTGATGGCAAGTATATCGGCACGGTCAACACACCAGAAACCACTCCGGCGGATGTCGTGCGCATGATGGTTGGGCGTCCGCTAGAGGCGCTGTATCCGCCCAAAGCCAAACAGATCGATGCGCCGATCCTAGAGGTACAGTCCTTACAGCTAACCCCACACAGTCCCGCCAATTCCTTTACGTTGCATAAAGGCGAAGTCCTTGGCATCGCTGGCCTGATCGGCTCCGGGCGGACGGAAATGGCGCGCGCGATTTTCGGAGCGGATGCCAAACACACCGGCACGATCTCCCTGAATGGGCATGTACTGTCGATCCATTCGCCAACAGACGCGATCCGCTTGGGGATTGGATACCTGCCCGAAGATCGGAAAGCAGCCGGTCTGTTCCTGAGCATGGCGATCACGACGAACGTGGAAGCCGCAAGCTTACCGGAAGTGACGAGCGGTGGCTTTCTGAATTCCAGCAAGGAGCGCCTCCTCGCGGAAAAGTATGTGCGTCAACTGGACATCAGCACGCCAAGCATCGAGCAAGAAGTGCGGCGGTTATCTGGCGGCAACCAGCAAAAAACACTCGTTGCCAAGTGGCTTGCCATCCAGCCCAAAGTACTCATCGTGGATGAACCCACGCGCGGTGTGGATGTTGGCGCTAAGAGCGAAATCCACCACCTGCTGCGCACGCTGGCAGAACAAGGTGTCGGCGTGATCATGATCTCCTCGGAACTCCCCGAAGTCATCGGGATGAGCGACCGGATTCTGGTCATGCATGAAGGCGCTATCGCGGGCGAAGTGTTGGCGGCAGAGGCGACCGAAGAGACTATCATCCGCATCGCCAGCGGGCAGGATAACACACATAAGAGAAAGGCATCCGCCCTTGAATAATGTATCCATAGAAAAGACGAATGCTGACCGCTTCAACTTTTTGGGCGCGGCATTTACAGACCCGCGAAATGACCTTGGTCATTCTGATCTTGGTGGTGGGCATCATCCTGCAACTAATTACAGGTCGCTTCTTCACCTTCGCCAATCTGAACGCCATCGCGCTAGGTTTCTCAACCTCCGCGATCATGGTGCTCGGCATGACAGCAGCGTTGGTCTCCGGCGGCTTCGACCTCGCGGTCGGCTCGGTATTCGCTTTGGGCGGTGTAGTGGTGGCAGAAATGCTGCGCAATGGACTGCCGATCCCGGTCGCTATGCTGATCGGCGTTGGTGTTGGCGTGTTGACGGGCTTCGTCAACGGGCTGTTGATCACCAAGGTGCAGATTAACCCGTTCATCACCACGCTCGGCATGTTGGGCATCGCGCGCGGCATCGGCCTCGCCATCACCGAAGGCAGCCCGATTCCCATCCGTATACAAGAGTTTCTCGTGTACGGACAAGGCAAGATTATGGGCATTCCCAATTTGATAATTATTGCGCTGCTGATTGTGGTCGTGGGCGATTTTCTGATGCGTCGTTCGGTGGCCTTCCGGCAGATATATTTTGTGGGCGGCAACGAAGAAGCAGCGCGGCTTTCTGGTATCAACGTCGATAGGGTCAAGATCGGGGTCTATGCACTATCAGGTTTTCTGGCGGCGCTGGCTGGCGTCCTCTCTACCTCACGCTTCACGGTGGCTGATCCCGGTACGGGCACGGGTGAAGAACTGCGCATCATCGCCGCGTGCATCATCGGCGGATGCAGCCTGAGCGGTGGCAAAGGCACTGTGATTGGCGGCCTCATCGGGTTGATTTTCGTGGGGTTCATCAACAATGGGTTAACGCTGCTGCGCGTCTCTGTGTACTGGCAGCAGTTAACAATGGGCGTTGTATTACTCGTCGCAGTCGGCTTCGACACCTTCAGTCAACGCTTACAGGCACGTTCCCGGGGCAAACGCAAAACGAGCTGATGTCCCGAAATAGTTTTATCTACCTTGAAAGGGAGACTGCAAGATGAATAGACGTGATTTTTTGAAGAACTCTAGTGTCGCCGCCGCTGCTGCATTGCTCGCGTCGCAGGGACTCGACCCTGCCCGTGCGCAAGACGATCAAACTTATACGATGGTTACCTTCCTCTCTGGCATTGACTACTGGAAAGACTGCTATCGCGGGATGCAAGACGCGGCAGAGTATCTGGGCGTCAAGGCGACCTACACCGGCACGCCGGAATATGACATCACGGCGGAAGTGCGCGTGTTGGAGGAGACCATTGCGCAGCAGCCCGCTGGCATCCTCGTGACGATTGCGAACGCCGAAGCATTGCAAGCGCCGATTAACAGCGCCATCGAGGCGGATATTCCGTTGGTGGCGTTTGACGCCGACTCGCCACTGAGCAAGCGCTACTCGTTCGTCGGCACAGGCAACTACTACGCCGGTGTCGTCGCCGCGCGTTACATCGGGCCAATCGTCAAGTCTGGCAAGGTGGGCGTGGTGACGCGTCCATCGCAGGGCAATCTGGCGCAGCGCACGGCTGGCTTTAAGGATACGTTGAAGGCGGAGTTCCCTGATGTCGTGTTGGATGACGCCAACATCATCGACAACGAAGGCAGCACGACCGTGACCGCCACCAAGACATCGGCGATCTTGCAGGCGGAGCCAGACATCAAGGGCTTCTTCAGCACGAGTGCAGAATCGGCCGTCGGTGTGTCGCAAGCGCTGCGTGAATCAGGCAAGATCGCGGACATCGCGCATATCGGGTTCGACTACGACGAGGCCACGCTGGACTTGATCGACCGGGGCGAACTCGGCGCGACGCTGGCGCAAGGCACATGGCAGATGGGCTTCTGGGGCATGTTGTTTGTGTACATGGTGCGCAACGGCAAGATCAAGTCGGTTTCGGACTGGAAGTCGGCGGGTATCTCGCCGCTGCCGCCGAATGTCGATACGGGCGTGGTCGTCATCACCAAAGACAACAGCAAGTTCTGGCGCGCCGCCAAGTAACCTGCGAGGCGCTGCCTGCTTAGGGCGTAGCGACCATCAAATGCTGGTTCCTTTCCACCACTGGAGAGGAACCAGTATGAATTGCAGGCTGGTCACGGCGCTGTGACGGCAAAGTGACTAGCCTCTGACATCAATTTCGGTAAATTCGACTCTCCTTCGTTAGCTGGGCAGCTTGATCGGTAATGCGGATCAGGTTGCCCGCTTACGCCGCCGAATATATGCGTAGCTCTACTTCCCCAACATGCTATCCGGTACGCGCCCTTGATTCCCGCTGAGATTAGCTCTATGCTGCACAGAAGCTGCTTTTCGTACTATACTCATCGCTGGTTTGATCAGTGCAATTCATTCGCGAAGTAGCAGTGTGTAAGTGCAATCATGGCAGACAAAGTGACCAAACTCAATTCGATGCGCCTGCTGGACTCCAACAACGTCCCCTACGAAGTCATGACCTACGCCGATGACGGCTCCGATCATCATGATGCCGCCGAAGTCGCCACCTTCATCGGCATCCCCGTCCATGAGGTCTACAAAACCTTGGTCGTGCTGCCAGCTTCCGGCGGCAAACCCGTCCTCGTCATGATCGCCGCCGATCAGCACCTCGATCTCAAGAAGTTCGCCGCAAACATTGGGCAGAAGAAGATGGTCATGGCGACTCACGCCGAAGCCGAAAAACTGACCAGCCTCAAAGTCGGTGGGATCGGTGCCTTAGCACTGGTTGCCAAGAATTGGCCTGTCTACCTCGATAAACCAGCCGAATCGCTCGAAAAAATCAACGTCAGCGCGGGGCAGCGCGGCATCAATCTCCGCCTGCCCGTCAAAGACCTGATCCGCGTCCTCAAGGCCAAAGTGGTCGAAGCGACCTGATCGCGGCATACGCAGTTAGATTTTTCAACACTAACTTTTCCGCGTCAGATGCCGGAATCTGCCCTAACCCTCGACGCGCCTTACCCCACTTCATCGCAAATCTATTTTTACTACTTTTTTACAACTCCTCTACACAATCTTTACATTTGCCTGCTTGACTTCCTGTCGATCTGTGCTAGAATACAAAAGCTACTCGTTCTAAGTCTCGATGATTGAGCTTGGCGGCTCCCATCCAGACCAATGGAAATACGAGGACAGCTTACATCAGTGGTTGTGTCGCTCCATGTCGCCAGCTACGTATCGTGACCTCATTCTCGCCGCGTTTCGGAGCCTACACACCTCATACCATACGAGCCAATGTCAGGGTCAAAACACGCTCGTGCAGAATCACGGCAATCCTCCTGCATCGAACACTACAACGAACATCAGATTGATAACCCGATGATCCCATCCGCACCAGCCAACGGGATCATTTCAGGGATCATTCATCGTTCACAGGTGTTCGAAAATCCGACTGGCAGATTCAGTCGTCACTCCTCTACAATGAAGTCGAACAGCAGCAGCGGAATCGTCACAAAGACGATGTCAGTCACCACCAGCAGCGCGGGCCATGTCGCCCAATCTTCAAACGGACGGTTAGCGAGGATCAGGTTGGAAGCGTACACCGACGCCATCAGGATCGGCAGCGCAATCGGTAGCACGATGATCGGGAGGGTCGTCTCGCGCCCTTGCGAATGGATAGCCATACTGCCCAACAGCGTTCCCACCGCCGCCAAGCCGAGCGTGCCGAGCACGACGATCAGCCACCACGCCAGCGGAAAACCGAGCGTGAACAGGAAGCTCAAGGCCAGCGTCACCAGCGCGGCGACGACCAGCGAGTACAGCCAAGTCGTCACCAGCTTGCCATAAAACAGCACGGCGCGGTCAATCGGAGCCAGCAGCAGCGCGTCGAGGATGCCTCGGTCGTGTTCCTGCGACAGCGAACGGCTGATGCCGAGCGTGCTCGTGAATACCACGATCACCCACACAATCGAGGGCAGCGCGGCGAGTCGCACGTCAGGGCGCGACTCCAGCGTGAAGTAGAAGATCACGGTACACAGCAGCGCGAACATCGCCATCGAGGTGATCACCTGACGGTTGCGTGACTCGGCCCGCAAATCGCGGCGGAGGATGGTGAGAACAGCTTGGAGAAACGGCGTCGGTGAAGGCATACTCGCTCAGTTCAAATAAGGGTAATTAACCTAAGTTGCGGACATAAAGCCATATCCGGCTTATCTGAAATCTGATACCATCGCGTGAGTCCCGCAGGGACTTTGTTCCCTAAGCCTGACGTTTCAACATCGGGCGGCGAGTCGCTGGCATATTGGTCATCGATCCGGAACTCACATGGGATGTACTACGGTTGGCGCGGCTCACACATGGCATACGTCTGCCACACGTCGAAGCCTAATCGCCCGTACCATTCTACCAGCCACGTCCACCCGATATGGCATACCGAGCACCCGCGATCCCGCAGCGTTTCGACGCCCCACGCCACCAGCGCCAGCCCGATCCCGCGTCGGCGGACGGCTTCCGCGATCAGCACCGCGCCGATGGAGCCGGACTCTGCGCCGAGCAGGTCTGACCAGCGCGAATGCAGCCGATACGGCGTCGATTGTGGCGAACCGAGGATCAGCGCCCCGATGATCGTGCCATCTTCGTCTTTCGCCAGCAGCACATCGTGGTAATCGCCCAGATTCGCGACGATGCTGTAATGGTTGTACCAGTCGGCATACTCGCGCTTGACGAAGGCGAACAGCGGATACACATCGGCTTCGGCGCACACCTCGAAGCGCAGTGGCGTTTCGGAAGCGCGCTCGTAGACCCATGCGGGTGTCTCATATTGGCGAATATCGCGTGCCATGTCCGCCGCCGTCCACGAGCCGACCCAACCGTGTTTGGCGAAGAAGGCTTGCGCGGCTGGCAAATTGGTCGGGATACCGGGCCAGAAGTACGACGGGCCGCCACCGATGCGCACCTCCGCCACGTTCAGCGTGTGGCAGTGGTCAATCGCCATCTCCAACAAGAACGTGCCGACGCCCTGCCGCTGATGCTCCGGCGCGACCACGATCAGGTCGATGGTGGCGTTCAAGGTTTCGGCGTATGTGCGCGCGAGCTGCACCAGCAGAAAGCCGATCAGTTCGTTGCCATCTTCCGCCAGCACAGCGTGGTTTTCCTGCACGAGCAGCCCGGAACCGATATGCTGCCGGAATTCAGCCTCGGTCAAGGGCCATGTCTCCGCCAGCGTTTGCTGCCAGAGCGTGTAGGCACGACCGAGGTATTCACGCAGGGAGGTAGCAACTGTGAATTGCATAGACCATCTCAGACTGATTAGCGCATGGATAAAGGATAGGGGCAGAGCACATGCCTCCGCCCGCATGATTGGTGAATTATACCGAATCTAGTTGATGGTTTTGGCGCAGCGGAAGCCAAACGCCGGATCGCGGACGCCTTCGGTACGCTGCAAACGCGCCGTGGTGCGGTATTCAGCCAGTCCCACCGGATCGATCTGTGTGTACCCGCCCCCGCGCAAGACGCGCGTGAAGCCAGATTTTGGCCCTAGCGGATTTTCGGTCTCACTTTCGGCGTAATACTTAGCGGAGTAGTAATCTTGCACCCATTCCCACGCATTGCCCGCCATATCGAACGTCCCGAACGGGCCTTTGCCGTCGGGGAACGATCCGACATCCATCAGTTGTCCGCTGTTCCAATTAGCGGGGATGGTCGTCTTTTCCCCCCACGGATAAATGCGCCCGTCGGTGCCACGCGCGGCAAATTCCCACTCGGCTTCGGTCGGCAACCGTTTGCCCGCCCATTCGCAGTAGGCGGCGGCTTCGTTCCACGTGACGCCAGTGATAGGACGCTTATCCGTGCCCGCCGCGTAAATGATGCGATCCGGCTGATGGCTGATGTCCACGCCGAGGAATTGCAGTTCCACCCAGATCGGCGGCAGTTCGGGCTGTTCGGGCACGCCGGGGCCGGGTGTTTTCTGCCCCGCGTTGACCGACTCCCCGCCGTAGATCGAGGCATTGTCGCGGCTGAACAAGATCACCACGAATTGGTCAAGCGTCTCGTCTACGTAACCGTCGCCCGCGTTGGTCATGTCGAAGCAGCAGGTTTTATCGGCCTTCAAGATTTGATGCTCGGTCGTGCGCAGTCCTTTGAGCAGCATCGTGTGGATGCCCAGATTCTTCCGCACGAGCTTATCATCGAGGTACAGTTCCGCGTCGCCCCATGTCGCCAGCGTGCCGATCACGGTCGGGTAGATCGGCGCTTCTTGTCCGGACGTACCGTGCATCTTGACATCGACCGCGATGCCGCCCTGCATGAACGGCGCATTGCCGCCGAACGTCTTCTGCACGATCTTCCAATTGCCCGTTTGGGACGCTTCTCCCTGTTGATAGGTGAGCGAGCCAGTTACTTCGATAGTGATCGTCCCCGTGTTGCGGATCGGGTCAACATCGATGCTTGCCGTGCCATCCATCGGGGTGTTGACTTTGCCATCATAGCTGAATTTCTGGTCGATGGTGCCGATGGCGAATGGCTTGCTTGCCAATGCGTTCCAACTCGGGTTTTTGCCTCGGCTCCAGCTTTCCGGCGCTTCCCGTCCGGTCTCGATAATGAACTGCAAATAGTCAGCGTTGGTCACTTCGTATTGATCGATGAGAAAGCTGTTCAACTTCACCTGATGTGCGGGCTGTTCATCCTCTTTGCCGGAAGAATTGCCCATCTGGAAGGTGCCTTCCGGGACGACCACCATATTGGGGATAGCGGTATTGGGAGTGTTGTTGGTGGTCGCTTGCGGCTCGGCAAAACGGCGCAGTTCGTTGATCAGCGCGCCGCCGATCAGCAGCAGCACCAGCGCCAGCAAACTACCCGCCGTCAGGATCGGGTTGCGCTGCATGGCCTTGACGGTGGTCGTCACGGCAGCCGTGATGCGGTTATCGCGCGTCGCATTACCAGCGTTGGAAATTGTCGGCGCGGTCGAACGATTCTGCGGCAGTGCATTCAAAGAAAGCGTGCTGCTATCTGGCTTTTCTTCCTTGCCGTCCAGTGCTCGCAACATCTCGCGCCCGGTGGCGAAGCGTTCTGTCGGTTCCTTCGCCAGTGCCCGCATGATCAAGTAGTTCAGGCTAGGATCGATGTCGGAATTAATCTCGATGGGCGGTTTAGGCTGTTCCTGCAAATGTTTGAGCAGCAGTTGGGTTGCCGATTCCGCCGTGAACGGGGTGTGTCCCGTCAGCATCTCGTAGAACATCACGCCGAGCGAATAGACATCGCTGGCAGGGGTGATTTCGACACCTGTGGCCTGTTCCGGCGACATATAACTCGGTGTGCCGTAGCTGGTGCCGGATTGTGTCATCCGCGTTGCACCCATCACCCGCGCCAAGCCAAAATCGGTCAGCACGGCACGATCATTTTCTGCCAGCAGCACGTTACCCGGCTTGATGTCGCGGTGGATGATGCCTCGTTCGTGCGCGTAGGCAATCGCGTCCACAATCTGGCGGAACAACTTGGTCGCCATGTCCTGCGGCATCCCCTTGGGCAGGTGATCGATCAACTTGTCGAGACTGTGACCGTTGATCAGCTCCATTACCATGTATTGCAGCCGTCCGTCCGCGCTGAAGTCAAACACGCGCACGATATTGGGATGGCTGAGGCCAGCGATCGATTGTGCCTCTTGGCGGAAGCGGGCAACCGCATCACTCGAAGACAGGATATGCGGGCGCAGCACTTTGATCGCAACGTCCTGCCCCAAGTCGGGGTTCAGCGCGCGGTAGACTTCTGCCATGCCGCCGTGTCCTAGCAGCGCCTTGATTTCGTATTTGCCGAGTTTTTGACCGGGACTCAGATACGAAAACGGCTGTTGTTCAACCATAGTTCCTGACCGTGATTCCTAACCATGAAACGGACGCCCTAGAATGATGCTACCACTATATCATCATACGCTGGTGTGGGATAGCCATGAAGTAGCGGTACACCAGCCTAAACACATGTCAACTGTTCAATTTCTGTTACAACCGCTACTGCTGTGATCGAACATATCCAACAGCGCGGATTGATGAGGATATTCTCATAACCATCTACGTGAAAACACATGCTCACGGACTTGTCCGTGTTACACTCAACAGACTAATTTTTACGCTTGATTGGTATGGTTGCTCATGGGAACACTCCTTGTAAAAAATGCTGCCGTGCTGGTGACGATGGATGATCAACGCCGCGAGATCAGCGATGGCGCGATCTTTGTGCGGGATAACGTGATCGAGGCGGTTGGCAAAACGGCCGATCTGCCGACCACTGCTGACGAAGTGCTGAATCTCGCGGGACATTTAGTCATGCCCGGTCTGATCAATACCCATCATCATATGTATCAGACTCTCACTCGTGTCTATCCCGGCGGGCAAGATGGGCAGTTGTTTGAGTGGCTGACCTCACTGTATCCGATCTGGGCACGCTTGCAGCCGGAGATGATCTATGTTTCGACGCTGACCGCCATGTCCGAGCTGATTCTCTCTGGCTGCACTACCGCCAGCGACCATCTCTACATCTTCCCTAACGGCTGTAAGCTAGATGACGAAATCCAAGCAGCCACCGAGATCGGGATGCGTTTTCATGCCAGCCGTGGGAGCATGAGCTTGGGGCAGAGTCAGGGCGGATTGCCGCCGGACAGCGTGGTGGAAGACGAAGCCGCCATCATGCGCGATACTCGCCGCCTGATCGAGCAATATCACAATTATCAGCGTCATGCCATGCTGCGGATCACGGTCGCACCATGCTCCCCGTTCAGCGTGACGCAAGACCTGATGCGCGAAGCCGCGTCCCTCGCCCGCAGTTACAAGGTGCGTCTGCACACTCATCTTGCCGAGAATCAGAGCGATGTGGACTTCAGCAAGGAGAAATTCGGCGTCGAACCAGCCGATTACGCGCAAAATGTCGGTTGGGTGGGCGATGATGTCTGGCACGCCCACTGCGTCTGCCTGACCGATCACGGGATCGGGCTGTTCGCACGGACAGGCACAGGCGTGGCACACTGCCCCTCCTCCAACATGCGCCTAGCGTCGGGCATCGCGCCAGTGCGGAAGATGCGCGAAGCTGGCGTACGTGTTGGCTTAGGTGTGGATGGTTCGGCTTCTAACGACAGCAGCCATTTGCTGGCAGAGGCACGCATGGCGATGCTCTTACAGCGTGTAGCAGGTGGCCCCGCCGCTCTGAGCGCCCGCAGTACCTTGGAAATCGCCACCCGTGGCGGCGCGGCAGTATTGGGTCGCGACGATGTAGGCTATCTTGCGCCGGGAATGTCCGCCGATTTCATTGCCTTCAACCTGAATCAGATCGGGTTCGCGGGTGCGTTAATCGATCCCGTCGCCGCGCTGGTCTTCTGTGCATCACCGCAGGTGGATTACAGCATCATTAACGGACGTGTAGTCGTGCGCGAAGGTCAGCTCACCACGCTCGATCTGGGCACGCTCATCGAGCGCCATAATAAGCTATCGATGAAATTGATCCGAGATGAGTGAGCCAAGATTATCATCCTATCGCGTAGGAGGCTTGCCCGTACAGGTAGTCGAGCTGTGCCGGATGTTTGGATCCGCCGCGCCGCATGTGAGTGCATGATCGCAGTGAGATGAAGCCTAGATCGACCAGCAGATTGATACCAGCTTTGTTGTGATACGGCATGATCACGCTGGGCGCAATGCTAAACGGCAGTTGCAAAACCGTCCGTACTAATCGCTCTGCTGCTTCTGGTTCGGTCGCCGCCCACGGCCCTAGGCGGCGCTCATTGGCGATCACGTAGCCTGTCAGTTGACGCTTGGCATTGCGGGTGAGGAAACTGCGATCCGGATAGTCGCGTAGCAGTCGCTCCAGCACATGACGGCGAGTAGTGCCGAATATACTAGCATCAAACTGTGCTACCTCATCCAACTCTGTGAACGTGAAGACATCGGCGTGCTGTACAGGCGGCGAAGGCGGCGTAGCGCGGCGGTAGTCCAGCAGCGGACGACGACCTTCGGGGACGAAGCCAAGTTTGGTGTACAGCGGTTCACCGAGGGCAGTAGCATCGAGCAACGCCATCGGGCAACCTTGATGATCAAGCCAATTGAGCAGATGCGCCATGACCATCTGCCCGATTCCCTTGCGCTGGTGGTTGGGATGAACGCCCATCATGCCGATGTAGGCGAAGTGTTCGTAGATGGTTGCACCGACCATTGCGACGGGCGTTTGCCGTTCTTCCGCGATCACCCAATAGTTGGGCTGAAAGCTCAAGTAACGGCGCAGTTCGGACGACCAGTCATTAGGCGAGTTGAACGCCGCCTGCATAAGTGCGTTGGCGGTGCCAATGTCGTCTGTGGTTAGTGGACGGAATTCGATCACAATTGCTGCTTAAATAACAGTTCAAGCTGCTCAACTAAGCGAGTCATGTCATCGTGAAATTCCGGTTCGGTGCGTACAACCGCGCCACGATGCTGCACTAGATCACGGATCGACTCCGGGATCAGCGTCGTCGGCGGATAATCAGCGCCATCGACCAACAACGGGATGAGCGGGATTTCTGCCTCAAGCGCCGCTTCGATGGAGATACGCAGCATATCGTTCGGTCGGTCGATGCACCGCACGCCGCTGCTATCTTTCGCATCAAGCCAATGTGGGCCGATCAAGACAATGCCAATTGTGCCAGAAGTCAACACACTCTTGATCGTTTTCTTAATATTCGCACCGAGCGGAATGTTCTCGACTTCGTTGAATACCGCCTTGCTGCCGAAGTGAATTTTGAAGCGGGAGCATATCTTGTCGGCAGTTTTGACCACATCATCAGCGCGGTAAATCATGAACAGGCGCGAGACGTGCTTGTCATTGCGTTTGAGCAACAGATTGAGATCGTACTGCGGACGTAGATTGCGCGTGAGATACTCATCCGTCAACATGTTGAGCGTTTGAGCATTGGCGGGCACAATCCGCGTCTCGTCCTTGGCGGTATATTTGGCGGGTTGTGCCTCATGCAAGGCACGCGGCGAGAATTCGTCAACCCTATTGCGTAGAACGGTGGGCTTCAGATTCGTGAACTTGCGCGTGGAGCCATCCGCATCCTGCTCAAGAGCCTGTACATCGCCACGGAGGGCGGCCTCGAACGCATCCGCAAATGCTTTCACAGTCCGGAAACGCTGCTCCGGTCGTTTGGCGACCGCGCGCTCGATGACCGCAGACAGTACTTCAGGAATATCGGGGCGAACCTTGTGCGCAGGAATGATACGTCCGGTTAAGTGCTCGCTGCGCATCCGGTACTCTTCGTTTGGCCCAGCGTTATGCGGCGCGTGGCCTGTGATTAAGGTGTAGATGATCAGGCCGAGCGCATATTGGTCAACCGCGCCCGTGACTAGTTCACCTAACCACAGTTCCGGCGCGATATAGGCAAAGGTGCCCATCAAGGTGTCTTGCTGCGACCCTAATTTTGCCGAGCGCATGACCTTATTGTGCATCTGCGCGATGCCAAAATCCACGAGGCACGCCGTTCCCTGCTCATCAAACATGATGTTGCTTGGTTTGATGTCGCGGTGAACCACGCCCTTATGATGCGCATAGTCAAGCGCACCGCCTATCTGCCGGAGCAACGCGGCGATCTCAGGCAGCGGCATTACGGGAGTGCCATCGGCAAGATGCGGACGGATGCGATCCCACAAGGAACCGCCCGGCAGCATTCGCATAACGATGAAACTCACTTCATGGTCGTCTTGACTATCGACACCGTAATCATAGATCGGCACGATATGCTGGTGTGTAAGCTGCGCAGCAATCTCCGCCTCGTCGTTAAAACGTGCCAAATAATGGTCTTGATGAGCAAGCTCAGGCTTCAGCACCTTGACAGCTACCTGACGCCGCAAACTCATCTGGTACCCTTCGTACACGGCGCTCATGCCGCCAGTGCCCAATAAGCGCTTTAACCCGACCTGTCCGAGTCGGGTTCCCGTAAGATTTTGGATATTTATGCTCACCGACGCCCCCCGGCAATCTGGTTAGAGCGATGTCAAGCGATCTGC
Source organism: Anaerolineae bacterium (assembly GCA_019637615.1). Taxonomy (GTDB): domain Bacteria; phylum Chloroflexota; class Anaerolineae; order Aggregatilineales; family UBA2796; genus JAHBVK01. Next base: position 67,413 of record JAHBVJ010000035.1, on the reverse strand, counting down.
CTATACTCTACCGTAGCGTTAGTATAAAGTATGATTTTGGTTTGAGTCAAGTTTGTTATGTGTTCACAATGCGATGATGGTGCGGTTTGTGCCAAATAGGATGGCAACCCAATGACACACAGCGCAGATCAGTAACCGAATCGGCCGCGACCATGCGAATTTGTAGATATTATGTGATGCAACAGTTATAGACGACGGCTATGAAAGTTTACGCTGATGTTGCCCATCAACTAGCGAAGGTCGGCATCGGCTCGTCAGCTTCGATGATCGGCAGCAGCAGTGCTTCGATCTCCGCTAAGGATTGAACCTGCACTAGTTTGCTGCGCAACTGTGCTGCACCGCGCACGCCAATATGATACTGGCTTAACTGTCCCCGCAGTTCCAACACGGCTTGACGTTCCGGCATGAGCGTCGTGGACATGGTAATCTGCGCGTGACGGAGCGCGATAGCAGCGCGTTCTTGCGGTGTTGGCGGTGGCAGGGTCTCCCCAGTGCGCAGTTCATGGGCAATCTGATGGAAAATCCACGGATTGCCGAGCGCCGCCCGCCCGATCATCACGCCATCGCAGCCCGTTTCTCGCAGCATCCGCGCGGCGTCATCCGCTGTTTTGACATCGCCATTGCCGATCACTGGAATATTTGAGACCGACTCTTTGACTTGCCGGATCATGTCCCAATTCGCTTCGCCGGAGAAGCCCTGTTCAGCCGTACGCGCATGAACGACGATTGACTTGACGCCAGAAGCCTCGGCTGCCTTAGCAAACGGTACAGCGGTCAGATTGTCAGCAGTAAAGCCACTGCGAATCTTGACCGTGACCGGTACATTGACTGCTTTGATGATGGCATCAACTACCGCCGTCGCTGTGCAGACATCCTTGAGCAACGCCGCGCCCGCGCCTGTTTTGGCGACCTTAGGCACCCAACAACCCATGTTGATGTCCACGATGTCCGCGCCGTGATCGACCACCACGCGAGCGGCTTCCGCCATCAACGCTGGATCACTGCCGTAAAGCTGCACAGCGAATGGATGTTGATCACCTGCCCAGTCGAACATATTGAAGGTTTTTTCGCTCTTGTAGTGGATGGCATGGCTGGACAGCAATTCCGTGCATACTAACCCGCAATCCCCGATCTCACGGCACAGCGTGCGGAACGCGTGATTCGTCTGTCCCGCCATCGGCGCAAGCATCAGCGGCGGATCGATGATTTTATCTCCAATCGAGATCGGTTTTAACTGCATGGCATTGATGAACCCCACTATCAATTCATTGTGTTGAAGACTATCGTATCAATATTAGAAGAGAAAAGATGGGTATTAATTACGATCAGGATTATTGCAGTTGGCGATAGTGAAGTCAATGCCGAGCGCGGGCAGAGGGCACTTCCTAAAAATCCATCACCTCATCGAGCGAGTAAGGCAGCGCAAAGTGATCGATGAGTGACGCCCAGAGCTTGGAATGCACCTTGGTTTCAGGATGATTTTCCGTCAGCAGGGCATAGGCTTCGCGCGCATCGTAGCTGTTTTCGAGCAGGTAGGCCAGCATAAAAGCGGGTGATCGGCTCATCCCCGCTGCACACATCACGAGTACGCGATTGCCTTCCGCCACCTGCCGCATGATAAAGTCAACGCCGCGATTCAGGTTGGCCTTGGAAATATACTGGGCATCAGCGATGGGGATTTCCAGAACGCACAACTCATCCGGCACATGGGGTTCGTCCTGATACAGCTTCAACACATGTTTGATTCCAGCGCGGCGCAGCAGACGCGGTGTATTGAGCACCTCGGCTCCGCTGATATACACGCCATCAACAATATGATTGAGCGTAGGAAATGTTATGCTCGGCGTAGTTGTATAGGGATGGGCGACTCTGAAACCGATCATGTAGTGTCTCGTTGGTAAGCGGTTAATCATGCATTCTTACATAACACCATTATCGTCTCGTATTCAAGCCTTTTTTACTGGATTCAGCACATTGTGACAGTGCTGTGATGAAGAGTTCGACGATGACTCACTGTGCGATGGTCGTGCGTTGAGATGAGGATGATCAGATATTGGTGATCCTCGATGAGAAAGACTGACTATCTTCACGCTGAATAGAACGCGCGCTCGTTAGCGCAATGATCTGAATATGATCGAATCGATCATTCGAATGATCTGTTTAGCGTGGGAATCAGATCATTTGAGTTAGGTCAGGAAGGGTCAAATGATCTGAAAATGATCTGATTCTTCTGCTCAATTCAGATCATTTCTGCTACGATTCGAAGGAAAATATCGATTCAGATCATTTGAGGATACCACCAAGTTCAGGACAAACCCCAGTCACCCATTTTTGATAGCACATCAAATTATATACGAACATTTGAATGGAGTCAAGACTCAGTTTTCAAAGCGATGACCCGCAACATGAATCATTAATGTTCCTGAAGTAATGTCATCTTCTACGCGGCGTTTGATCGATCCAATGTTGACAATCAATATCGGCAAAGTTAAGTTCTGAAAACGTCGATAGTGCGTCGATGGCTCGTCGTTTCTGTGCTAAATGGTTTAGTGAAGGAGTTAAGTCATGAAAGCAAAACTGATTTGGATTGTGTTAAGCCTTTTATGTGTTGCCCTCGTGCCGACCGTCGCGTATGCGCAGGATGAAGGCATCATGAAAGGTGACGTCGAGGTGATGAGCGGCGGAAAAGCCTACAAATCTTACCTCGCTGCCCCCGCCGAACAGGGAACGCATCCCGCTATTGTGCTGATCCACTCCTTCAACGGCCTCGAAGAAGGCTACCGCACCATGACCGACAATCTGGCAACAGAAGGTTTTGTGGTCTTGGCGGTTGGTTGGCAAACGTTTTCGCGAGATGTCGATGACGCTACTCTCAAGCAGTTGATTGATGACAGCGTCAAGTTCCTCGGTGAGCGTCAAGATGTCGATATGGCGCGCTTGGGGCTAACGGGCTTTTGCGCGGGTGGTCGCTACACGATGCTGCTGCTGCCGCAGATGGACGCTTTCAAAGCTGGCGTCGCGTGGTACGGCTTCCCGAATCGCGGCGAAACCGCCCCCAAAGATTTGATTGGTGAGTTGAAGTCACCAATGTTGATCATCCACGGGACGGAAGACACTGCCAGCCCGATCGCTGATATTTACGGGTATGCAACGGCACTCAAAGAGGCTGGCAAATATTTCGAGCTGAAAGTCTACGCCGGTGAACCGCACGGCTTCATGCTGGCACAAGGTCAACTGCGCACGGATGAGATCGCCCAAGATGCATTCAACCAGATGGCGGACTTCTTCAAGCGCAAACTGAAGTAGGGATACGTTCGTTTTCCGCGCTGGTATCTCTGTGCTAAGTGGCAAGATGCCAGCGCGCTTTAGTCTCTGCTTAGTTTGGATACGAATTAACAAAACGCAGCAGCGTATCCGCATCAGACTGATTGGTATACGCCCGCAACAGCCATCCGTTATTGATCCACGCGAATTCGTAAACGGCGCGTCCTTCCGCCGCATAGACCACATATAGATACGGCGTTTGAGCATCCGGATAGAAAACCAAGCGCGAGACATTCGGATTATTTTCGTAGTCCTTTTGCATGGCTTTCAGTTCATCTAGACCATGTTGAGGATCGATTTGCTGGGCACTGAGGTCAACTTGACGTTCGCCAAGCTCTTTGTAGACGGCGTGCGCGCGCTGGATGCCTTGTGCATCGGGCGCTAACGGCTCGAAATCCGTCCGTTGGAAATCATTGATCTGTTCAACTAGTAGCCGTGGCCCGGTCACCTCGTCGGGCAGCGCATCACGTCGCTGATCGAAACGTTCATAGACAGGGGACGGATCGAAGGCATAGCGCATCCCCGCAACACCAAACACTACCCCACTCAACAATACGAGCAGCACAACGTATTTTCCACGCATAAGCTAAAATTCACCACATTCACTTGTGTAATTCATCACAAGCGATGATAACACGGAAGCACTCGAATTGTATGAAAATTGTGAATGTCTAATTTCATCAGTTCTACAAGTTCAGGTTTATACTACAATCGAGACAGTAGGGGATGGACTGAATAGCATGACTGAACATCAAGACCTCGTCAATCCTATAGAGACGACAGTGAATCCTGTCGCTCGTGCATTGATCATCGAGGATACGCGCGATTTCGCGGATATTCTCAAGCGTGCGCTCTCGATGATCAATATAGATGCCCATGTCGAAACCTCCGGTGTAGATGGTGTAAACGCTTTTTACGAGATGAACCCTGACTTGCTGCTGCTCGACATCGGGTTGCCCGATGTAAACGGATGGCGCGTGTTGGATGAGATCAAGCGTTTACGGGGCGAACAGGGTGCGCCGCGTGTGATCGTGATCACGGCGTTTGGCGACCCCGCGAACCGCCTGATGGGCAAACTGCAAGGCATCGATCTGTACCTGATCAAGCCGTTTACTCCGCGTGAGGTGCAGCGCGTTGTCCGCGAATTACTCAAGCTGCCATGAGGTCGCTGTCTTTATCGACAGTGCTGCGATGGAGTGTACGGATCGGGCTGATAGCAGTGTGTTTGGCGTGGCTGCCACAACCTCGCAGCGATGTGTTGTCGGCTATTGTCACGCGGGGCGACACCGCGCAAGCTGATGGTCATTTTGCTGAGGCCATCCACCAATACCAAGCTGGTTTAGAAATCCATCCCACTGATTCGCTCCTGCTCGATAAATTGGTGACGAGCAGTCTTGCCGCTAACCGCACTGACCTCGCGCTGATCTACCTCGAACGTCTCACTGCGGTGACGGGCTGGTCGCCTTCGCTGTACCGTCGCGCTGCCGCTATTTATTCGCAGCAGCGACGTACTGATATTGCCCTCGCCTACTGGTACGCCTCCTTACAAGATCGCCCCGATGACCGGAACGCCTTCCGCCAATTGGTCACGGCGGCGTTGGCGCAGCGGGAATGGGACGAAGCACTGACGTATTTGCAACGCTGGTTACAAATCGATCCGCACGATGAATGGGCGTTGTATCAGGCCGGACTGCTGCTGGCTCCTAAAGAACTGGCGACTACACAGCGTTACCTGAGCCAAGCCTTGGCTGATCCACAGTATCGGGCCGGCGCGCAACGTGTACTCAAGGTGTTCAGCGATCATCCTGCTGATTTGCCGCCAACATTGGCTTTGCGGGTTGGTTTGGCGCTGCTAGACAGCGGCGAGTGGTCGTTGGCGGAACATGCCTTCACTGTCGCCCTCATTGGCGATCCCAACAACCCGAATGCGCTGGCTTTCCTCGGCCTCAGCCGCGACCAACAAGGTTTGGACGGGGCGGCACAGGTTGAGCGCGCACTGGCGTTGGCTCCTGATGATCCGCAAGTGCGATATGTCGCTGCTGTCCATTGGCGCATCAGGGGCGACACCGCGCAAGCCCTCGCTATCCTCGATCAACTCGGCACACAGAACCCCGTCAACGCGGCGGTGGCGGCGGAGATCGGGACGGTGTACCGCGTGCTCGGTGATCAGGTCAAGACGCTGGAATGGTACAAGCTGGCGGTAGGTCTTGCGCCAGAAAATGAGCAGTTCGCGGCACTGCTGGCGGCCTTTTACGTCGATGAGGACATCCGCATACAGGACGAAGGCCTGCTGGTGATCAGCAATCTGGCGCAGAAATTTTCCAATAATGCCACGATCATCACCTGTTACGGATGGGCACTGTACCGCGTTGGCAGACCTAACGAAGCACGCATCAACCTTGAACGGGCTTTGTCGCTGAACAGCACTGATGACCGTGCCCGCTATCTTTACGCGCTGTTCATGGATTCTATTGGTGAACGCAATACGGCGATCTCGTCGCTGCTGTACGTGTACCAGAACGCGACCGAGCAGCGCTTCCGCGATCTGGCGATCCGTGCCCTGACGCAGATGGGGTACCAGCCCAACGCGCAAGATTTGATCGGCAAACTCTCCACTTCGCCCTAGACGCGTTACTATTGTCTGCGACCTCGCGGGTTGGCCGTCCGTACTGTTCATTGGCTGGCAAGTGGTGCGGCGCAACCTCGACCGTGGTCTGGTAGTGTTGTTGGGGAGAGAAGTGACGTGACTATCGATCAATATGGTATTCACCTTGGTTTTTTATATATCCGTTTCTATGCGCTGATCGCTATTACGGGCGCGTTGTTCGCCTCATGGCTGACGGCGCGGCGGGCGATGACGCATGGGTTAGATGCTACACACGTGTGGGACGGCCTGTTCTGGGCGCTGGTGCCGGGGTTGATCGGCGCGCGCTTGTATCATGTGTTGACGCCCTCGCCGTCGATGTGGATCAACGGGCAAAACCCGTATGTCGTGGAACCGCTGCGCATCTTCGCCATCTGGGAAGGCGGGCTTGGCATCTACGGCGCTATCGTGGGTGGCGCGCTCGGCATCTACTTGTACGCGCGGCGGCATGACCAACCGCTGCTCAAGTGGATTGATATGGTGGTGCCCGGATTGGCCTTCGCACAGGCGATTGGGCGGTGGGGTAACTTCGTCAACCATGAGTTGTACGGCGCACCGACCACACTGCCGTGGGCGATCTATATTCCGCCTGCCAACCGTCTGCCGGGTTATGAAGCATATAGCACCTTCCATCCGCTGTTTTTGTACGAGTCGTTGTGGAATATCGCGGCTGGCCTATTCCTGCTGTGGCTCGACCGGAAATACAGCAATTGGCTGAAACCGGGCGACCTGCTACTGATCTACCTGATGGAATATCCCCTCATCCGGTTTTTGCTGGACTTCATCCGCCTTGATAGCAACGGATTCGGCGCGCTGACGACGGCGCAAGTCGTATCGCTAATCACGTTTCTGGTAGCGGGCGGAGTCTTGATCTGGCGGCATCGGCAACCTGCACAGCGCCAGACCGCCGCAGAGGGGCTATAATCTCCGCCAACACCTCGTAGCTAGATGTAAGGTTGATCATGTCTATTGATTGGATGCAACGCGCACAGACCTACCGTGATGAACTCAGCGCCCGCCGCCGTGACTTCCACCGCCACCCAGAATTAGCCTTCGGGGAGGTGCGTACGGCTGGCATCGTCGCCAACGAATTGCAGCAGCTCGGACTCGAAGTGATGACCGGCGTCGGCAAAACTGGCGTGGTCGGCATTCTGGAAGGCAACGCGGACGGGCCGACTGTGCTGGTGCGCTGCGACATGGACGCGCTCCCGATTGAAGAAGCGAACAAGACCGAGTATGTGTCTGATACCAGCGGCAAGATGCACGCTTGCGGTCACGACGGGCATACCGCCATCGGCTTGACCGTCGCCAAGATGCTGGCGGCGCACCGTGACCAACTGAAGGGACGAGTCAAGTTCGTGTTCCAGCCCGCCGAAGAGATCGCACAGGGCGCGAAGGCCATGATCGAGGACGGCGTACTGCTGAGTCCGGCTCCGCAGGTATCGCTCGGCTTGCACCTGTGGAACGACCTGCCCGTTGGCGAAGTCAGCATCACGGACGGTTCCGCGATGGCGGGATCGGGCATCTGGGAGCTGACGATCAAGGGTTTCGGCGCACATGGCGCTTCGCCTCACCAAGGGCGCGATCCGATTGTGTGCGGTTCGCTGATCGTGAACGCATTCCAGACGATCATCAGCCGCAACGTCAGCGCGCTGGATACCGCCGTGATCTCGGCCACGATGTTCAAGGCAGGCGATGCCTTCAACGTGATCCCCAATGAGGCGTATATCGCGGGCACCTACCGCACCTACCGCCCCGAAATTCAAGAGTTCGTCGAACGCCGCATGAAGGAAGTGGCGGAAGGCGTGGCGATGGCGATGGATTGCAAAGTCGAGGTCAAGATCAATGAGCTGACGCCGCCGCTGATCAACGACGCGACCTCGAATGAGCGCTTGCGGACTGCCGCTACTGCGATGAACACCGGTCTGAAGTTCCACAACAATGTGCGCACGATGGGCGCGGAAGACTTCGCCGTATTCTTGAAGCAGGTACCGGGGACGTTCTTCTTCGTCGGTTCCGCCAACAAGGAACGCGATCTGGCGTACCCGCATCATCATCCGCGTTTCGACATCGATGAAGACTCGCTGCCCATCGGCGCGGGCTTGCTGGCGGCGGCGGTGGCGGATTATGTGCTGCCAAAATAGTGCTAATAGATAACCGAAATTGATTAGACCTGATCATCAAGCTCAAATGGACGCCACATGTGGCGTCCGTACGATAGGAATAGTCGTTGTCGGTACTCTATAAGTCCTTAGTGCTAAGTGCGTAAAGCAGAGATCGCCTGTTGCGGCGAAGTGCCAGCGACGGTGATACGGATTTTTTACGAGTTGTCCCTTGAATTACCGCCCCATTCGTCCATAATGATGGGGCGGGTTGTTGGATGGGGTCGTGCTGGACGACGTATTGCTCCCCGCCCTGAACAAAGTTAACACCACGTTCATTCACACTTAACTTCTTGAACATCGATATTGTTGATAATCTCCCGATGGGAGAGGCGCTATGCTGCTGTCTGCTGAAACTATTGACGCGGAGCATGTTGGCGGGCTGGATCAGCCGCCAATTTTTGTGTATGGGTCGCTGCGTCACGGGATGGAAAACTATGGTCTGCTGCGTGGACGAACGTTGTCGGAAGTACCCGCGACGCTGGTCGGGGCGCAGATGTATTCGCTCGGCTGGTATCCGATGCTGGTCGAAGCCGCTGATGAGTACAGCGTCCGAGGCGAGTTGATGATCTTGCACCCGCAGCACTATTCGCGCGTGCTGGCTTCGCTCGACCATCTAGAAGGCTACAACGAGAACGATGAGGCGCACTCGCTGTATTTGCGCGTCCGCTGCCCCGCCATCAGCAAATCCGGGCGCGAGGTGGAAGCGTGGGTATACATGGGCAGCGAAGACAAGATCGTCAACCGGCATGGCGAATTCATCCCCGGCGGCGATTGGGTGCGCTACAGCCAAGAGCGCTGGACAACGCTCCGCCAAGGCTAGACTCCATCGATTCCCCCGTTTGATCGGCAACACTCCTAACTGACCATCGGCGCATGATCCCGAATATGATCCCGTTCGACTGCTCCACAAGGGATCATCGGGACGGGAAGTCCTAGGATGCACTGAGGCGCGAGTCGTCCACGCTGCCAAGCGACGAGCGTCGGGCTGGTGTTGGGCGAGGAATCTAGCGGGTGTCATCATACGTTGACCATGCCTCATGGTAGATGATTGATGCGATTGCAGCCCTGATAACCCTGTTTATGGTGTTTAAGTCAGGCAATCGATCCCCGACAATGAATTGTCGGGCTTACCCTACGAAGTCCCTTCGGGACTCAAGAATATGCGTTGGCGCGATCGGCGTATTGCTGCCTTATTTTTTGAAAGACCATTAACAGGCAAAAACACGCCGATGGGATTTTTGTGCTTAGATGGCCTGTCCTGAACCAAAAAGATCAGGCGATAACAGAGAAAAACAGGGTTATTGAAGAACGGGATGATCGCGTTAAGTGGCGCTAGTTTGGAACGGTGATCTGACAATCGATCTAAGCAATATAGCGGCTTGGAAAGGACACCCTCAAACGGCAGATCATCGATGAGCCGGGCAAGCGAGAGATGGATATGCTGATATTTTCAGCAGGATAGATAGTATAGCAGAACTTATTTGCGGAAGTCAAGGTTTTTTTGTACATATTTTGTAAATAAGTTCTGAAATCCCAATTCAGGTTAAAAGCGAGTTAGATTTGTTCTAGGTTGTCGTGCAGAGCTGCCTGAAAGCGCTGATTGTGAAGTCTGGCGCAAGCGAAGGTGAGATGCTAGACTCCGTACGGGAGATTCACCTATGCATACTAATCGTCTTACTGTACAGGCTATCGTTGTGGGCGTGTTGGTGTTGATATTTAGCGCATGTTCGGTAGCACCAGTAGCGCCGACTCAGACGCCATCGCCAACACCGATTGATGGCATTCATCCGATGACGCCCCCCAAAGCCGTCCGCACCTTCACGCTGACCGACCAAGATAATAATGTTTTTGACACCAGTGCCTTGAAGGGAAAATGGACTCTGCTGGCGTTCGGATACACGCACTGTCCTGATGTTTGCCCTGAAACCCTCGCGAGGTTTAAACAGATCAAGATGGCGCTCGCTGCCGCAGCCGATAAGATGAACTTTGTGTTCATCGGCGTGGATAGTGAACGCGATACACCGCCCGTGTTGAAAAGCTACCTCGCTAATTTCGATAAGGCGTTCATCGGGTTGACGAGCGATGAGCAAACACTGCGAGGCATCATCCCCGATTTTGGCGTGACGTTCGTGAAGCATCAGCCGGACGCGAACGGGAATTACGCGGTGGATCATACTGCCGTCTCGTTTTTGCTGAATGGCGACGGGCAGATCGAGGTGTTTTATTCGTACGGGATGGACTACGACGCGATGCTGGCGGATGTGAGAGCGCATGTAAGCGGGTAAGCTCTATCCCCGACAATGATGGTGTTGAAGAAATTAGTCAAGGAAACGCAGGTTTGTCGTCACGCCGCCCGACGTTAAAACGTCAGGCTTAGAGAACGAAGTCCACTAAAGGGACTCCGGAAGATGGGTTGGCGTGATCGGCGTATTCCTGCCTTATTTTTTGAAACACCATCATTGTCGGGCTTACCCTACGAAGTCCCTTACGGGACTCCAACGTATAACGTTGTTGTTGATTTTAAATCTTACGAATCATGATCACCGTCTGAAGGTCGTAACGACAACCTCAGCTGCGCATGATCAAGCTGACAGCGATGGAAAAGTTGGCTGTACAAGTATGAAGGGTTAGCGGACTGAATATGCATTGTTTCAACGCAAAGATTCAGCCCGCCGCCATGAGGTCAACCCAGTTTTGAGCGGAGCGTGCGGACAGCTTCGCCAAGTTCAACATCACGCCCGTTGGGATCGGGGATCATGGGGATGTCCGGTTCCAAGCCCACGCCGTCGATCTGCGTTTTGTTGGGCGTCAACCATTCCGCCGTGGTGATATGTACCGAGGATTTATCGGCTAACGGGAAGATGAGCTGGATCGAGCCTTTGCCGTAGCTTTTTTGCCCCAACAGCACCGCGCGACCGCTGTCATGCAAGGCACCTGCCACGAGTTCCGCCGCGCTTGCCGTGCCGCCGTTGATGATCGCCACGATGGGAAGATCGGCAAGGCGGCTCTCATCGACAGGCGCTTCGTAGGCCTTTTCATCGGTGCGAGTATGTTCGTAGAGCACGACGCCGCCCTTCATGAATTGCCCCGCCACCTGCACGGATTCTTGCAGCAGTCCGCCCGGATTATTGCGCAAATCGAGCACGACGCCCTTGATGTTGTGCGTGCGTAGATCGGCAATGGCGTCTTCGAGTTCGGCGGGCGTGCGGGCAGTGAAGCGCATGATCTGGATGTAACCGAGATCGGTTGCTTCCGCCAGCACACGCCAGTTCACGGAGGGGATTTCGATCTCCGCGAAGGCGATCTGGAAATCAAGCTGTTCGTTGGTGCCCGGACGCGTGATGGAAATCTTGACGCCGTTGTTGTCCTTGACCTCACCACGCAGCATTTGGTCAACTTGATCGGGCGGGGTATCCAAGGTCAGCTCTTTGTCGTTGACTTTGGTCAGGAGGTCACCATCTTTGACACCCGCTTTGGCGGCAGGACTATCGCGGAAGGGATAGAGCGCAAAACGGCCTTGCTCGTCGCGCGTGACCTGCACACCGATCCCGCCGTAACGTCCCGCTAGTACGTTCGATTCGCTGGCGGCGACGGGCGGTTCGATGAAGAAGGTGTATTTGTCGCCTAACGCGCCCAACATGCCCCGAATCGCGCCGTATTCCAATTTGCTTTGTTCAGGCAGCGGACGCACAAAATGCTCATCGATCAGCGCTTGTGTTTGGGACAGCAGGACATACTGCTTGGTCTCCTGATTCAGGATGCCCGCATCGTTGACGGGGGAGATGCCAGCCGCCATCGTTTGTGGTGCGCCGCGCAGCCAAAAGCCCGCCAAAAACGTGAAAATCAACACGAGGCCGACCACCGCCCCGCGCAAAAGTGCCAGTACGAAACCGACTTTACCATCGACTTTGTGACTCATGCTATATGCCTGTCGTATAATTTGTAATTTGCACGTAGACTCAAAAAAGCATTGTAGCACGGGGGCTGATCAAGAGATAGCCTGTGGCGCATAGATCGTATCGTCATTCATCAACTATTTAGCAGGTTAGGCATGGAGAACTTCAAACTGGATACCGTTCAACTTGACATTACCAATAACCCGCCGCTGGTATTGGTTGCTGACGATAACCACCTGAATCGCGACCTGTTATGCCGCGTGCTACATCGCGAAGGATTTCGCACGGACGAGGCAGATGATGGCCCTGACGCTATCAACAAAGCGTATCACCTGCACCCTAATCTGATTTTGCTAGATATTCAGATGCCGCTGATGTCGGGCTTCGAAGTGATCAAGGTGCTGCGCGAGAATCCATCGACGGCACGCATCCCGATCGTAGTGATCACGGCGGCGGCGCGGGAGCCGGAAGATGTGGTACATGGCCTCGGCCTTGGGGCGGATGACTATTTGTTGAAGCCGTTCAACCCGTCGGAATTGGTCGCCCGCGTTGTGACCAAACTCAAAGCACATCAGCTTGAGGAAAGTCTGCGTAAGCGCACCGAAGAACTGGAAGCGTTGGTGCGGGTTGGCGCGGAATTGAATCGCGGGTTGGCGCTGGATGATCTCGCGACACGGCTGCTGGCGGGCACGATGGAACAATTCAAAGCGAACAAAGCCCTGTTGGTGCTGTTCGATGATCAGAATCAAAAGCGCATCCTCGAAAAGCAGGTCGGGTTGGGGAAACAGAAGGGCGATTGGTTAGGCCCGACTACGCTCGGTGGTCTGATCCTCAGCGGCGGGGAAGCAGAATTGATCAGCGAGATGCCGAATGAGCGGATCAAGGTGATCATCCCGAACGCCAATTGCAATTCCGGCATCGCTACGCCGATCAAGCATCAAGGCGCGCTGCTTGGCGTGCTGGTGTTGGGCGATGAACGCCCCGGACATTTTTCCGCCAACGATCTGCGGGTGCTGCGCTCGATTGGTGAGCAGACCGCGCTGGCGATCCGTAACGCGCATTTATTCGCACAGCTCCAAGAATATGCACACGGGTTGGAGAGCATGGTCGAAGCGCGGACAGCGGCACTGCAATCGGCACAAATCCAGTTGATGCGCACGGAGAAACTGGCGGCGTTGGGGACACTGGCGGCAGGCGTGGCGCACGAGGTCAATAACCCGTTGCAGCCGATCCTTTCTAGCCTTGAGATGGCGATTGAGGACATCGACGCTAAACGTCCCGCTGACCGCGAACTGCTGGAACACGCAATGAGCGAAGTGGTGCGCATCCGCAAGATCGTCAGCAATCTTCTGGACTTCGCGCGGCCTAGCCCGACTGGCCCGACGCTGGTGGCAACGGACGTGAACACGTTGATGAATGAAGTGCTATCACTGGCGAACAAGCAGTTTCAGGTGGCAGGGATCAAGTTGGATAAGCGCTTTGGCGAATCGCGCAAGATCGTGGCTAACGCCGACCAACTCAAGCAGGTGTTCCTGAATCTGGTGGTGAACGCGATGGACGCGATGAAAGAGGGCGGTACGCTGCTGGTGACCACGAGCGAAAAAGATGAGTTCGCCGTGATCACCGTGCAGGATACAGGGCATGGCATCCCGAAGGACGCGCTGCAAAAAGTCTTCGATCCGTTCTTCACAACCAAGCCAAGCGGAACTGGTTTAGGGTTGTCGGTGAGCCACAGCATCATCGAAGGGCACGGTGGCGATATTACGGTGGAGAGCAAAGTCGGCAAGGGCACTATCTTCACCATCAAGCTGCCGCTGGCAAAAGAGTAATCCGACAAATCGATATGGATAGGAACGGTACGCTGTGACTACTGAGGCATTGAATCCGCTGGTGAGAGCCGCCATCGAGGCCATGAATGCGCGTAACCGCCAAGCATGGTTCAGTCTATTTGCGGATGACACAGTGCTGACTGACGATGGCAGCGTGCGGGATTTCATCCAGTGGTCAGACAGCGAATTTTTCGGCAAAACTAAGGCGTATCTGATGTCGGTAGATCGTGTTGAAGATGATGGTATGACGATTTATGGACGATTTCATTCTGACCAGTGGGGCGAATTCGATACGTTCATGAAGTTCAAGATTCAGGGCGATAAGATCAGGCGGCTGGATGTTGGGCAGGTCGATGCGTAAAACGGCAGCGTGCGGCATGGCGCTGCACAGTCTAGATCGTCGGTGTAGTCCATAGAAATGACGCTGAAACGTGACCATTGCCAACATGCTCAATGATCACGTTTTGTTTTGGTAGAGATGCTTGGTTATGCGAATGTTGACGGCTTCAACGCTGCGCTGGTTGCATACGTGTCAGCGACGGGTATGGCGCGATGTGCATCTGGAGCATCCACCGCAAGAGAAACCCGGTTTATTCACCACTGTGCTAACGGCGGACGCGCCTGTCCAGCGCACGGTGGTGGCGGCGACGTGGGAAGAAGGTGTACGGCTGACGCACGCTGCGATGCAGGAAGGCGTCGAGTCCATCGCAGGCGGTTATGTGGAAGCCGTCATCGATCCAGAACTGTTCGAGGAGCCAATCATGCTCGGCGGGCGGGTGGATCGGTTGGTGCGACAGCCTGACGGTTTGTACGCCCCCGTAGATATCTTGCGCGAGGCACATGTTAGCGAAGCCGATGTGCTGCGACTGGAGTTGTATCTCTGGATATTGTGTAAGCTGCAAGGGGTGGATATGCTGCCCGCTGCATTCGTTTTGAGCGAACAGAGCGCTGACACCGAGCCGGAATGGTTCGAGCATACGTATGACGAAGCGCGATTCGTGCAGCAGCTTGCGGCGATCTTGCACATGGTAGCCGAAGACGAGCCGGATGTGCAGTTGATCGGGGCGTGTAAAACTTGTCACTGGAAGCCGGATTGCTATCCCGTAGCACAATCACACAAACACGTTTCGCTGCTATCCAAACTGCGCGCTGACACGCGGGCAGATTTAGCCGCTAAGGGCATTCACCGGCTCGATCAGATCGTCGCTATGCACCCCGACGAGCTACGCATGATTCGTGGGATCAAAAGCGGTGCTCAGGCCATCCATGCGAGCGCTAGGGCGTGGATCGAAGAGGGCGCGATCTGGTACGGCAAGCTGCATCCTAGCTGCCGCGTGCCCGCTGCTTTCTTCGACATTGAGACGCTCAAGAATGAACGCGGCGTGGACGAGGTGTGGTCGATCGGCTGGTGTGGGCTGGATGGACGGCTGCAACTGGTCGTGGTGGCTCCTGTTGATGCACACACGACTGTCATGCTGCCGAATGAGCAAGTGGTTAACCTTGCCCCAAGCGCCGAGGAGGCGTGGCGCATTTTTGCGCGGGACGTGGCGGGCACCGATTCGCCCGTGTTTCATTGGTCGCCGTACGATGCGGGCGTGATGCGTCGTACCGCGCCTGATGAGGCAATCCAGATATTGGGGACGCGGTTGCGCGATCTGTGCAAGCTATTCGATGACGCGGTGAAGATTCCTGTCAAGGGCGTCTCGCTCAAGGTCGTCGCGCCGTATTTCGGGTTCAACTGGCATGGCTATGAGGATTGGTTCGCGGCGTACATGGATTATCGCCGTTGGTTGATCACGAGCGATTTAGCGGCACTGGCATCGGCGTGCGCGTATCAGCGGGACGACGTGGAAGCAATGGTCGTGATCCAGCGCTGGTTGGCGGAACATGCGCCGAGCTAATTGCTGGTAATGGTACTCTAGCGAGTACGCAGAGCGAGGATTCGCACTCGCGTCAACAATCCCATTGAGATGCCCACTAAAGGAACGCAAGAAATCAGGTTGGTAGGCTCACTTTGGGGATTGCCTTCGC
Organism: Anaerolineae bacterium; assembly: GCA_019637615.1. Classification (GTDB taxonomy): domain Bacteria; phylum Chloroflexota; class Anaerolineae; order Aggregatilineales; family UBA2796; genus JAHBVK01. The sequence continues at coordinate 51,524 of JAHBVJ010000035.1, read as the reverse complement.
ACGAATGAATAGTCTTCTCAAGTAAGTGCAAGTCACCTATCATAATAAATAATCGAGACTATGGAATGGAATCTGATCGGCAAGAGTTCGATGCTTGCCGTTGTGTTTATTGTATTGTTTGAGAAGGTTTTTGATGTCATACTAAGTGATATGGTGATTTCCGCAATAGTAGCGAACAAACCACATGGCACGCATTTTCATCTCCTACAGTCGAGCGGATAGACAGTTCCTTGACCAATTTTTGCCGCTGCTCCATAAGGCGTTTAAGCAGCACAGCGTATGGCATGATGCAGATATTGGCGGTGGGAAGCATTGGTGGAATGTGATCCTCAGCGAGGTCGGGAAGTGCGATTTATTCGTCTATTTGATTTCGAATGAGTCGTTAGAGTCGGAATATTGTCGAGCGGAAATGCGTGAAGCACTGCGCTTGAACAAGCCGATCTTGCCGATCATCGCGCGGCGGTTGAGTCCAGCATACCCGGGGCGGGCGGCGGATAACCTCAAGCAAACATTGATCGAGACACAATATTTGGACTTTTCCGGTGGGTTCCGAGATGCGGCGCTCCTGACGGCTGAATTAGTCGGATCGATCACCGATCTGTTTGAACAAGTGCCGTCTCAATCCGCCACGCCAAATGATCCGAGGCCGACGCCAGAACCATCTGTGCGCGACAAAAAATCGTGGTGGCAACGGTTAACTGAAGCACAGGGACTTGTGATAGCTGCATTGATTGGACTAGTGGGCATCATTGGAGCAGCATTAATCACGCGTGCCACATCACCAACAAGCAATACGCCAATTCCCACAACTCTGTTGCCGACTATCGATCCGAGGGTAGCATTAATCCTAACGCAAACGCTTGAGGCAGCCACGCAAACTGCGGCAGTGACGCCAATAATTAGTCCAACGACAACATCGACGCTGACGAGCACTCTAACCGAAACACCAGTTGATCCGCTCGATTTTGCAAATCAAACCTTCGCAGCGCGGACAGATCAGGTGGTGACGAGGATTGCGGCTTACACGAAAACACCAACATCAATGCAGACTCTAACACCCGATTATCAAAAAACGGGAGAAGCTATTGTCGCTGCGACTGATACTCGATCGACGTTGAATGCGAATACAGCGAATGCGCTGATCCCAACATTAATCGTCAGTGCAGCGACAGATTATCAACAGATGATAATAACAGATAATCCAACAACACCAACTAGATGGCCTACATCCACTCCTACTGCACAATGGAGGTTAGCAAACGGCGGAGTCGGATTAACCAATGGCGCTAGGATGGACAATGGCGTTTTTCAAGTTGAAGGTTACTGCATGAGGCTTGGGCTATCCATAGCGCGAAACGATAGTTATTGGTATTGCGGTGCAAAACGGTTAGGGCAAGTTGATTTTACTCAAATTTGCCGCTTAACATACAAAAACAATAAAGCATTTGCTCGCCAAGATGGTAGCGATTCTCAGCCAGCATTTCGTTGGCGATGTTATATACAATCAGATGCAGCGACTTTAACACCATATCCAACACTTAATGAAATACAAAATCCGACTACATGGAAGCCAATCATTCGCACGTTTGAATATGAGGGGTACGGTGTGGAGATGGTGCTAGTTCCAGCGGGTAGTTTCATGATGGGGGATGGTAATAAAAATCCACAGCAGATCGAGCAGCCTTTCTGGATCGACCGTTATGAGGTTACGAATGAGCAATTCGACGCGTTAAATGGTAATGCAGCTAACGAAAGTAGATGGACTGAAAAGAAGCGTCCCCGCGAGACTATTGCGTGGGAAGAAGCAAATGCATTTTGTATACAGAAACGCAGCGGATTCTTACCTACAGAAACACAATGGGAATGGTCCGCACGTGGTCCACAAAGTCTGAAATATCCATGGGGCAACATTTGGGATCCGTCTATAACGGTGTGGTTTCGCAGCGTTGCTCTTGGTACGGCCAATGTAGGTAGTGAACCCAAAGGAAAATCATGGGTAGGCGCTCTAGATATGAGTGGCAATGTCTGGGAATGGACAAGTTCTATTGACGAAGCTTATCTCTCTAATGTTGACAGTTTAAATCATCATGTGCTGAAGGGTAATTCTTGGTCTGTCCGTAATGCAGTATATCTCCGTGCTGCATATCGCAGTATAGAATTGCCAAATCCTTCGGATAAACAAAGTCCATTTAGCAATATTCCATTTAGTCTAAAAGGTACTATTGGGTTCCGATGCGCGCGCTCCATTGATACTGAGAATTAGTGCATAGTAATTTTTTATCCTACGACGCCCGCCGTGGGAGTGGGATTGGCGGGGACGGTCGGGACGATGCGCGGCGTGGCGGTCGGGATGGGCGTAGTGGTCGGCAGATTGGCGGGTTCGGCTACGCGAATGGCCTTGATCGCCAACATTTCCGAGATCGGGATGAGCGAGATCGAGAGCGTGCCGTTGGGAACGCCCGTGACGTAGACCTGTTCCTCCCCGATGACGTTACCCGTCGTGGTATCCCACAGTTCGACATTGTATAAGCCCGCTGGCATCTCGTTCATGTTGATGGTGGCGCTGACAGGCTGCACGGCGAGATTTTGTGCCGCGTTTTGCCATGTGTACTGGCGATTCTGCGCCCAGACGATGAGCATTCCGCGCTGCCGATCCGCGAGGGCAAGCGTGCGCAACGGCACGATGTAGTTGGCGATCTCGATGCTGGCAATCTGTAAGTAGTCATCGCCCAGATTGTCGATCACGACGTTGTGGTCGCCCGCTTTGATGGGCACGCTGATGGCAAGATTCTGCGTGCCGGGGGCGAGGGCGGCTTGACCTACCGTTTCACCGTCAATGATGATCACGAGTTTGGCGGGGGCTTGTTCCGAGACGCGCTGAACGGTAACGGTGAGCATGGTGTCGATGGGCGGGGTGATGACGTAATGCTGCGGGCGGCTGAACTGCTTGTTGTAGGTGACGCCGTAGATGAAGGCGGATTGCTGCGAGATGGGCGGAAAGATTCCTTCCGGCGTCAGGCGATAACTGACCTCTGGCCCCGGTGGCGCGCCGAAGGTGCCGCCGAAACCCGTCACCTTGAGCGACTCGAAGGCTTCGGAGTTGTCGCTGGAAATGGTCAGGCTGGCGGGCTGCAAATCGCTGCTGGCGAAGGGGATGTCCTTGGTGAAGGTCGCCAACGCGCCGAAATTGTTTTGCAGTCCGTTGGGGAAGATGTACGTATCCCACCACCAACTCGCTGCGCTGCCGCCCGCGCCGGAAAGCGCCGCCGCCCACATGGTTTCGGTCAGATGGACGCCTTTGGGATCGTCGGTGGCGGGTTCGAACCACGGGCCAAGCGAAAATTCCGTCAGGAGGATCGGGCGATCCGCTGCCATGAGGAAGGGATTGAGCGCGTTGAGCGTACCCGTGGCTTGATCGATGGTGGGTTCGATGGGACGACGCTGATAGAAACGCGTCTCTTTGAAATCTAGCACGACGGGATCGAGCAAGCCGCTGAGAGATGGATCGCGCAGGCCAGCGGTGATCAGATGGGCATAGGGATCGACATCGCGCAGGTAGGCGACTATCTCGCGCAGCCAATCGGTGGCGGTCTGCGTGTTGACGGCGCGATCAAGTTGATCGATGACTTCCCACGAGAAGAGGCTGGTGCTGTACCCCCAGCGCGAGACGATGTAGCGCAGACGACGCTTGAGCAGCGCACGGCCTTCCTGCGTGGTGAAAAATGAGACGGCGTTCGGCAGTGGCCCGCCGCGCACGACATTGTAGGGATTGCTGCTCCAATCGGCCTCGATGTTGGGGCGGGTAGGCTGCGCGGGAACATTTACGGGCACGCCCTGATACGAGATGAAGCCTTGATGCCAGACGAGCACGATCTGGATGGCGATTCCGTAGTTCTCGGCAGCGGTGAGGATTTGATCAAGCTTCCACGCGTCGGGCTGAGTCACGCTGTAATCGCCGGGTTTGCCGTGCCAGTCCAAGCCAATGAACCACGGCACATCAACATATAAGCGCGCGTAATTCGCGCCGACCGCGTTGAGCTGTTTGAGCCATTCGAGATAACCGAGCGTGCCGCCGCCGCCATCCCATGACCAGCCAAGATTGACGCCCACCGGAAAATAGGTCGCGCTGTTGTCGTAGGCAAAATAGCGGCGATTCTGACCGACACGGATGAAGCCAGTACGCTCACTGGGAACAACCATGAGGCTGCCCGATCTCAAGACGCGGATGGTGTCGGCGTCGCGCTGCTGCATGACATACATCCATGTGCCGACTTCGGTGGGCGTGAAGCGGACATGCCAAGCGGGCGCGCCGAGCACTTCGAGCGATTCTGTCTGGCAATTTTGTGTGCAGGTGTTGCGATAGGGCTGCATCCAGAAGGCATCGACCTCGACGTGGCGACCACTGGGCGCGGTGAACTGCGCGACGATGCTGATCTGGGCGGGATCGTAGGGATTGACCGGAATGGCGTCGGTATCTACGGTAGTTTCGTAAAGACCATAAAGCGGGATGGTAGCATCGGCGGCTGGCGGCGTGGCGGAGGGGTCTTGCGCCCGCGCCTGAGGTACCGTGTAGGTGCTATTCAGCAGCAATGTAGCAAGAAAAAGCAACAAGAGGGCAGCTAGTCGTCGTGTCATCCGCGTTTCCCTGTGAGCAAGAACGCGCGGAGTATAACGCAGAAGATGTGGTTAGCGGTCAAGCATCGGCAAAACGTGTGACACGCTCATCCAGTGCATCATAGCGAACATGGGCAAAAAACGGTTCCGCACCGCGATCCGCCCCGAAAAGGCGGGCGAGAATGAGCGGTAGATCGTCCACTAAAGGAAGCTCGTGGATTTTGTCGAGCGCGATCCAATGCAGCGTGCCTTCGTCACAGTCAGTGACGGCGCGGGTGTCGCTGGTGGCAGTGAAGATGAAGAGGAGAATGCCCGTCGTTTGTCCGGCGTCGATGTGCATGGTGCCACGCAGAGTCAGATCGTGGACAGTGAGGCCAGTTTCTTCGTTGATCTCGCGGAGGGCGCTGGTGTAGACATCTTCGTCGCGCTCGACGTGCCCGCCGATGCCGTTGTAACGACCGGGGAAGGCACGCTTGTGCAGCCCACGCTGCATCAGGAGCACATCACTGCCGTTGAGGATAAAGCATAACGTGCGCGGGATGACGCTCCAGCGGGCTGGATCGATGCCTTGTTGTGCGCTCATAGAAGTGCTCAGTGCTAAGTCCTTAGTGCTAAGTAAAGACGAAATACAGAATGCGAGAATGGGTTGATTATAGGCGCGGGGAAAGAAAAAGGGCGAGTTTTGCAACCCGCCCTCGTGAAGACTAACTGATCTGCCGATTACTTGTCAGCAGCATTGTCACCCGTTGGCTCCGACGAGTCAGGGGCAGCCTCAGTGGCAACCTCGTCAGCCGGAGTCTCGATTGGTGCGGCATCCGCGACCGGCATCTCGACATCGAGTTCCGCCGCTGGAGCAGATTCTTGATCGAGGTCGGCTTCGGATGCATCCACAGGAGCACCCTCAACACCTTCCACGCCTTCGGCACCTTCAACAGGTGGGACGCCCCAACGCTGCGTGAAGCCGACACGACGCTTATCCGGCTCAAGGCGGCTGATGCGCAGTGGCAGACGGTCGCCCTTCTTGACGTAGCTGTACGGCTCCTTGAGCGTGCCGTCACCCATTTCGCTAAGGTGCAGCAACCCTTCGAGGCCATCATCCAGCGCGATGAACGCGCCAAAATCGACTACGTTGGTGACGGTACCTTCGACCTGCTGACCTTCGTGGTAGCGATTCATGGCGTCCGACCACGGATCGGGCAGGAGGCGCTTGCGGCTGAGGGCGATGCGATTGGTATCGCGGTCGAGACTCAACACGTAGACTTCGATCTCGTCACCGATCTTCAGGACATCACGCGGGTGATCGACACGGTGCCAAGCCAGTTCGCTGACGTGGATCAAGCCGTCCGCACCACCAAGGTTAATGAACGCACCGAAGTCGCGCAGCCCCGTTACCTTCCCCGTTACCACTAAGCCTTCCATCAACTCGGAGAGTAACTTGGCCTTTTGCTGCTGACGCCATTCCTTCTGCGCTTCACGTTCGCTGAAGATCAGGCGGCGGCGCGATTGATCGACTTCGATCACCTTGACGCCCAAGACGACGTTGTTGAGCGTGTTCAACGAATCACGCCGATCACTGCCACCAGTGCCGACGGTGATCAGATGCGAGCTAGGGATGAACCCTTCCAAGCGACGCCAACGCACCAACACACCACCCCGGTTGTGTCCGGTGATAGTGACTTCCACTACATCATCCGTACCAAGCATGGCCTTTGCAGCATCCCAGTCATACTGTTGCAGACCCTGACTGATGGAGACGACGAGGTTGCCGTCGTTGTCACGCGGGTTGACCACGTAAACAGGCACGGTTTGCCCAACCGTCAACTTTTGCTTATACTCAGGATCAAGTCTAACGAGGTCTTGGGCGTGGACGATGCCGTCCTGTTTGGAGCCAAGATCAACGATGGTGTCACCTGACTTGGGATCAATTTGCAGAATGGTAGCGTTCCGAATTTCGCCTCGTTCCGGTAAGGCAACACTCATGGAGGCTTCTAACAATTCAAGGAACTCGGCCTCTAACTGCTTATCACGTTCCTTCTTCTCAACGTTCATACTTGCGAACCGCCTTTGGTTTTTTTTGTCCCCTCACGGGGAAGATGGTAGACGCCGAAGCGTCTGTACGCTAAATAACGGCATGACGAGAGGTTAGCTCTGCGCCATACCGCTGTGATGCAGTCAGTTGTACCGGGAGCCGAAACGACTAAACCCCTAGCAGTCTACCGTGTGCGGACGTTTATGCTTCTGGACAAGTGCCTGCGCTCAACTGCCGACGCCAAACGATTTATGAATCGTTTTTCATTGATTGGAATTTTAACAGATATGGAACGCCCTTGCCAAGTTGTCGCCCATAAATTTAACAATCAAGTGCATCTCAAATTCGACGCGCGTCTTACTTATGATGACGGTGATCTACTACGGGTTTCTTACCCCCTTGGGACGGTAATTCATCATTTTACGCGTGGGGCGGAATTCATTGAGGAGACAAACACGGAGGCGTGGTTCTGGCGCAGTCGGTGGTATAACGTTTATGTTAACCTTTTCGCAGATGGGACAGCCAAAAATTTCTATTGCAATGTGGCGATGCCACCCACGCTGGAACATGATGAGATTCACTGGATCGACCTTGATCTCGATGTGAAGATTCACCCTAACGGCAACTATACTATCCTCGATGAGGATGAGTTTGACGAACACCGTATCAAATATGGGTACCCTGAAGATGTGCAAGCACGCGCTCGTCAAGCCGTTGAGGAGATCATCGATCTCGCACGGCGGCACAGTGAACCATTCGCGCATTTGAAGGTCGATCTGCAAGACTGAGCGGGTGGATCAGCCGATAATCGCCACCACGTGGAGGCTATCCGATAATACGCAGCCGTCCAGCCGCACAAGCTTCTCTCGTCCGCCGCGCCATTGGCAACCTGTTCTGCGACAGTATGACTGATCACAGGCCACGCCATCGATTGAGCCATCGGCATCTCTACTAATGTCGCGGCGATATCATGCTTGTACATGAGTGCAAGTACGGTGTCCGTCAGCGTGGTGTATTGGTCACACTCGACGGGTCGTTTATGGGTGCCTCTCAATTCCATAACGCTTGTGTCGGGAATTTGATAGTAAGAACATTAGAACTTAGCGTTCACCTCTGAGTTATGGTAAACTTCATACGACAATGGGGTTACTAAGAAAAATCAACGACGAATTGACCCTCGAAAGGATCCGCCGTGACAACGTGGATGATCGTCGAAGACGAGCAAGAACTCTATGAAGTGATAGAGGCAATGTTCGAAATTTGGGGCGTCGATGGGGTGGCTTTTGCGGATGGCAAAGAAGCCGTGTCATGGATTGACGCCGTAGACAAAGGCCAGATTACGGGTGAACTGCCAGAATTGGTGCTGCTCGATATTCGGTTGCCGACACTCTCCGGGCCGGAAGTTGGCGCACGACTGCGACGCAGTCCCAAGCTACGCAATATCGCTATCATCCTGATGACGGCCTTTTTGCTTTCGCCCGACGAAGAAAAAGAGGCTATCAATCTGGCTCAGGCCGACGCGCTGATCTACAAGCCATTCCCTGAAATGCAGACTTTTCACGCGATTCTAGACTCATATCTGGCGAAGCGGAAAGCTGCCTCGCCCACGCAATAGATCGCGTTATGCAATGCGGATGGGATGGGATCGCCATCCCTGTCCACACTGCTGGCTAACGTTAGGGTAAATCCACTTCGCAGCGTCCGGCTCCCCCGACACACCGCTGAATAACCGTATCATTGAGCTTGATTTCAAAATCTGCCTGCGCCCAAAACGCGGTACTGGTGGAGATATTTATCTGCGCTTGCACGTTACGACAATTGCCCGGTGCGCTTTCGTTGGTGGCGCTGCTGAGATTGGCCTGTAGACAGTAGCCATTCGGGAAGCGCTGCGTGTTAAAGGACACGATTCTCAGCCAATTTTGCAAGGTCAGGCGTCCGACCTGTAAGCCATCGATGCTGACGGGCTTGCCAGACGTGTTGGTGATGAACAACGCGCGGGCGTTATAGGTGATGGTCAGATCGGCTTGCCCTGCCGTGGCAGTGATAGTGGCAGTGGGAGCGGGTTTCGTCGCTGTTACCGTCATCGTTGCCGTGGAAGAAGGGACAACAGCGACCACCGTGTTGGTGGCGATGGCTGACCTACGCGTCGCAGTGCGGCTAGGACTGGCTGTGACGCGCGGGGTGTTGGTGGCAATGGCGATCCGAGTACGTGTCGGTGTATTGACGGCGGCGACGAGCGTGGGGATGGCGGAGGCGCTGATGCTGGCGGTAGTCACCGTCGGCTGCGCCACGACAACATCATTGCCCGGAGTCTGGCTGCCAGCAGCGCTAACCGCTGTCAATTCCGCCGAGACGGTCATCTTGCCATTGGGTAAGATGGCGATATTGCGAGATCGGCTTACTTCTACCCAGATGGGGTCTTTGTAGCCGGAATAGCGCACGTAGAATTTATCGCCAAGATCGGGCGGCAAGGGCATGGATACTTTCCACGGCAGTTCTTCGGTCACGGGCACGCGGCCTTCTGTATAGAAACGTACCGTCACTTTCGGTTCGGTCTTTTGCGATCTGAGGAAGTAGCGGGACTGTTCTTTGGTCAAGTAGATCGTATCGGTAGCGGGATCGATCAGCGCGGTTAAGGTCAACGGGCGTGCGCCAAAGGTCATGTAGAAGACGAAACTGCCTTTAGGCTTTTGCGGGATCGCCGCGATGCCGACTTCGCGATAGGTCGTGCTGAGGGCGGCTTTCATGTGCGGCGGCGACGACTTCCAAAAATCTACGGCGCGATCCGCTGGAAAATGGGCGGCATTCTCGCCCACTTCGATCTGGTCTTTTTGCCCATAGTTAGGCCAATTGTAGACTTGAATCGCACGCTGAATCGCCGTGCGTCCCTGTGCATCTTTGTGATAATCGGCTTCGTCTTCAATCGAGTCGGCTTTGGGGGCGATATAAATTGCCTGTGCTTCCGCCATCCGCTGCAAGGTGGGGTTGATGATAAGCGGGGCAAGCCCTTGCTCGATCCGCCATTGATTTACCAGCGCTAAGGCGCGTGTTGCCGCTACATCATTCGAGCTTGTTTGGGCTGAAACGGGTCGCGCATCAACTAAATTTGTACACATCAACCCTAACATGATGATGAGCACGCAACGGCGTACCGACTTGGCATCGATTCTCATCCTCGCCTCCAGAGCTACGATAAATACATTGGCAAAACCAATACTGAAAATTGGACATTGCTGATTGTATATCAGTTCAGATTTGACGATAGTTGACCATGCGTTATATTTTTTTTGCGCTTTGAGAGCTTTTGAGAGTCGGTTTGACAGCGCCTGAGAGCTAACCCTGTTTAGGATTGGAGGCCATGCCGCCAATGAGCACTGGCAAGAAATAAGGAACGACAGCGAGATGCGTGAAGTAAGTGTTATCGGCATCGGGCAGACCCCGGTGGGCGAACATTGGGAAAAATCACTTAAGGAATTGGCTTACGAGTCGATCACCGCCGCCGTGCAAGATGCTGGCGTTGAGCAATTCGGGGCGTTGTACGTGAGCAATATGATCTCCGGTCAGGTGACGGGGCAAATGCACCTCGGCGCACTGATCGCAGATTTTTGTGGCTATCGCGGGATCGAGTCCCACCTGATCGAATCGGCGTGCGCGTCAGGAGGATCAGCAGTGCGGGCGGGCATCCTCGCGATTGCCAGCGGCGCACATGACGTGGTCGTGGTGTGCGGTGTCGAGAAGATGCTCGATTCGCTCAGTGATCGCGTGGTGGGGGCGCTGGCGACAGCCGCGGACGCCGAATATGAGGTTGATCAGGGTGCGAATTTCGCGGCGATCAACGCGCTGGCGATGAAGCGCTATCAGTATGAGTTCAAGGTGCCGGACGACGCGTTTGCACCGTTCAGCATGAACGCACACGCCAACGCCGTCCACAACCCGAACGCGATGTTCCGCTTCGCGATCAGCAAAGAGCGCTATTTGAAGTCCGCAAAAGTCGCGCCGCCGATCAACGTGATGGACAGCTCTCCGATCTGCGACGGCTCGGCAACGGTGGTGCTGTGCGCCAGCGAGATCGCGCATAAATTCGCGGGCAAACCGATCAAGGTGCTGGCGACGGCAGCGGCGACAGACAGCCTCGCGCTGCATGACCGATTCGACATGCTGGAAATGCGCGGTGTGCGTCTCTCGGCGCAACGGGCTTACGAGCAAGCAGGCCTGACGCCCGCCGATATTGATGTGTTTGAGCTGCACGATGCGTTCTCGATCATGGCGACGCTGAGTTTGGAAGGCAGCGGTTTCGCTGAACGCGGTCAGGGCTACCGACTGGCGTTAGAGGGCGAGATCGCGCCGCACGCGCGTATTCCGATTTGCACACGCGGCGGGTTGAAGGCGCGCGGACATCCGGTCGGCGCGACAGGCGTATATCAGGTGGTGGAGGTGGTGCAGCAACTGCGTGGTGAGGCGGGCGCAACCCAAGTCACCGACGCCAAGATCGGCATGACGCAGAATATCGGTGGCAGCGGCGCGACGGTGGTCACGCATATTCTGGGGAAGTAACGAAGAAGTGCTGAGTGCTTAGTCCTGAGTGCTTAGTAAATGCGATAAGGCAATAATAAGCGTAAACGGGGCGAGGGAAGACTTTCGCCCCGTTGGGTTAGTCACTGCTGCCGCGATGCCGTTCCAGCCATGTGACGCCATAATCGATCAGGGCACGCTGCGGCATTAAGAGCGCCCGCGCCCGCCCGACTTTGCCCTCGCGCTGCAAGCCTGTATCCCGCGCGAAATCCGCGCCGAGTTCGAGAAAACCAGCATCATCCCAGTCGATGTCATCGAAACTGACCCATTGACGTTCGCCATTGATCAGCATTGGAGAGCCGAGATGGATAACGTCGTGGGGAATTCGCGCCCGCCCTTCCGCAACATGCAGCGAGGTGTTGCGGTTGTGATCGACCCCCAAGAGCAGCACCCACCCGTCCAGATCATAGACGCGGGCAAGTGGTGATTGTTCGCCAAAGAGCGGGAAAAGAGCGTGATTGTCGGTCACGAGACGCGCATATTTACCCCATGCCGCAAACGAGGCATCGGGATTATTGCTGCGCAAAACGCCATTCTGCTTACGGAAAGTTTCGGGGATGACGCCCACGTAGTAGCTTGGCGTCATGGCAGGATCGTAGGCGGGCATGGTCGCGCGGATGGTATCCCACCACGCGGGCGACACAGGCGGATGCTGCCAGTTGGCAGGTTCGCTGAGATCGGCGGTGTGGGTGGGCATGACCAAGGTGCCGTTCGCGCCGAGGACTGCTTCCAAGGCGAGGATGACTGCCACTGCTCCGCCATTGACCCACCCGATGGACTTCAGCGATGAATGTACCACCAGTACCATGCCGGGGTGAAGGCCGAGGTTGGTAAAATCTTCTATAAGCGTTGGTACAGTAACGAGCAGATCATCTATCTCTGGCTCGGAGGACATGCACAACTCCTATGTTGACTATGCGCTGTGCCCATGATACCCAACCTCGGAAATCAGCGCCGTACGATGGTTGAGAAGGATACTTGACAGCGAAATTGAGCATCGATAGGCTCATGGGGGCGTGTTCGTTACACCGAGGCAAGGTGACACATGGGCTTTTCTAACCCGATCATCGCTGGTTTTTATCCTGATCCGAGCATTTGCCGGGTAGGCGTGGATTACTATCTGGTGACCAGCACGTTCGAATATTTTCCGGGCGTGCCGATTTTCCGCAGCCGCGATCTGGTGCATTGGCGGCAGATCGGGCATTGCCTGACACGCGAAAGTCAGCTTCCCCTTGAGAAAATTGGCAGTTCGGGCGGCATCTACGCACCTACGCTGCGCTATCACGCGGGTCGATTCTACATGGTGACAACGAATATCTCGGCGGGAAAGCATTTTTATGTGTGGGCTGATGATCCGTCGGGGCCGTGGTCAGAGCCGATCTGGATCGCGCAAAACGGAATCGATCCGTCGCTATATTTCGATGAGGACGGGCGCACGTATTTCCAGTGGACAACGCTAGGAACGATCTGGCAGGCGGAGATCGAGATTCAGACGGGCGCATTGAAGGGAGAGACACGCGAACTCTGGTCGGGTACGGGTGGGCGATACCCCGAAGCGCCGCACCTGTACAAGATCAACGGGATGTACTATTTGATGATCGCGGAGGGTGGCACGGAATACGGGCATATGGTGACGATTGCTCGCAGCACTGACCCGTGGGGGCCGTTCGAGGCGTGCCCGCGTAACCCGATCTTGACGCACCGGAATCGCGGCGCGAGTCCGATCCAAGGGACGGGACACGGCGATCTGGTGCAAGCCCATGATGGGAGCTGGTGGATGGTGTTCCTCGCGTTCCGGTGTATGAGGCAGTACGAGGGCTATCATCATCTGGGGCGAGAGACGTTTCTGGCTCCGATGACGTGGGATGAGGATGGTTGGCCCGTCGTACACGGGACAGGCAGCGTAGAATTAGCGATGGAGGTCGAAGGGCTGCCGACGGTCACGATGGGTTCGGAACCGGATCGGGATGATTTTGACAGCACGACGTTACGACTCTATTGGAATTTTTTGCGCAACCCGCGCGCGGCGGATTGGTCGCTGACAGAACGTTCCGGTTGGCTGCGGTTGCGTGGTTCCGCCGTGACGCTCAACGATTCGGACTCGCCAGCATTCCTAGGACGGCGACAGCAGCACTTCGCGTGCACGGCATCGGCCTGTTTGTCGTTTTTGCCACAGCGGGAGACAGACGAAGCTGGCTTGACGGTGCTGATGAATGAAACACATCACTATGAGATTTTCGTCACGTTACGCGACGGCGTGCGCTGTGTAATGGTGCGGCGACGGATCGGTGATCTGGTGGCGGTGGTGGTGCAAGAGCAGATCGTTGACGGCCTCACCGTACTGACTATCGAGGCTGATGCGAAACAATATACATTTTCGTATCGGATCGATGGTATGCCAGCCCATACGCTGGCGACTGGCTTGACGCGGTATCTCTCCTCGGAAGTGGCGGGGGGATTTACAGGCGTGTATATCGGTATGTACGCGACAGGTAACGGGCAAGCGACTTCGGTGCCCGCTGATTTCGACTGGTTCGACTATCAACCCTTATAAGCAGGACTCGATGCAGCACCTATGCTGCATCGCCTGTTTAATCTCCCCGTTTGACTCCTCAAAAATCAAATCCATAAATTTTACAAGCGAGTTGCTTGACAAGATAAGATAGTCGGGCTAGGATAGCGTTACGTTACAGTAACGTAGTGCAACGTTATAGGAACATCATGGAAAAGCTACATGTAACAATCTCAGACGTTGCAGAACTAGCTCAAGTCTCAAAAATGAGTGTTTCACGGGTGCTCAACGGTCAATCTGGCGTATCGGAAAAGACGCGCCAACGTATCCTTGAAGCCATCCAACGTCTAGGTTACGTTCCGAACCAAGCACCACGTTACCGTTCCAGCCCTAAGCTGATTGGTTTGCTGATTCCTGACATCACCACAACCTATATGGGTGAAATGCTACGCGGGGTATCTAGCGCAGCAGAGCGCCTGAATTATGGATTGATGTTGTATACACAGGGAATCGCTAACCATGAACAGCGCACCAATCACTATCTAGCGTTACTGAATAACACTGTGGTGGACGGCGTGTTGATGATCGTCCCTCGTGATTACGAGGTGATCGTTAACGAGCTTAAATCGCACGATCTGAGATATGTGATCGTCGATCATCATAACGGTACTGCCAACGAACCCAGCATCACCGCGACGAACCGTAAAGGAATGCGGGATGCCATGCGCCATCTGCTGGCACTCGGACACCGCCGGATCGGCTTCATCACCGGACGGATGGACATCGCGTGTTCGCATGATCGGTTTGATGGCTACCGCGAGGGATTGGCGGAAGTGCGCTTGCCGTTCCTGCCGGAACTCATCCGCGAGGGAGACTTCAGCCAACCAACAGGTTTCGCGCAGGGACAATCGCTGCTCCAGATGCCAGACCCACCAACCGCGATCATCGCTTCCAACGATGTGATGGCCTACGGCGTGATGGACGCGGCGAAAGCTGCTGGTCTGGTGCTCGGGCAAGACATTTCCATCATCGGGTTCGATGACATCTTCATGTCGTCGCAAGTGTATCCAGCTTTGACTAGTGTGCGTCAGCCACTGGCAGATATGGGTGAAGCAGCGGTCGAGATGCTCGTCACGCTGCTGCAAGGACGTACTGTCCTCAACCTCCGGCAAGAGTTGCCAACAGAATTGATTATTCGTGCATCGACCGGGCCAGCACCAACATAAATGTCGATCGTTTGTCCGTCGATTTAGCTTGCATTGTGGAGATTGAAAACTTCTTTACTTAGAGAGGAGGTAGTTGTCGCAGCGTGATGCGCTTACACGTTTTTCGGACATCATCTTCTGGCTAGTGTCAAGTTTTGAGAGGATAAAATGAAAAATTCGCGACGTTTTCTGATTCTATTAGCCGCACTGTCATTAGTGCTCGTATCATTAGGCACTACCGCTCGTGCCCAAGATAAAGTCACCGTGAAATGGTGGGACATTTTTACCACCCCGCAGACGCAAGTTGATTATGTGCAAAAAATCGCCGATGACTATATGAAGATGCACCCGAACGTCACCGTCGAGATCACCAACCTTGAGAACGAAGCCTTCAAGGCGAAATTGGCGACCGTGATGCAGGGTTCTGCGTCCGGCGGCGAAATCCCTGACCTGTTCCACAGTTGGGGCGGCGGCGTCCTGAAGACCTACGCCGATGCTGGTTTGCTGCGTGACATCGGTCCCGAACTGTCCGCGAACGGCGATGAGTGGAAGAACTCGTTCTCCACGCAATCCGCACTGAATCTGTTTGCGTTTGATGGCAAGTACTACGGCGTTCCCACGACATGGGGCGCGGTTGGTTTCTGGTACAACAAAGAACTGTTCGACAAGGCTGGCATCACTGAGACGCCGAAGACTTGGACAGAGCTGATCGACGCTGTGAAGAAACTGCAAGCGGCTGGCATCACCCCGTTCACCATCGGTGAAAAGGATAAGTGGCCCGGTCACTTCTGGTGGGTATACCTCGCCGTGCGTACTGGTGGTCAGAAGGCGTTTGATGCGGCCTATGGTCGTACCGGCACATTCGCTGATCCTCCATTCGTGCAAGCTGGTCAACTGCTGAAAGACCTCGTCGATATGAATCCGTTCCCCGAAGGCTTCCTCGGCCTTGACTACGGTCACGCGGCAGGCATCATGGGCGACGGCAAGGCTGCTATGGAATTGATGGGTCAGTGGTCGCCGGGCGTGCAGCAAGGTAACGCCGCTGATGGTAAGGGCATCCCCGACAAGCTCGGTTGGTTCTCGTTCCCGATGGTCGAAGGCGGCGCGGGTGATGCTAGCGACGTGTTCGGTGGTGGCGACGGTATCGCGGTCGGCAAAGACGCGTCCCCAGAAGCCATTGACTTCCTCAAGTACGTAACCAGCACCGATGTCCAGAAGGGCTTTGTGGAGCTGAACGTTGGCTTCATCCCGACGAACAAAGACGCTGAAGGTTCAATCACCGACCCGCTGCTGAAGGATATTCTGGCTGCCCGTAACGGCGCGAAGTACTTCCAACTGTACTACGATCAATATCTGCCACCCGCGATTGCGCAGGCAGTGTTGGATGCCACACAAGGTATCTTCGCCGGTACAACTTCCCCTGAAGAAGCAGCTCAGGCTATCGAAGACGTAGCTGCAATGGAACTTGTAAAGTAACCGACTAACGGTTTTCGCGCTGGACTGAGGCTTAACCCGCTTTAGTCCAGCTCATCTCACCAGCATATTCATCTTTGCTAACAAAATACTCCGTGCCTCGTCAGTTTCGACGATAATGGGGTTTACCAGTTTAGATTTTTTGAAGGATACTATTATGGGCGTCCCCCAACCTCGCATTCTGCCACGCGAGATTCCACAAGCCAATGTAGAGTCTAAGCGGCGGACGTCGGGACAGGCTTGGATTATCGGCATATTCTTGCTGCCCGGAGCCATTGTCTATACGTTGTTTCTGATCTGGCCCATCGTTCAGGCGGTTTATTACAGTCTGTTCAACTGGAATGGACTTGGCCCCGTCGCAAATTTTGTGGGGACAGGCAACTATACGCGCATCTTTAACGATGCGGTGTTCCACCAATCGATCATTCATACGCTCTTCATCGTAACACTATCGCTGACGATTCAGCTCCCGCTGGCGCTGATTCTGGCGGTCATGATCGGGCGGAAATTGCCGGGACGCATGTTCTTCCGCATCATCTTCTTTTTGCCGTATGTGTTTTCCGAAGTGGTGACAGCCATCATCTTCTCCTTCGTATATACCCCTGACGGTGGTGTAGCGAATACGATCCTAAAAACAATCATCCCCGGTTTTCAGGCGCAAGCATGGCTAGGCAACCGCGATATTGCGCTGTTGGCGATCTTCGCCGTGATCACGTGGAAGTACTTCGGGCTGCACATGATCCTGTACATGGCAGCGCTGCAACAAGTGCCACCGGAGATCGAGGAAGCCGCACGCATCGATGGCGCAAGAGAGTTCCAAGTGTTGCGCTACGTCACGTTCCCATCGATGGGTACCACGATCCGCTTGACCATCTATCTGTCCGTCGTAGGATCGCTCAATCAGTTCGTGTTGACATGGATTCTGACGACAGGCGGCCCTGCTAACGCTACGCATGTCCTCGCTACCTATATGTATCGCTTTGGCCCGTTGGCCTTCAAGTATGGATACGGCACAGCAGTCGCCGTCATTATCTTCACTGCCTCGCTCGTTTTCTCCCTGTTGTATCAACGGTTCGTGATGCGACAGGATTACGAGGGTGAAGTCAACTGAAAGGGAGTTGAACTGTGTCGTCAATAACTACTACACCAACGCATGTCGCACGCCCGCTGAACGTCCGCCAAATCGTGTCGCGAATCATGATCTATGTTTTGCTGATCATTCTGTCGTTGATCATTCTTACCCCAGTCATCACGGCTATCATGGGCGGGCTAAAGTCAACGGGTGAAATCCTTTCCGCGCCTTTTAGTTTTCCTACCAATCCGCGTTGGAGCAACTACTCTGAAATTCTGGACGTAGGATCGGATACTCGCGCGCCCTCGACCTTTTGGCAACAGCTAGGCAACAGCGGGCTGATTGTGCTCGGCACGGTGTCGCTTACGTTAGTCACCTCGACGCTGCTGGCGTTCGTCTTCGCTCGATTGGTGTTCCCGGGACGCGAGCTTATTTTCAACTTTTTCACGCTCGGCTTGTTGTTCCCAATCACCGTGGCGTTTTTGCCCGTTTACCTTCAGGTACGAAATCTGGGGTTGATCAATAACCTGTGGGGAATCATCCTGCCGCTGGTGGCCTTCGCCATTCCGGGCAGTACCATCATCCTACGCGGGTTCTTCCGATCAATCCCCGGTGAATTGGAAGACGCGTCGTATATCGATGGTTGCGATACGCTTGGCTTTTTCCGCTACATCTTGCTGCCGCTGGCGCGTCCGGCGCTGGGCACCGTGCTGGTACTACAAACCATTGTGGCGTGGAATGAATATTTCTTGCCGCTGTTGGTGCTGAATGACGATAAAAAATGGCCTCTCACGTTGGGTATCATGCAGTTCCAAGGTCAGTATGGCGCTGATTGGGGCAAGATCATGGCCTTTGTCACGATCCTGATCGTCCCTGCCGTGATCTTCTATCTGTTCACCCAACGGTATATCGTGACAGGTTTGACGGGCGGTGAACTCAAGGGTTGAGATCAGTGGATCATTCACATTCTAGATTCAATGCTGCACAGACCTCTTGGTAGGTCTGTCTTTCCCTATTTCTACCCTATGAGCCACTTGCACGTAGTAATGATCATGGTCTGCGAGCCAACCTCGCAGTTCATCGTTTGTAGTTGACGAAGAACGAGAATCCCTCACCGACGAGGGAATAGGCTGAACACACTAACACAGAAAGGAGCAAAGCGTCCTTCACTTGACGACTCACGGTGACGGTACACTTTGCGCAAAGGGTTATGGCAATATCCAATCAAGCAGTCTATAAAGATGCGTCACGCTCCATACGGGAGCGCGTGGACGCACTTTTGTCAGAGATGACGCTGGATGAAAAGATCGCCCAATTAGGCAGTTATTGGGTCTATGAGCTGTTGAACGGCACGACCTATGATGCTGCAAAAGTACAAACACTGCTGTCCACAGGCGTCGGGCATATCACACGCGTCGGCGGCGCTAGCAACGTAAAACCCGCTGAGAGCGCTGCGCTGACCAATCAGATTCAGAAATTTTTGATCGAGCATACGCGGTTAAGCATTCCGGCGGTGATCCACGAGGAATGTTGCAGCGGTTATATGGCACGCGAGGCAACGGTATTTCCGCAAGCCATCGGTGTGTCGAGCACATGGGATCCTGAGCTTGTCCGCGCGATGTCTGACGTGATCCGCGTGCAGATGCGGTCGGTGGGTGCGCATCATGCGCTTTCACCCGTGCTAGATGTGGCACGCGATGCACGTTGGGGACGCGTGGAAGAGACATTTGGCGAAGACCCCTATCTAACGGCAAGTATGGGCGTGGCCTACATCGACGGTTTGCAAGGGAAGACGCTTGATCAAGGCGTCGTGGCGACAGCCAAGCATTTTGTCGGTTACGGTATGTCCGAGGGGGGGATGAACTGGGCACCACCGCATATCCCGTGGCGTGAAATGCGCGAGGTGTACTTATTCCCGTTTGAAGCCGCCGTACGCGAAGGCAAGTTAGCCTCGATCATGAACGCTTACAACGAGTTGGACGGTGTGCCGTGCGGCAGTTCGAAGGAACTTTTGACCGATATTTTGCGCGGTGAATGGGGCTTTGACGGCACGGTCGTCTCTGACTACTTCGCGATCACGATGCTGAATACGTATCATCATATCGCACGGAGCAAGGGCGAAGCGGCGCTGATGGCGTTGGAAGCTGGCTTGGACGTGGAACTGCCCTTCACAGACTCGTATGGCAGTCCGCTGCGTGAAGCTGTGCAGAGCGGCATGATCAAAGAAGAACTCATTAATCTCGCTGTGCAGCGGGTACTTACGCAAAAGTTTGCCTTAGGTATTTTTGATAATCCCTACGTAGATGTAGCTAAAGTTGACTTTGACACCGCCGAGCAGCGACAGTTAGCGCGGACGATTGCACAGAAGTCGATTGTGCTGCTGAAAAATGACAATCATACATTGCCCTTGAGCAAGCAGCTCGGCTCCATCGCCGTGATCGGGCCTAACGCTGACAGCGTGCGTAACCTGTTCGGGGATTACGCGTATCCTTCACACGTGGAATCGCTGATGGAGTCTAAGCATCAAGGCAATGTCTTCAACCAACCGCTGCCCGACGATATTGTCTGGAGCGACGATTTCATGTCCGCGAACAGCATACTCGCCGCGATCAAGGCGAAGGTTGGCGCGGCTACCAAGGTGGAGTACGCCAAGGGTTGCGATGTGATCAGCGATGCGACGGGCGGCTTCGAGGAAGCGGTGAGAATCGCGAAGCAGTCTGAACTCGCTATCGTGGTCGTGGGCGATAAGGGCGGTTTATCGGACGGTTGCACCAGCGGCGAGGCACGTGACCGTGCTGACTTGCAACTGCCCGGTATGCAGGAACAGCTCGTCAAGGCGATCTACGACACGGGCACACCCATCGTGCTGGTGTTGGTGAATGGTAGACCCGTTAGCCTTGAGTGGATCGCGGAATCGGTGCCCGCTATCGTGGAAGCATGGTTCCCCTCCGAAGAAGGCGCGAATGCTATCGCTGATGTGCTGTTCGGGGATGTGAATCCCGGCGGCAAACTGCCGATTACGTTCCCGCGCTCGGTCGGGCAAGTGCCGACGTTCTACGGGCATCGTCCATCCGGCGGGCGTTCGCACTGGAAGGAAGACTACGTCGAAACCAGTGTCAAGCCGCTGTATCCGTTCGGCTTCGGACTGAGTTACACCTGCTTTGAATTCAATAATCTGAGCATCGCGCCTGCCATGACTGGCATCGACGGTGAGGTCACGATCAGCGTGGATGTGACGAATGCTGGCGAACGCACTGGCGATGAGGTCGTACAGTTATACCTGCATCAGATCGTAACCGCCGTCACACGCCCGCTGAAGGAACTCAAAGGCTATTTGCGTGTGACGCTTGAGCCGAAGCAAACCCGCCGTGTGACGTTCCGCATCAACGCCCGTCAACTCGGTTTTTATGACCGCGATCAGAATTACGTGGTTGAGCCGGGGGTGGTCGATGTGATGGTAGGTAGTTCCGCCAAGGATATTCACTGCACCGGAACGTTCGAGATTCAGGGTGTGAAAACGGACATCACGGGCAAAAAAGTATTCTTCAGCCAAGCCTCGGCAACGTAGGCAGATCGATCAATAACAGGGCAGCTCCCACCTTTGGTGACAGGCCATATCGAGAGAACCCGATATGGCCTGTTATTTTGTAAGCTCTCATTCAATTGGAAAGCATTGATCGGTACAATCAGGCTATCATCCATGTACGCCGATGAGCATGTACCATGAAACGACGCCAATTTTTGCGCCTTTCGTCCCTCGCGCTGGCTGGCTTGGCGGCTGGCTGCCGTCCAGATCGCGTTGCGCCGACAGTATATGTGCCGGGTAGTACGCGTCCACCGCCTTCGCCTACACCGACCAACGTTCCGCAGCCCACCGCCACCCTCGCACCGCCCCTGACCAGCGTCCCGATCACACCGATCAAGGATTTGTACGTCACGTCGTACCGTTTGACGCCGAAGCCAGAAGAATTGACACGATGGGCATTGAAGATCGACGGTTTGGTCGAGACACCGCTGACGCTGACGATGGAAGATATCCACGCGCTGCCCGCCATCGAGTCGATGCGCACGCTGTCGTGCATCAGCAATCCGGTAGGTGGGTCACTCATCGGCAATATCGTGTGGACGGGCATCGATTTCGCCACGATTGTTGAGAGAATCGGCATCAAGGCAGAAGCCGCCTATGTGAATTTTGAAGCCGCTGACGGATACTTCACGTCGGTAGCGTTGAAATGGTTGACGCAGCCGGATGTGATGCTGGCTTATCTCGCGAATGGGGAGGCGTTGCCACCCGAACACGGCTACCCGCTGCGCATCTTGATCCCCGGTTTGTACGGGCAGAAGCAGCCCAAATGGATCACGCGAATCACATTTTCCGACAAAGAAAAGCTCGGCTATTGGGAGCAAGAATTCAGGGGATGGTCGAACGTCGCTACCGTCAATACGATTTCGCAGATCAGGGAACCAGCAAAGAATATTTCGTTTACCGCGCCAATCCGACTGACGGGGATGGCCTTCTCCGGGTTAGAGGCGATCACCAAGGTTGAGATTGCGATCCGCACCGACCCGAACGAGCAGCGAGTGTGGCAGCCCGTCGTGCTGATCGCGCCACCGAGTCCGCTGGTGTGGACGTGGTGGACGCATGTGTGGTCACCACCAACGCCAGCGTTGTACCGGATCGCGGTGCGGGCGACGGACTCGACGGGATTCACACAGGCGCATGAGGCACGGGGCACCTTCGCGGGAGCCTTTCCCGATGGCAGTGATGCGATCCATGAGGTGCTGCTGAAGCTGGATTAATGTAGACCATTAGCATTTTACGGGGAGAACTCAGTGAAAACCATCGAATTGCTTCTGGCGGATGATTTATACGAACGAGCAAAAACATTGGCTGAACGCGATCATGTCTCGCTCAATCAGTTCATCATGTTAGCACTCGCGGAAAAAGTATCGGCAATGCTCACATTTGATGTCGTTGCAACGCGGGCAAAACGCGCGAGTCGTCAGAAATTTCTTGAAGCGATGGCGCAAGTCCCTGATATGGATCCGGATGAGCCGGATAAATTATAGGGTTGAGGGCGGCTCACCAACCGCCCCATAGATTAGCGTGCGCTCGAACTGAAGTGAATGACCTCGATGTAGTGATCGACAACCTCAAGATCGGGGCGGTATTTCTCGATCCATTCGATCACGTTTTGCAGCCATTTCTGCGCGTGAGCAGCATCGTTGCTGACGGTGGAGATACCGAGAATGGTCACATCCCATTCGTCTTGCAAATCCACTTCGGCTGCTGAGATGTTGAACTCGCGGTGGAGACGGGCGATGAGCGTCTTGAGCGTGCTGCGTTTCTCCTTAAGGGAAGCGACGCCGGGAAGCTCAAGTTCGATGGTACAAGCACCAATGACCATGATAACAAGCGTGATGTAGCTTTGACTGGACGAAAGCGGGCATGTTCCGCAGACAAACCGACATCACCACGATTGCCAGCGCGAACATTCCTTACTGCACATTGTCGTGGTGAGTGGTGATTATTGCAAGCCTCAGACAGTTTTGATGGCTCAAAGCGACTCGATCAGCGTGGGCGGGATGGTGACACCTTTGAAATTCTCGAAAGTGAGATCATCGAAGGTGAGGCCAAGCTGACGTTTGACACGGAAGAACAATACGCTGTAGCTGGCAGGGATGCGTTTGACATTCGTCAGACCAAGTTTGGTGATCATGGCTTCGATGGCGTCGGCCTCGCCTTCGATTTCCACGAATAGGCCAAACCCCAACTCATCCAAGACGATTTCGCAGTCATCCATCTCGTAGGTGGTGCGATATTTGTCGTACGTCCACGCGGCGTAAAAGCCAAGCTTGCGTAGGATCAAATCCATCATCTCGAAGTCGCTGACAGTCACTTCTAGTTCGGTGCGGGACATAATGCCCGTGGTCGTGGTGTTGTAGGGGTCTTTATACGTCAGACGGGCACGCGAGTCCATGCGCAGACGCAGCACTTTCTCGTTTTTGGTCAACGAATTGGCAGCATCTTCGTAGCGCACATTGCGCTCATAGACACGCGGGGCGGCGAGATGCGCGCCTAAGGCTTGTAACCGCTGCTCGATAGACGTGAGATCGGTGACATAGAGTTTGACTTCGGTTTCGACGGTTTTTGAGTTACTCATAGCATCCTTATAGGCAGCAGTTGATCGGGCCTTCGTAATCTTTTTCCAGATAGAGCTGCGCACAGTAGGCGAGCACTTGGCGCTGCACGTGTTCATACTGTAGATCGTCGGGAACGCAGGTTTTCCAATAGACGGTGACGGGAATCGGCTGATCGTCATGGCTTGGAAGGTAGTCTAGCTGCGTCGTAGGCAGACTGACTTGGCGGTTTAGCTGTTCACGCAACGTTAAAGAATCCCCATTTAGACGCGCAGAGATGTGATAGTGCTGTCGGTTCGGCATAGCCCTCCTAAAAGTGTTGAGTGCTCAGTCCGTCGTGCTTAGTAAATAGCAAAAATCATGGCACGCGGCAAGATTTTGTCATGGGTTGATGGCGCGGACGGCTTCCCTCAAATTGGCCTGAATAAGCGCCACGATCTCGGCATAAACCCCAGTTGCTGAGGCTGGCGCAATGATCACGTCATGATGAAAAGAACCGGCGGCGCGTTCCACCAGCCACAAATCCGCCCCGAACCACGGAATGGAGGGGGCATCGTCTACCTTGTCGAAGTTGATGCGCCGTAGACTGGCATTCAGAGCCTGCATACGCTCAACCTCGACGGGATAGTCCAGCCTCAGGGGCGCGCTGCCCGTCCGTCGATAGATCGTCGTCAAAGTCGCAGTGCCCGTCAAGGATTTGGTTAATGTCGCGACTTGATCGGGATGCCGCGCATCATGATACTGTACTGTGACACGCAGTGCTTCACCTACGCCAGCTTGCCGCACGACCTGCCCCAGTTCAGGCGTGTTAAGCCGTACCGCAATGAAGCGGAGCGGGGCGGATTGTGGTCGCTGCAACGGTGTAGTCATAAAAAGTGCTGAGTGCTCAGTCCTTCGTGCTTAGTAAAGGCAAAATACAAATTCAAGTCATTGTGCCGTTGAGCTAGGATGACGGCACAGCCTCGCGCAGATAAGCGATAGTCTGGGGGCCTTCGGGCATGACGCATACGCGCACGTCCGGCCCGTAATGGTTCATCAGGTAAGTGAGCGCGGCTGGAATATCGCGACAGGGCGTGAACAGCGCCCGCGCGATCTGATCGTCGGTCAGACCGTCGCTGT
Source organism: Anaerolineae bacterium (assembly GCA_019637615.1). Taxonomy (GTDB): domain Bacteria; phylum Chloroflexota; class Anaerolineae; order Aggregatilineales; family UBA2796; genus JAHBVK01. The sequence continues at coordinate 26,787 of JAHBVJ010000035.1, read as the reverse complement.
ATACGTGTACACGCTGTCGAAGTTGGATCAGGGCTTGAATTTGTACCTGCCACTGATCGTGCGCGCTGAAACCGGGACGTGCCAACATGTCCAAAACTCCGCGCGGTGATCCCGCTTCCGCCAGCAGTGCCGCATATCCGCCATGATCGGGCAGACCGTCTTCACAGGCCGCCACCATGATAATGGTGCCGCCTTCGCGCACGATCTGACTCGCCGCGCTCATGCCTTTGACCGTCTGGTACAGGTTTTGATCGAGCGGATAGCCGCTGTTGGTGGTGATGGCAATATCGTAAGGTTGATCAACGGCGACCATCGCCCGTGCCTTGACGAACGCACAGCCCGCCGCATGTGCCGCCAGCAGATCGCCCGCGAAAATGCCCGTAATCTGGCGGTGAACGTTGAGCGTGACGTTGAGCAGAAAATCGGGGTTGGTTTTGAGCGCTACCTCGCGCATTTCCTCCCAGATAGGATTGCCCTCGGTGACGCCCCATGTAGATTTGGGGTTGGCGATCATGTCGCGCCCATGATTGCTGAGGACGCTTTCTGCACCAGCCACAGACGGCAACACCCCTTTAGGGCCACCACTGAAACCCGCGAAGAAATGTGGTTCGATGAAGCCCGTCAGAATTTTGATGTCGGCTTCCATGAATTGACGATTGATGCGCACCGGATTGCCAAAGGAGGTTGTGCCGAGCGGGACGAGGTTGGTGTCATCAAAGGCGTTGTGCTGCAAACAGCGATAACAATCTACGATCTGGTCGCCAAGCATCCGGCGGAGTTCGGCCTCCGTCTGAGGGCGGTGGGTGCCGAGCGCATTCAGCAGCGTGATATTGGCTGGCTGAATGCCTGCTTCCTCCAATTCCGCGATCAGGATCGGGAGGATGCGATCATTGGGGGTAGCGCGGGTGATGTCGCTGTGGACAATAACCACTTTGTCGGTTGGTTTGACTTTTTCTCGCAGTGGGATGGTGCCGATGGGATTGCGTAACGCATCGAGCAAGGCCGCCCGCTCATCGAGCAGACCGGGAATGACAGATGGTGAGACAAGATCAACACTGGAGGGCAATTCCACCATAAGCCCGCTGCGTCCGTACTGCAATGTAACATTCATCCTGATCACCACCGATTACGATACGTGAACATGTGTCGATATGGGTAATTATAAACGAAGTTGCGTAGAACAAACGCCGTCTATACGATACGATTGTCCGTGTTGGTTAATTTTCGATACAATTCATAGGTAATCATAGTGAGTCATCGTTGGCACTCGTATACGAGCACGGAGCCATGAGTAAGACTACGTATCACGTTAATACACAAGAGTCCGAGTCCATTGAGGCGCTCATCGATGCCTTCGAAGCGCGGGACACGGATCACGAACAGTCGATCCGCCGGATGTTAGGGCTGCATCAGCGACCTTTTACGCTGCGGTTGGATTTCGTTAGCCGTCCGCACCTAACACCATTGGATGACGCGTTTACCTTCGACACCATGTACGACGAATTGGTGGTGTACGTCAATGACGCGGCGATTCTGGTGGACGCCCTGCTAGAAATGGCGATGTATATGCGCGGGTTCAACACCACGATGGGCAGTTTTGACGAATGGAAAACACAATTTACCATCGGTACATGGCGCTACGTCCGTAAAAATATCAAGAAGGAATTCGGACTGGAGACTTCGACCGTGTGGCAATTCCCGCTAGATGCAGATGCGGTCGATCGGTTCAACACACAGACCTTCGAATCGATGATCTTTTTGGCGGGTCGGCCTGACGGCGAAGTGACATTTCCGGCGGGGGCGAACGCACAAGTCGTGCAAGCCTTCCAACGGATGCGGCGGATCATGGAAACGGTGTCGTTCGAGGTTGGCTTGGATGATGCCGATGTATTCAACCGACGACTCGCCCGCGCGATGAAATGGGTGGAAGAGTCGATCATGCCCGGAGAGCAATCCTTGTTCGATGATCTGTTTGGCCCCGGTGGCCTGAATGATCGCTATTTCGGCGTGGGAATGGACGACTAGCCGCCTCGATCAACTGCGTGTGCGCTGATTTTAGAAGCCCGATGGTTCTGCATCGGGCTTTTGCTTTCACGGCGTCGATCAGGATTGCGGTGTCGCTTCCGGCGTCGATGCGTCCGGAATCGGCGTGTCCGTCGGAAATTCGGTTTTGGTCGGGTAGGCCGTAAAGGTGGCGGTCGCTTCGCGCGTCGGGCGGTCGGTGGGCGATGGCGGCGGCGGCAAGGTGTCGCGCGGGGTGTTGGTCAAGCGCGGCGTGACCGATGGCGGCGGCGTCCATGATGGCGGCAACGTTGGCCCGCCCGGTGTGATGGTGGGGCCACCGGGTGTATACGTCGGCGTATTGGTGGGCGTCGGGACGGTGGGCGTGGGCGTGCGGGTCGGCAGCGGCGTGTTGGTCGGCGTCGAGGTCGCCGTCGGGTACAAGCGCGGATAGATCACGCGCGTGTAGAGCGTGCCGAGCAGCACCAGCGCCGCGATGCCCAAGATCACGATCAGGGCGAGTTCAACGATTTTGCCTTCGATTTTTATCGGCGGTAGGCGCGGCACAGCGGACGGCAGCGGCGCAACAATTGGCTCCGGCGGCAGCGGCGGTAATTCTTCACCCGTCAACTGCGTCAGGGCGGCGCGGGCTTTTTCGTTGCGCGGATTGATGCTCAGGGTTTGGCGCAGCGCCGAAATGCGCTCGTTGCGGTCGCTGCTGGCGGTGGCTAACCACAGCCAGACCAGTTCCGAAGCGGGATACTGCTGCACGAGCGTCCATAGAAGCGCCCGTGCTTGCGCTGGCTGCCCTGCTTTAATCAGCGTAATCGCTTGGTTCAGTCGGATGGTCAGATCATCTAGCGCCATGCTTATGCCCGCCTTCGTTGCTTGAATCCTTTTTACATTCTATCCGAAGGCGGACAAATGTGGCATGTAGGGCGGATAACAATCTGCGCGTTACGTATCCATCACCTTGATGTAGTCACGGAGGCCGAGTATGTTGACGGCAACGACATGCGCACGCTCAACAGTTATTAACTCGGCCTGCTGGAATTCGTCCATGACTGCCGAGGCGAGTTCCGTCGTGGTGCCAGCAATCGCGGCGAGGTCTTCGGAGCGCATCCGCAAGCCTAATTTGACTGACTTATCGTTAAGGGAGTCGTCGGCGCTGTAGCGTTCGGCAAGCTCTATCAACATGTTGGCGATCTTCGCGTGGGGATTCACGGGCATCAGGACATCGGTCGCGGCTAAGGCAAAACGCAACCGACGACTCACGTTGACCAATAGACGGATAGCAACCGACGGATGCAGTTCGAGGAAGCGGAACAGCGCCGGACGGGTAAGCACCAATAATTCGCTATTCGTCTCCGCGACCGCAAGGCCAGAACGTGGCAACCCATCCAACACGGAGAATTCACCGAAAAATTCGCCAGATTCGCGCATTGCCACGTACGTGATTTCGCGGTTGCGCCCGAATGAGGTAATTTTGATCACGCCGGAGCGTACAATATACAGACTGCTGGTGGTGCTGCCCTGATTGAAGATAATCTGCCCTTTGTGGACTGTCTGCGAGACAAATTCCGACGCCAAGGCGTTTAGCTCGTCATCGGTGATGTGCGCAAACAGCGAAACACTCCGCAATAAGTAAGACTGAGCCATGAAAATCCTCATTTCTATAGATTGGAATATTAAGAGATTCGGTTCGGCTTACTCTGTCCTCTCTACGTTCTGCGACACGTAAAATCCGTTATGTATTCTATTCTACGCTTAATTCACACGCGTGGCGGCATGTAGATGTCATGATTTTGTGCCTACAAGTCTCCCATTTTGCTACGATCAACTCACGGTGCTGTGCAAATTGGCGGCGGTTGTGGATAATTAACTTTCTACGGTTGTATCCGTAGCCTATATCGTTTGTGGAGCATTGTGTGGTTCCTTCAACTGAGCATCCGTTTCTCTCCATTATCATGCCTGCCCTCAACGAGGCGAGGCGGTTGCCTAACAGCTTAATCAAGGTCGATGAGTTTTTGAAGCAGCAGTCATATACTGCGGAACTCATTGTGGTCGAAAATGGCAGCACCGATACGACCGTGCAGGTCGTGGAGGATTTCGCCAAAACACACCCTTATGTGCGCCTGTTCAAGGGAGAACCGCGCGGCAAAGGGCGCGCCGTCCGGCGCGGGATGATCGAAGCACGTGGCGATTACCGCTTCATGTGCGACGTTGACCTCTCTATGCCCATCGAGGAGATCAGCAAGTTTTTGCCGCCAACTTTGAACGGCGTCGATGTGGCGATTGGTTCGCGCGAGGTGAAAGGCGCGGTTCGCTACAACGAGCCGACATACCGCCATCTGATGGGGCGCATCAGCAACTTGATGATCAAGCTGCTCGTGCTGCCGGGATTCGAAGATACGCAATGCGGCTTCAAGATGCTGTCAGCGGAAGCAGCCAAGGACATTTTCAGCGTCGGACGTATGAACGGTATCGGCTTCGACATCGAGTTGATGTATATCGCCGTCAAGCGCGGCTACAAGGTGGCTGAAATCCCGATCCACTGGTATTACGACGCTGATACGAAGATGCGGGCAGTGCAAGACTCATTCGTCATCTTCCGCGAAATGCTGGAGATCCGGCGGAACTGGAGCGCCGGATTATACAAGAAGCGCACCTAACGCCAGTGTGCAGTAGACTGGCTTGATTTGCGCTGACGAGGCGAAACAAAACGATCATGCCGTCCACTAATGAGACGTTAACGCGCATTGCTGGCTTCCGCGTCGGTCATGCGCAGGATTTTGACGCGGTCACCGGTTGCACCGTGATATTGTGCCCACCGCAAACGGTAGGCGGGGTTGACCAACGCGGCGGCGCACCGGGCACGCGTGAAACCGACTTGCTGCGTCCGCTGCACCTCGTCCAGCACATCAATGCCATCGTGTTGGCAGGTGGCAGTGCCTACGGCTTGGCGGCGGCAGACGGCGTGATGCGCTATCTGGAAGAACACGGCATCGGTTACCCCACCTCAGCGGGCATTGTCCCGATTGTCCCCAGTGCCATCCTCTACGATCTGGATATTGGACAAGCCGAACGGCGTCCTGATGCCGCGATGGGCTATGCGGCGTGCGAGATCGCGGCTGATGCGCCCGTGCAGCAAGGCAGCATCGGCGCGGGAACGGGCGCGATCGTAGGCAAACTGCTCGGCAAACCACACGCGACCAAAGGCGGGATTGGCAGCGCCGCGCTCGATCTTGGCGATGGCTTGATCGTGGCGGCGTTGATCGCCGTGAACGCGCTCGGTGATGTGATCGGGGCGGATGGCGCGGTGATGGCGGGCGTGCGCGTGGCGGCGGATAGCGACCAATTCGTCGGATCGCTGACTCTGCTGCGACAGATGAGCCGCCTGACACCACCATCGAGCAGCAACACGGTGATCGGGGTGGTGGCAACGAATGCCAAACTCGACAAAGACGCCGTCAACAAGATGGCACAGATGGCGCATGACGGACTCGCACGGGCGATCAATCCGGCGCATACCCTATTCGATGGCGACACGATCTTCGGCCTCGCGACGGGCGAGATCGAGGCTAACCCCAACGTGATCGGCGCGTTTGCCGCCGAGGTGACTGCGCAGGCAATCCGTAACGCGGTGCGCGCCGCAACCTCACTGGGCGGCGTGCCCGCCATTCGAGATTTGTTCACACTGTAATGTAACGGGAGAGAGCTAACCATGAATGAAGGACGACACCTATTCGATAAACTGGCAGAGCAGTTGATCGCGCAGCCTAATGTTGCGCGTGGCGTGATGTTCGGGATGCCTATCGTCAAGGTGAACGGTAACGCGTTCATCGGCTTCAACAAAGGCAACGCCACGTTTAAGCTGAACGGTCAGGGACACGCGGACGCACTGCATGTGAACGGAGCCGTTTTATCTGATCCGTCCGGTAGAGGGCGTCCGATGAAGGAATGGGTAGAAATCCCGCCGGAGGAAAGCAGCCAGTGGGAGAAGTTCGCCCAGTTAGCGCTGACGTACGTCTCGACGCTGCCGCCCAAGTAACAATGATCCCTGAAATGATCCTTAGTTCTTCTCAACTAGGGATCATTGCTATCTGAATTGCATGTTCCGTCTGATGTTCTATCGAGAGATTGCGGAGGTTCCGCACGAGCGTGTTTTGACCTGACATTGGCTCGTATGATATGAGATTGCAGACCCCTCCGTTAGGCACCCGTGTATGGGCGCTTGGTGTAACTGGCGAGGGAAAGGTGGCAACCACTGATGTAGTCTGTCCTCGTATTTCCATTGGTCTGGGCAGAGCCGCCAAGCTCACGCCAAGACTTAGAACGAGCAGCTTTCTTATTCTAGTACAACTGAGCGTAAAGTCAAGAGACAAGCGTTAAGGTTGGCATAAGAGATCGTTAGGATAGACTTGAGAAGCGGGGGAACCACACACCAAACGTGGTGCCATTGCCCGGAATGCCATCGCTCTTGACCGTGATGTGGCCGTTGTGGCGGTCGATGATCTCTTTGGCAATCGCTAACCCCAAGCCGGTGCCAGTTTGCGCCGATTGGTAGGCCGCGCTGCCACGATAGAAACGGGTAAAGAGCAGATGCTGCTCGACGGGCGGGATGCCATAACCCGTGTCGGTGATGCTGAAGCCGATCCATTGTTTGCCTTCTAACTCGGTCGGGTGTGTGCTGACAATCACGCTGCCGCCGGATGGGGTGTAATTGATGGCGTTGGTGACCATGATGCTGAGGACTTGATCGAGCATATCGGGCGATCCCTCTACGGGCGGAATGAGCGGGGTCAATTCATCCTTGAGCGTAATCCCGCTTTTTTGCGCGAGTAACTGGCGATCCCCTAGATGCTGCTGCACAAGCTGGTTGAGATCGACCTTTTCAAAGATGATGTCCTGCCGTCCTTGATCGAGACGGGAGAGGACGAGCAAATCCTCGATTAACCTGTTCAGCCGCGTGGTTTCCCGTTCCAGCACGGCGAGATGCTGCGCCAGATTTTCCGGTTGTTTTGACAAGAGATACTCGTGCAGGCGCAGGTTGGCAATCGGCGTGCGGAGTTCATGCGAGATGTTGGAGACGAACTGATCTTTTAGCTGTACCAGTTCCTTGAGTTCTTCTTCATAGCGAATGCGCTCGGTTTCGTTGCGGATGATGTCTTGAAAGACCGTGCGCCCGCCGTATTCGATGATAGCGGCGCTGATGCTGACCGTGATGAGCGTGCCGTCTTTGGCAATGTGGGTACGCCGTGGGACGTGGATGATTTCGCGGGCGGCGTTCATTTTGCGCGTGTTTTCGAGCATACTGGGATGCTGTTCGGCGGGAACCATCTGGAGCATACTCATCCCAATCAGTTCATCGAGACGGTAGCCGTAGAGCTTCACGGCTTGCTGATTGGCATCGATGATGCAATGGGTTTCATAGTCGATGAGCAAGATGGCGTCACTCGCCCGATCAAAGAGATCGCGGTATTTGTGTTCCTCTTCGGCCTGACTGGCGAAGTGGCGATAGGCGGGGTTGAGGAAATCGGCGGGGAGCGGAACGTACCGATTCACGCGCTGTAGTAAGTCTTGAAATTGATAGGGCAACGGCAGCGATACATTAGACTTTTCTGCATGGCTGCCGATGGTGAGCAAGGGGACATCGTGAAGTTGTTCGAAGTACGCGACAAGCTGAGGTGGATCGTCCGGCGAAGTGAGGTAAACGATCAGCAGCGGCGGGTGAGTCGTAACCGACTGATTGATTTCGTGAACCTCGTTAAGGCTGATTACCCGATTCTGATAGCCACTCAACTCTAGACCAGCGAAGATGATCTGAGATTTGGCGCGATCTGAGGCTACTACGAGGATATCCACATTTGCACCATTGCTTTTCGCTACATATGGTTCAGCCTCTTATTCGCGATGGAATAGAAAGGCTCCGATTTTTACGCAGGCAACGTATTAACTCATGCTGTCATACTCCAATTTTACACGATATGTTATTGATATTAGATCACGACAGCATATCCGTAGTAGTGTGATCCTTGTTGTACATATCGATGATGGTTTGCACATCGACGTGTTCCCACAGCTTGGTGAACTGGTCGGGACTCCATTTGAAGCTGGCGACAACTTCATAGCATCACATAATTCATGTTATTATTTCGTTACGTATTCCACGAAAAATTTTGGTTACACTGCTCAACGATTCGTCTTATTTGAAAGGTCGTCCCAATGGACTTCATCGAAAGATTAAAGGAAATTGCAGATCGGATTCCCCAGCAACGTGAATATATACGTACTGAAGAAGCCACAAAAAGTGCTTTAGTCATGCCTTTTATTCAGGCACTTGGCTATAATGTTTTTGATCCGTCTGAGGTAACACCTGAATATGTTGCCGATTTTGGCACAAAAAAGGGTGAAAAGGTAGATTACGTTTTGCTGAAGGATCGAAATCCTATTGTCATGTTTGAATGCAAGACATTAGGTACTAACCTCGACAATGTATCTCCCACGCAGCTATTTCGATATTTCAGCGTAAGTCCGGTACGTTTTGGCATTCTCACTAATGGCATTAACTACCGAATTTTTAGTGATCTTGATGAACCAAATAAAATGGACAGCAAGCCATTTCTTGAGCTAGATCTCTTGGATTTAGATGATCCAATAACAGCGCCAGTGATAGAGGAGATAAAGAAGTTCACCAAGGAATCCTTCGATGTAAATCATATTCTGCTTTCTGCTAGTGATTTCAAATATACGAGGCAGATAAAACTTATTCTTGCATCACAACTGCAAGCACCGACCGATGATTTCGTGAAGTATTTTGGCAACCAGTTGTACACAGGACGAATTACATTAGCGCAAAAAGATCAGATTGCCCGATGCATTCGAAGGGCTTTCAATCAATACGTTAGTGAACAAATCAACTCGCGATTGAAAGCGGCCCTCATCACTGACACATCAACACCGAGCGAATCAACTGTAGCGTCACCGACTCCTGAAACAGTTTCAGCAGAAATTACGGCTGCTGCCGTGAGCGCAGCTACTACACCACCTGATGGAACTGCTACGCCTTTGGTCGATAGGCAAATTGTTACGACTGCTGAGGAAGTTGAAGCATATTACGTAATCAAGGCGCTGTTACGAGATACCGTCGAATTGAAGCGCATCGTGATGCGGGATTCTCTAAGCTACTGCGCTATTTTGCTTGATGACAACAATCGTAAGCCAATATGCCGATTGTACTTTAACAATGCGCTCAAAAAATCCATCGTTTTTCTTGATGTTAATCGTCAAGAAGAACGTGTATACATTGAACGCATTGATGATATTTACAAACTGGCAGATAAGTTAAAGTTGTCGATTGGGAACTATCTTGGCACCTCAAACGTATCCCAATAATCATGGTTTAGTCGCCATCACATTGTCTTGGTCGTACATGTCGATGATGGTTTGCACATCGACGTGTTCCCACAGCTTGGTGAACTGGTCGGGACTCCATTTGAAGCTGGCGAAATAGGCGTGACAGGCTTGCTGTTCATCGGGCGAGCCGACCGGACGATAGTAAACAAGATCGAAAAGGTCGTTCAGGTGAAGGATGGGCTGTTCGACGCGGTCGAAGTGGAAACCATGTACCGCCGCTAAGGTGATCTGCACATCGCCGCTGGAACGCATGAAGCCGCCGAAAGGATAGACCAATTTGTTGCGCTCTAGTGTAACTTCGACGGCATTCCACGCGGCGGCGAACCGCGCATAGTCTTCGTCGGTCAGGCGGGCACGCATACAATCGGGGTAGCTCAGGTAGAAGCGCTCGTGACGGCGATACTGGTTATGCGCCTTGAAGCGAAAGATGTGATCGCGCTCGGTCTGATCGCGATTGCCGAGCCGAGCCGCGAGTCCTAACCGTGAATCGAAGACGATGTCGAAGATGCCCGTCACACGCCGCATCAGATGCGCCAACTCCTCGAACGACATATCCATCAGAGCCGTTTCGGCGGGATTATAGAGCCAATAAATGCCGCGATAGTCGGTGATGTAGCAGGGGAAGGGATACTCCCGCACCATGTCCACGACAGCATTCAAGACGGTCAGAATCTGCGCTTGGGTGGGCATGGTGGTGTAGGGCATGTAGCCCGCCAGCCCGCGCAAGAAGCAGATGTCCGAATGCGTGAGGTTGAGCGCCACGCCGAGCCGATCGATGGTGTTGGGGCGGGGCATCCGCTTGCCTTTTTCCAGCTCGATGACTGGCCCGGTGCCTTTCCAGCCCATCAAGACCGTGAGATCGAAGATGCTGATGCCCGCGCGTTTGCGGAACTGCGCTAAGGCTTTCCCAAACGTCATGTCTGCCGCCATGAACTACTCCGTTGCAACGTTTGAATGAGAAATCGTTGTCAACGAGTATAGCAACGTTGTCAGCGTTCTATGCAAAGTGTTGATCTGCTTTGGTTGCAGTGGTGGGGATCAGATGGTTATACTGCACTTCTCAATTCAGCATAGGAAGCAGTGGCATGACTCAACGAGTCGCGATCATCACGGGAGCCGGACAAGGCATCGGGCGGGCGGTAGCGCACAACTTGGCGGCGCAGGGGGTGCATCCCGTGCTGGTTGGACGCACGAAGGCCAAACTCGATCAGGTCGCCGCTGAACTGCCGATGGCGACGGTCGCTGCCGCTGATGTGACGGACGCCGCGCAGGTCGCCGCTTGCATCAAGACGGTGCAAGACACATTTGGATGTGCGGATATTCTGGTCAACTCGGCGGGTGAAGCCTTCCTCGCTGATCTGGAACATACCACTGACGCTGATTGGGATCGGGTGCTGGCGATCAATTTGAAGGGCGCGTTTTTGATGGCGCGGGGACTGCTGCCGCTGCTGCGCAAGAGCGAAAATGCCAGCATTATCAACATCGCGTCGAAAGTGGCGCTGCACGGTTACGGCGAGGTGACGGCATATTCGGCGGCGAAGGCGGGCTTGGTCGGCTTTACGCGATCACTGGCGAAAGAGTTGCGCGAGGAAGAAATCCGCGTGGTGGCGCTGTGCCCCGGCCCCGTCGATACGCCGATGCGGTGGGCAGCGACGCCAGATTTTGACCGCAAGGTGGTGATCAGCGCGGAAACGGTGGCGCAGTACGTGTCGTATGTTGTGAATTTGCCGCGCGGCACGACGATGAGCGAGTTGTTGGTCGAGTCGATGCATTACGATTAGCCGCACCCGACAATGAATTGTCGGGCTTACCTTACAAAGTCCCTGCGGGACTCAGGTATCAAGAGTGCTGTGTTGGCATAGGCACAACATAGGTTGATCGAAAATTACTTTGATTAGACGCTTCTCCATACCGTTGATGTCAAAAAAGAGGAGAGCTTATTATGCACAAGGTAGTTCGTTTAGTACTCGTGGTAGCGGCGGTGGTAGCGCTGTCGCTCGGATCGCTCGGCGTGAGCAAGGCGCAAACTGAGCGCGTGGTCACGATGGGGTCACTGGTCGAGCTTTACACTATCGATCCGGCGGTCGGGTTCGATCAGGCGATTGGCAGCACGCTCAAGCAGTTCTACGATACGCTGTTCCGCTATGAGGGCAACCCGCCCAAACCAGTACCGTGGTTAGCGGAAAAATACGAGATTTCGGCGGATGGCACGGTATATACCATCACGCTGCCGGAAAATGTCAAGTTCCATGATGGCAGCCCGTTGAACGCACAGGCTGTCGTGTACTCGGCGGAACGGCTGCTGCGCGTGAATCAAGGCGCGGCGGGCCTGTTCCTCGGCATCCTCGCACCGGGTAAGACGGTGGCAGTGGATGATCGCACGGTGACGTTTACGCTTGATCAACCATATGGCCCGTTCCTAGACATCCTGACGTGGTTGTTCATCGTGAATCCTACTGTCGTGGAAGCCAATAAGGGCAGTGACGATGGTGTCACGTATCTGACCGATCATGAAGCAGGGTCAGGGCCGTTCACGATGGGGCGCTGGCAGGCTGGCGAACTGTATGAATTCGTAGCGACGCCGACATACTGGCGCGGTTGGCCTAATAACGATACGCACCCGACCAAAGTGATCCGTCAGGTGATGCGTGAAGCCTCTACACGCCGTCTCGCCATTGAAAGCGGACAGGTGGATATTGTTGACTGGATGGGCGTGGATGACATCAAGGCCGTAGCAGGTAAGAATGGCATCATCGCCGCACCGGGGCCAACGCTAACGGTTTACGACGTGAAGATGAACACCAAGAACGGCCCGACGGCTGATCCCGCGCTGCGTCGTGCCATCGCCTACGCCGTTGATTATGACGGGATGGCGGCGATCTGGGGTGGACAGGGTACGCTGCTAAACGGCCCGCTGCCGCCTTCGCTCACGACGCAGACAACGCCGATGTACCGCATGGACTTGGAGAAGGCGAAGGCTGAACTCGCCAAGTCACAATACGCGAATGGCGTGGAACTGGAATATGTCTACGTGACGGGATTGGAAGATGAGCGCCGCACGGGCTTGGTGCTGCAAGATTCGCTCTCCAAGATCGGGATCACGGTCAAGATCACGGCGGTAACGTGGGCGGACGCGGTGGCAACCTTCCAAGACCCCAAGACTTCACCGTCGCTGTTCCCGCTGTATTCGGGTACGGCGTTCGCTGACCCCGATAACTACCTGTGGGCGTCGTTCAATTCCGCACTGGCGGGCAACTGGACGAACCCCGGTCATTATTCAAATCCGCAAGTGGACGCGCTGTTAACGACGGGGCGTGCTACAGCAGATGCCGCCAAGCGCAAAGATGCTTACACACAGGCCGAAGCGCTGATCCTCGCGGATTCGCCTAACGTGTTCATCGCGACGACGCCGGAAGATCACATCGTTGGTCCGCGTATCACGAATTACGCGGCGGTGTACTGCCCCGTGATGGGATCGATGGAAGATTTCTACAAGTTCGCGGTGCAGTAGCCGTTCTCCCTCGTAGGGGCGTGATAAGAACCCGGTGATAAATCACCGGGCTGAAGGTAGTAGAGCCGACGATAGTATCCGAAGCTAACGGTGGTTAAGAAATTAGGCAAGCAAACGCGGTTTTATCACCAGCGCACGCCGAGGGTTGAAACCCCCGGCTACAGTACCAAGAAGTCCACTAAAGGGACTCAAGAACAAGCGTTGATGTGCGCGTCGTATGCCGACCTTATTTTTTGAAAGACCCTAAGCATCGGGCTGAAACCGGATTGACTACCTGATCGATTGCGTCCCTACACACGTTCTCATCCGACGAACCGACACCATGAAGTGATGAGAGTCTGTTGTGTTTCGCTATTTGATCCGCCGACTGATGCTCATTGTGGTTGTGATGATCGGGTTATCGATCCTCACATTTACCATCGCGCGGATTATCCCTGCTGATCCGGTGCTGCTGGCGGCTGGCCCGCGCGCATCCGAGGCCACGATCAAAGCGCTGCGCGAACAGTATGGCTATGATAAGCCGCTACCGGAACAATACTTGAGCTATGTAGGTGATCTGCTGCGGGGAAACTTGGGCAGGTCGGTAGTGCTGAAGCGCGAAGTTGGCCCCGACTTGGCGCGATATTTCCCCGCCACGCTGGAATTGGTGATCGTGGCGATGCTGTTCGCCACGCTGTTGGGGATGCCGTTGGGGATCATCTCGGCGGTGTACCGCGAACGCTGGCCTGATCAGGTGGCGCGGTTGTTCAGCCTCGGCGGAGTGAGCTTGCCGAATTTCTGGTTGGCGATCATTTTGCAGTTGACCGTGGCATTTTCGTCCACATGGTTCCAGATTAGCGGGCGTTATGACCGGATCGCGACTCCACCGACGACGATCACGGGGATGTACACGCTGGACTCGCTGCTGACGTTGAACTTCTCAGCGTTGGGGATCGCACTATCGTACCTGCTGCTGCCTGCGTTTTGCCTGTCGCTCGGCGCGTTGGCAACGATTGCCCGCACCGTCCGCGCCGATATGCTGGAAACACTCGGCACCGATCACGTCCGTACTGCCCGCGCCATTGGCATCCCAGAAATCGTGGTCGTACTGAAATATGCGTTGAAAAATGCATCGCTGAACACGCTGACGCAAACGAGTTTGTTCTTTGGCTACACGCTGACGGGGTCGGTGCTGGTGGAGAATATTTTTAGCTGGCCCGGTATCGGCAATTACGCGGTGTCGGCGGCGCTGACCAAAGATTTCGTGCCGTTGATGGGCGTGACGCTGCTGACGGGATTCGTGATCGTGGTGCTGAACCTGATCACTGACCTGCTGTACGGCTGGCTCGATCCGAGGATTCGGTACACATGACCACGCTACCTCACAGCAATCAGCGATCTGACGACCGCAGCAACCAAGAATTCCAGCGGATGCTGTACCAATTCCGGCAGAGTCCGCTGTCGGTGGTCGGGTTGATCATGGTCAGCTTCATCGTGATCGTGGCGCTACTTGGCCCTGCACTGGTACCGTTCCCGCAGGATGCGACGGGGACAACGCGCATGAAAGATCGGATGCTCGGCCCGAATGACGTGTACCTGATGGGGACGGATGACGTAGGGCGCGATGTGTTCAGCCGCACCGTGATCGCGACGCAGACCTCGCTGGTGATCGGCGTGGTGGTGCTGGTGATCGCGATCTTGATCGGGCTGCCGTTGGGAGCGATCAGCGGTTATTTCGGCGGCTGGATCGATGAGATCATCATGCGCGTGACGGACGTGTTCCTGACCGTGCCAGCGCTGCTGCTGGCGATGGCGATGGCAGCGGCACTGGGCGCGGGGATGACGAACGCGATGTTGGCGATTGCGCTGGTGTGGTGGCCCGGTTACACACGGTTGGTGCGCGGGCAAGTGCTGGCACTGCGCGAACAGGATTTCATCGAGGCGGGACGGGCGCTTGGCGCGAACCGCTGGCACATCCTGTGGAAGCACGTGATTCCGAATGTGTTGTCGGCGGTGATTATCAAGGCGTCGCTGGATATGGGATTCGCGATCCTTGTGACCGCTGGCTTGGGCTACATCGGGGTGGGCGTGCAAGCGCCGACGCCAGAATGGGGCGTGATGATCAGCGAGGGACGCGGCTTTTTGCGCGAGGCGTGGTGGATTTCGGTGTTTCCCGGCATCGGCATGTTCATCACCGTGTTGGGCTTCAACCTGCTCGGTGACGGACTGCGCGACATCTTCGACCCGAAGCAGAGGCGGTAGCATGGCAAAGCCCTTGGTGCAGATCAAGAATTTGCATTTGCGCTTCACCTCCTTCGAAGGTGTGTCGCACGTGCTGGATGGGGTTAATTTGACGATCCAGCGCGGTGAGATCGTGGGAATCGTGGGCGAAACGGGATCGGGGAAGACGCTGACAGCGTTGAGTATTCCGGCGCTGATCCCACGCGGCGAGATTACGGGCGAAGTGCTGTTCGATGGCGAAAATGTGCTGAATAAGCGCGGATCGGCCTTGCAACAGTTCCGCGCCAGCCGGATCGGGGTGGTGTTCCAAGACCCGACTACGAACCTGAACCCCGTGTTCACCATCGAAGAACTGCTGATCGACGCGATCTTGACGCAGCAAGATAACGTCCCCGGTTGGAAACTGCTGCCGATTGGTAAGTGGTTCAATCGAGGACAACGACGCACGGCAAAAGCGAAGGCAATTGAACTGCTGCACTACGTTGGGATTCCTGATCCTGAGCAGCGCATGAGGCAATACCCGCACCAGTTTTCCGGTGGGCAGAAGCAGCGCATTTTGATCGCGATGGCGCTGGCAGGATCGCCCGATCTGCTGATCGCGGATGAGCCGACGACGGCGCTGGACGTGGCGATTCAGGCACAGATTTTGCGCTTGATCCAGCGGATCGTGACGGAGCGTAAGGTGGCGGTGGCGCTCATCACGCATGACATGGGCGTGATCGCGAAGGTGTGCCATCGGGTGGCGGTGATGTACGGCGGGATGGTGGTCGAGGAAGGCAGCGTGACGGACATCTTCGAGAGGCCGAAGCACCCGTATACACGCGGGCTACTGAATGCGATCCCGACGCAGACGATGGAACAGGGAGAACTGCGCGGCATCGCTGGTTCACCGCCGAGCTTCTTGAACCCGCCGACAGGATGCCGTTTTCATCCGCGCTGTCCCGACCGATTGAAGCACTGTCACATGCACCCGCCCGCAATGGTCACGGTTGGGGACGATCATGATGTGGCGTGCTATTTGTACACGAATGAGAGGCGCTCATGAGTGCAGCTACCGCTACTCCGCTGCTGCAAGTACGCGGTCTGAAAATGCACTTCCCGATCCGAGGCGGTTTGCTGCGGCGCACGAATGGTTATGTGCGGGCGGTGGATGGGCTTGATCTGGACATCATGCCGGGGGAAGTGGTCGGGCTGGCGGGCGAGTCGGGATCGGGCAAGACGACGGTGGGACGGGCGATCCTGCGCTTGATCGAGCCGACAGCGGGACAAGTACTGTTCGAGGGGCAAGACCTCGCCGCATTGGATGAGCAGCGGTTACGGCACACGCGGGAACGGATTCAGATCGTGTTCCAGAATCCATATTCGGCGCTAAACCCACGTATGACGGTGCGCGATCTGCTGCTGGAACCTCTGACTGTGCATAATGTGGGCGAGCCGACGCTGCGGGAACGGCGCGTGCGAGAGTTGGTCAACCTTGTCGGCTTGAGCCTCGACCAGTTGGAGCGTTACCCGCACGAGTTCTCCGGCGGGCAGCGGCAACGGATCGGGATTGCGCGGGCGTTGGCACTGAACCCGAAGCTGCTGATCCTTGACGAGCCGACCTCGGCGCTGGATGTGTCGGTGCAGGCGACGATCTTGAATTTGCTGTTGAGTCTACGTGACAGATTGAAACTGAGTTACCTGTTCATCTCGCACGATCTGAGTGTGTTGCGCTACATCTGCGACCGGATCGGGATTATGTATCTGGGCAAGGTGGTCGAACTCGCGCCGACGCGGGAAATCTTCGAGAGGCCACAGCATCCATATACGGTGTCGCTGCTGTCGGCGGCTCCGAAACCGAGTACGCAGCAGACGGATAGCGAGATCGTGCTGGAAGGCGAGATCAGCCAGAAGCAGATCGGCAAGGGCTGTCGATTCTCGCCACGCTGCCCCGCCGCGCAGATCGAGTTGTGCGTCGAGGAGGAACCGCCATTGGATGACGTGTGGGCGGGTCACGCGGCGGCGTGTCATCTGGCGCTGGCGGGCTTGCCGTTAAATATCCAGCAGCCGAGCGCGACAACTAACCTTGTTTCTGTAAAACCTGAACCACCATCGAAGCGTGAGATTGCTGCGCCTAATACGATTTCAAGCACATCTATGCAACCACAGGGACGACCTATGACTGGCTACCGCATCGCTACGGACATCGGCGGCACATTCACCGATCTGGTGTATCTGGACGAGAAAACGGGCGAAGTACGCGTTGCAAAGGCATCGACCACGCCGCACAACTTCGCGCAGGGGGTGATCGATACGCTGGATAAGGCCGAGCAGTTGAACACGGCGCAAACGGCGTTCTTCGTCCACGGCACGACGGTGGTGATCAACGCGCTGACGGAGCGCAAGGGCGTGAAGACGGGCTTGATCACGACGAAGGGGTTCAGGGACGTGCTGGAGATCGGGCGCTCGAATCGGCCTGACATCTACAACATGTATTACGAGAAGCCGGTGCCGTTTGTGCCACGCTATTTGCGGTTGGAAGTGACCGAGCGCGTGAATTATAAGGGCGAGGTGGTTGAGCCGTTCGATGCGGGGGAGATGCGCGAACAGGTGCGGCAGTTGGTCGGTGAAGGGGTGGAGAGCATCGCCGTGTGCTTTTTGCACGCTTACGCCAACCCTGATCATGAGATTCAGGCGGGGAAGATTATCAGCGAGGTTGCGCCGCACATCCCGTTCACACTGTCGCACGAGGTGACGCAGGAGTGGCGCGAATATGAGCGCACCAGCACCGCCGTCCTGAACAGCTACGTACTGCCGACTGCCCGCGCGTACCTCGATAACCTTGAGCAGAACTTAACCACCCGCAAGCGGATGGGCGACGTGCTGCACATCATGCAATCGAACGGCGGCAGCGCGACGTTCGGGATGGCGAAGCGGACGCCGATCAACCTCGTCGAGTCGGGGCCGGTGGCGGGCGTGATCGGCGCGGCGCGGATCGGAGAGCTGATCGGGGAGTCGAACGTGATCGCGTTCGATGTGGGCGGGACGACAGCGAAAACGTCGCTTGTCGAGCATGGACGCCCGAAGATCACGACCGAATACAAGATCGAGCTGACGCGGGAGTTCGCGGGCTACCCGATCCTCGCGCCGACCATCGACATCGTGGAGATCGGGTCGGGCGGCGGTTCGATTGCGCATATCGACGCGGCGGGAGCGCTGAAAGTTGGCCCTGTCAGCGCGGGTGCGGTGCCGGGGCCGGCGTGTTATGACAAAGGCGGTACGCAGCCGACCGTGACGGACGCGAACTTGCTGGTGGGACGCTTGAACGCGGATTACTTCCTCGGCGGCGAATTGAAGGTGAATGTCAAAAAGGCGGTGGAGGCGATGATGCCGATTGCGCGGCATTTCAACATCTCGCCCGAAGAAGCGGCGCTCGGTGTGATTCGCATCTCGGACTTCGGCAAGATCAACGCGATCAAGCTGATTTCAGTGCGGCGGGGCTACGATCCGCGCGATTTCGTGCTGGTGGCGTTCGGCGGCGGTGGCCCGATGCACGCGGCGGCGATGATGCGCGATCTGCGCTGCAAGAAGGTGGTGATCCCGACATATCCGGGCGTGTTCTCGGCGTTCGGGATGCTGATGACCGACCTACGCGTGGACTACATCCGCACGATGATCAGCCGGACGGATCAGGTTGACTTGAGCCGGATGAGCGGCATGTACGACGAGATGGAGCAGCAAGCCCGCGCCCGTTTGACTGCCGAGCATGTCGCCCCCGCCAACATTCAGGTTCAACGCTACGCTGATATGCGCTACAAGGGGCAGGAACATACCGTCAAAGTGCCGCTGCCCGTTGGAACGGTGACGGCGGACGCGATGAACAAGATCAACGAGTCGTTTCACAAGCTGCATGAGCAAGCCTACACGTTCAAGCTGGACACCGCGATTGAATTGGTCAACTATCAGTTGACGGCGATTGGCGCGGTGGCGAAGGCGGAGATCGGGACGGTCAGCACGCAGGGCTTGAGCACATCACGGGCGAAGAAAAGCACGCGTCCGGTACTGTTCGATGATTTCGGCACAGTCAATACGACGGTGTACGAACGCGATTATCTGCCCATCGAGAAAGTGATCGACGGGCCTGCCATTATCGAGGAGCCAGCCTCGGTAACGGTGGTGTATCCAGATCAACAGGTATACCGCGATAAATACGGATTCTTGCATATCGAGATGCAGCAGAAAAAGCAGCGGTTTAGCTGAACTTCGACCCCGATCCGGCGCAAGCTGCGTTATTGTAGACTTAACGATAGAAGTTGAATCAAGGGGTTGAATAACGATCATGGTGAAGAAAATTACCGAAGTGCTCGACCAGTATGTGGCGGATTTATTCGCGCAGGAAGATGAAGCGCTCCAGTGGATTCAAGCGGAAGCCGATCGGCATGACCTGCCCGCGATCAGCATCCGTGCAGATGAAGGGCGCTTGCTGCAAACACTAATGCTGGCGATTGGCGCGAAGAAAGCTATCGAGATCGGCGCGCTGGCGGGATACAGCGGCGTGTGGATGGCACGGGCGCTACCCGCTGACGGCCACTTATATTCGGTAGAGAAAAGCAGCAAACACGCCAAGATCGTGCGTGCCAGCTTTGAGAAGGCAGGCGTCGCGCACAAAGCTGACGTGATGGAAGGCTCGGCAATGGATATGTTGAGAAAATTGGAAGGCAAAGCACCGTTCGATTTCATCTTCATCGACGCCGACAAAGCCGCCTACAAGGACTATCTGGCGTGGAGCATCGAGCATTTGCGCGTCGGCGGCATGGTGACGGCACATAACGCATTCCGCGAGGGGCGCATCGTGAACCTCCAGAGCGATGAAGACCGCGCGATGGACGCTTTTAACCGCAGCCTTGCTAATAACCCGCGCCTAGAAAGCACGATCATCGGCGTGGGTGATGGCCTCGCCGTTGGGATTAAGAAGGGGTAGCCATGTTCAACCGCAGCAAGTCAGCCGCGTCACCAACCAGCATCGATCCGTTCACGCTGGAGATCATCAAGGAGTCGCTGATCGCGATTGGCGACGAGATGTTCATCGCCATGCAGCGCACCAGCATGAGCACGATCATTTACGAGGTGCTGGACTACGCGCTCGGCCTATTGGACGCACACGGCGACTTGATCACACAGGGAAACGGCGTGTCGGGCTTCCTCGGCACGCTGACGGCGGCGGTGAAGTCAATCATTGAGAAATTCGGCGCGGATATTCATCCGGGCGACATCATCATCACGAATGACCCGTACAGCGGCGGCGGGACGCATCTCTCGGACGTGACGCTGGCGATGCCGATCTTCTACAAGGGGCGGTTGGTGGCGTTTTCCGCCAACAAAGCGCACTGGACGGAGGTCGGCGGGATGGCTCCGGGGAGCTGGACGACTAACTCGACGGACATCTGGCAGGAAGGCTTGCAGTTCCCGTGCATCAAGCTGTACGACAAGGGCGTGGTCAACCAAGCGTTGATCGACCTGATCCGCGCCAACGTGCGCACGCCAGATATGAGCATCGGAGATATGAACGCGCAAGCTGCCTCACTGCGCATCGCGGAACGACGCTTCACCGAACTGTGCGAACGATATGGCGTCGAAGTCGTATTGAAGGGCATCGACGCGCTGATGGCTTACGGCGAGGAGATGACGCGCAAGGGCTTGGCGAAGATTCCGAAAGGCGTGTACGAAGCAACAGATATGGTCGATGATGACGGCGTGGGCAACGGGCCGTTCGAGATGCGCGTCAGAGTGACCGTGACCGACGACAAATTCATCTGCGACTTTACGGGATCGCATCCGCAGGTGCAGGGGCCGATCAACGCGGGACGTACGGGGCTGGAGTCGGCAGTGCGCGTGGTGTTCAAGGCGCTGACCGATCCGCAGATTCCGGCGAATGAAGGCTGCTTCCGACCGTTGGAGATCATCTGCCCAGAAGGGACGATCTCAACGGCGATCCGCCCCGCGCCCGTCTCGACGTACTGGGAGACGATGGACTTCGCCGCCGATCTGGTGTGGAAGGCGCTGGCTCCCGTCGCACCGGATCGGTTGCCCGCCGGACACTTCCTCAGCGTGTGCGGGACGATTGTGTCGGGCAAGCATCCTGACACGGGCGAGTTGTTCATCCTCGTTGAGCCGCAAACGGGCGGTTGGGGCGCGGGCGCAACGAGGGATGGGCAGAACGCGCAATTCTGCGTGGGCGACGGCGAAACCTTCGTGATCCCTGTCGAAGTGTGCGAACACCGCTACGGCGTAATGGTCGATCAGTTCGCGCTGGATGCGGCAGATGGCGGCGCGGGGCGGTATCGTGGCGGGCGGGGCGTGTTCCGCGATTACCGCATCACGGCGGATGAAGCGTCAGTGACGGGAACATTCGGACGGTACAAGTATTTGCCGTGGGGTATGAAAGGCGGGCATGAAGGATCTCCTAACTACATGGAGATGATCCACCTTGATGGGCGGCGCGAGGTGTTCGGCAAGGTCGCGCAGTACAAACTCAAGCGCGGCGAGGTAGCACGTATGGCGACGGGCACGGGCGGCGGTTACGGCGACCCCAGTAAGCGGCCTGAAGCGGAAGTGATCACGGATGTGCGCAATGGTTACATCACGCCGGAGCAGGCCGAGCGCGATTACGGCGTGAGCGTCGATACGCGAACATGGACGGCGCGGAGTCTGCGCGGGCGGGGTGGATTCGCGGGGCAAGCTGCACAACCAACGCGTGAGGTGAAGTCAAATGACAAGACAGAGGCGATCCTCGCGGTGCTGCGCGGGCAGACCTCGGCGCAGCAGGCGGCGACACGATTGGGCGTGGATCGCAGCACGGTGGATCGGTGGGTCGAGGAATTTCTGAAGGCGGGCGAAAGCGCTGTTCACAAGAATGGCGATTCGAACGGATCAGAGGAGTTGAGTTCGCTGCGGTCGATGGTGCGCGATCTGGCGGATGAGTTAGCGGCACTGCGGAAATCAATGCGGAAATAGGCACAAGACCCCGGTGATAATGGTGTATAAGAAATTAGTCAGGCAAACGATCCCCGACAATGAATTGTCGGGCTTACCTTACGAAGTCCCTTCGGG
Source organism: Anaerolineae bacterium (assembly GCA_019637615.1). Classification (GTDB taxonomy): domain Bacteria; phylum Chloroflexota; class Anaerolineae; order Aggregatilineales; family UBA2796; genus JAHBVK01. The sequence continues at coordinate 4,550 of JAHBVJ010000035.1, read as the reverse complement.
ACTCAAGAATAAGCATTAGCGTGAGCGTCGTATTCCTGCCTTATTTTTTGAAAGACCATTATCACCGGGCTGAAGGTAGTAAAAGTTCTCAGGTTAAGTCCCTGTAGGGCTCTATCCAATTGATAGATGTTTTGAAGCGTGGCGCAAGGTTCATTGGCGCGGACATTTTTGAAGAGGTGCGTGCATGAGTAATTTCGGTTTTGCGATTGCGATCCTGATTGCGCTGGTGATCATCGGCTGGATTCTGATCCGCCTGTTTTCGAGCGCGTTCATCAAGACGACCCCGACGGCGGCGTTCGTGCGGACGGGCGGCTTACGGCGCGGCAACACTACGCAGCCATTGGTGGTGATGAATGGCGCGGCGTGGGTGTTCAACTTTTTGCACCGGATCAAATGGGTGTCGCTGGAAACGATGGCGCTGGAAGTGCGCCACACGGATGATCGGGCGCTGGTGAGCAACGATCCGCAGTACGTTGACCTTGAAGCACGATTTTTCGTCAAGGTGGGCGACAGCGTGGCAGAGGTCGGCATTGCGGCGCGCACCATCGGCGGCGATTTGGTGGATGAGGCCAGCATCCGGCGTATGGCAGAACCGAAAATCAACGGCGCAGTACGGGACATCGCCGCGATGTTTAGCCTGAAAGATTTGCTAGAAAAGCGCATTGACTTCATCCGCCAGATCAAGGAGCGCATCGCGGCGTATCTGGCCGGCAACGGTTTGGTGCTGGAAAGCATCAGTATCCTGACGCTGCGGCCTACGTTGATGGGGCACTACTCGACCGAGGATTTGCTCGGCGCACAGGTGGCGCGCGCGAATTCCGCCGTGATCGAGCAGGCGCTAACCGAGAAAAATCGGCTGGAAAATGATGGCGCACTGCAACGCGCTCGCTTGAATGCCCTCGCGGAACGGGAACGTTTGGGGATCGAAGAAGAGATCGAGCGCGAACGGGCGCAACGTGCCAAAAATATCGCGCTGGTGCGGGCGACGGAAGATGCCGAAGCCAAGATCATGCAGGAGCAGAAGCGCGAAGAAGCCGAACGCACACGGATCATGACGGAGCGCGCGCTGCAAGCCGAGAGCATCGAGAATGAGCGCCAAGAGGTGATGCTGCGCGAACAATTACAGAAAGCGGGCGAAACGGAACGCGTCTTGCGCGAACAAGCCGTTGCGCTGGCGGAACAGCAGCGTGAGAAAGAGATCGCGCTGGCGATGGCGGAAAAACTAGCGGCGATTCGGACGCAGATCGAGGCCGACAGCCAACGTGAACAAGCCCTGCAACAGGCGACTACGCTGGCGGAAAAGGCCGAAGCCATGCGCGACGCTGAGATCGACCTGATCAACGCACGGTTGGAAGCCGATAAGCTGGCGTTGGAGAACAGTTCCAAGATCGAGATGGAAGCCGTTCGGCTCAAGCAGATGGCGGAGGCAGAGCGCGAAGCCGCCCTCGCACAGGCTGAGAAGCAACGCATTTTGTCGGAAAGCGAACTGGAAGCAGCCAAACTAGCAGCGATTGGTGATCGCGAGCGTGGCAGCGCAGCAGGATTAGCTGAGGTGCAAGTCGCGCTTGAACGAATCAAGGTGATGGAAGCCGAGGCCGAGGCGATCCGCAAGCGGCTGCTGAGTGAGGCAGAAGGTGACCGTGCTAAATTCGAGGCACTGGCGGGCAATCAGGCGCTTGGTCAGCAGCTTGAGCTGGCAAAATTGGAAGCCGATATGCAACGGCAGATCGAGGTGGCGAAGGCGGAAGCGCTCGGTAAGGCGATTAACGGCATGAAAATGAACCTGTACGGCGACTCCGCGATGGCGAATCGCTTGTTAGGGCTGATCACGACGGCGCAGTCGGTCCAGCATGTGTTCGACGCTCTGCCCAACGGCGCACAAAAGACGATTCGCAGCTTGGCGGGGAAGATCGCGGGCGATGGCAACGGGTCAGATGGATCGCTGATCGAGCTGTTGGATGTGATTCAGCGGAAGCACGCCGATGCGCTGGAGGGGAATGCTACGCTCGGTGAGGTGGCACGGACGCTGCTCGATGACAGCGATATTCCGGCGGCGCAGCGCGATTTGCTGCGAAGCGTGGTGGATAACGATCAACTGCGCGATCTGCCGTTTGAGGCGGCGCGAGCGCTGATCACGATGCTAATGGATTAAATTACTCAGACGGATCAGCGCTGGAAGGATTATTGCTTTCTAGCGCTGTTGACATGGCCTCTTTAAGTGGCTGTAAGTTGTGGTCAATCACATCCCAAATCACATTCCAGTTGACATCAAGATAACCATGAACTAATCGATTACGAAACCCACCGATGGCAATCCAAGGAATGTGTGGATAACAGGCTTTCATTGTTTCAGAAAGGCGCTGAGTGGCTTCTGCCAAAGTATGCAGATAATAGAGCACTGCGGCACGGTCATGTTTTGCGGCTTCCAATGCTGTTCTGCCCTGTGCCGCAAGGTCTTGAATGTTGGAGATGCTATCAAGAATATAGGTGAGATAAACACGTTCGTCGGTCATAGCGTAATGGCTTCTTCTAAAACAGAGGAACGCATCAATGGGTGCAAATCTTCGATGGTGACAACATCGACGGAACGCCCTAACAATTCACGCAATTCGATGTCGAGGCCAGCCCCACCCCATGGAGATATGCGTGCGAAGTCCCATTCGACTAGGAAATCTACGTCGCTATTGGGCATCGCCTCATTACGCGCTACAGAGCCGAAAACACGCACGTTATAAGCACCATGCTTATTCGCTAAAGCAAGCACTTCATCACGTTTATTCCCGATGATGTCCGCAATTCCTAATCCTACGTTAGTTTGCGTTTTCATAAGGTCTATGATCTCAAAACATCGACCACTTGAATCTATTATACGCAATGAATCCGTTCAGTCAGTACTATGGATGAGACCAAGTGCTGCTAACGAATGAGGCGCACGAACCATTCTTGTGTAGGATCATCTTATATCAGATGATCAGCTACACGGAGAGAGGCGCGTGCATATTTACGACTACGATCTGATCGTGATCGGCGGGGGGCCAGCGGGCGTGACGGCAGCGCTGCGGGCGCGCGAACTCGGCGCGAAGACCGCGTTGATTGAGCGCGGGCGTTTGGGCGGGACGTGTACCAACGATGGATGTGCGCCGACTCGCGTGCTGGCGAAAGCGGCGCGGTTGGTGCGCGATGCGCGGCAATTCGAGATGTATGGATTGTATGCCGCGCCACCTGATGTTGATTTTGCGAAGGTCATGGAGCGCACGCAGCAGGTGATCTATCAACTGCAAGAAAAGAAGCAGTTGATCGCGCATCTGGAAGAGGTGGGCTGCACGACGCTGCACGGCGTCGGCAATGCCAAGTTCATCGATCCGCACACGATTGCCCTGCCAGATGGTCGCACCCTCAGCGCTGATAAGTTCATCTTGTGTGCGGGCGGATCAGCACGACGATTGGGCTTCCCCGGTGCGGAATACACCTTGACGCACAGCGATGTGTGGTCACTCAAGAAGCTGCCTGAGTCCGCGATCATCGTTGGCAGCGGCGCGACGGGCTGTCAATTGGCCTCGATCTTCGCCACCTTCGGCGCACAGATCACCTTGATGGACGTGGCACCGCGCATTTTGCTGTCCGAGGATGCCGCCGTCGCGGACATGATGCTGAACGAGTTCCGCGCACAGGGGATCGACGTGATCACGGGAATCGGGGAGTTGCAGCGCATCGAGCGTGAGGACAAGTTGTTAACGCTCACGTATACCGACCAAGGCGAGAAAAAAGATCGACAGGCTGAGGCGATCATCCTCGCGGTGGGGTGGCCCGGTAACTTGCCCGATCTCAATCTCGCGGCGGCGGGCGTGGAAGCGAACCGTGCTTATATCGCTACCAACGATCTGCTGCAAACTACGGCACCACACATTTACGCGGCGGGAGACATCACGGGGCGCATGATGCTGGTGCAGAGCGCGAGTTATCAGGCACGGTTGGCGGTGGAGAATGCGCTGCTGGCTAGGCGCAATTGGGAAGAACGGCTCGTCCCGCACGGCGGGTTCACCGATCCTGAATATGGCGGCGTTGGGCTGACGGAAGCGCAGGCTAAAGATAAGGACTGCGTGATCGCGGTGGTGCCCTACGCAGACATGGATCGCGCGGTGATCGATGGGCATACCAACGGCTTCTGCAAGCTGATCGTGGAACGCAGCACGCATTTGATCGTCGGCGCACATATCGTTGGTGAGCAAGCTGTCGAGATCGTGCAGTTGGTGGCGACGGGCATGGCGGCGGGGATGCGCGTGGAGCAGCTTGCCGATCTGGAGTTGGCGTATCCAACTTTCGCGGCGGTGGTCGGGCTGGCGGCGCGAGAATTGGTGCGTCTGCTTGGCATCGTGCCCGTCTCCGAGGAGTGGCGGACGCTGAATCCGGTGCGCGGCGCGGAGTGGGAGCGTAAGGAAGGATAGTCGTGCTAAGTGCGATAACCGCAAGAGAGCAGACCTGATTATCAAGCTCAGATGGACGCCTCAAGAGGCGTCCAATTGGTGTCAAGGTAAGCTCCAGATCAAGTC
>JAHBVJ010000034.1 GCA_019637615.1 Anaerolineae bacterium | reverse complement strand
TGTATCATGAATCGTTCCTCCAGGTTTACCATTACCCGCTCCATGCATGTTGAGGGCGACTACCCCTTTCTCACGCATTTGAGCCTACTACCTGGGGATTTTTAAAACGATCTTTTTGGGGAGTTTAGAACCGATCCTGACACGTCGCAGGTTGACGCAGATACAATCCAGAAAAATGAGCGGGTACACGGCCTCCAGTGGACGGCTTTGCCAGGCTTTGACCAGCGGCCACACCTTTTCCGTGACCGCGCTTATCGTCGCTGCCGAGATGTCCACGCCGTACATCTCGTCCCAGTTGAAGGCGTAAGCGTTCTCGTAGCGTGGTATTGATACGCTCCCAGCGTCCTTGTCGTCGCCATCGCCGGTAATAGTCATAAACAGTTTTGTACGGCGGAAAATCGTGCGTCAATAGATGCTACTGACAGCCAATCCTGAGCGCGTACAAAATGGCGTTGACAATTTCCCGACGATCCCCTATCGCTGGTCGTCCACCTGCCAGTGGAGCTGGTATCAACGGCTGTAAAATAGGCCACTTGGCATCCTTGAGGTCTGTACTATAGGCTTGACGACTCATGATCCCATCCTTGCTCAATGGCTGCTGGTGATCTTAGCTCACATTACAACTCATTACTAATTCCCATCTTTCAAGACGGTCTCTGATCGGCGTTCATCATTCCGATTGGGCGTTGATCGCTGGCGAAGGATTGGCCGCTTTAGTGCTCGATAGACGCGGTGGCAACAATTATCAGGAAGAGCGGTGGGAAGAAGTCGAATTCACGCATAGCGCCAAAGGCCGTGTATGTAGCTACTTGAATATGCATCCAGATCTTACCCAACAAGCGATAAATCAGGTGTGGAGAGAGCTACAAGCGTCTGGCGTGACTGTCTGACGAACTACAGTAGCAGAAGTTCTTCAAGAGTATCGAAAATAGCTACCCGTGGAAAATAGAGGGTCTGAATCCCTATATTCTTAACAATCCCATCAACCGACAGGCTAAGAGAAATTTGTGAAGTGAATAGTCACTCGTTCTCAGGGACATAATCACGTATATAATGGTCTAAAAGCTCATTGAATTACACTACAATATGTTCAAATTTCCTATCGAAGTGAGTACGTTTATCGATAGAAAAGCAGAACGCGATGATTTGGTTCGCTTGTTAAGCGATCCGGCAGTGCGCCTTGTCACACTCCTTGGACCGGGAGGAAGCGGAAAAACGAGACTAGCAATCGAAGTTGTCAAAGCAAATGGACTGCCGTTTGTCGATGGTATCTATTTTGTTGGGCTACAAGCGGTACAATCTGGTGACTTCTTAATCTCGTCCATTGCAGATGTTGTCAATTGTGCCTTACGCGGTGCTGATGAAGAGGCACAGCTATTGAGCTATTTGCAAAATAAAGTGATGCTTCTGCTGTTAGACAATTTTGAGCATCTTCTGTCTGCCGTAAACTTGTTGAGCCATCTCCTAAAACACGCACCCGGCATCAAATTACTCGTTACATCGCGGGAAGTTCTCAATCTCCAAGAGGAATGGCTGTATCCTCTGCAAGGAATGGCTTTTCCATCTGATGTGAATGTCATCAATCCGATTAGCTATGGTGCTGTGCAATTATTTGTAGAGTATGCGCGACACGTTCGCAGCGATTTTTCTCTGAATGTAGATCACCTTCATATTGTACGCTTATGTCAGCTCATGGACGGGATGCCGCTAGGACTTCAACTGGCGGCATCTTGGCTCAAAGTTTTGCCATGTAGTGCGATCGTGAAAGAAGTTGAGCAAAGCTTGGACTTTCTCAAAACCACGCATAGTGATGTCCCTATTCGACACCGTAGTATGAGGATAGTTTTTGAGCAATCGTGGACACTACTGACTGAAGAAGAAAAAGACTTATTCAGCCGCCTTTCAGTATTTCGCGGGGGTTTCCGTCGTGATGCGGCAGAACAAATCGCGGATGCCTTACTTGACACGTTGTCTGCATTGGTGGGTAAGTCTTTAGTGAGTTGTGATCCTGACGGACGCTACTTTATTCACGAGCTTTTACGTCAATATGGCGCAGAGCAATTGTCACATAATAATGAGGGATTTCAACGCGTTAGTGCTGCGCACACTACTTATTACATGGATTTTCTGAGCGAACGCGAGTTTGCACTCAATTCGGGACGACAGCGGAGCACAACTCAGGAGCTGGATGAAGAACTAGATAACATTCGCGTTGCATGGCGGGAAGCTGTGCGGTCGGAAAATGTTGCCGCCTTATACAAAGGTGGATATGCATATTGCGTCTTAAGCGATATGCAGGGACGCTACCAAGAATGTAGCGATGCTGTCCTGCAGGCGATTGATCATCTCGAAAAAATCAACTCTTACGAGATGCGCGATCTCACGCTGGCAATGTTGTACTGTGGTGGCAGTGGACTATTGATCCGACTGGGAAAATATGAAGAGGCACGAATCGCCAGTGAGAAATCTGACACACTGTATCGCAGTCTTGGTCGGTTGCCTCCTCCCGGTTTTGGCACCGATCCATTATCCAATCGAGGCTTGTTGGCAGTCACGGTTGGTGACTATGAAGGAGCTACCGCATTTGCAACACAGGTTATTCAACGCACCCCTCCTAGCGATTATCGCAATCTTATGTTTGCGCACTATGTGCTAGCAACCTCTACATATTCACGCGGAGAACACGCTGTCGCCCATAATCACGCCCGAACTGCCTACCAATTAAGCAGCAAGCTGAATGATGATTATTTCGGTTCGTATGTCCTGATCGCCATGGGGAATATTGCCCAAGCACTAGACCATTTCGATGAGGCTTGGGAATACTTTCAGACCAGCTATCAACTAAAAGAGTCCATTAAGGAACAAGTTGGTATGGCGACTGCACTTAACTGCATGGCACGCGTTGCGTGGCTAACGCGGGACCTGCAAACGGCGAAGAGTCTATATCAGCAAGGGCACGATTTATATCGCGATATGAATGATCTAGGCGGCTTGGCAACTTCCATCTTCGGCTTGGGGGATACAGCGCAAGCAAGCGGGGACTACGCTGGGGGACGCAGTCTATTACGCCAAGCGCTAGAGATCGCGGCACGCATTCTATGGTTGCCGTTAATATTGGCGATTTTGGTAAGCATTAGTGATTTATTTCTGCAAACTGGCGAAAATGAACTCGCCGTCGAACTAGCAGCCTTAGTGGTTCAACATCCCGCCAGTGAGCCACCAACACAAAGTAGGGCACGACGCCTTCTACTACAATCGCAGAGACTGCTTCCGCCGGAAATCTATGTTGCTGCCAAATCACGAGGCGAAACTGATGACGTGATCGCGATCACATCGTCAACACTAGATCAACTCAGGCTACCAAAAACTTACACTGCAAAGACCGTCAATCCCGATGTGTCCCTAGGCAAAAGTATACTAGTCGATCCTTTATCGGAGCGTGAACTGGAAATTCTCCGGCTTCTAGCGGATGGTCTGACCAACCAGCAAATCGCAGATAAGCTGGTCATCGTCCTCGGCACCGTCAAGTCACACAACTCCAATATTTTTAGCAAACTCGGTGTCACCAACCGTACTCAAGCCATCAAACGGGCACGCGAGCTTAACTTGCTATAAGTGTGACATCCCTCCAAACCAACCCTCGAAATCTAACTTTGGTCAGATGACTTATCCATCATTGATCAATAGCATTATTCCGTACGCACATTGATACCAATGCGATCATCAGCATTGCCTAACAACCCCACAATCAAGGAAGGCGTCCATGAACATTGTCAGAGGACGAGTTGTACTCAAAGAATCTGGAGCCGGAATAGCAGGTATTTTGGTCGTCATCTATTCTGCAGAGCCGAAGACAACGACGGGAGTAGTTACTAGATCTGCGACTCCACCGACCGAGGAATATCGATTAGTTACTCTACAAACTGGCAGCGATGGTCGTTGGGAATATCAATACGAAGATTCCGCGTTTCAAATTCGCGATCCAAACAAACGGCGGCCCGATCTTTTTCTCCAAGTGCTTGCTCCTGAAGAACTTAATCGGGCGGCAGATTCGCAAATATTATTCCAGTCCGCTGCGCGGCAGAACGCCGGACAGATCGAGGAATACCTCATCAGCATTTCGGCAGATACACTGACAAAGGCGGGCGTTGCGGTACCTTCACTAATTGCCGACGTTGATGTCGAGCCAGCGACACAACATGTGCAGCGGTTGAAAGAGGCGCAAGAACACACCGCCGCCATTATCGATGGCACGTTGGAAGTGGCACGAACACGAGTAGCAACGCATCGCGCTCGTTTCAGTGGCTTTTCTGATAAATTACAATCGGCACTGAGTGCATCGCTCTCTACCGTTTCAGCCAATGTGTTTCAGCCAGAAAGATTCGTAAAACCGGGCGAAAGCCCAGCCACGAAAAACGCCGCCGTGATCCAGCAGAATATTCGCGACATTATCAACTCAGATGACTCATCAACGCGGGCGCCCACACGGGGGTTCATTTCCCTCACGGATGACCAAGTGCAGCAGCTACGATCACACGTTGCCAATGATGGCGCTATCGCTGAGGATAATGTGCAAGTGGTTGTTGGCCCACAGCCCACCACGACTTATCTCCAACGCACTGATTTACTACCGATCTGTCAACCCCTGTCCGCCACAGACGGGCCGTGCCTAGATTTAATGTCGGACACTGCGCCGAACACATCGCCAACGCCATCACCGGAAAACCCCGGCCCAGACACGACGTCAGTGACCATAGACGACATCCCCAAATTTATCGGGCGGTTGATCAACCCACTCACTGCGCCGGAAGAACAACTGCTTACTGACCTATTGCCTGTAGCTACCCTTGAAGGCGTTCAGAAAAGCATTAGCGACCTCGATCTACCACCATCTCCCGCCGATGTCCCGGCCTTTCACGACTTTAGCCAACTTCAGATTGCCTTTCAGCATGTCTGGCAGGAGTTGACGGACAACGGCGTCCTTGACCTCGCAAGCGATGCCTACGAGACCATTGTTGAATTGGGTGGCGATCCTACCGATTCCCGCTACGACAAAGCCAATCCGCTAGATGCGCTTAAATTGGAAGCCAAACTCGTGCAGCGTGCTCTGCGCTTGACTCCGCCGCCCGCTGTACGAGACCACCGGGGCGGTGATACGGATACCGCCACCGCATCAGGCGGAACCGTCGTCACCACGACACAGGTCGTCAATGATCATCGGGCGGATGCCAATGCAACCGATCCTTCCGTTCGTTTGCCGGCCTTGCTAAGTGCGCTCGAGGCGCGGATGCAGGAACCATATTCGTTCACCATCTTTGCGGCGAACAGTAAAGAGCGCAGCATTAATTTCGGCATTCTCAATATCTTCCGCCAACTGCTGACGCCTCTCTCTTATCAAGCCGGCTCTCTGATTAAATCCATCCCCCTCGCCCCGAGGCAAACACAAAGGATTGTTATTACTCGGAAAGTCACCAAGAAACGCTTTCAGAAAGAGACAGAACGGAATCTACGAATCAACAGGGACGAAACCAGCCAAACGAGCCGAGCAGAACAGGAAATCGCAAAACGCGCCTCGGCAAAAACAGAGTTTTCCTACACCAATAGTGCTACGGCTGGCATAGAACCCGTTGGTAGTGATACGACCACAACTTCCTTCAAACAAGAGGCTTCTAAGAGTTCCGACGACATTAAGAAATCATTCCGTGAATCGGTATTCAAGTCTGCTCAAGAGGTCACAAACGAGCGTACTACCGAACTCACGACGGAAACGATGGAAGAATTCGACACGACGGAAACCACAGAGATCAGTAATCCCAATGATGAAGTCACCGTGACTTACCTGTTTTACGAGCTTCAACGACGATACCGCGTGCATGAGCGCCTGTACCGCGTTACACCGGTTGTTTTCGTCGCGCAGGAAGTGCCCGCACCACACGAGATCGACCAAGACTGGCTCGTCACATATGACTGGATTCTGAAGCGTGTGATACTGGACGACTCATTTCTTCTCACCCTCGAAACGCTTTCCCAAAGCGCCGGTGCGGAAACGGCCATCGCGCAGCTTGCCACAAATGTCGCGCAACAGCGGCAGATTGTGGCCCAGTTGCGCGATGAAGTGGCGATAGCCCGCCGCATAGAAGAGGTGCAGAGCAATCTACTTCATGGTGCGGTAGGGAGCCACACCGAAAGCAGCGGATTGCTAGGCAGCCTTGTGAGCGGAGCCGTCGGGTTGGTGGGTGGAGCCGTCGGCAAAGTAGAGGACATGATTTTCGGTGACAGCGCTGATCAGAACCAAGCTAACCAAAATGCGCTCAAAAGCAGCGCCGATGAAGCGGCTGACCACGCACGCGATCTCATCTTCCGCCTAGAACGCGAAGTAACTGCGCTCAATTCCATTACAGAGACCTACACAAAGGCGCTGCAAGAGCATCATACGCATCTCACCGAGATTGCCCGTCTGCGGGTTCATGTGAAAGAAAACATCTTGCACTACATGCAGGCAATCTGGCGGCATGAACATCCTGATCAGCGCTATTTCCGGCTTCACAACGTTCCGATACCCACCCTAAACAAACAGCACCGGGAATTTCGCATCGACTTTGATCACCCATTATCGGTCACAAACGTTCAGCCGCATACCATGCTTAGCCGTTTTGGAGGGCGTCCAGCGAAAACCTACAAGGTACAAGTCTCTTCAACGTTCTCAGACCAGTTGGAATACAAACCCCTGTGTGAAGTCGCCGATCTGGATAATCTGCTCGGCTTCAAGGGCAACTACATGGTGTTTCCATTGCTGGAGTCCAACCCGCTGACGGATTACATGATGGAACCATACATTGACCGCGCTACCGGCGAACTGGTTGATCCTTCTGATCCTGCGGGCTACTCGCTCGATGAATTCACAAAGTACGTGTGCTGTCTCAAAGACCAACTCACCGCTGACGAGTTCGAGAGCCTCAGACCAACCTTGAAAGAACAGTTCCAAGCTATCTTGACGAATGCGCGTCGGAATGATGATGTGCTCGTGGTTCCGTCGGAATCGCTGTTTATCGAAATATGCCAATCTGGGGGCAACTTGCTTGAGCCTTATAAGCGAGACCAGCGCTTTCACGATGTTAGGAAAGTTCAAGCCGAGGTGCGTAAGCTGGAGATGGAAAATATTCGTTACGCGGCACGCCTGTTGTCTGATGAATACGAAGACCCAGAGATCGAGAAGAAGATCGTTGTCGAAGGTGGAACGGTTTCGGTGACCGATGCCTAAGGATACATCGCAATTACGCGGAAATATGCACACTACAATAGACAGATTGTGATACAAGACCATGGGGTTACAAGAATACACAGGTAGAACATTATTATGGGAAATATTGGTCATTCCTTAGAGTGGCAACGAGCCTACTTGACGGCAGCGCCAGAGGACAGCGCTCAACGCGATTTGGTCACGCAACTTGCTGTTCCAATCGGTGAGAAGCAGACGCGAGAACAGGCCCGAAGGGTGGAGGCGATCCAGACGCAAATCACGCATCTGGATATACGTACTGCGGACCGCCTCTACCAGCGCCTGACTAGCCAGAGTGACGCATTAGGAAACCTTTTCCACCTAACTCTACATCATGTTACGCGCGCTTCGCTAATCAGCCTACTTAATGCGAAGCGGCACGGCTTTCATCGAGGAACCGATCCAATAAGTCGTATGACGGATAACCGCGACAACCATGACTCGACGCCTACGAAAAAGACCACGAAGGATTCGACCAGTACTGACATTTGGCCGCATTTCACACCACCCAAAGACACAGATGCGCACGAAGTACCTATCCCGGTCAGGCCCCCGGGCGACCGTTTAGTTCCCCCTCCTAAGGGGGGGCATGATAGCTGGGTCTGGTCAACCCTTACGGCGGCTGCCAGCGGCCTTGGTATGGTTTTCTCAGTAGGTGTAAACAGTCTATCGAGCGCTGCCATAGAGAAGGCACTCGAAGCCGCGTGGATCGTATTCCAAACTACTGAAGGCCCCGAAACCATGGTCTTTGGCTTAGCTCTAGAAGCCGCTGCCGAAGCAGTAGCCATAGAAATGCTGGGTGGTGAGGCGCATCAAGTAGTCAACCTCAATAGTATCGTGGATAACTTTCCCTTCGTGGATATCATGTATCCGGGTGGTATTCCTTCAGTTAAGGCTCGTGGGTTAAAACTTGGTCTGGCAGCTTCGAAATCCGATTCAGTTATGAGTGCATATACAAGCGAGATCATCAGGTCGATACGAGGGGGAAAGTCCTTAGATCAAATGGTCGATACGCTACTAGCCAATCGTCGGAAGCTAGCTAAGGCGTGGCCCACCAATCTTAAGTACACGACGAAAAAAGAACTTATCCAGTATATTCGCTTCGATTCGCCGTTCATGTTACCCGCCGATGATGTCGCTCAACTTAAGGAGCATCTGAAGACAAAATTGGGTACTAGGCTTCTGAAGCATGAAAGAGGGCTGGTTGAAGAACTGCTCGGGCGGAATTTTGCAGGTGTCCATAATATTGCCGATGCCATCACATCGGTTGACAAGAAGAAACTGAATCAGCTAATTGATCGTCAGATTGCCCGAATCGGGTCTGCCGGTATAACTAAAAGCGATATGCGAGGGCTATGCGAGGCTGCTCGCAAATATATACCGCAGGTGATGGATTATAAGTTGCGGAAGAAGCTCGCGAAGGAGCTACAGAAAACCCTATACATCCAATGACAACCAGCATACTAATCTGACCATTCACCCATGAAATTGCCATGATAACACCCATTCCATATAGGATACTGACCGCTGAAGGATCGGTACGCAGTCGGGCAGTGCTGGAGGAACCTATCCAACACCATACTATTCTCACTGGCTATTTCCCTTCGTTGAGGCTATTGTCCTATGTTACCCGAAAGCATCGCACCAGCCCGCCCCAAAATATTCCTGAGCTATTCGCGGCAGGAATTGTATTTTGCTGAAGGCGTCGTTCAAAAGCTCTCTCAATATTTTGATGTGTGGTTCGATATTCAACGCTTGCTGCCCGGTCAGGACTGGGCAGCAGGCATCAAGCAAGGTCTAGATGAATGTGTTGCGTTGGTGCTGATCACCTCGGAAGCTTCACTCCATTCCCCCAATGTCGCTAACGAATGGGAATATGCCCTCTTTCAACGCGAAATCCCGGTCTACCTGCTAGTTTTTGAAAGTGTACGATTCGACGCATTCACCGTGCCCGACTCGACGCGCCGCATTCAGTTGGATCGACTCAAAGCGCAGGCAACCGGGATCATCGACTGCCGCCGGGGATTCCGGCGCAACGTGGGGCGGCTCGTAAAGACGTTGCAATCGCAGTTTGCCGCTACGTCGAGCAACCCTATGCCGATTATCGTCTCGCCCAAAGACCCGATCCCGAAACCCATCACCGTGAATGTTACTTTGGGCGACTATGAATTGCTCAATGTGAACATCCCACGACGCGGCCCTCTAGCGGTTGGCGGCGTGGCGGTTGCGTTGCTGTTCAACATCACCTTGATCGCGTATATCACGAGTACCGTGTTTAAGCTCAATTGGGCAACGGCGCTAGCTGGCACATTTTTGCTAATCATCCTCATCAACCAACTTCTCGAATTCCTTTCCCGGCGCTTTCGCAGCAACCAGATTCGGTGGACGCTGCTATTTGGTGCCATTATCTTGCCGATCCTTGTCTTCACTGCGCAGCGGTACCTTTACTCGAGTACTTTAGCCACCGTTGGTTTTTACACGCTCGTGATCCAAGTCCTGCTGAGCGTGGCAGGGCTGCTATTGATGACGTTCTCAAAAGATATATTGCGCTGGACGCCACGCGGTCAGGGGTCATGGTGGCTAAGGCGAGGGTTCCGTCCATTGGAACCCTTTCGTCAGCGGTTCTCCACCAGCCCGACGGGCAAACGCTATATAGTTCGCGCCAATCCAGCGGATATGCGCATTGCCAATCAGATAAAAGCAGTGATGAACCGCGCCGGTTTTACCGAAGGCTGGCAAGCTGAAGACAAATCAACGGACATTCGATTGTGTGTCCTCTCAAACCTTAGCATCGCCGAAGATTTTGCAGGCTTCACGGACTCGGCGGATCAGCTTGTTTGGATAATCGCCAGTCATGTGCAAGATCGGCAGCCTTATGCAGCCTCTATGAACCGCCAGTGGGTCGATTTTCGTAAGCAAGAGCATAGAGTCTTGCAATATATGGCGGAGGAACTTCGGCAAGAGACCCAAACTAGAGTAGTACGTCAATTGAGTGTGAATGTAACGCCACAAGACCTTGCGTTACGCATCGTTCCCGCCTCCATCAATGTGCTGAATTTTGTGCTTTTCATTGGGGCTGCGTTCGCCGCTGGTGTGGTAGGGTTGATGGGTTATGGTGTAACCAATCTGGCACTGTCGTCAACGCCAACTTGGGGAGATTCGTTAGTGATAGGGGTGTTGACGAGAATATTTGGGGTTGGCATCCTCGTCGTCGCGCCTGTCTACATCATCCTGCTGCTGATACGCTTCGGCAACGAACTTGTTGTCCGAGAAGTCAGCTTTCGGGAGTGCGTGATAGCCATCTTACTGATTGCTGTTGCAGTTTGCATCGCTTTTTTGACTACATTCCCGCCACTCGCATTTTTCCCACTGTGGCTAATCTATTTGCTGTTCACCGGGCTTCGTCGGTGGCTTCCCACAACGATACCAACGGCGGTGCAAAAGAATCGTTGGGGGCTGCGGCGCCATGCAGATTTGTGGCGGCGGAATGGCTTTGTCTACGCAGGCATCGGGCTGGTGATATTTGGAATCTTTGGCAATTCCAATTATGCTGGTTCGCCACACATCGCAGTGAAAGACATCATCTACGCCCGTGCCACGCTGGGATCGCATCTTTATGCGCAAATCCCCACCCACTGGTTGCAGCAATTTATCCCGAACGAGGATGCCTTAACACAGTTTGGCATTGAGACAAACATGGAGTCCACTTCCACGCAATTGCAATACATCATCCAACCGTCCTCTCATGTAGGGGAATCCGAATTTTCGCGGCAGCTTCGCAGCGATATGGAAAATGAGGTTTTGGCACAATCAACACACTTGGAATGGGTAGGTCTATATGCACCGGCAAAAGATGACAATAATATCCTTATGTCTGTGTGGAAGATCCTACCTGAGGTAGACCCAGCTAGACTACTGACCACTCGGAAAGAACGCATTCGTGCGTTCAATGGGATGACTCTGTTGGCAGATCAAACGGCTGGCGACGGTAGCGCCGAAGTAGCCTGTGTGCATGATAAAATCTCGGTCTACATGGGTGGTGGCGAAGATTGGTTATGCGTCGTCAGATCGCCATCCGATCAGGCATATGTCATTTACTTTCAAGTCAGCGCATCGCTTCTCAACGAACAGCGCCCCGTGATCGACAACATATTAGCGTCAATCTCAGTGAACGATAATCCAGTGTGAACTAGCAGATAATCTGCCTACCATCCTGTAGCGAGGCGTGGCGGGCAAACTCCACCGCGCTATTGACCATGATCGCCCTGCCTGTGAGGATGCTTCAGCTTGATCGACAACCAACCAGTTCGTCGTGCTATCTGGCCTTCATCAGCACGAGCATCAGACTATCACGTAACGGTTGGCTTGATGTTTTGATTGATGCGGAACAGGTTGGCAGGATCGTACTTGTCCTTTAGCGCCACGAGCCTCTCGTATTGGGAGCCAAACGATTGCCGAACCATCTCATCGCCTTCTTCATAGAAGCCCGGAAAGTTGAGATAGCTGCTGCCGTCCGAGAAGCGTCGCATATCCATAATGAATTTGCGCGCCCAAGAGATATTAGCTTCATCGTCTGCTAGGTGTTCCCAATTTGCTTCGGGGTTGACGAGGAATGCAGCTTGCCGTCCGTTGAAGGCGCTGTCCTTCGCGCTCACCCTGGTGACGGCACCGCCGATATGCCACAGGTCGATGGTGCTATGTGCTGATGGTTGAGCATGGGAATGGTGGACAATGCAGTCAATCGAGGCGTCGTCTAGCGCCTTCAAGTTGAGAGATTTCCAGTAGTAGCGCTTGCCGCGTGGATAATCTACATCCCAAGCTTTCTGTGCCTCGACATAGGGTCGTATTCCACTGAAATCGAGCAGAGGCGTGTCGAAATCGATCAGGGGTTGCATCACTCGCTTGCCTTCGTCGGCGGCTCCCGAATAAAGTCCTCCGAACAAGATGTAGGGGTGTTCATGAAGCTCTGTTGGGAATGCGGGATCAGGCGGGACTCTTCCACAGACCGCGATACTGCTCACCTCGTCCGGCGCGTTCGCTGAGTATTCCCGGTAAAACTGGAGTGCTCGTCTCATGTGATCCCTGCTGCCATTATGTAGTACGAATACAAACATGACATCTGGGCCGACCTGATGCAAGCGATACTCGAAACTGGTCACTACACCGAAATTGCCGCCGCCACCACGCAGTCCCCAAAGCAGATCGGGATGTTCGCTTTCACTGGCTGTAATAATGTGTCCTTGGGCGGTCACAAGCTCTGCTGAGATCAAGTTGTCACAGCTTAGGCCGTATTTCGCACGGAGCCAGCCCAATCCACCGCCAAGAGTTAGTCCTGCAATGCCAGTATCCGAGACCACCCCACCCGGCGTAGCAAGACCATAGAGTTGTGTGGCAGCGTCCAGTTCGCCCCACGTTACACCACCCTGAGCAAGTGCGGTTCGTGCGATAGGGTCAACTTGAATATCCTTCATTAAACCGAGGTCGATCACGAGACCGCCATCACAGGTTCCGTAACCTGCGACATTATGGCCTCCACCACGCACCGCTAGTGGCAGATCATGCTCTCGAGCGAGATTAACCGCAGCAACTACATCTAGGACATTGGTACATCGTGTGATTAACGCTGGACGGCGGTCAATCATTCCGTTCCAGACTGCGCGGGTTGAGTCATAGGACTCCTCGCCGGGTCGGATAAGCTGTCCCTGATGATGAAGCTGGAATTCCTGTAAGGCATGTCGAGAAATCATAGGCTCGTGACCTGCCACTTTCTTGCTATGGGCATACCTGATTATTACTGCTTCAGGTCTTCCTTGGCTAGAACTTCATAAATCATAGGCATGACTCCGGCGAGAGTCATCTAACCAAAGTCATGTCTTGGGATGAATATGGTGCGAGCTTATCCGTGACTAAATTCGTGATTTCAGGGAGGCCCGTTTGGATATTTGGATTAGTCCAATAAGACACCAAAGCTTGGTATAGTCCAGATTCGGATTGACCTGGCCCCGAAAAGCTGGACAGAAAAGGTTGTCCAGTAAAATAAAAGCAAGGGGAGCAGGACATGATGAAAAAACGACGGGTGTACACAGCAGAATTCCGGCAAGAAGCGTTGAGTTTGTTAGAGCGCAGCGGGAAACGAACCTACGAGATCGAGCCGGATTTAGGGATAACGCACGGGTTGCTGTACAAATGGCAGCGACGTTATAGCGCAAAAGCGGACAACGCCAACGAGCAGGTGACAGCCAGCGTGAAAGAGCTGGAGGCAGAAATCCGACGGCTGAAACGTGAGAATGCCATCTTGCAGGAAGAGCGAACGATTCTAAAAAAAGCCGTGAAGTTGTTTTCACAGGAGCTAGGATGAAATACCAGTTCATTGCGGAACAACGCACACACCACAAGGTCGCGCATCTGTGTCGCGTGCTGGACGTGAGTCGGAGTGCATATTATGCTTGGCAAAAACAGCCAATCAGCCCACGGACGCAGGCGAATGGTGAGTTAGCCAACCAAGTGCAAACTGTCTTTGACGCTAGCCAGCAAACCTACGGCAGTCGGCGCATTCGCATGGCGTTGCGAGAACAGGGGATTCGCTGCGGACGGGCACGGGTGGTGCACCTCATGGAGACTGTGCAGAATGATGTGTAAATCGTTCAGACATGATAGAACAGAAACAAGAGGGAAGTATCATGTCAGAGAACGAGAAAAAGCCAGAACAAGCCAAGATAGAGATGCCAAGCTTGGAACGTATTCAAACCGAGCTAGGCAGCGCCAAGAGCATCGACGACTTTTTCGGAAAAGAGGGGATATTCGCACGGCTGTTTGCGACGACGTTAGAGCAGATGCTGGAAGCTGAGCTAACGGCGGAACTGGGCTATGAGAAGTATGAGGCGAAAGGACGCAACTCCGGCAACAACCGCAACGGGAAATACAAGCGGAAGGTGCGCAGTTCGGGTGGTGAGGTGGAAGTCGCGATTCCCCGCGACAGGAACGGCGACTTTGAGCCAAAACTGTTGCACAAGTACGAGACTTCGAGCAATGAATTAGAAGACAAAATCATCACGCTGTATGCCAAAGGCTTGTCGGTGCGGGATATCCACGACAGTTTGCAGGAGATGTACGGGGTGGAGGTCTCCGCCTCGACCATCAGCACGATTACCGAGAAAGTGCTGCCGTTGGTGGAAAGCTGGCAGAATCGCCGCTTGGAGGCCGTCTATCCGCTCATTTACCTAGACGGTATCTACGTAAATCTCAAGCGCGAAGGGCGCGTTGAACACACAGCGGTGTATGTGGTATTAGCGGTCAATCTAGAAGGCCGTAAAGACGCACTGGGACATTGGGTTGGGGATGGCGCGGAAGGCGCTAAGTTCTGGACGAACGTGCTGGGACAACTCCAAGCGCGGGGTGTGCAAGATATTCTCATCGCCTGTGTGGATGGGCTGACTGGCTTCAAAGATGCTATCCATGCCGTTTTTCCCAAAGCCCGCGTGCAACGCTGTATCCTGCACCAAATCCGCAACTCCCTCAAATACGTCAGCTACACCGAACAGGATGACTTCATGCGCGACCTCAAACCTGTCTACCAGGCTGCTACCCGGGAGGCTGCCGAAACTGCCCTGCTCACGCTCTCGGAAAAGTGGTCGCCAAAATACGCCGTGGCCGTGCGTGCTTGGGAAACCAACTGGACCGACCTGTCGGCCTTCTTCGATTTTCCCTACGAAATCCGACGGCTGATTTATACCAACAACGCCATTGAAGGCTATAATCGACAATTACGCAAAGTCACCAAGAATAAGTCCGTTTTTTCCACCGAGGAGGCGGTTCGCAAGGCGTTTTATTTGGCGCATCGTGACATTGCTGCCAACTGGACCATGCCCATCCCGCATTGGCCCAAGATCTTGAACCAATTGGTGATTTATTTTACCGACCGTATTACTATCTGAACTGTTTACACAATTTTCCGTACAGTCTCGGCAAATCAAGTAATCGCCAAGCAGGTGCAAAGCATCTTCGACTCCAGCCAACGTACCTATGGGATCAGGCGTATTCGCATGGCGCTACGCGGACAAGGACTGCGTTGTGGACGGGCACGGGTGGTGCGTCTCATGCAGCAACTCGCATTGCAAGTTCCGTTCAACCGCAGACGTATTAGCACCACCCAAGCTAAGCAGCACGACCCAACAGGGGAAAACAAACTGAACCGTGACTTCATTGCCCAGCAACCAAATCAGAAGTGGTTGGTGGATATCACCTACATCGATACCCAAGAAGGAACGCTCTACTTGGCTAGTGTCCTCGATGTCTTCTCCCGCAAAATTGTTGGTTGGGCGATGGCAGACCACATGCGCGACAAGTTAATGCAGGCGGCCTTAGCGATGGCCCTGCGCGCTCGCCAGCCTCAACCGGGCTTGCTGCATCATTCCGATAGAGGCGCTCAATACACCAGTGCCGACTATCAGGCTGTCTTTGAAAAGTTTGGCATCCAAGTTAGCCTGAGCCGTGCTCATAACTGCTTTGATAATGCTCCAATGGAGAGCTTCTGGGGTACGCTCAAAACAGAATGTGTTTATCGCCATACCTTCCACACTCGTTCTGAAGCAAAAAACGTCATCTTCGCTTATCTCGAAGTTTTTTACAATCGCCAGCGTCTCCATTCGACGCTTGGCTATCTGTCGCCTGAAAAGTTCGAACGCGTTCATGCGACAAGTTAAACTGTCCAGTATTTCGAGGCCAGATCAGTTCACTGGTATTGAAGCTGGTCAATTCCGCCTTGAACGTAGCCAACGCAATCACATCGGCTTGGCCTTGCGTGCCTATGTCCGCCTTGAATGCCATCGCTGGTAGCACCACTTGGCCCTCTTCGATGCCAAGCTCAACATCATTCGCCAAGCCATACGTCTTTACTTGAGCCAACCTTGCCTTGTTTTACCTTCAACTGCGTAAGGTCTATCATATTTAACGCACCACTCGCTGAACAAGTATCGCTGCTATTCCCATTGCAAGTTTGAATACTCTAACTGGACATCATTCAATTGTTCATGTAAAATATTTGTGCTAATTAAAGGTGGTTTTGGTTGCCTCCGTCGCCGCTAACCGCCAGCAAATGATCTGAATCGGAATTTCTCTCGGAATCGTAGCAGAAATGATCTGAATTAAGCAGCCAAATCAGATCATTTTCAGATTGCTTGACCCGTCCTGACCCAATCGAAATGATCTGAATCCACGCACAAACAGATCATTCAATGATCGAATCGATCATGAATCAGATCATTTCGTTCGACCATACTTTCTGCCATCATAGACAATGGTCGATTCATATACTATAGGGCGATACTGTCATCACACTGGCTGCATCTTGCGCTGGTCGTTATGCACAGTTGCTTGATCGATCATCCGATGGTATCCTTAGCCGCTATGTGGTGGATGACTTGCCTGCGACCGTTTTCTTCGACTGACTCGATCTGTCGTTTTCAGACCGGGCAGGTTGGCATTCCACGATAACTTTCACAGTGCAGTGAGCTTGCAAATGAAGGCGTGGAGATGATTTCTACGCCTTTTTTGTTGTCGCATCCAGACGGGAGGGTTGGTTGTCGCCTACGATCGTCGCCTTTCAAGGCGTACACGGTGCATATTCTGAAGAAGCAGTTCGCCAGCATTTCGGGGAGTCAGTCGAAACGCTGCCGTGTCCTCTGCTGAACGATGTCTTTCAGGCAGTGGAGTCAGGCCGCGCCACCTATGGCATGGTGCCTGTCGAAAATTCCGTCGCGGGCACGGTGGCAACTGCCTACGAACTGCTGATCGAGCACGACCTCCGCGTCCAAGCCGAAGTGATTTTGCACGTGCATCATGCGCTCCTAGCGGCACCGGGCACTAAACTCGCCGATGTCAAGGTGGCGCGTTCTCATCCACAGGCGCTGGCGCAATGTGAGCAGTTTCTCGCACGGCGCGGGATCAAGCCGCTGGCGCATTACGACACGGCAGGCAGCGCTCAGGACTTGGCGCAAGAACCGCAGCCGGGAACTGCCGCCATCGCCAGTAAATTAGCGGGCAAACTCTACGGGCTAGATGTGCTGGAACAGGGCATCGAGGACGAGCCGCAAAATTACACGCGCATGTTCGTGGTTGGCGAAGGCGATCCGCCACTTGCTAAGAAGAACAAGACCTCGGTCGTGTTCGTAGTGCGCGACCAAGCCGGTGCGCTGTATCGGGCGCTAGGCGAATTTGCCAGTCGCGGCATCAACATGACCAAGATCGAGTCGAAGCCCCGCCGCAACAAGCCGTGGCAATACTACTTCTTCGTCGATTTTGATGGACATGTCGATGATCCAGATTGCAAAGCCGCGCTAGCTGGTTTGCTGCATACGACTGTCCTGTTGAAAATGCTTGGCTCGTATCCTGCCGCCTCAGTTGTGCAAACGGAAAGGAAAGACTGATGAACCTCCCGAATAAAACACTCAGCCACCTTCGCTGCATGGAATGCGGCAATACCCATGACTTGAATGAGCCAGTCTACGTTTGCGGCAAGTGTGGCGGTCTGCTGGACGTGGTGCATGATCTGGAAACGCTGCGCCCTTACATCAGCAAGGAAATCTTTGACAGCCGTTTAGGCAGCCTCGACGCACCGTACAACAGCGGTGTATGGCGCTTCAAGGAGCTGGTTTTCCCCGGCATCGCGGATGAAGCCATCATCACGCGGCATGAGGGCAACACGGGCTTGTACACCGCGCCCAAGAAACTGGCGGCGTGGACGGGCGCATCCCGCATGATGCTCAAGCACGAGGGTGAGAATCCCACCGGCTCATTCAAAGATCGCGGCATGACGGGCGGCATCACGCACGCGATGCTGGTCAAGGCGTCGAGCGTGCTGTGCGCCTCGACGGGTAACACCTCGGCCTCGATGGCGTCGTATGCGGCCTTGGCGGGCGTGCAAGCCTTGGTCTTCTTCCCCTACGGCAACATCGCGATGGGCAAACTGGCGCAGTCGATTGCCTACGGCGCGATCAATGTGCAGGTCAAGGGCGATTTCGACGCCAGTCTATCCCTCGTGCGGCAGGCTTGCCCCGAATTCGGGATTTACCTGCTGAACTCGGTCAACCCGTTCCGCTTGGAAGGCCAGAAGACCATCGTATTCGAGATGCTTCAGCAACGGCGTTGGAAAGTGCCGGACTGGATCGTGCTGCCCGGTGGCAATCTCGGCAATTCGTCGGCGTTTGGCAAGGGGTTGTACGAGCTGTATCAGCTCGGTCTGATCGAGAAAATGCCGCGCATCGCCATCATTCAGGCGGCGGGCGCAGCGCCATTCTACCAGAGCTATCAGGAGAACTTCGCGGAACGGCACGCGGTCAAGGCAAACACCATCGCGACGGCGATCAAGATCGGCAATCCTGCCAGCTTCATCAAGGCTAAACGTACGCTGTCGTATACAAACGGCGTGGTCGAGGCGGTCACGGATCAGGAAATCGTGGATGCTAAGGCGATGGTGGACTCATCGGGCATTGGCTGCGAACCCGCCTCGGCAGCCTCGGTGGCGGGCGTGCGCAAGCTGATCCAGCAGGGCGTGATCCAGCCTGACGAGGACATCGTGGCAGTGCTGACGGGGCACGTTCTTAAGGACGCCGATACCGTGATCAACTATCACGCGGAAACGCTGGAAAGCTTGAACAGCCCCTACGCGAATAAGCTGCGTGTGATCGATCCGACGTTAGAAGCCGTCGAATCGCTAATTCGCGGCGAGAAGATGCCTACTCGATAATTGCGTTGGTGTCCCCTTTACGTATTATGCCAAAGGGGACATGATCGATTGAATGGAGTAAGCAACGTGTCTACGCCATCCATCGAAGATAGATTAGCTGAGTTAGGTATCGTGCTACCCTCTGCTAGCGAACCCGCTGCTCGCTACGCGAATGTCGTGCAGGTGCGTGAACTGCTGTTTGTCTCCGGCAAGGGGCCGCGCGGCGATCAGGGCGTGTCACCCAGCGGCAAACTTGGCAAGGAATACACTACCGAGCAAGGCTACCAATTCGCCCGCCAAGCTGGCCTCGAAGTCCTCGCCGTGCTCAAAGCGGAGTTAGGATCACTGGATCGGATACGACGGTTTGTGAAAGTGCAGGGCTTCGTAAATGCCGAACCGCACTTCGATCAGCATCACAAGGTGCTCAACGGTTGCTCGGATTTGTTCATCGAGGTATTCGGGGATCGCGGACGTCATGCGCGTTCCGTCTTGGGCGCGAACTCCCTGCGCGATAACCTGCCCATCATCATCGACACGATTGTCGAGGTTGTGGACGACGAAGCCCGCCGATGATGCAGCGGGCTACAGTCAGCACCGTTTACGGATGCAACCCCGTGAAGCCTAAGCCCGCTGTCTCGTCCACACCGAGCATCAGGTTCATGCACTGCACCGCGCTGCCCGCCGCACCTTTGCCGAGATTGTCGATCGCCGCCAGCGCCACGATGCGGCCTGTTTCTGGCTGCGCTTCCCAACCCACGTCCGCGAAATTGGTACCCGCCAGCCACTTTGGTTCGGGATGACGATGCAAGCCCGTTTTGTCGTGGACGATGCGCACAAACGGCTCGGCATTGTACGTATTGCGATAGGCTTTCCACAGCAGCTTTTCCTCGATGTCCGGCTGCGTGAATAGCTGTGCCGTCGCCATCGCGCCGCGTATCATCTCGATGGACGTGATCGACAAGAATACATTGCTGAAGCCGAGCGCTTGCCGCACTTCCGCTTCATGCCGATGGCCTGTCGCGGCGAAGGTGCGCACCGCTCCGCTGCGGATCGGGTGATGGCTGGCTTGGGAAGCCGTCGCGCCGCCTTCCGACGAGCCGACCTTCAGATCGACGCTGATCGGACGCGCCGGATCGAGCAGTCCGGCTTTGGCGAGCGGCAGCAGCGCCAGAATCGAGGCCGTAGCGTTGCAACCAACCCCGCTGGCGTACTGTGTGCCCTTCAACTGTTCGCGGCTGATTTCGGGCAGCCCGTATACGAACTTTTCCAGCCACTGCGGGGCGCGGTGTACTTCGTTGTAGTAGCGTTGATAGGCTTGTGCGTCGCGCAGCCGGAAATCTGCCGACAGATCAACGATGTAGTGCGCCAACGTGCTGTACTTGTCGATGCGCTTCTGGGCTTCGCCGTGCGGCAGCGCCATGAAGATCACATCGGCGGGTTCCAGCGCCGTCGCGGACACGAACTGCAACTGTGTGACCTTGCGCAGGTTCGGATGCACCGAGTGGACATAATTGCCCGCGTTTGACTCGGACGTTACCTGCGCGATCTCGACATCAGGATGATTCAGCAGCAGGCGCAGCACCTCACCGCCCGTGTAGCCGGACGCCCCAACGATGCTGACCCGCGCTTTCGTACTCGTCATCGCGCCTGTATCCTTTCCCGCGCCCGTGCCAGCACGAAATCTGCCACGCGCCCCGGAATATCGACGCCCGTTGGCTCGATGCTGTTGCGGAATTCCATCGTGTGGTTGATCTCGTTGATGAGCAAGCCGCGATCAGGGTCTTCGAACACATCAATCGCCACGATCCCGCCGCCGACGGCCTTTGCCGCGTCCGTCGCGATCTTGTTGAGTTCCGGCGTGACGGGGCAGTTCGATGCCTTGCCGCCGCGCGCCGTGTTCGTAATCCAGTGCTCGGAGTTGCGGTAAATGGCGCAGATGCACTCATCGCCCACCACGAAGGCACGGATGTCGCGCCCCGGCTTCTTGATCAGCTCTTGAATGTAGATAATGCTGTGCTGGTATGAGCCAAGCACTTCTTTGTGTTCCAGCACGGTTTCCGCCGCATCACGATCATTGATCTTGGACAGCAGCCGTCCCCACGAACCGACCACAGGCTTGAGGATGACCGGATAACCCATCTCCTCGATAGCTTGCAACGCGGACTCCGGCGTGAAGGCTATTTTGACCGTTGGCTGCGGGACACCAGCGTCTTGCAGCGCCAGCGTGGTCAGCAGTTTGTCGGCGCACGTGTTGGCGGTGTTCCACGTGTTGATCACCAGATTACCGATGCCCTCCAGCAGCCGGATCGCGTACAACCCGCGCGATGTGCTGACGGAGCGCTCAAGGATCACGTCGTAGGGCAGCGGCTGCATCCCCGTCGTGAAGATCAGTTCGTCGTCGTTGATGAGCGTCACAGGTACGCTGCGCTTTTCGAATACACTCAACAGGTGCTTTTCTTCGACGCGCACGCGGGACGCGATGATACCTACGCGGATCGGATCGGACATCGCTTACTCGCCCCAGTCCTCTTGTTCCATCGGCGCGGGTTCCAGCGTCAGTGGCTCAACGCTGACGACTTCGAGGTCAGCGCCACAGTCGGCGCACTGCACGATCTCGCCGCGCAGTACATTATTGAGCGTCAGCTCGGCTTCGCATTCTGGGCAAACGGCCTTCATGAGTAAACTCCTCTAGCAAAATAAAACCCTTCCAGAGATTGTACTGGAAGGGTACGGTCACGAGTCAACAAATTCGCAGGCGTAGCCATCTCCTCCCAGTTTAGTGGGGTGATTTTACGCCTTTTTTGGCGGCTAGTACATGCGCGAATTCAACAAATGCTACCATGCGAATAAGCGTAACATAGCAGGTAGCCAGCGTCAACAAAAAAGTGGCAAGCGTTCCTAACGTAGCCACCCTTGCTTCTGCCCATCGGACATCCTATAATCGCCCCATCTTCATTTGCCGTGTTGAGGTTGTCGTGGTTGCTTTTCGTGTAATTCTGTATATTGCGGTGGCGTTGTTAGGGCTGCTCGGTGTGATCATTGTGGTGCTGCGGTTGCGTACCAAAACCTTTCAATCGCGACAAAATATGGCGACTGGCTTAGTCCTGTCCTCGATTGCGCTGGTGACTGGTCTCGTGCTGACGGTCAACGCGCTGGGCACTGATCCCCGCCCGCGCGTTATCTTCGACAATCAGTCGGAATGTGGGGCGATCCCCGTCACGCTGACCCGCGAAAACACGGGCGAAGTGCTGCGGGGGAAGGTGGAGATGGGGCAAAAGCTCGAATTCGCCGTCGAAGCCGATGTGCGCTACAAGTACAACGTCGATTTTTCCGCCGCACCGCGTCAAAACGGGAATTGGAAATGTACCGCTATCGAAGATGGGTGGGTGACGGTTCCTCCCGGTTCTAGCGCCACCTTCCCACTGAAATCAGAGCGCATCGAACCGCAACTCGTGGTCACTGCTACGCCCATCAATCTTGTGCCATAAGCGTAAAGTCTCATGCCCAACCTCTATTCATTCAATGACGGGGGGAACAGCCTCCCCGTCGTCACGCTTTCGTGTGCCAACGGATTTACGCCGCAGTCGTATGCGCGCGCGCTGCAACCGCTGTATGCCGATCACCGCGTCGTGAGCGTCAATATGCGCCCACTGTGGGGGAATTCCGCGCCAAGTTCGCTGACCACTTGGCGGCAGTTAGGCGACGACCTGCTAGAAAGTATCGGCAGCATGACCTCGGAACCTGTGATCGGGGTGGGGCACAGCGTCGGCGGGATCGCGACGATCTACGCCGCGATCAAGCAGCCGTCGCGCTTCAGCCGCCTGATCCTGATCGACCCCACATTCTTGAGTCCCCGCCAATTATGGGCGATTCGGCTGTTTAGGCTGATCGGGCGCGGGCAGAAAATGCCGTTTGTACAGGCCGCCTTACGGCGTCGGCGCTTGTGGGATAGCAAGGACGATGCTTACGCGCACCTCAGCAAACGCACGCTATTCAAGCGCTGGCAACCGGACGTGATGCGCGACTTCATCGACAGCGTGATGATCCCGACAACGGACGGTAGCGGCGTTACGCTGGCGATTACGCCCGAATGGGAAGCCAAGATTTTCGAGACGGTAGCGACCGATGTATGGAGCTTGCCACAGCAGATCAAGGTGCCAACGCTGGTGATTCGCGGCGAGTTGACGGATGTATTCACGGACAATGCTGCCAAGATGTTCCAGCAGCGCAACCCGCACGCACGGATCGAGATGGTGCGCGGCGCGGGGCATTTAATCCCGCAGGAAGCGCCAGAGGCCGTCGGGCAGTTGATGGCGGATTATGTGCGTCAAACGTAGCCGTAGTCGATGCGCGCTGATGATACCTGATTCGGGACTATACTGAAGGTATGACTGATCATCCATTGTCCAAGAAAGCGTTCTGATGATGGATCAAGAAACCATCTACTCCAATTTGCTTCAGGCTCTAATACAATCGAACTTCCGCTTCAACGCACAGGCAGTAACACCATCCGAGTTGCGTCAAGAACACGATAAGTTGAGCGCGGCGCTCAGGTTTGTGCTCGACTACCATATCCTCGACCTGCTTGGCGTGGATACGCCTGACTTCGACCTCGATCCGGCGTTTGATCCGCAAGGCGTCCAAGTGCTGCTCAACGAAATCCGCGATTATGCCGCGCTGGTAGGATTCAAGTACCTGCTCGGGCAGCCTGTCGTGGTTGCGGTCATCGACGCTGATACCTACAAAGTGGATGAACTCATTGCTTTTGCAGATCGCTTCGATCAGGCTATCGTGGCGATGCTGGCGTTCGGCGGAAAAATGGGGCGGGCGCAGCTATCTTCGACAGGGATCATTCTGTACACGTTTTTCGATCATGCTGCTGCTGGTGTGTTCACTGAGACGACACAAGCCAAGTGTAAACGCTGGCATTTCTGGAAGAAAACGTTCGTCATTCCGTGGATGATCGATGTGTCAGCCAAAATGATCAGACGGCATTCCGGCTTGCCATTGATCACCAGCCCGCTCTTGGATGCCGACAAAATTAGCCGTAGCGTGTTCAGCCGCTAACCCAAGCTAAGGCTGCGGCGTGACCTGCTGAATCTCGATCCGAATGTCGATTTTGATCTCGATGACGATGGGCGTCGCGGCAACGGGCGCAAATGGCGTTCCCTTCGGCGCTACGGGTGTGTTAGCGACGGCGGGCACGACCTGCACCGTGCTCCACTTAGGCAGATCAGCAAGATCGACTACCGCTGGATCGTTCATCAAAGCGGCAACGCCTTTATTCTCAGGGATGCTGTAGATCCATTCCCACGCTTGGAAGAAGGCTAATTTGGGGTATTTCGTGCGGATGTCATTCAGCAATTTTGTGTAATCGAATTGGGTCGGGCAACAGCCATTGGAAGGCGAAGGGCCAAATTCAAACAAGCCCATCGGCTTATTGAGCGCCGCCAACGGTTGGTAACTGCCTGCATAGCGATCCAAGTCCAAGGATTCTTGATCCTTGCTGTAGTACACGTCCAACCCGACCAGATCGACATAATCCGCGCCGGGATAGTAGTAATCGACGGGTGTTGCCCACTCGCTCCACACATCATTCGGTGAATATGCCCACAGCAAGTTATTCAGGCCGCGCTGCTCGGTGAAATACGTGTACATCTGCTGCCATAACGCGACAAAAGCCGCTTTCGGCTGTTGATGCCACCAGAACCAACCGCCATTCATCTCGTGAAATGGACGCCAGATGATGACGACGCCCGCATCGCGCAGCACGGTCAGATCATCCGCCACTTGTGTCAACTGGTACTGGTAGAAATCGTAAGCGGCATTGCCGGGCGTGAGCAACTGTTGAACGTTATCCTCGGCACAGCGATCATCGCCCAACCGACAATCGGAACCCTTCTCCGGCGCGAACGGGTTAGGCATGTGCCATGACAGCATGACCAGCCGCCCTAACTGCCACTGCTGAATCAGCCATTGATTGGTTTCCGCACGGGTCGCGGAGCGAGCTTCGTAGTCAGCGCCCGTCCACGCGATTTGTTTGCCGGATGCCTGCTCGATGCTGGCTAAGCGTGCGTCGGCGGTCGTGGGCGTCTCGCCATCTCCAAAGTAGCCGAATTGTCCGACGAGGATGTTATTTTCTTGGCGACCTTGGAGGCTTTCCAGAAAAGTCAGCACTTGTTTGGTAGGCACTTCCATCGATTGCGCCGCCGCGTGATTCAAGAGTGGGGTAAAGGTGAGCAGCCAAGCGACCCCCGCCACCAACCCGCCCTGAAGTAACCGTGATTTCATGCGCATATGCCCCACTTTGATGCTGAATTAGGACTCTGCTACTTAACTGTTCCGAACTCTTTCCAAAAAAATGCCCTCATGGCGACACGAGGGCACGTCATTGGCTATCGTTTGCCACAAATCATGATGCTCGGCTCAGAACAAGCCCATGCCACGCAGGTTGACGAACAGCAGCACGAGGATCGAGGCTACGTTCAAAATCAGCAACCCGACAATCGCTAAGAGTGTCCGTCCAGAACCACCGCCGCTTTTGACCTGAATCTCCGGTGGGATCGCTTTAAACGGCCCCATGCTCGGTGCATACGGCGCGGGAGCGGCCTTATTGGCTTTTGCGCCGCCACCTTCTGAGGTGCGCTTGGCTGCGCCAAAAATGCCGCTTGAACTCAGGGCGTCATCATCCGCGAATTCGACGCCAGCGGGAGCCGGGATGTCGCCATGCACTTCGACATCATCCGAAAATAGCCCTTCGGCGCTTTCGATGTTCGGCAGTTGAGAGCGCCGCCCTTGCGTGCCGCTAGGCGCACGCCGATCCCCGAACGAGAAGCGTTCCGCCGAGGTGGAGTTCATGCTGCTGCGAGCATAGGCGTCCTCAGCGGTAGCGTCGTTGAACCCACCGGGCACGTTGAAATCAGCAGCAGAATCTTGCTGCGTAAAGGATGGCGTCCCAAAATCGCCCCAATCATCATTCGTTATCTGCTTCCCGCCCGACTGAGTCTGGGGCGGTTGATCATAATTGTAGGCATCGTTGGTGTTGGAAGAGCCAGAGCTAAACGGCCCATCGAAGCCATCGAAATCAAAATTGGCTTGCTGCGGCGCGGCGGCTGGCGGCGCATCGGTAGCCATGCCAAAGGGGTTGACCGACTTATTCGCGGATGGCGATGCGCCTGACTGTGGCGATTGGAAGTCGTCAAAGTCGAAATTGCCCCGGAACGGATCGTCGCCGGCGTTGTACGAAGAAGGGATGTTAAACTGCTCGTCGGTTGAAGTTACGGGCAAAGGGGGAATATCCGCCGTCCCGCGCCGAGGCATGACCTGTGGTGGGGGTGGATCTTCACGCTTTTTGCCATCGAGCGGTAACTTCGCCACCCAGCTATCAAACTCGCTGGCGGTTGGTTCCTTGATCTTCTTGCCGCTGCCGTAAGCAGGGCCGCCACCGCGTCCCCAATCGACGCTGGTCGCGGGCGACCACCCTTCATCCATTTGCGGCTGTTCAAATTGGTTGCTGTCGTAAGGCGAACCGAACGTGTCGTTGCTGGCAGGGTTGTACGGATTATACGGGTCTTGCGCGGGTGGCGGCGCGACGGGACGTGTATTCATGGGCATTTGCGGCATCTGGGGTTTGGACGAGGACATCGTGTTGCCCAGTTTTTGCCGGATGGTTTCCAGCCCCTTGATGGCTTTCTGATTTCCCGGATTTAGCATCAGCACATTTTCAAGACAGATGCGCTGTTCATCCAAGGATTCCACACAGGCGCTTAACCACAACCACGCCTGTTCATTTTGATCGTCCGCATTCACGATCTGTTCCAACAGCGGACGCGCCTCTGCCCGTCGCCCTGACTTGATCAACGCCTGTGCTTGTTGCAGCATAATGTCCGCGGTTGACATGATCCGAATCCCCACGTAAAGCAATTCAATGATGTTCGACACTTGATTGTATCATGAAACGAGTCAGGGGTTGATGACAATCCAGTTCGAAAACGGCTTGGATTTGCCAGCCAGACTCTTACCCGACGCCCTGCGCACGCACCTTGGCGCGATCCAGAATGGCGGGCAGTGCCCCTTTGACGACTGTCTCGATGTCATCTTGATATTTCAAGATCACGCCGATGGTTTCGCGCACGACATCAATCGACAACTCACGCTGATCGAGGGCGACCAAGGCGGCTGTCCAGTCCAATGTCTCTGCCACGCCGGGGGCTTTGAATAATTCCAGCGCACGCAGGTCTTGAATGAAGGCCGTCACCTGACGCGCCAACATCGGCTCCACATGAGGCGCTCTGGTCTGCACGATGCGCAGTTCTTTCTCAAAACTGGGGTATTCGACCCAATAATACAAGCAGCGGCGTTTGAGCGCGTCATGCACCTCGCGCGTGCGGTTGGAGGTAATGACGACGATGGGCGGTGTTCCGGCGCGGATAGTGCCCAATTCCGGGATCGTGATCTGAAAATCGGAGAGCAGTTCGAGCAGCAACGCCTCGAATTCCTCGTCGGCACGGTCGATCTCGTCAATTAGCAGCACGGGCGGCTGACCCGCCGCACAGGCTTCGACGGCTTGTAACAAGGGGCGCGGCTGTAGAAATTCGCGGGTGAATAACCCTGAGCGCATGGCATCGCGTCCGGTGCCAGAGGCTTCTTGCAAGCGTAAATACAACAGTTGGTGTGCATAGTTCCATTCGTACAACGCACTGCTGGCGTCCAAGCCTTCATAGCATTGCAAGCGGATCAACGGCGTGGTGAGCAGCGCCGAGAGCACTTTGGCGATCTCGGTTTTGCCGACGCCTGCTTCGCCCTCCAAGAAAATCGGTTTCCGCAACTGGAGTGCCAAATAAATGGCAGTGGCGAGGCTGCGTTCTGCGATATAGCGCTGATCAGCAAGCGCGGTTTGGACAGAGTCTACGCTGTTAAACATTAGTTTTTTCCGTGGTAAGGCAAGGTTGAATCCCACAAAGTCGGTAACGCTGCCGCTTGGTTCCAACTACTATTGTAGCGTTGACAAGTCTTAGCGACCTAGCAACTAAAAATTTACACCTGTCGGGAACGAAACTGCATAAAATGTAAATTGAATATTGGGTGCGAGAAGTTTACTAGATGATGAATGACTTGCCAGCCGATTATTTTCGCCGCATTGATGAAACGGACGACGAGCTATTCTATGATTTGCCGCGCAAAGTCGTGCATATCGATGACGGCGCGATTGCAGCGGCGAGTCGGCTGTACGGGGAACTGCTGCCACCCGACGGCGTCATCCTCGATCTGATGTCGGCGTGGCGGACGCATCTACCTGCTACGTATCAAGCCGCCAAGATCGTTGGGCTTGGCATGAACGCCGAAGAAATGCGCGATAATCCGCAGCTCAGTGAATTCGTCGTGCATAATTTGAACAAAACGCCCCGGATGCCATTTGACGATGGCACCTTCGACGCCGCCATATGTACCGTCTCGATCCAATATCTGACTGACCCTATCAGTATATTCAAGGACTTATACCGCGTGTTGAGGCCAGATGGATTAGCCGTCTTCACCTTCAGCAACCGCTGCTTCCCGACCAAAGCCGTCGCGATCTGGCACGAAGCCAGCATGGAACAGAAAGCAATGCTGGTCGCTACTTACTTCCGACAAGCTGGGTTCGCGGATATTCATGCCGAAGATCGCACGCCGTCATCACACCGTAGTTTGTTCAGCAGAGAGGGCGATCCGTTGATCGGTGTCTGGGCGTATCGTCCGGCTAGCTCGCTTTAACACCCCCGTCACAATATTCAGGAAACTGCACAGTGGGCGTTGACAAGTAGCCAAAGCCTGATCTATTCTGTTAATATCTAATCAAATTCCTATTCGCCCGTGGAACGGGAATTTACAACACACAATTCGACATTCGACTAGCCCACTAAACAGGGCTTTTTTGTTACCGTCTCTTGGATCGCCGCAACGCTCCTGCAAGGTTGCAAGGTGATACTAGAGACCATAACAAAAGCGGTCGGGAGGACGGCAAAACTTTGAACGCGCCATTAATCGGTATCCCTACATTTCACGATAAAACATCGCCCGAATCAATGCCAGAACGATTTTCGATGAGCCGACCGTATCTCCATGCACTGGAATTAGCGGGCGCGCTGCCTGTCTTGCTGCCACTGGCGCTTGGCCTCACCACGCTGCGTCGGCTGTATGCGCGTCTGGACGGCTTGTTCATGGCTGGCGGTGGCGATCTTTCGCCCGCGTGCTATCACGAGCAGAAATATGATAAAACCGAAGGCATCGACAACCTGCGCGACGAAACCGAGATGATCCTGCTGCGCTGGGCGCTGGAAGACGGCAAGCCGATTTTGGGCGTATGTCGCGGTTCGCAAGGATTGAACGTGGCGGCAGGCGGCACCTTGGTGCAAGATGTCTCCGATTTCGTGCCGAACGCGCTGCGTCACCAGTATTTCCCTGAAAAACCACGTAATTATGTGGCACACGCGATCAAGACGGTGGAAAACACGCATCTCGCAGGTGTCTTGGGCGAGGCCGGACAAGTCAACAGCTTTCACCATCAAGCGGTGGGTAATGTTGCGCCGGGTTTTGTGGCGGCGGCTTATGCACCGGATGGTGTGATCGAGGCGGTTGAATACGTCGGTGCGCAGTTCGCGGTGGGCGTCCAATGGCATCCTGAAAGTCTCGTAGACACCGACGCGACGATGCTGGCTTTGTTCAAGAAGTTCGTGGACGTGACAGCGGCCTAATTTTCGCTTCTCGCCTTGTACGCAGATGCTGACAGTTTAGAACCACAGTTAGAAAACTCGGTGATGAGCCGAGTTTTTTGTTGCAAGGTCAGCGCCCTTCAGGAGACGCTCAATCTACGAACTTGACCTCGTAATTTTTGGCGCTGCCTTCGATGAAGCGAACTAGCTTTTCCGCTTCTTCGGTCAGCGCCTTGCGATCTGACGCTGTCAACGGTTCGAACGGTGTGATCACGAGCGTGGCGGCGGTTTTGGTCTTCTCGACCTTCCACGCGCCATGTACAAAGCCATCGACCAAGATGGTAGCGGCGACACGCAAGGCGGGCAGATAGACCTGTGAACGGTACGCATCCGCAACAATGCGCGTGCGCTTGCTGTGGGAAAGCAAGATGTTGTCGAACTCCGGCAGAAAGCGAACCGGTGCGGGCGTGTCAGCATCCGGTAGCTCGAGGTCGGGCAGGTCGAACATCTCTCGCTTGGTTTCGTCACGGTAAACGCGCAAGTCGGGCTTCAATTGCTCGAAGACCTCTTTTAACTTGGCGAGACCAGACCATGACTGCATATCGGTGGCGCTGGCAGGACCAAAAGCGGCAAGATAGCGGAACACCAATTCGCGCAGATGCTCCGTATCGGGGATCGGTTTGCCAAGCCAGTCATCCGCCAGCGTGAATTTAGGCGTGCCGGGATAGCTCCAGCCCGTCGTGATGGGCACTTGCACTAGCGGCAAATGCGTGCGCACGGTGTAGCGCATCGAGCCGACATCCGTGTCAGGATGGAGTTCGGATAGCATGGCGCTGAGTTCCGCGAACGTGCGTGGCTCTTTAGCGATATAGTCGCGCGCCACCGCTACTAATTCGTTCACATCGACTTCTTCGCCGCGCCGCTTGGCGATGGATTCTTGGGCGCTGGTAAGCACAGGTTGCAGCGTTGGACGCAGCCACAAATAATCGTCGGTAGTGGCGAGGTGCAGCGTCGCACGCATCAAGGTGGCTTTGATGACGCTACGTTTCTCGATCAGGCTGGCGAGATCGTCGCGCTGGAAGTTTTGTACGCGCGTCCACAGTCCGACATAGGGAGGTAACGGCACCTGAGCTTGCAGACCGACCAAGCGCTGGATGGCGGCAGAGGTGGAGAGCGTGGAGCGTTCGAGCAGTAATTGGCGCGACAAGGTGGCACGGTTGAGGTCACGCAAGGTCAGTACACGGTCAGTCATTCGGGTCTACTCCAATCTAATCCTTATCATAAGTGCGTGTGACGGTGATCGGTATCTGGCATGTGCGCGTGCTGATGTTCGGTCGGTTGATGTGTGTGAAGGTGCGAATGCGCTTGCTGTAACTCAGTAGTAGGGTGCGTATGCTCGTGGTGCGCGTCGTCGTGGCGATGGCGATGCTCGTGGGTGGTCAGCGCGTGGAAATGGATATGCTGGTGATCCTCGTTGAGCAAGATGACAGTACCAACTGTCATCAACAGCAGCGCGATCAGGAAAGTTGGCGTCAGCGGATCGCGAAAAATTGCCAGCGACAGCGCCACACCGATTAGCGGAGCTGTACCGAACAGTGCGCTGGTACGTGCAGCGCCTAGCCCACGCATGGCACGGATGAACAAAATCAGGCTCAGACCGTAGCTGAGAGCGCCTAAGAATAAAGCGCCGAGGATGATCTCGATACCGGGCAGACGATTACCGAGCAATAAGGTGAGCAGCAGCGAAAACGAGCCAGCGACTAAGCCTTTCGCGATGACGATAGTCAATGGATTCTTG
Source organism: Anaerolineae bacterium (assembly GCA_019637615.1). Lineage (GTDB taxonomy): Bacteria > Chloroflexota > Anaerolineae > Aggregatilineales > UBA2796 > JAHBVK01. The sequence continues at coordinate 54,668 of JAHBVJ010000034.1, read as the reverse complement.
GCGGAGATGTTGCGCGTCAGATTGTTGTCGATGCCCCAAAACAGGCACGCCAGCAGAATGCCGAGCGCGCCTACCGAAATGCCCCACTGCCCGCTGCCATCCCATGATAAGATGATGCTGGCAGCGGTGACGCACAGGATCGACAGCACGGTGCGGCGGCTGATCGCTTCCTTGAACACCAACGCCGCGATCAATGTGGTGGCAACGCCTTCGAAATTTAGCAGCAGCGAGGCGGTTGCGGCGGGTGTGCTGCGCAGGCTCACCAGTTGGAGGATCGCGCCGATGATACCGCCCGCGATGATCGCGCTTGCCAGCCAACCAAGTTCGGCACGGGTGAGTGGCGCTTCGCTCGTCGCGCTGCCGAGCAAATTCAGGCGGTTAAAGGCCAACGCACCAAATCCACTGCCGAGATATAGTAGGGCGGCTAGGGTCACCGGTTCTAGCTGACCCAGCAATAATTTAGCGAAAGGAGCACTTGCGCCGAAGAAAATTGCCGCGAGAAGGGCCTGTACAATCGCAGGAAAGTAATGATATTTCATGTTTTCACAATTAGCATTGTCAGCCCCTCAACTTGTGAGTAGAATTGCAGATCGCTTTTTAATCTCTGGAGAGAGAGAGTTTTGGCACAACTCTAAAATGCCTGTCATAGCGCGAAACGCGTAATAGGTACGCGCTATTAAATTATACGTGCTAGATATTTTAGAAGGGGGTTCTTAAATGAGCCAAACGTTTACGCAAGTCGAGAACGCCATGATATTCATCGTTCTCGGCATCGCCATCGCAGGGTTACTCTATGCGGTGTTCTTGGCCCGTCAGATCTTAGCCGAACCGAAGGGTTCCAAGAAAATGCAGGAAGTGTGGAACTATATCCGCACAGGTGCAAATGCCTATTTGAGTTCACAACTTCGTACCATCGCGATCTTGATTGTCGTGCTGGTTGTCGTATTGTTCTTCAGCGTATTTGTCGTTCAACCCACACCCTTCTCCGTAATCCGCTTTTGTCCGACCGAGGCGACCGCAGCCGAAGAGGCTTACCTCGCGAATGGCCCAGTCAATGGGACTGACGCGCAAAAAGCGGAATTTGTCCAAAATAAAGCTTCTTACGATATTGTTCAGGCAGCACAGGCTTCCAATACCTCGGTTGTCGCTCCTGCCGACGTTCCTGCTGATCAACAAGCAGCATGGGTAAAGACCACCATCGAGCAGGCGGCGCTGCTGCGCGGTCAGCTTGAGGCAGAGATCGCCCGTGTGGCTGGCCCGAACTGCGATGCGGCACGCTTGAATGTGGCGCTTGGTCGCTCGATCGGCTTCTTGGTCGGCGCGTTGTTCTCCGCGATGGTTGGTTTCGTCGGGATGAACATGGCAGTCCAAGGGAACGTCCGTGTGGCGGCGGCGGCTGTCGATTCGAAGCGTGGTTACAGCGAAGCCCTGCGCATTGCGTACCGTTCTGGCACGATTACAGGTATGTTGACGGACGGCCTCGGGTTGCTAGGCGGCACCGTCATCTTCATCATCTTTGGTATTGCCTCGCCAGACGCGCTGCTAGGCTTCGGCTTCGGCGGCACGCTGCTGGCGTTGTTTATGCGCGTTGGCGGCGGCATCTTCACCAAGGCTGCCGACGTGGGCGCTGACCTCGTGGGTAAGGTTGAAGCCGGACTGCCGGAAGACGACCCACGCAACGCTGCTGTGATCGCTGACCTCGTGGGTGATAACGTTGGTGACTGCGCTGGTATGGCGGCAGACATCTTCGAGAGCTACGAAGTCACCATCGTGTCGGCGTTGATCCTCGGTCTGACGCTGTCGTTCGCGACGAACTCACGCATCTGGATCGTGTTCCCGTTGGTGGTGCGCGGCGTCGGCGTGTTGAGTTCGATCATCGGTACCTACTTCGTGCGCAGCAGCAACGAAGAAAAGGATGCGCTCGGTGCTATCACTGGTGGGTTCCGCATCTCGGCGGGCGTTAGTGTGGTGCTGTTTACGCTGGTGACGCTGTTCTACATGCGCGATCCGGCAACGGGCGCGATCATCTGGCAGCCGTTGGCGGCAACCGTGATCGGTATCATCCTCGCCATCGTGATCGAGCAGGTGACGGCATACTTCACCGACACCGAACACGAAGCTGTCAAGGATATTGCCCGTAACTCGCAAACTGGCCCCGCAACGGTGATTTTGCGCGGTCTGTCGGTCGGTATGGAGTCGAGCACCGCCGCCGTGATCGTGATCGCTGGTGCGCTGTTGGCCTCGCTGGTGATCTTCACGGCCTTCCCGCTGACGGGCGTGGATACGTTCTCTGCCGTGTTGTACGGTATCGCGATGACGGGCATCGGTATGTTGACGCTGACAGGCAACAACGTCTCGATGGACGCCTTCGGCCCGATTTCTGACAACGCGCAAGGCGTGGCTGAGTTGGCTGGTGAAGCTGACGCCGCTGGCGACACGCTCGAACAACTCGACGGCGTCGGTAACACGACCAAGGCAATCACTAAGGGCGTAGCGATTGGCTCGGCGGTGATCGCTGCCGTGTCGCTGTTCGGTGCTTTCTTGACTGACACACGCATCGCGCAGTTGGGGCAAGGCATCGACCTGAGTCAGACACTGTTCAGCAAGGGCATCAATATCGCTGATCCGCTCACCTTCATCGGTATGCTGGTCGGTGGCGGTTTGATCTTCCTGTTCAGCTCGCTGCTGATCATGAGCGTGAACCGCGCTGCCTTCAAGATGATCGCCGTGGTACGCCGTCAACTGCGCATCCCCGGCATCATGGAAGGCACCAAGACGCCTGACTATGCCGAGTGCGTGAGCGTCTCGACACAGGCGGCGCAGCGCGAACTGCTGCCCGTAGGTGTGGTCGCCGTACTCAGCCCGATCATCGTCGGGTTCTTGCTCGGCGCGAGCGCGTTGGGCGGCTTTAACGCGGGCATCATCCTCACCGGTCAGTTGATGGCGGTGTTCATGGCGAACGCGGGCGGCGCGTGGGACAATGCCAAGAAGTTCGTCGAGCAAGGGCACTACGGTGGCAAGCGGTCTGAACCGCACAAGGCCACGGTGGTCGGTGACACGGTGGGTGATCCGTTCAAGGATACGGCTGGCCCCGCGCTGAACCCGATGATCAAGGTGATCAACCTCGTCTCGCTGTTGGCTGCTCCGTTGATCGTGACCTACGCGGCGCAAACCGCGAGTGGCACGAACGGTGGCACCGTCGCGATCACCGTGATCGTGATGCTGGTGCTGCTCGGCGTGGTGCTGTATTCCGTCCAGCGCAGCCGCACAGGCGACGCGGTGGAAGACCCGACGGCTCCTATCGGCGGGTAATCTGACATCCCATAAGGTTGTCTGAACTAAGGGGTAGGTTCGCATGAACCTGCCCCTTTTTGCTGCCCTGCACGCGGATGAATGATTCCGGTGACCATCCACATCGATGGTGCAGCGGAATCGCCGTGTTTCCATTTCGGGTTGCTCGTAGAGTCACGGTTGAGGAGGCAGAATTGGGCTGAAAGTGCGCAGCCGTTCCAAGACTCAAACGGCAAGTGAAATAGGGGGCGTATACTTGGTAGAATGTGAACTGGCAGATGGCGCTTACAGAGGCTGGTATTTCCTGTGACCGGATCATCCTTGCTTACGTGAGCGAACCTGTGCCAGAATCCACCTAAATAATAATGTACGAATAGACGAAAATATGACGAATCTTCCTCGTCCCGGCGGGTATTTGGGTCCGGACGGCACGCCCTATGAAGGCGGCAAACTGCTGCATAATCTGCTGCTGTTCGGGCGCGTATGCAAGCGGCTCGGCATGGCAGTCTCGCCCAACCGCATGATCGAAGTGGCGAACGCGCTCCAACATATTCAGTTGGGGCGCAAAGAAGACTTCCGTCACGCCCTGCGCGCGTTGATCGTGAGCCGACAGCGCGATCTGGAACTGTTTGATCAGGCGTTTGAGCTATTCTGGAAGCGTCATGGCGATGGCTGGATCAATATCGGGCTGGAGTCGGGAAATCAGGCGTCGAAATCCGAGCAGCCACGCATTTTGCCGAATCCAAGTTACCGAGACAACACAGCCTTCCACGATGATCGCCCTGAGAACGACGAAGAAATGATCGTGGTGTACCAGACGGTCAGCGAAAATGAAGTGCTGCGTCGCAAGGACTTCGCGTTGATGACGGGCGAGGAGATCGCGGCGGCACGAAAAGCGATGGCGTCACTGCGATGGAGTCTTGGCACGCGGAAGACGCGGCGTTTTGTGCCGGGGAAGGGCGAGCTGCTCGATCTGCGGCGGGCATTCCGGCGGAATATGCGCTATGCCGGTGAGCCGATCAGCCTGCCGACGCGCCGACAGAAGATCAAGCCGCGCCCGTTGGTGCTGATCTGCGACATCAGCGGGAGCATGGAACGCTACACGCGTTTGCTGCTGCATTTCATGCACACGCTGGCAAACAGTATTTATCAGGTCGAGTCGTTCGTGTTCAGCACGCGCCTGACTCGGATCACGCGACCACTGCGGCACAAATCCATCGACGTGACGCTGAAGCAGGTCAGCGAGACGGTGCAGGATTGGGGCGGCGGAACGCGCATCGGAGACAATTTGCACGCGTTCAATTTCGTGTGGGCGCGGCGTGTGCTCGGACGCGGGGCAGTGGTGATCTTGATCACTGATGGGTGGGATCGCGGCGATCCAGAGCAGCTACGCAGCGAGATGGATCGGCTGCAACGCAACGCAAACCGCGTAATCTGGCTGAATCCACTGATCGGCGGGGAACGCTACGAACCGATCACACGCGGCGCACAGGCCATGCTGCCATATGTGGATGATTTTCTGGCGGTGCGCAATCTGGCGAATCTGGAAGCGCTGGCGAAGGAATTGCAGCGCATCGATTGGCGTCGGCCTGAACGTCCGGCGCATTTGCGGTGGGTGGTGAAGGAGTAGCCCCAACATACGCTATAATGCGCACTCCCAAGCCTGTCCTTTGCAGAAGGTTACTAACGACACAATGACTACCTTTCCCGTCAATCCTCCACTGTCGGATGAAATCCGCGCCAAGATGAAGCTGCTGCCCGTCAAGCCCGATCCGGTGACGCTGGAGGGGCGGTTCGTGATCCTAAAGCCGATGGACTTGGCGCGCGATCTGGAACCCCTGTACGCCGTATCCAACGGACAACCAGCCCAGTTGGGCGAGCGCAAGATTGACGCTTACGACGCTGAGATGCTGATCTGGCGGTATTTGTTTGGTGGGCCGTTCGACAACATCGACGCGTTCAGCGCCTATTTACAGGCACAGATCAACGCGGCGAACGGGCTACCAATGACGGTTTTCGAGGTGGCGACGGGCACGCAGATCGGCGTCATCAATTATCTGAGCAATTTCCCTGAACATCTCAAGGTGGAGTTGGGCAGCATCTGGTATAGCCCGCTGGCGCAGCGCACGAAGGCCAATACCGAAGCGACCTACCTGATGCTCAAGCACGCGTTTGAACTCGGTTATCGTCGGCTGGAATGGAAATGTGACTCGCTGAACGAGCGATCACGGCGGGCGGCCTTGCGGATGGGCTTCACGTTCGAGGGCATCCAAGAGTATCACTTCATCATCAAAGGACGCAATCGGGATACGGCGTGGTTCCGCATTTTGGACAAGGAATGGCCTGATGTGAAGAGTCGGTTGGAAGGCTTGTTGTACGGATAACTTCGGTGCGGTAACCGCGTCCCGACGTTGAAACGTCGGGCTTACCTTACGAAGTCCCTTCGGGACTCAAGGCGAATATATTCCCTTCTGAAACTAAAAGAGCAAGAATGTTGCCGCGAAGCTATATCAATAGCGCTCGAAGACCCACCGAATCAGCGTGTAGTCGGCGGCTTCAGCGGCGTAGTCACCGAGAGGCGCGAACACTTGCTGCACGGCTTCTGGCGTGGTGCGGCCTTCTTTGTCGAAGAACAGGTAATTGACCGCCGCTTGCAGCGCCACATCATTGTAGGTGATGAGCGGTGACCGCCCCATCGCCCGCGAGACGATCACTGCCGCCGTCCAGTGCCCGATCCCCTTGAGCTTCAAGAGCGCATGATAGCAATCGAGCGGAGAGAGCGTGGTGAGACTGGCGAGGTCAAGCTGTCCGCTGGCGACTTGCTCCGCGAGTGAGATCATTAGGCGCATCCGCCCGAAGGTGATTTTCAGCGGCTTGAGGTCATCGACGGAAGCGGCAGCGATCTGCGCTGGCGTGGGGAAGGCGTAGTACGGCTGACTGTCATGATCGAGGCGGTGTCCAGCCCACTCTAGCAACCAACGCTGTGCCCGCAAGGCCGTTTTCCACGCGATCTGCTGCTCGATGATCACGCACATCAAGGCTTCGAAAAGATCGTCGGTGCGCAAGAGCGGAAGACCATGCAGCGGTGCGATCACGCTGGCGAGGGGTTGATGCTGATTGGCATATTCAAAGAAGCTGGCGCGATCTACGTCAATGGCGAGGATGTGGGCAAGGCGCGATTGCAGCACGTCGATAGGAATATCGTCCGTCGCAGCGAGAAGATTCACCGCTAACTGCGGTGCGTTGGTCGTGCCGTGTGAGCGTACTTCGATCAGCGCTAACCTATCATCGATGCGCAGGATGTGACGGTAAGCGTCGGCGTGGGCGTGATGCAGTACCGGATGCGCATAGCGGCGGACGAACGCCAGCAGCGTATCGAAGGCATAAGGCGGGCGTGGATGGAGCACGAATAAGGGTTGCATAATTGCTTTTGGATGTGTAGATGCGGTAAACCCCGTTGATACCACGAAGGCGGCGATCTTGCCAAGATATAGGTTTCCATGATCGGTCTGTTTCATTTAGGATCAAGGTAGGTTATTTTTGTGGCAATCCGTCCAACAGACACCCTGATAGCGTAAATAAATGAGGTAAATCGTGGCTGCAACACTTAATCTTGAACAAATCGTTGATCAGACGCTTGGCGAGGCCGAGTATAAGTTATTCATCAATGGTGAATGGCAGGCGGCGAACAACGGCAAAACATTCGCGGTCGATAATCCGGCGACGGGCGACATTCTGCGGTATGTGCCGGACGCGGGCGCGGACGAAACGCGGGCGGCAATTGATGCCGCTGCCGCCGCTCTGCCGATCTGGGCAGCTATGCCCGCGATCACACGATCCGACCTGATGCGCAAAGTCGCCGCGCTGATGCTGGAGCGCCGCGAACGGCTGGCGACGATCATGACGCTGGAACAGGGCAAGCCAATCAGTGAAGCACGCGGCGAGATCGCGTATGCCGCCAGCTTTTTGACGTGGTTCGCGGGCGAGGCCGAGCGCGTGTACGGGGAGATGATTCCCGCGTCGGTGCCGAACAAGCGCCTGTGGCTGCTGCGACAGCCTGTTGGGGTGGCGGTGATGATCACGCCGTGGAACTTCCCGACGGCAATGCTAACGCGCAAATTGGGGCCAGCATTGGCGGCTGGCTGCACCTGCGTCTGCAAGCCTGCCGAACAAACGCCGCTTTCCGCGTTGGAACTCGGTAAGCTGTTCATCGAGGCGGGCTTCCCGCCCGGCGTGGTGAACATCGTGACGACCAGCAACCCGATCCCGTTTTCGGATACGGTGTTCGCAGATGAGCGCGTGCGGAAAATCTCGTTCACGGGGTCTACCGAGGTCGGACAGATGCTGATCGCGAAATCGGCGGCGACAGTCAAGCGGATGTCGATGGAATTGGGCGGGAATGCACCGTTCATCGTGTTCGATGATGCTGATCTCGGCGCGGCGGTGAAGGGTGCGGTGGCGTCGAAGTTCCGCAACGCGGGGCAAACGTGCGTATGCGCGAATCGTATATTCGTGCAACGCGGAGTCTACGATCAGTTCGCGGAAGCGTTCACGGCGGAAGTCGGCAAGATGAAGGTAGGCAATGGACTCGCGCCGGACGTGTCGGTTGGGCCGCTGATCGATCAGCCCGCGCGGGTGAAGGTGGAACGGCATATCAGCGATGCGACGGCACATGGCGCGGCGGTAGCGCTAGGTGGGCAGGCAATCGCACAAATGGGCAATTTCTGGCAACCAACAGTGCTCACGGGCGCGAGCGCCTTGATGCTGGTGGCGCGTGAGGAGACGTTTGGCCCCGTCGCGCCGCTGATCCCGTTTGACAGCGAAGATGAGGTGATCGCGACGGCGAATGATACGCAGTATGGGTTAGCGGCTTACTACTACACGCGCGACTTCAGCCGTGTGATCCGTGTGGCGGAGCGGCTCGAATATGGCATCATCGGGGCGAATGATGGCTTGCCTTCGACGGCGCAAGCCCCCTTCGGCGGCTTCAAGCACAGCGGCTTGGGTCGCGAAGGTGGCTCGGTGGGCATTCACGAGTATTTAGAAGTCAAGTACGTGTCATTGGGCATCTAGCGACCAGACTGCATTATTAGGGTCGGACACGTGCCGACCCTGTCACGGCTGAGGCGCGAAGCAGTCGATAATCACGCTGCCTAGGCTGGCATTCCGATAAAGCGAAGAATATGCTCCATCAGAAAAGGCGCTGCCTCCTGCGGGAGAAAATGTCCCGCCTCATGGACACGGTAGAGCTGATACCCCGCCGTAAACAGAGAGGATCGGTCAAACCAAGATGGGTCGGCATTATCGTCTTCACCGACAAAGGCTAACGTTGGGACGGTAATCGGTTTGTTGAGGATCGCCGTATGCTGACGGTTGAGCCTATCCGCGAACAGAGACGTGTAATAGCCAAGTGCCGCACGTAGACGCCCTGCACGCGCGAAGTCAGTTTTGATCGATGTCATTTCGGCTGCCGAAGGTGTCCAGTGCGGCGACCAAAATGCGTAGAGATGATCGATGTAAGCGAAATTATCACGACGCGCCAGAAATTCCGACAGAAAGCCAGCCGATAACTGGACAAAATGTGGTGCTCTGCGCAGCGTATTCAGTGAGAGGCTAACCGTCGCCGGATGCGGGATCGAGATCGCTACTAATTTTTCGACGCGGGCAGGGTCAAGATTGGCGGCGGCGTAGGCTGCTACCGCGCCCCAGTCATGTCCGATCACGATGGCTGTTTTACGATGAAACGCATCGATCAACGCAATCACATCCGCGCCAAGCGTTAACGGGGCATAGTCGCCGGACGCGGGAATGTCGGTGGGATAGTAACCACGCATATACGGCGCAACTGCATAATAGCCAGCCTTGGCTAACGCGGTAAGCATTGCCTCAAAGCAGTCCGCCGTCTCCGGGAAGCCATGCAGCAGCACCACTAGTGCAGACTCCGCATTACCCGCGTCCCGATAAGCAAAGCGCAGTCCATTGGCTTGGATCGTTTTGATGCCGTGTGTGAGTAAATCCGCGTCAGTGGCGGGAACGTCCTCCGCTGGATTGTTGTAGCGACGATTCCATAGGCCATTTCCGACCACTAGCAGCGTAATCACGCCGAAGATCACGAACAAACCGATGAGCAGGAGGCGTTCCATCTTCCATTCCTTATCACATTTCCAGATGACCAGTCGTCTTTCATCGCGCAAAAAAACTACACGAGCAGCAGCTTGAGCATTTTCAGGAAGAGCAGCAGCGGTTCCTCGCTCGCAGACGCTTTCATGCGCAGTAATGATCCTTCGTAAGCGTTCACAATGTACTCTGCTAATTCCTGCGCAGACAGCGGGCTAGAGAGCACGCCAAGCTGGCTGGCTTCTTCTAAACATCGCGCGATAGGCTGGCGGTTGTGTACGAAGAAGTCATCGAGCGCCGTTCGCACGGTCAGGTTGGTATCGCCTAATTCTTGTGTTAAGTTTCCCGCAAAACAGCCAAGCGTATAATTCACCTGCCGAAAGAATTCGAGCCGTTGTCGATATAAATTGAAGATGCGTTCCAACGGCGGAACCGCCGCGTCGGATAACGTCGCGTCCATCTCCTCGTCCAAGAGGGTGGTATAGTGCCGCAGTGCTTCCAGCGCGAAGGCTTGTTTGCTATCAAAATAGCTGTAAAAAGAGCCTTTAGGCACGCCCGCCGCGTCCACAATTTCTTGGATCCCTGTACCGTTGTAGCCTTTCTGGTACAGAATTACGAAGCCCTTTTGAAGTAGATGTTGTTTCTTGTTTTCCATACCGACCATTATATGACTGGTCGTCTTTGGTGACAAGGACGGCACATTGGTGTCGAACGTCATCCATACGCTGTGATAACGCCCGTTGATTGTCTGACGAATCTGCGGCATGATTCCACGCTCTGACTGGTTCAGGAGTTTGTGCATGACCTCAGATTGGATCATCACCAAGCGCCTGCTCGGAATCGTGATTCTGGCGGCGGGCGTGCTTGGTTTTGTCGGACTGCTTGTGTTGGATACGGTGCGCGGCGGCGGTGAGTTCGGCCCCACGCAAAAACTCGGCCTTGTGGCGTGCGTTGGGCTGGCGATCTTGGGATTGACGTTGATCCCGTTAGGAGATCGCCCCGCGTAATGGCTACTACAACGGCTGCTAACGCCGCTACTCTACGTCCGGCAGACTGGTCACCATCGCTTCGGCTGGCGCGCAATGTGCTGCTCGGCGCGGCGCTCACAATCCTGATCATCCACTTTATCGTGTACGTCCTGTACACGGCCTCGCTGGTGCGCTTCCCCTTTGATTATGATGAGGGCGAAGGTTACGAAATCCAGAATTCGGTGTACATCAGCCAAGGGACATGGCCTTACTTTAACAACGATCACTATCCATTTTACGGCACGAATTATCCGCCCTTCTTTCATATTCTGATGGCTCCGGTGGTGGCGGCTTTCGGCCCCGGCTACTGGTACGGACGCCTGATCGTGTCGCTGTGTACGGTGCTGGCGGGCGTGGCGATAGGTTTCGCGGTGTATCGCGAGACGCGGCATCGGCTGATCGCGATCATGGCGGGGCTGGCGTTCTTGGCATCGAACTTCATCTATCACATCGGGCCGCTGTACCGTCAGCACATGGTGATGGTGATGTTCGAAGTTCTGGCGGTGGTAGCGATTGCGGGCTTCGACCGTATCGAGGATACGCGCAAACGGCGACGCATGATCGCGCTGTCGATCCTGCTGCTGCTGGCGGCGGGCTTCACCAAGCAAATGGCGTTGGTGAGCGCGCTGGCGGTGTTCGGTTACATGCTGCTGCGTGGCGTGAAGCGTACCATCGTGTGGGGCATCATTAGCGGAATCATGGCGGGCGCGATCTTCGGTTGGATTCTGATCACGTCTAACGGTTGGTTCTGGAAGAACGTGATCACCGCCAATATTTACCAGTATTTGCTCGGTCAATTCACGGGGCTGTTCAGCCTATTTTTGAGTCTGCACGGTGCGCTGCTGATCATGGCGGTGCTGCTATTTTTGTATGAGCTGTACGTGGATCGGCTGTCGGTGTACTCGATCTGGCTGGTGACGGGCAGCATCAACGGCGCATTGTCCGGCAAGTGGGGCGCGGGCGATAGCTATTGGGCGGAAACCATCGCCGCGATCTGCATTCTGGCGGGCATCTTCGCGGGGCGCTGTTTGAATCAGAACTGGCAGTTGCCAGAACGGCTCACTCGATTGACTGAAGGGCGCGCCCCGAAGCAGGTAACGCAGTGGCTCGGTTTGGCGTCGTTGGTGTTATTCATTCTGTACGGGCTGGCGGTGGTCAAACTGCCGCTGGACGTGCCGGGATTCCGCGAACTGGCGCAGGTGTTGAACATCAAGAGCAACACGAAATTCCCGCAGTTCTACGATGCGGCGGGCTGGACGATGGGCTACGCGGTGATCGGGCAGATGCCCTCCGAGCAGGACATCGCCAACGGCTGGAAGATCGTTGATCTGCTCAAGGATCGCGGTCAGATTTTGAGCGAGGAAGCCGCCTTCAACTTTTATACCAAGACGGACGTGCTGACCAACCCGCCGCACATCCTCGGACTGTGGCAGGGCAACCAGTTCGATCCGAGCGAATTGGTGAGCATGATCGAGGCGCAGAAATTCGGCGCGGTGCTCATCCGCATGGATCAGCCGCCCAAAGATAAGATCACGTCGCTGTGGCCTGAGCCGATCACGGTTTCGGTCGCTAAGGCGTACCAGATACAAGAATCGATCTTAATGAACGGCTTCTATTACGTGGTGCTGTACCCGAATCCGGCATGGACGCCGCCAACGCAGTAATCTAACCTTAGCTAAAGGATAATGCTAGGATGACTCTCCCTCCTTATATGCCACCTCACCAACCGCGTGAGATGAATGCACAAGAATTAGCCGATGTGCTGCGGGTGACGCTGCGCTTCGGAACCCTGTTGCTGCGCAGCGGCACGACCAGTTCCCGCGTCGATGAGGCGATGTCGCGGGTCGCGCTGGTGCTCGGTGTGGAACGCATCGATAACTATGTGACGCCGACCGGCATTATTACCTCGGTGTACAGCGGGCGTGAACATCGCACCCAGATTACACACAGCACCGCCCTGAGCGTAGACATGAATCGCGTGTGCGAATTGGAGTTGATGTCACGTAATCTGAACGCGACTTCAACCGTCGAGAGCGTGAATGCGGCGATTGAAAAGATCGAAAAGAAGCCGTCCTTATATACGCCGCTTGTGGTCGTGATCGGGACGGGATTGGCGTGCGGGGCATTGGCCTTAATTTTGGGCGGCGGCGCGCTAGATTTCGTCGCGGCCACGATTGGCGCAGGCTTGGCGCAATATACGCGACATACACTGGTGAAAGCCAAAATCCGGGCGATCCCCATGACGGTGATGGCGGCCTTCGTCGCTACGTTGGTGAGCTGGATACTGTTGCGCTTCCTACACCCTATTGTGCAGCCCGCCTTGGATTCAATCGGGATGATGGCGACTAATGGTAAAGCGGGCATTGTGGCCTCGGTGTTGGTGCTGATCCCCGGTGTGCCGATGATTACCGCCTTCCTCGACTTGATCCGATTTGATCTGCTGGCAGGAATGGCGCGCGGTGTGTATGCCTTCATTCTGGTGGTATGCATCGCGCTGGGGATGCTGGCAGTGCTGATCTGGACGGGATTCAGCGTGGTGTGAGGACTTCACGGTATACTCGCGGTCATTAATCGTCATTATGCAGACTGAATTCTGATGACCAAACTACGTTTCGTTTCCCTCTTATTGTTGATCATGTTAGTCGTGCTCGGTGGCTGTACACCGGGCGCGCTCTCGTCGGGCGGTCTGGTCGATTCGCCCACCTCGGTAGCGGTCAAGGCCACTGTCAAACCAGCCACCGCACGCCCGACGACCAAGCCAACCACCAAACCAACGACAACACGCCTCGACTGCACGCGCACGCTGATAGGCGGCGTCGAACCGAAGTTACCACGCATCAGCCTTGCTGATCTGTACCGCTGCCGACCGGAAACCAAGGGCGTTGTGGCGGCGATCAAGAGCAACGGGCCGTTTGAATATGATCGCGACGACATTATCTTCCAGAACCGCGAGGGGGCGCTACCGGACGCATCGAATGGAACCTATCGCGAGTATACCGTCGAGACGCCCGGAGCCTCGACGCGCGGCACACGACGCCTGATCACCAGCGGATCGCGCAACCGCCAACCTGCCAACTACACCGCGTTGTACTATACTGATGATCATTACGAGTCGATGTGGTTAGTCGTGGAAAAATGACGGCAATCCAGAAAGTTCTGATCGCCAATCGAGGGGAGATCGCGGTACGAATCATCCGCGCGTGCCGCGAACTTGGTATCCGCACAGTGGCGGTGTATTCCGAGGCCGATGCCGAGTCGCTGGCGGTGCGGATGGCGGATCAGGCGGTGTTGATCGGCGGTGCGCCACCAAGCGAGTCGTATCTGCGCGGTGACAAGATCGTCGCGGCGGCGCTCGAAATGGGCTGTGATGCCGTGCATCCGGGCTTCGGCTTTCTCTCTGAAAACGCGGAATTTGCTCAAGCGGTACAGCAAACGGGCTTGATCTTCATCGGCCCAAGTCCAGATGCCATCCGCGCGATGGGGCTGAAAACGACGGCGTTAGCGCTGGCGGAGCGGGCGACTGTGCCGACTGTGCCCGGTTATCGCGGCGGTGGAAGCGATGACGACTTCGCGCGGGCGGCTGATCAGATCGGCTATCCGGTGCTAGTCAAGGCAGCGGCGGGCGGCGGCGGCAAGGGAATGCGCATCGTGCGGGCGGCGGCGGAACTGAGTGCGGCGCTTGAATCGGCACGGCGTGAAGCCTTGAAAGCCTTCGCGGATGAGCGCGTCTTCCTCGAAAAATACATCGAAACCGCCCGCCACATCGAGTTTCAAATCTTCGCGGACGCACATGGTCACACGCTGCATCTGGGCGAACGCGACTGCTCGGTGCAGCGGCGTCATCAGAAGATCATCGAGGAATCGCCGTCGCCAGCGATGACGCCAGCACTGCGCGCGGAGATGGGATCGGCGGCGGTGCGCATGGCGCAAGCGGTCGGCTACATCAACGCCGGTACGGTCGAGTTCATCGTGGATGAGCGTGACAGACGTTTCTACTTCTTGGAGATGAACACGCGCTTGCAGGTTGAGCATCCGGTGACGGAACTGGTTACGGGACTCGATCTGGTGCATCTGCAATTTCACGTCGCGACGGGCGGTGCGCTGCCCTTCACGCAAGAGCAGATCACGCAGCGCGGGCACGCCATCGAATGCCGTGTCTATGCCGAAGATCCTGCCAACCAATTTCTACCCGCGATTGGCAAGCTGCTGCGCGTCGAGGAGCCACACGCACCCGGTGTGCGCATCGATTCTGGCGTGGTCAGCGGCGACTCGATCACGATTTACTACGACCCGATGATCGCCAAAGTGATCGTCTATGGCACGGATCGCGCACAGGCCATCCGGCGGATGCTGGCGGCGCTGGCTCAGTATGTGGTGATGGGCGTGACGACGAATATCCCTTTTCTGCGCAACGTGCTGAAGTTTCCGCAGTTTGTTGAGGGTAACGCGACCACGGGAATGATCGAGCGCGAGTTCGGGGCGTGGCAAGCGCCGAGTAACACACCGCCAGACGCGGCACTGATCGCGGCGGCCTTGAGCGAGATGCTCACTATGAGCGCGGGCACGAAGACGGCGACGAGCAATCCTGATGAGGACGCCTACAGTCCTTGGGCGAAAGCGGATGGGTTTCGGCTAGGCGCGTGAACCAGCCCGACGTTGGGCATCGGGCTGACGGTCTTATCAGTTGCGTTGCGCGCGGGAGATGAAGTCGTAGGGATAGGGCAGTGGCTTATCGCTGGCCTGATTCAAGCGTGCCATATTCTCGGCGCTTAACATCCAGCCGGACGCGCCGAGGTTATTTTCTAACTGCTCCATGTTGCGCGCGCCGATGATTGGAGCTGTGACGCCGGGTTTGTTCAGCAGCCAATTCAGGGCAACCTGCGCGGGCGATTTGTTGATTTCGCTGGCAATCGCGATCAGCGTATCGATCACGTTCCACGTCTGCTCGGTGTTGTACTTCGTCCACGATTCGCTCCAGCCCTCTTTTTCGGCGGTTTCCACGCGCGTGCCTGTGGGTGGCGCTTCCATCCCGCGCCGATATTTGCCACTCAGCCAACCACCGCGCAAAGGACTCCACGGGATGATGCCAAGACCTTCGTTCAGGCAGACATCGACCAGTTCCCATTCGAGTTCGCGGTCAAGCAGGTTGTAGAGCGGTTGCAAGCAAGAAAACGGCTCCCAACCCATATGGCGGCTGATGTCGATGGCTTTCTGCAACTGCCAACCACTGAAATTGCTGACGCCGATGTAGCGTACCTTACCGCTTTGCACCAGCCGATCCAGCGTGCTCAGGGTTTCTTCCAGCGGCGTGCGGCGATCCCAGCAGTGAACTTGATATAAGTCGATGTACTCGGTGCGCAGGCGGCGCAGACTCGCCTCGACGCCCGATAGGATATGCTTGCGGCTGAGTCCGAGGTCATTGGAACCGTCGCCCATCGGGAAGCGCACCTTGGTGGCGAGCACCACATCATCGCGCTTCCGGCTGAGTAACCAGCGCCCCACGATCTCCTCGGAGACACCGCGTGAATACACATCCGCTGTGTCGATGAAGTTGCCACCTTCTTCGAAGAAGCGGTTCAGCATCTGGACGCTGTTCGGTTCAGGAGCTTCCCTTCCAAAGGTCATCGCCCCAAGGCAGAGTTCGCTGACCTTCATGCCTGTTTTCCCCAAGAATCGCATCTGCATAGTAAACTCCCTTTATAGGCTGCTTAAAAGACGCATTAGCCAACTCGACCCAAAGAGGAACCTGCCGCGCGTTGGCAAGTTGAAGATAATCTGTCCGTGTGCTACCAAGGTGTGACTAACGCGTGGCTGCGGTAAGAACGCACGGAGATAGCCAAGTATGCCTCAACATCGAGACGCTGACTACCTCCATTTTGCGGTGAATACAGGCGGCCTTAGAGATCGCCCCTGAGGAAACTCATCAGCAGTACCCCACCGAGCACAAGGATAGGCCACAGCGGCGGCAGCACAGGGTAAAAGTAGGCCAGCGCCAACAGCCCGACTGCGCCGATCCACGTGAAGACGTTAACGCTGAAGCGGCGCTGCACCTGAATAATGCCACTCATCAGCAGCAATCCACCCGCGATGATCGCCATCAACCGCCCGTTGTTACTCGTGCTCAGGGACATGACAATGAGCAGAATGACCAACCCCATAAAGATGAGCAGTTCAAAGCGGCGTTCTTCTGACCGACGTTCACGGCGGAACGAACTGGCGCTGCGTGATCTTCTACGAGTCATTTGAAAAATCCTTTACGACAACGGTTGTGAGCGACGGAACATGAAAGCGAATGTGTAACGCGCTCAGAGGATATTATACCCTTAATCACTGAACAGACTTTCTGAGCGATTGATACTGCTTATTGGGCAACGAGAAAAAGATGGCTAACCCCATGCAGATGAGAAGTCCAAGCGCCGGACTGACGAAGGCAACCAGCAGCGCCACCAGATAGAACACCGGGCCAAACATGTACTGCCACGAAATATAGCGGACAAGGGTCAGATCGGTGCGGCGGCTGAAGAGATGCTGATGGTGGGCCGCGTAGCGCCACAGCAGATTGAAAAAAATGGCGAGGAGGACGCTCCACCCTGCATAGATGGCAACCGCTACCGAAGCATAGTCCGTTTGCAGATATTCCGCGACCAGTTTGGTGGGGAAAGGGATGACGGTGATCCCTAGCAGCAGCAAGCCGTTCAGGATCATAAGCGTGTCATCGGCACGACGAATGGCACTGAACATGCGATGATGATTGATCCACATAACAAGAATCGCGAAAAAGCCCGCCAGAAACGCCAAGTAGATGGGCCAGTCTTCCGACAGCGCTTGTAACAGGCCACCATGTTCTTGGACAGCGGCAAGCGTGGGCACCCGCAGATCGAGCACCAGCAGGGTGATCGCGATGGCGATCACGCCGTCGCTGAACGCCTCGATGCGTCCGGTTTCTTTCTCATCGG
Source organism: Anaerolineae bacterium (assembly GCA_019637615.1). GTDB lineage: Bacteria > Chloroflexota > Anaerolineae > Aggregatilineales > UBA2796 > JAHBVK01. The sequence continues at coordinate 37,276 of JAHBVJ010000034.1, read as the reverse complement.
CGTCATCGCCGGAGCGCTGAATATCGCTCATGCTGCTCCCGTGATTTTGGGCACTGAAAAGTAGGACAATTATATCTTGTCGGGGGGCGTGAACGATGGCAAAATTGCCCCGCTGTTCTTAAAGAGACGTTAAGAGGATACACATGAAACATCATGGAGGACGCGTAGAAATCATCTGCGGGAGCATGTTCAGCGGCAAAACCGAGGAACTAATCCGCCGCGTGCGCCGTGCTCAGATCGCCCAGCAGCAGGTACAGGTCTTCAAGCCTGTCATCGACACACGCTATGCAACGGAACGCGTCACCTCGCACAATGGACAGGATTACCACGCTCGACCCTGCAACACCAGCGACGAGATCGCGCAGTGCATTGAATCTACCACCACCGTCGTCGCTATTGATGAAGTACAATTTTTTGATATTGGCGTGGTCGAGGTCGTAGAAAAATTAGCCTCGCACGGGATACGCGTGATTTGTGCGGGACTCGATCTAGATTTTCGCGGCGAACCATTCGGCCCGATGCCGCATCTGATGGCGCGTTCCGAAGAAGTGACCAAACTGCACGCGATCTGCGTGATCTGCGGCGATGACGCCAGCCGCACGCAGCGTTTAGTCAACGGCAGCCCTGCCCATCACGACGATCCGATCATCATGGTCGGCGCGGCGGAATCCTACGAGGCACGCTGCCGCGATCACCACGTCGTGCCGAAAGGCTAACACCGCTATCCACACGAGGATCAGGAGCTGACGCCATGAGTCCGCACGATGCCGATGCCAACGTGATGTCCGATGAGCAGTTTCGCATGTTCATTCGAGCCTATCAGTTGGAGTCTGGGCGTCGGCTCCTAATCACGCGCAAAGGGTTGGGCGACGAGGCGATCTATTTCTACGCGGAACAATATGCGCTCGTCCGGCTGACGCCGCAGGCCAATCGCCAACTCGTATCGGCGCGCGGCGAACTCCTCACTTTTCATGCCGCTAACCTACAGCTACGAGATGCGCAGAGCAATGGCGATTTCGGGCGAGAGGCGCAAGACTATCGCGAAGAACAGGTGACGTTCGCGGGCAGTGAGCCGCACACGCTCGCAGGTTCACTACTGATCCCGCACGGCGACGACCCACATCCCGCCGTGATCTTGTATCATCTAGCGAATGTCCACGAACGCGACTACTACCGCCTCTACGCCGATCATTTCGCACGCAACGGCATCGCAGCGCTGATCTACGACAAGCGTGGGCACGGCGACTCTACGGGCGAGGCGCTTGGATCGCAGATTTACCCGCTGATCGAGGATGCTGATGCCGCGTTTCGCTTTTTGCAGAGTCATCCACAGATCGATCCGCAGCGCATCGGCGTGTGGGGCATGAGCAATGGCGGTTGGGTCGATCTCGGCGTGGCGGCACGGCATCCTGACGCCACCTTCGTGATGAACCTGTCGGCGTCGGGCGTGCCGCCGAGCCACCAAGAGCAAATCCGGCGCGTCAACGTCTCGCGCCTTGTCGGAGCCTCCCCCAATCAACTTGCCTTCCTCGATACCTTCTGGCAGCTTCTCTTCGCGTTTTTGATTCACAGTGAATGGACTCCTGAATTGGAGACAGCCCTAGCGCGTATTCAGCAGGAACCCGTATGGCGTGTCTTGCTGGCGGATACGGGCGGTGCGTGGGTGTTGGACGTACCGATTGCGGAGATCAAACGGGAATACGGCAGCGCGTGGCAAGATGGCGGCTTTGATCCCGCGCCGTACTACGCGCAACTCAAATGCCCCGTCTTATGCCTGTGGGGCGAAGACGATACGGTGCTGCCCGTAGCCGAGAGCATCGACCAGATACAGGCGGCGCTGCAAGCCAGCCAGCATCCCGATTGGACGGTGCGGACGTACCCTAACGCGACTCATCTGCTGTATCTCAACCGCGCAAACGTCGATGAGCAAACGAACGAAGCCATGCACGATCAGATGCAGGATGTGCATTTTCCGGCGGGACTTTTCGACTACCTGACGGCGTGGGCGAAGCAGCGGTTGCGACTCCCCTAGCCTCGAATCGGGTCAATTGCCGAGAATCGCCTTAACTTCTTCGGGGCGCGGCGCACCATCCAAGCCAACGCGCGTGACCGAGATCGAGGCGAGTTCGGTAGCGACCCGCGCCGCTGTCTCGATGTTTTTGGTGCGGTGCAGCATGACCAGAAACACGCCCGTGAACACATCGCCTGCGCCCGTCGCGTCGACCACTTCGACCTGTGGCGCTGGCATGTTGAACGGCGCTTGTCCCTGCTGATAAACGGTGCAGCCATTCGCCGCCCGCGTGATGATCAGCAGTTTAGCGAGGGAGGCATATTCGGCTTCGAGTTCTTTATCCCATTGAATATCTTCTTCGCTGAAAACAGCGACGGTGAGCTGTGGCAGCAAATTCTGAGCTTGCAGCCACGGCTTGCGCGACACGACGCCTTCCGAATCCCATGTGCGCATCCAGCCCTGTGGCGTAGCGGCGACCAGCGCATGGGGGAACTGGAAAGCCAACTGCGGATCGACTTCATCATCCAACGGCGCGAGGTGAACGATGGGCGCGGATCGCCACGCTGTGGGCACATCCGATAGCGTTAATGTTGCCGCCCGCTGGCGGAGGATCTGGCGGCGCTTGCCATCAACATACGTGTTGACGAAGACGGTGCTGCGCGGCGCTTCGGTGAGCTGCACGGCGATCTCGGCTGGCAATGCGTTGAGCACCACTTCATCGCGTTGGGCGCTGGTGACGATGCCTACTGCCGTCCCTAGTGCTTGCGCCGCGCAGCCGCCATACGATACGGTGCCGCCTAGTCGGGGGCCATTGGGCGTTACATCATGCGCGACATGCCCGATCAAGAGATATTCAGGGGAAGTAGACACAAGTACCGCCGTTCCTTGGTGCATGAGTGAGACAGGGTAAACTGCGATTGGGAAGCTGTATTTGAATACGTAAGGCGGGTTGATGTCCCGCCTTGTCATTGTGCTGTGGTGCTATGTTAGGGATGAACGAGCCGCACTGCAACCCGATATTACCGATCACTGCGACGACGCGGCACGATAGTCACCTTGCGGCGGTCGCCTTCACCCACGCTCTCGGTGGTCACGCCAGCATGATCGCGTAGAGTCATGTGGATGATGCGGCGTTCGTGTGGTGGCATCGGCTCCAGCGTAACGGTGCGCCCCCGCTGCACGGCTTGATCCGCCATGCGCTTGGCGAGACGCTTGAGCATGGTTTCGCGGCGGGCTTTGTAGCCTTCGACATCGATCACGATGTTGGCGCGGCGACCAAGCTCACGGCTGGCGATCAGACGGGTGATATATTGCAGTGAGGCGAGTGTTTCGCCACGACGCCCGATCAACAAGCCGAGGTCTTGCCCCGTGATCTCCAAAATCCAGTGTTCCGCTTCGCCTTCGCTCGTTTCTGACTGTTTGGGCGTCACGCTGGCTTGGATGCGCATGTGATCCAGCAAATTGCGCAGCACATCAGCGCCGATCCGCGCGTCTTCAATCATCTCGGCGGAGGAAACCTGTGGCACGCCGCCATCTTCTTCGTAATCCTCATCCAGATCGGCATACGGGCGCGAAGGGCGCTTAGGCGCGGCTGGTTTTGGGGGCGCGGGCGGTAATTCATTGATGGGTGGTGTCGGCACGCCGATAACCGTCAGCTTGACGCGGGCCAGTTTCGAACCGAGACCAAGCAAGCCTTTGGTGGGTTCTTCCAAGACCTCCACCATCACGTGCTCACGCAGGACACCCAATTTTGCCACACCCTGCTCGATGGCGCTTTCGACATCGGGGGCGCTTATCTCAATCGTCGTTTGTTGGGTCATAGTAAAGCTGCCTATTTAGGTGCTTAATGATTTCACAGAAAGAAACCCGGTATGGCGTCACCAAAGACCGGGATCAAAACGCACATCACTATAGCATTAATTATAATTGAGCGCATCTGGTTAAGTAGCCAAGATGCGCCTAATTTACCAATATCGTTGCACTTAACGCTTGCTCGTAGCCTTTTTCTTCGGCGTCATGCGCGGTCGAGCTTTGGGGGCGGTGCTGTTGGTCGGGCGCGACACCGTCGCCGTAGCGGGCTTGCTGCCGCTCGTCAGGCTGTTCTTGGACTTGGCAGGTGGCAAAACGATGTCATCGTCTTCATCATCCACCGTCGTGACCGTGGGCGAGACGACTTTGCCGCTCATCGTGCGCAAATCGACACGTCCCATCAACGCATACTGGACGACGCCCACGATGTTGGACACGATCCAGTAGATTGACAGACCTGACGCGAAACTGAGCGAGAACCACCCCGTCATCAGCGGCATCATGATCAACATCTGGCGCGACATGGCGGCGGAGGGGTCTTTCGGATCAGCGGGCGTGGGCGTGGTCAGCTTGGTACGCAACCATGTGGTGGCGACCACCAACACGGGCAGCACGAACGTCGTATCGGGCAAGCCGAGATTCAGCCACAGGAATTGATTGTGTAGCGGGAACAACGACGTCAAGCTTGGCACCAGACTGAGCCGGTTGTGCAGATCGAGCACTTGCAGCGGAGTCCCCGTCAGCGTGTGCGAGATCGCGCCGTACAACCCGAACAGGATTGGCATCTGGATGATCAGCGGCAAGCAGCCAGCGGTAGGATTGATGCCGTACTTCTTGTACAACTCCATCTGCGCTTGCATCTGCTTTTCGCGGTCGTTCGGATACTTTTCCTTGAGCTTGTTGAGGCGCGGTTGCAGCTCTTGCATCTTCTTGGAAGATTGCAGCGAAGCGCGCGTCAGCGGATAAGTGACCGCCTGAATGACCACTGTGAACACGATCAACGCCAGCACGTAGTTCTGTCCTAAGAACTGGTACAGGTAGACCATGACAACAATAAAAGGGTTAGTTAGGAAATCCATACGTGCGTGGCCTCGTTACTCTACCAAGTGTGCTGGCATGATATTCATGTTATTGTGACGCGGTCGCTTCCGCCGTTGCGGCACTGGTGGCCTCGCTGGTTGCTTCCGCCGTAGCTTCGGCTGTCGGTTGGGTCGTGGGCGCAGTAATGTCGATGGTCATGTTGGCAAACAACTTGACATCGTCATCCGTCGGCTTTTTCACCCGCCATGCTTCCACGAATGGAAGAAGATTATAACCTACCAACAATTGATTGTCGCTCAAGGTAGTGAAAACAAGCTTGTCACCGACCATCACCAGATCGCTCAGGATACGGTCTTCCGTAGTCTGACGGTAGCGAATTTGCAGATCGGGTGTGTAGGCGCGGAGCGACTTGTTTTCCGAAGCGACGAAGATCAACCGTTCACTCGGCGTCCCTTCGATAGGAGGTGTGTCCGCCGCGACCATCTTGCCGCGCACGGCTCCGAAATTCTCGGTGTCGGTGGCGGAATACTTAATGGTGAACGTGCTCAGATCAACCGCGTACAGATTGCCCTTGAGGTCGCCAAAGTACAGCAAGCCTGCTTCAAGGAGCGGTGTCGCCCACAAACCGCCGTTGGTCTTGAGGCTGTTAGTGATCTTTTGTGATTCAGGATCGATCTGAAGGAAATCTCCGGTGAAGGTGCCGATGTATAGCTTGCCATCGATCATTGTAGGCGACGCATACAGTGCGCCGCTGGTGTCGATGTCCCATTTCTTAGCCAGTGTAGCAGGATCAAGCGCATACAAATGATGATCGAGCGAAGGGACGTACAGCGTATTACTCTCAACGTCGAGCAGTGGTGTCCCCCACACGCCGAAGTTCATATCCGTGAACTTGGCTTTCTCGGCTCCTGTGGTCATGTCATAAGCATAAATGCCCTTATCGGCATGACCGAAGTAGACCATGCCGAGTTCCTCGTTGATCACCGGATTGCTGACGAACTTATCAATGGCGGTGGGACTATCCCAACTGGCGACTCGTTCACTACGGTTAGGCGGTTGGAGCGTAAAGGCATAGGCTTCTTTGTCGTACGCGCCGACGTAAATCAGGCCATTCTTGCCGAGGGCGGGAGCGGTATACATATGCGCACCGTTGGGCGCTTTGGCTGCCCAATCGACGACGCCTGTATTACCGGGGGTGCCGGTCGTGCCCGTGTTTACGCGGAACACATAGGCTTGATATGCAACGTAGATATACTGACCATCTACCGTGAAGTTCGCCCAACCTTCGCCCGGCAACGCCGAACAAGCCGAGATGAGCATCGTCGTAAATAGCAAAGCCACGCCAAGCATGACATGGCGCGGGCGGAATGTTCTCAGCACTGAAACTCCTTCACGGGATCGGGTCGAACCCGCCCGGATTAAACGGGTTGCATCTCAAAATTCGTCGGAAGCCTAACCAGCCGCCCCGTATGAACCCATAGCGCTCGATTGCTTGATACGTATAACGGGAACAACTCGGTTCGAAGCGGCAAGACGGCGGCAGTAGAGGTGAAAGCGTGACTTGATATAAACGAATCAACCCCATTGCGATGTACTTCATGACTCCTCCCGCCACAACTGCGCCCGACCGAGTAATTGGCGGAGCGCAGCCTTTACCTCTGTATACGGCTGACCGACCAGTTCGTTGCGCGGCACCAGTACAATGTCATAGCCGGGCTTGAGGAGGGGCAGCCACAACCGCATGATTTCGCGCATCACTCGCCGCACGCGATTGCGCACTACCGCCTTACCTATCCGCTTGCTGATCACGAAGCCAAGCCGGAGGGTCGGCAGCCCGTTTGGCGCAACGCCCATCGTCAACAACGGGTGACGCAGAGACTTGCCAGTCACCTTGACGCGTTCGAAATCAGCACTTTCCCGCAGCCGGAACTGACGCAGCATGAGCAGCTACTTAGCTGTTCCAGTTAACCTTCTTGACGTGGACGCGCTTGACGGTCAGTTGATACCGACCATGCTGACGACGACGTGACAATACCTTGCGCCCGTTCGCGGTCTGCATCCGCTGACGGAAGCCGTGTACACGTAAACGACGACGAACTCTTGGCTGCCATGTACGCTTGACCATGCTTTACTTTCCTCCAAAAAATAGCTCACCGCGTGGCGCGGCGCTCATCTTGCAGTTTTACAAAAGACACACGAAAAGGGGGCAAGCCCCCTCTAAACGAGGTAGTAGTATAGCGGATGGCAGGGGGACGGTCAAGGTTGGAGTTAACAGTGCGGGGGCTGCACTCGTGAGAAGCCCGGTTGAGATAGGTACGCCCCGCCGCCTTGGGATCGTCCTATAATGTAAACGTGATCGTTTCCATATTTGGTGGGTAAGGAAGCAAGCGTGAACCTATCGACCGACCATCTCGCGATCTCTGCCGCATCACCTATCGATCTCCAGCTTCACACGATATATAGTGATGGTCAATGGACGCCTGCACAACTGCTCGATCATCTTCTGAACGCAGGATTCGCGTTGGCAGCCATCACCGACCATGATCGCGTGGATACGGTCGCAGAAATTCAGCAGCTTGCACTGGAAAAACATTTTCCCGTGCTCGTCGCCGCCGAGATGACCACGGTCTGGCATAAGGACATGACCGATGTGCTTTGCTACGGCTTCGATCCAACACGGGGGGCGTTGGGTGCGCTAGCGCAAGACGTTCTGTTCCGTCAGCAAGATAACACGCGCGAAGTCTACACCAACCTGCTCCGACAAGGTTATATCCTCCCACCGGATGACCAACCGCAAGCACCACACTCGCTTGGGGTAGCCGCAATCTTGGACAAACCTAGCGCCCAACAACCGCATGAACTCGTCGCCCTTTTGACGCGTGACGAAACTGAAAACAATCGCCCACCAGCGGGTGAGCTATTGATGCAAGCAGGATTCGCATGGGCGACCAGTCCTATTGCGGCGGTTGTGGAGGCGGCGCATCACGATGGTGGCGTCTGTCTCATCGCCCATCCCGGGCGCGCCGATTTCACGATGTACACTGTCGATCTACTTGATCAGCTTCGTCGCGAGCTTCCCATCGACGGCTTGGAGGTCTATTATCCCGCCCATACTTCGGATCAAACCGCATTTTACTTGCAATATGCACAGAAATACGACTTATTGACCAGTTCGGGTTCCGACTCGCACAGTGCGGATAAAAAACCAATCAAATATCGCGCCGAATTGAGCCGACGCCTGTTGGAACGTCTGAATATCCAGTTTATGTAAACTCAAAACGGCGTCCCATCCGCGCGCCATGACGCACCACCAACGAAAATAAACGTCTGATTGAGCGAGGCCACCCACAGCATCTCACCGCGTTCAAAGCGCTGAATCTGCCCGTTAGTGGCGGCTTCACCCGTCAACGCCCACCCTAAACCGCCTTGCACACCCGGATTCACGCGCCATACCTTGCCGAAGCCACGAATCGGCGCGACCTTGCCCGCTGGTGGAGTCCCGCCCCCAGATTCAGGATCGACGCCTTCGATCCACGTATCGTCATAGCGTCCATACGTCCCGTTGTTGAACACGGCGTAGATCACTTCGGCGGGCACGTCCGCCAACTGCGACACCCATACCATGCGCCCGTTCTCGAAATCTTCCGTCGCGCTGTTGATGGCGAAACTGGTGCTCACCGGACATCCTAAACTGGCTTGCAGCGCGGGATCATGCGTGTAGATCGTGTTGAAGCCGCCTGCAGGCTGTGCCAGACACGCACCCGCCGCTACTAGTCCTGCCACGCCAGTCGGTGCGGGCGACTCTGTATATGTCACGGTGAAGCTCGGCGTGAGCGTGGCGGGTTGCGTTGCACGCGCGGTAGCGGTGCCCGTCGGCAACGTACTGATCTGTGCCAGCAGCGGATTGGGCGTCACGGTGGAGATAACCTGCGTCGGCCCTTCGGTCGCCACTTGGATCACGGGCGTTTCAGTGGCGGACGGCGGCTCGGTGGCAGCGAACGTCGCCGTCACATAAATCGGCTGCACGGTCGCTTGCGGATCGAGCAGTCCGCAGCCCGCCATCACGCCCATCGCCACCAACACACCCATGAACATCACCACCTGCGTCGTTCGCTGCATGATCATTGTTGAGCTTCCCACATCTGCGTCCACGCTGCACAATCGGCGTTCAGCGCACAGTCATAGAAGGATACCGCATATCGCGCGTACTCGGTTTCGCCAGCATAAATATACCCGCCATGCCTCGAACCCGGCACGATCCATAATTTGGGGAAGTTGATCGAAGCGGGCGCGGCGACTTGTGCGGCAGCTAGTAACTGCTTGGCTCCTCCACGCTCGACTTCTGGGCTGCCGTAGATCAAAAACAGAGGGCGCGGCGGGATATGTGTGATCGCAGTGATCGGTGTCAGGACGGCGGGGTCTTGTCCCGTGCTCAGGCGGTATGTCAGCCGCATCGCGAACACGACCACGTTGATGAACGGATTATCGCTCTGGCTGATGCTCATGTACGAGTCGAGGTCGAAGTAATTGCCTTCCGCCAGCACCGCCGCGATCTCAGGCGTGCGTGCCGCCGCGAAGATCGAGGACGCGCCCGCCGACGAGAATCCGTGCAGCGCGATCTTGGTCAGATCGACGTTGAGCGCGGCACTGTTTTGCTTCAGGTACGCCAACGCGTCTTCAATCTGAGCGGCTTCCAACGCGCCGAGGCTGTGGACGCCGCCCCGCGCGCACACCACCGACTCGAAGGTGAGTACCTGAAACCCCGCCTGTACCAGCACCTTAGTTTCGTACAACGTCGCGCCCGCATCGCCATTATACGCGGGCGGCGCGATGATGGTCACGCGGTTGCGCGCGGTGTTCGGCGTCCCTTGCGCGGGGATGAAATAACCGCGCCATACGCCGCCTTCACGGTTCGGGATGTTGATCGCTTGATACGTGAACCCTTCACTGGCAGGCGTTGTTGTAACGGCGCATGATGGGTGCAATAGGAGCCACATGGGGACGACGCCGAGCGCGAGGATCACGATCAGCCCTGTCAGCAAAATCGCCGCTGTGGCTAGACGCGCAAGGCGCAGCCAGTAGCGGCGATTACGGACGACAGGAACAGCGGTGGTCGTCATGAGGCGCGGTCAGCGCGTGATCAGCGGTTGACGGGCGATAGCCGCTGTGCGACGGCAACCAACACGATACTGAACACGTACAGCGCCAGCAAAATCCCTGTGATGACCGTCATCGTCACCGGATCGACGGTAGGCGTAATCACCGCTGCGATCACCGCCGCGCCGACAACGGCTTGCCGCCAATATTGGATCATCTGCCGAGAGTTGACGAATCCGCCGCGCGCCAGCACATAGAAAATCAGTGGCGTTTCGAAGGCGGCAGCGTGCCAGAACAGCACCGACGTCACAAAACTGATATATGCTTCCGCCGTCCAGATCGTCTTGAAGACATTCGACTGGAAGTTGCTGAGGAAGCCGACATAAGCGGGCAGCAAAAACGTCCACGTGAAAGCCAAGCCGATCAAGAACAGCAGCGTCGTACCGGGCAGCGCCAATAGCACCCACCGTTTTTCTTTGCGCGTCAGGCCGGGGATCACGAACATGAAAATCTGATAGGTGATGAGCGGGCTGGCAAGAATTGCGCCGAGCATTAGCGCGACCTTGAAGTACACCACAATCGAGTCGGTGGGGTTGATCAGGCCAAGTTTGTCGCCATAGGGCGCGATCATGAGCGCGATCACCCACTCGGTGAAGAAGGCCGAAACCACCATCCCGACGATGACGGCGTAGATGATTTTGAGCAGGCGATCTCGGAGTTCAGTAATATGCTCCCAGATGCCCATCACGCCGCCCTCTTGCTCCTCCACTTGATCGGGTGGCAAGTCGTCAGGCGCGGGAGGCGTAGGTTGTGTTGGAGTGCGTGTTATTTTTGCAGCCATGCGTCATACCGGGATTGTTCATCATCGGACTGGGTAGAATCGGCGGATGTTTCGTCGTCATTGGCGTTCGCCGCCGTGGTGAGCGTAGTCGCGGACGTGCTGCCCGTGGTGCTGCTGGAATAGTTGTTGTTGACGGGCGTGTTGATCGTCTCGCCCACCAGCTTATTGGCTTCCTTCACGATGTCGAAGCGGGGAGTCGAACTAACCAGCTTGGGCAATTGACGCAAATCCTTGGCGAGTTCGGGATCGGATTCTTCAAGCTCGCGCTTGAATGCGTCCATTGTCTCTTGGAACATATTGCGCACCTTCGTGGTGATCCGTCCTAAGTCATATGCCCATTTGATCATGCGTTTGGGGCCAGCCACCGCCAGCATGATGATGAAAATGACCGCTAACTCCCAGATCCCAATGCCGAAAATACCGCCATCCATCGTAAACCAGTCCTTTTTGCAGGCTACTGCCTAGCTAACATCGATACCAACTGCGCTTTTTTGACTGCCAGCGCGCCAAGCACCCCGTTGATGAAACGCGGCGTACTCTCTGAACCGAAATTTTTAGCCAGCTCAACCGCCTCGTTGATGATCACATTGACGGGGCTTTGTCTTGCTACTGCCATTTCGTAGACCGCCAACCGTAAGATATTGCGGTCTACCACGGAAACTTGATCCAAAGGCCATTCCGAAGCGCTGGTTTGGATTACCTCATCGATTCGAACGCGGTTGTCCATCACACCATTTACGATCATATACGTAAAAGAATGTTGGTTTGTATCTAAGGGGACTTCTTCCAATCGGGCGCTAAGGACATCAGCGACCGAATGGTGAGTCACGTCGAGTTCGTAAAGAGCTTGCAACGCAATAATGCGTGCAGGGCGTCGATTATTCGCAGACACGGCAACCCCTGTCGTGCGCACTGCGGCTGCACAAGGTTGAGGATACTTCCTGCATCCCCAATGATTAGATCACGTGCATTGTACAACCAAATTGGTGCGGTGTCATGTGCATTTTTGAGAGGCCGATGAGACATTTTCTGCTCACACGGCGGGGGCATCTTGGCGCTGTTGATGAAGTCGAGATGCGACAAGCAAACCGCTTCCTGCTAGAATTTTCCGCGCGTTTTGTCTACCCAAAGAGTCATGTATCGCCATGCGTCGTTATCACCGTCTGATCATCACCGGGATTATCTTCGGGCTGCTCGTGTTCATCTTCATCACCTTGATCAGTGATGTCAACCAGATCACACGCTATGCAGAAGCCTTCCCGTGGTGGCTGATGCTGCCGATTTTGGGGCTGCGTATGGTCAATTGGATGCTACGCTTCTTCAAGTGGCATTTCTATCTTAATCTCGTGGGCGTCAAGGGCGTCAGCTACCGTGACAGCGCGGCGATCTTCGTGACGGGCTTTCCGCTTTCCGCCAGCCCCGGCAAAGCCGCCGAAGTGCTGAAAAGCTTTATCCTTGAGAATCTGTACGGCGCGCCCGTTGCGGCGACTTTGCCAGTGGTCGCTGCCGAACGCCTCTCAGATGGAGTCGCTGTGCTGGTGCTGACGGCGTGGGCGATCCTGAACCTCTCCGACGTGGGGCAGTATTGGCCTGCGGTGCTGATCAGTGGTGGTCTGATCGCGGCGCTGATTCTGCTGCTTCAATTTCGACGCTTGTGCATCACCCTCCTCGACTGGTTGAGCCGCTTACCCGTGATCGGCAAATTCGCGCATCACATTGAGGTGTTTTACGAGAGCAGCTACAAGATGGTACTGCTGCCGAATATGCTCTTGGCGGCGGGACTAGGCTTGCTGGCAAATGTCTTGGACGGTGTAGGCGTCTACTTAATCCTCATCGGCTTGGGGCAGCCGCCGGGGAACGAGTTATTCTTCAAAGCGCTGTTGGCGATTAGTCTGTCCGTCATCGCGGGATCGGTATCCGGCTCGCCGGGCGGGATCGGTGCGTCCGATCTGACGATTGGCGGCGTGCTGATTTCCGTCGTAGGCTTGGATCGCGGTCAGGCAGGGTTTGCCACCCTGTTAGCGCGCTTTGTGCAGTTATGGTGGGGCGTGCTGGTGGGCAGCGTCGTCGCCTTTTTGTATCGTAAGCGGCTGTTCCCGCCGAGCTTGGAACATGTCATCGACCTAGAAACGCAAGCGGGACACACGGCTTCTGAAGATGCACAGCTGGCGTAACAGGTTACGAAGTATAGTGTCGTCTAATGATTAGTGGGCGTTTAGCGTTGCTTAGATAACCCTCATCGTTCTCTAAGCGTTTCGAGGCGTGATGACGAGGAACATGTTGCTAAACATACTGAGGCAGCACCCCTACGCGCCACCTCAACATGTTTATCCTACATAGCCAGTGGCACTACTCGCTTTTGGCGCGAGCAGCGACCTCCGCTTCCTCAGCATCCGGTATCCGCACACCCAACTTGGGGAGATAATCGACAAGCGCATTACAGATGATGCTAGAGATGTTGCGCTTTTCGGACTGATCTTCCAAGAATTCGATCATGGGTGCGTGGACAGGATTGTCCGGGTCTAGATACGTTGAGAATTGAATACGAACCTTACGTTGCTTTCGCATATCGGCCCCCGTAAAGTAGTGCGATGAATGTAGCTTTGCATATTGCAAATGATGAGCGTTAAGAAGCTATAATAGAATACCACGTAATCCCGCCAGACTGCAATCTTCTGTTCACATTCTGGACAATTTTTATGAATCAACAATTGTTTCTGCCTCTTGCAAAGTACAAAAAGCAGTGTATACTTACGAACAGCAGTTCTGACAAAGCGGAGATCAACTCGTGGCAAAAGAAAAGAAGAGCGCTTCCGACGAAGTGAAAGATAATCACAGTAATGTGACGGACGCGCAACGCAACCAGATGCTTGAGAAAACACTTCAGGAATTGACCAAGCGCTATGGCGACGGCACGATCCTTCGCTTAGGCGATGCGCATCACCTGCAAGTGCAAGTAATTCCGACGGGTTCGTTAGCGGTGGATATTGCGCTAGGCGTAGGTGGCATACCCCGTGGGCGCATCACCGAAATTTATGGGCCGGAAAGCTCCGGTAAGACAACCTTATGCTTGCATACCATCGCGGAAGCACAGCAGCGTGGTGGCGTATGTGCGTTCGTAGATATGGAACACGCGCTCGATCCGAATTATGCCGAGCGCTTGGGCGTTGATGTTAACAATTTGTACATCGCGCAACCCGATACGGCGGAGCAGGCTCTTGAAATCGTAGAGACGCTCGTCAGGTCGGGAGCGCTCGATGTAGTGGTGCTAGACAGCGTGGCGGCGTTGGTGCCCAAGGTTGAAATCGAAGGCGACATGGGCGATTCCCACGTCGGCGTACAAGCCCGCCTGATGAGCCAAGCGCTCCGCAAGCTGGCAGGTGCCATCAAGAATACCAACACGGCGATGCTATTCACCAATCAGTTACGCGAAAAAATCGGCGTTATGTTTGGTAACCCTGAAACCACCAGCGGTGGGCGCGCGCTCAAGTTCTATGCCAGCGTGCGTATGGACATCCGCCGGATTCAGTCGATCAAGGCGGGCGAAGATGTCATCGGTAACCGTACCCGCGTCAAAGTGACCAAGAATAAGGTCGCGCCGCCGTTCCGCCAAGCCGAGTTTGACATCATGTACAACGAAGGCATCAGCAAAGCGGGCGACATTCTTGACCTCGCCACGGGTCTACAAATCGTAGACAAGCGTGGTGCCTTCTTCCGTTACAACAACGGTATGCTTGGGCAAGGGCGCGAAAATGCCAAGGAATTCTTGCGACAAAATCCTGCTGTTGCCTACGAGATCGAAATGCTGATCCGTGAGAATGGTTCTTCGATCTCGGCCGCTGCGGTCGCGGGCGCTGCCGTCGCTGAGGTAGCTGCCGCCGGTGACGATGACGGTAAGTTCGAAGAGTAAAACCCTTCAAGCACACAACCATCAGCGGGGCGGCTTAGTATCAGCGCGCCCCACTGATGGCGAGCAGCCACAGCATTACTAACCCCACCAGCACACTCAAGCCGACCTGCCGCGTGCGCCACATCACCACGCCCGCAACTAGCAGCGCGATTCCATGTCCAATCTGCAACGCGGGGGCGTGAACCAGTCCCGATGTGAACAGCGTGGCGAATACTGCCAGCGGCATGAAGCGGAAAAAGCGTTCCCAGAATGCCGTTAAGTGAACGTCACCGAGCGTGAATCCGGCAGCGCGGCACATATATACCGCCAGCGCCATACACGTGATCAGGCTTAAAGTAGACTTCATGGTTGAGCAACCAGTGGTTTTGTCAGCCACGCGCCGATCAGCGCAGCGGAGATGCCGACGACCAGCACCGTCAAACTGCCGATTCCAATCGCGAAGCAGATCAGCGTAAGCACTAACGCTAGCAGCGCCACCATCACATCGCGCTTCGCCTTGAGCATCGAGATCAGCAGCATGAGGAACATCAACGGTGATACGAATTCAACATGCAGCCATGCCGGAACGTCGATCACCTGCCCGACCAGTAGCCCTGCCAGCGTGGACACATTCCACACTAAGAATAAACTGACTTCCGCGCCGAGCAGAAAATAGGCATTAGCCTGTGTTTCCGCCGCGATGCTCACCCCGTAAGCCGCATCCGTTAGCAAATATACGCTGATGATACGCTCGGCGCGGCTGAACCGCATTCGATGCGCGAGCGATACCCCGTACAGCGCTTGATGCAGATTGACCGCTACCGCTGTCATGATGGCAGAGATCATCGGCAAGCCACCTGCCACCATCTGGACAGCGCTCAATTGCGCGGGCGCAGAGTACACGGTCAGGCTCATCAGTTGAATCTCCAACGGATGCCAGCCCGCTTGTTGCGCTGCCACCGCATAAGCCAGCGCGAAGGGTGCTGCGCCCAACCATAGCGGCAGCACCGCTCTGAATCCGTGCATAAACGAGGATCGAGCAAGGTTGGGAACGGTACGAACACTCATGAGACTGTGGACGCGGCTTCATTTGCCGCCAATACCAATTCTAGGCGCTGCTCGGTCAATGGTCGCCCCGCCAGATGCGCACCGTGCTCTTCGTGAGTCAGCCGGAACCCTGCTTTGTCGTACAAATGTCGTGCCGCGTCCAAGCCCGCGAAGGTCGTCAAGTACACTTTTTTGAAGGCCATACGCTGGCAAAACGACATAGCTTCGTGCATCAACCGGCTGCCGATTCCCCGTCCATGATACTCTGGCGCGATGATGAACCAGCGCAGTCGTGCGCCTTCGCCCTCGGCTGCCGAACCGTCGATGAAGATCGATCCAATCGTTTGCCCGTTCACGCGTGCCAGCCACAAACCATCATGCGCCGGATCGAAGCGTCGCAGGAATTCGGTTAATTCGGCCGCGACCTTGGCTTCAAAATAGAAGGGCAGTTCCCAGTTGGTGGCGTAATAGCTGCCGTGCAGTTCGGTCACCCGTCCGAGCGTGCCGGGGACGTAGCCAGTGATGCTGATTTCGTCGGTACTCATCAGAACCTCTCTTATCGGCTGCATGGTCGTCACAGCCCATCATCTTGAAGCGTTATGCAGTTATCGATATTCTAGGTGGCTGAATCATTGATGTCATTGACTCTGGAGTCGAATTCAGTGGCAGGGATCAAAGCGGTGGGTACACCGGGCGGCAACCGACTGCGCACGCTGCGCGAAAACGCCGACAAAACGCAGTTGGAAGTCGAGCTAGAGGCCAGTCTGGGGATCGGCTATTTGCAACGGGTCGAATCAGGCAAGGTGGGGCAGCCGGAGCACGAAACCTTGGATCGCATCCTTGCCGCGCTCGGCGCACGCTACACCGAACGACGCGATGTGCTGGAACTATTCGGCTACGTGGTGGATACGCCGCTGCCTACCGACGCGGATATTCAGTGGGCGGTGGATGCCTGTCAGGCCGAACTGCACGACGCTGTATTCCCTGCCTATGTGCTGGATTGCGCGCATCGTCTCCTCGCGTGGAACCACTTCTTCCCGAAGCTGTTCATGCGTGATGACGCCAGATTCGTCTCGATGCTCAACCTGATCTTTGATCCCACCTATGGGGTGACGCCGCGCATTGGCAACCCGGACGAATTCTTCCCGTCGCAAATCCGTGCCTTGCGTCATCAGATGCAGGTAATTCGCGGCGAACGTTGGTCGGAGGCACTCATCAATGATCTGCTGCTCGGCTGCCCGACTTTCGCCACCTATTGGAGAGCCGTTGCCGCCGATCAAAAATACGCCTTGCCCGCCCGCCCCTTAGTCGCGCTCGAATTGAGTGTCCCGCCGCTCGATCTGCTGCGCTTCCGGCTGACCTCGGAGGCATTCGCGCAAGATCGCCGCTTTCGGGTCATTTATTACCTACCCGCCGATCCGCACACCATGCAGCAGTGCGCCATTTGGGTAGCATCCCGCACAAATTCGTGACGGATATTGCGGCTATCTGCGCGAGAATGGTGTACACTAGGGGCTATACATTGATTCGCCCAGTGGTGAGGTACGCGCCCTTGCCAAATGGGCATCAACCCCCGATTCCGCTTTTCTATAGAAAGCGTTGAGTCGCCACCCGTGTTAGTCAACGCAGACCCGAACAGCTTCGCATTTTTAACTGGTTTTATACAACAGTTTTACACTACTGCAACGCTTGTTCGGCTGCTTCACCTGAGCTATAATATACTCTATGCCTATACGACTCTTGATTATTGACCCTGATCTGCAACTCACTTCCCGCCTCAAGCCTGCCATCGAGACGGCGGGCGATTTTATTGTCCGCGTCTGTGCAACGGGCAGCGCCGCGCTAGAGATCGTTCAGCATGAACCGCAAGATGTCGCGGTCATCGACTTTGATGTGATCGGGATGCCCGACCTCGTCTCGTGGCTGCGGGAAGTGCAGTCTGGACTATACATTCTCGTCACGCCGCGCACCAGTCACCAAGCCGCCCAGATACCCAAGCTGAATGTGCAGGGCAGCGTCACCAAGCCCTATTTTGCCCGCCAGATCGTGCCTGTGATCATCGAAGCAGCGGCGGCACGGCAACGCTTTGAACTTCTCAAGGATCGTAAAAGCAGTCCCATCATCAAGGAAACGCCGATCCATCCTGATGACACATTCAGCCGCATGACACAGGCGGCAGCGGATACGACCAAAAAGAAAGCGGACGATCAGGCAGTCCCGACGGTCATCGCGCCCGCGATTACGGAAACGCCCATTCCCGACGAAGCAACCATCGGTGAATTGGTCAGTGGACAAACCAGCCGCCTCCAACCCGCTGCCAGCCCTCCGCGCGATGATGCCACCTTCATCTCGCCGCCTTCGCTGCCGGAAGAACCGAAAGCCGCGCCCAAGCTGGACATCGAGGAGCCGATCCCCGAAACGGAAAGTCCTAGCGTGGCACTGAAAGCCTTGGTGGTCAGCGTTGATGATACGCCGCTGGAAAATGTGTCGGTACAAGCGGTGGTCGAGCAGGTCAATACCGAGATCGTCGCGGCAGGGCTGACGGAACCGGGAGCGCAAACGCAGAGTGTGCCAGTCTGGGCACAACCGGAAGCCACCGAACCGCCCTTGCCCGTCGTCACACCCGAAGCCGTGACCTCTCCTCCCCCCGCGCCCGCCACTGATCCGGCGGATCGGGTGGCGCAGCTTGCCGCCCAACTTACGCAGTTAGCCGTTGATTCATCCGCGCGGGGCATTCTGATCAGCAAAGGCGATCACCTGATCGCGGCGGCAGGGCCGCTTCCCAACGAAGTGCTAACCGACGCCTTGACCGCCATCCGCGCCGTGTGGAAGAAGCAGCAGCCCATCGACACCTCTGATCCTGAAGAGGCCAAACCGCTGATCAGTTACGTAAACATCACGGGCGCTGGCGATTTTTTGCTCTTTTCCGCCCATACTGTCGAAGATATGACACTGTCGCTGCTTTTCGCGCCGGAAACCGCCATCCGTACCATGCGCCGCCAATCCAAAGACTTGTTCAACGCATTGACGGCTGTCCCCGATCCAGTAGTCGAAGTCCATTCGGTTCCGGCAGCGGTCGAAACACCGACGCCAAGCATCGAGCCGCCTGCCACCCAGACCGAACAACCAGCGGATCAGCAACAAGAGGTCGCCGCGCCGAGCGAGCCTACGCCCGAAGCTGCCGCACCTACCAAACCGGAAGCCGCCACGCCGAGCGAGCCAATGATGAGTTATGGCTACGTCTGGTTGCCCAAGGGCGGCGAACTACTTGACTCGCTCTCGGAGACCATTTACGAACTGCTGCCCGCCGTTGCGCAGGAACAGGGCTGGAACATCGATGAGCTAGATTTGCGTTCCTCGTGTGTTAGTGTGCAAGTGAATGTGCCGATCAACACCGATCCGATTCAGGTGGTGGAAACGCTGATGCGGATGACCGCCGAACACATCGGAGACGGTGACTTGTGGGCAGACGCCTATTACATCATTCCAGCGGAACGCTTGGCTACCGATCAAGAGATCGCCAGCTTCCTAGAATTTCATCGCGATGCCTTTCAGCCCAATCGATGATCGAGCTTCGTCCAATGCACCATGATCGCAACGAACCGCACATCATCAGTGACCGAGGCTTTCTATGCGATGGTTGGGGCAATTACTTAGCACTAAGGACTTAGCACATTATATTGGGAGAGCTTTCCTATGACTGAACCACGCCCGCGCCTCGTCCTGATCGATGGCTATGCCGTTGCCTATCGCGACTACTTCGGCACCATCAACGCGCTTGCCAGTGGTCGCTCCTTCCGCACCAGCAAAGGCGAACCAACCAACGCTGTGCATGGCTTTGCGCAGCGCCTGTTAGACATCATCCAATCCAAAGAGCCGCCCGAATATCTCGCCGTCGTCTTCGATGCTGGTCTCAGCGAACGTGATACTCACTTCACCGACTACAAAGCCAACCGCGTCGAGATGCCGGACGATCTCAGCAGTCAGATCGCGCGCATTCATGACGTAGTCGCCGCCTTCAATATCCCGATCCTCGAACTCGAAGGCTACGAAGCCGACGACGTGATCGGCACAATCGCGCACGATGCCGTTGAGATGGGCTTGCGTGTTCACATCATCACGGGCGATAGCGATCTCTTGCAGCTCGTCAACGATCACGTCTTGGTGCAGCAGCTCGTGAATCGCGTCAAGGGCAAGGGCGAAGACCGCTTCTACACGCCCGCTAGCGTCGAAGAACGTTACGGCGTTCGTCCCGATCAATTCGTAGACTACAAAGCCATCATCGGGGATAGCTCCGATAACTATCCCGGCATTAAAGGCGTCGGGGAAGGCACTGCGCCCAAGCTCCTACAGCAGTACGGCACACTGGAAAACATCTTCGCGCATGTGGACGAGCAAAAAGGTACGCTCAAAGACAAGCTGATCGCGGGGCAGGCCAACGCCTTCCTCGGCAAAAAACTGGCGACCATCCTCACTAACCTCCCGATCAAGATCGATCTGGAAAAGTGCCACACGCACGACTTCGATGCGCAAGTAGTAGACAACCTATTCCAAGAGCTGGAATTTAACCAGATTCGTCGCCGCTTGGGACTAATGCCCGAAGAACCCAAGGCCGCCAAGAAGCCTACCGCTGGTCAGATGTCCATGTTCGAGGAAGAGGCAGCCCCGCCCGTCCCGCTCGAAGAACTCCCTCAGCATGATGTCAAAACCGTGATCGTGGATGACGACGAAAAACTCGCCGCCCTCGTCGCCATGTTGGACGCCGCAGCGGGCATCGCCTTCGACACCGAAACCGACAGCACCGATCCGATCCGCGCCAAACTGGTCGGCATCTCGCTGGCAGTCGATGGCGAGACCGGCTACTACATCCCCGTCGGTCACATCGCCGTAGAGGAGGTAGAACCGCGCCAACTGCCGCTTGATCGGGTGATCGAAGCCTTGCGCCCCGCCATGACCGACCCCACCAAGCCGAAATACGCGCACAACGCCGTCTACGATCTGATCATGTTCCGCCGCAACGGGATCGATGTCACGCCGATCACCATCGACACCATGGTGGGTGAATGGCTCAACCGTCCCGATGGCTGGCACAAAGGCTTGAAGGATCAAGCGCGTGTGCGGCTCGGCCTGCGGATGCAGCATATCGAGGAGTTGATCGGCAAGGGCAAAAATCAACTGACGATGGATAAAGTCGCCATTGACCGCGCCGCGCCCTATGCCGCTGCCGACGCCGCCATCACCTTCCGGCTGGTCGAACCCGTCCGCGCCGATCTGGAAAAAAACAGCCTGTGGAAGCTGTTCACCGATCTGGAAATGCCGCTCCTCCCCATCATCGCAGACTTGGACATGGCGGGCGTCAAGCTGGATATGCCCTTCATGGCGGAACTGAGCAAGGAATTTGAACAGCGTCTGGGCGAAAAAGCCGAAGCCATCTTCGCGGCGGCGGGCGAACCGTTCAACATCGGTAGCCCGAAGCAGCTCAACACCATTTTGTTTGAAAAACTGAAACTGACTCCGCCCAAAGGCAGCAGCAAGACCACGCATGGCTATTCCGTCGATGCCGCCGCGCTGGAAGACATGAAGGCGCAGCATCCCGTCGTCGGCCTGATCTCGGATTGGCGTTCGCTGGAAAAATTGCGCGGCACCTACATCGACGCCATGCCCAAAATGGTCGATCCACAGCAGCGCTTGCACACCAACTATAACCAGACTGGCTCGGTCACGGGGCGCATCAGCAGCGACACGCCGAATCTGCAAAACATCCCCGTCCGCACGGAAGAAGGCCGCCGCGTGCGCCGTGCCTTCATTGCGCCGGATGGCTTCTGCCTCCTGAGCGCCGACTACAGTCAGATCGAGCTGCGTATCCTTGCCCACTACAGCAACGATCCGTTCTTGGTCGATGCCTTCGAGCACAACCGCGACATTCATCGCGCTACCGCCGCCGCTGTCGCCAACGTCCCGCTCGATCAAGTCACCAAGGAGCAGCGCTACTTTGCCAAACGCGTCAATTTCGGGCTGCTCTACGGCATGGGTGCCCATCGGCTGGTGCAGGATAGCGAACTGAAATACGACGAGGCCAAGCGCTTCATCGATCAGTATTTCGAGCGCCTCCCCAACGTCAAGCAGTATCTCGATGGCAGCAAAGCCCTCGCCCGCTCACAGGGCTATCTCGAAACTTTGCTCGGCAGACGGCGCGATTTCTCCATGCTCACCCATCCCGGCGTCTCGCGTGGCGATCAAGCGCGGATGGAACGTGAAGCCATCAATATGCCCGTGCAGGGGACAGCGGCGGACATTATCAAACTTGCCATGCTGCGCCTCTCAGCGCGTCTCAAGGACGAGCATCCCAACGCTCGCATGATCTTGCAGGTACACGACGAACTCGTGGTCGAAGTGCCTGATAGCGAGGTTGCCGCCGTTGCTGCCATCATGAAAGAGGTCATGGAATCGGCCTTTGAATTGCGTGTTCCTCTCCGCACCGAAGCCAACGTCGGCAAAAACTGGGCAGAGATGACTCCCCTCGCCGAGTGGGTCGCCTCCCGCGCCTGATAGCTCGATCACTCTCACTAGCTCAAGCAAAACAACTTGGGCTAGTCTTCTTTTTTCGGAAGGCTCTACATGACGCTTATCGACTTTGAACAGAGACTTCTCTCCGCGCAAAATCGCCTGAAGAAAGCAACAGCGGCACTCGCACCCAAGCATATAGGTGGCGAATGGGAAGCATATCAAGCCGCCTATCAAGAAGTCATCAGTTTAGAACGTCAAATCGCTGCTATCAAAAACGAGAGCCTCGCCGTTCCTATCGAGTTTCCTGTGGCGTGGGATTGCGGCGCACCGTTGCCAGTCGTTATCAGCAATAACTGGCGTACCTTCCTAATCTTCCTCTCAGCAGAGGCAGATGAAGATGGTAACTTCCCCTTTGCTTTGGTCGAATTCAAACGGAGTGCTTCCGTTAAATTTGGTTCGCCCAATGACGAGGTTTTTCGCGGACATCCACTATACGGCAGAGGTCTTGAACCCTACACTGCCCAGCGCGTCATAAATTCAGCGTGGATTACCGAACTCGAAAACATCAACAAAGTACATCATGGCTATAGTCCCGACATGTGGCGCAGTCTCATTCACTACGTTTCTTGGTTTCATGATTCGACCTTCGAATGCGTCGCTGCATCTTTTGTTGTTGAAATATTCCACGAGAGTCTATTACAAATCATGACACGCATCCATGATCGCCTTTGAACTGCGTGTTCCTCTCCGCACCAAAGCCAACGTCGGCAAAAACTGGACAGAGATGACTCGCCGAGTGGGTCGCCGCCCACGCCTAATACTGCGTATCGAGGGTCGAACTTGTGCCGACCCTCACATTGGATTCCTACGGGCACGTCGCCTCATCCCCGATTTGCAAGATCGCCCGTTGATCCGCTGGAATATCGCGTGTCATGATCGAACAGGCGAAGGCCATCAGGTCGCGGTAATCGATAGGCAGTTGCGTAATGTTGCTGTTGCCAGTTTTCCCCTGCTTGATGTCAGAATAATTGATGATCAGCGACTTACCGTCTGCGCTGAAGACAATATCCCAGATGTAATCCAGACTGATGTTGCGCACTACTTCGTGCGTTTTTACATTCCAAACGTGGATCGCGTCCCGTGCCGTGCCACCAATCGCCGCTACCAACTGTCCATCAGGCGAAAAAACGATGCTGGCTAAGCTGGTTTTTACGGGGACTAACTGGGTTTTCTCCCCCGTCACCAGATTATTCATCACGCCGTTGGCATCGACGATCACATTTCCATCGGGGGAAATGCCCAGTTTGAGGACAAAATTCGGGATCGCTTTACTGGGCAGCGTCATCAGCGCTTTCATCGATGGAACCTCGAACAATCCCAACGTCTCGTCATCTACCGCGATCCATAACCCCCGATTGTCCGGCGAGAACATGATCCCGCTGTAGTGCGTGGTGATGGATACCAGTTCTTCCACCATCTGACCACTGGCAATATCCCACAGGCGCACCGCGTTGGAAGGCGAGATCGTCGCCAGATAACGGTTATCGGGCGATATATCCACCATATACACGTTGTCGGTCGGGTTCGTGATCTCGTGCAGCAGCTTGCCCGATTCCACGTCCCACAAATCAACCACTTGTGTACCTGTGTACGAAGCCGCCAGTGTCTTGCCATCGGGAGAAAGTTTCATCGTCCATATCCACGTCGAGGGCGCGCTAGGCGATACGACAGAAAATCGCCGCAGTTCCGTCCCCGTCTTGCCATCCCACAGGATCGCTTCAAGCGCGTTCAACGGATCAAGGGTGAGAATCTGGTCTCTACGCGGGAAAAACCCGATGGTGACTGCCTGATACTTTAGCTTGATGGTCGAGGGGTAAACACTGTCGATAGAAAACAGCCGCAGCGCCGCTTCTGTTGGCAACGTTGAATTGGAGGCCAGAATCATCCCGCCGTCGGGCGAAAAGATAGCCGGAACCAACCCGCTATTCGGGATGGCATCAATCCGCCTTGATCCCCCACCATAACGCAGTTCAAAGAGTCCCATCTCCCCATTGAACCCTGTTGTCAACAAGGTTTGTCCATCTGGCGAAACAACACCCGCAATCGCCCCATCATGGGTACCGAGCGAAAGCGCGGGGCTATCCTCGCGCGTCATATCCCATTCGCGGATTTTGCCATCACCGCTAACCGTCACCATCGTCTTACCATCGGGGGTAACGGCGCTGCTCATGACGGCGAGAGCCTGCAAAGAATGCTCGACAGTTACCGATAATTTTCCCGTAATCTCTCCCGTGTCGGGGTTCCACATCCGCACAAGTTCATGGGTGACTGTTTCGCTGTTGCCGCCGCCCCCGCCGCCACCCCCACCGTTGCAATTCAAGATGTATAAGCGTAGTCCGATTGTGCCTACACTCGCGAATACCTTCGGACTGTTCGGCACGAACCCTACCGACAGAATCGCGATCTGGTCATCGACCTGATCAAAATAGTCATCCAATAGCCCCGCCGTAGATAATTGACGCAGTTCCTTACCAGTCGCGGTGTCCCACAACCGCACCGTTTTGTCGATGCCACCGGTCAATAGAGTTTTCCCATCCGGAGCAATAGCTACCGCGTACACAGTGCCTTGATGACCGCTGAAGGTAGTGATCAACTGTCGTGAAGCCGCGTCCCACAAGCGCACCCCGCCATCCGCATGAGCCGATACCAGCCAACGCGAGTCGGCAGAAAAATTAACTTGGGTCACGCCTTCTTCTGGTGCGTCCAACGTCCCGATTAATGCCCCGCTGGCAAAATTGAATAGTTGTATGCTGCGGCTGCCACCTGCCACTGCCAGCATCTTACCGTCGGGCGAAATGCTGGTGTTGTTGACGTTGCAAGTAGTCGCGAAAAATGGGCGCGAATATCGTCGCAAGGAATTTTGCAGCGCAGTTTCCGCTTGGATCGAGTATCGTGTGTTCAACGCGCGGATCGCCAGCAGTGCCGCCAGATCGCCCCATGCTTGATCGTTCGCCAGTGCCGCCAACCGCTGCGACTCCACCAAACGCGTGCTGTCATCGATCTGTTTCGCCACGCGTGTAAGCGTCGCCGGAATCGGTGTCAGCGTTTGAGCAATCACCGCGATCTCTGTGCCAGCCGTCGCCACCTGTGTATTGCTCAGCGCCAGCGATTCAGCCACCGGCGTCAGCGTTTGCCCCGCGACCACGACTTGCTGCTGCGCCGTTGCCGCCTGATTACTCGCGTCTGCCACATTCTTCGCCAGCACGCCCGAAGCGATCAGCGCCAGCACGAAGAATGCGCCGAGTGCCACCGCTGCCCGCTGGAACTGCCTGATTTGCCGCTCCTGCAAGGCGTCCGCTGCCAGTCGCGTATCTTCGATCCGGCGGCTCTCAACGATATACGCTCGTTGCATGCTCGTCGCTTCCGGTGTTTTATGCTCATCGTCAGCCTCGTGCAGCCACGCCTCGGCAAAATCCAGATCGTCGCCCGCCAACAGGAAGCTAGGGTTGCGCTTGCTGCGTTCCCACTCCAACGCGCGGACTTGATACCGCGTGTGCGCCTTGATGTGTGGCTGATCTTCGTCCAACGCTTCGAGCAACTCGCTAAATTCCGCGTCAAAGCGCATATCATCATCGAACCGCACCCAATTCAGATGTCGCAGATATGTCCATTGGTCGCGTGCCAAGCTCTCCCACGGCTGATCCATCCACGTACCCTTGACACGCGTTTCTACCTCGTCTTCAATTGGTTGGCGGATCACGGGCAATATGCGCTTGTTGTGTTTGCGGGCATGTTCGATTTCGCGCTGACAAATTTCGCTGGTGAGCCAATGCTCGGTGATGACGCAAATAAAGCCTTCCGCGCCCTCGATGCCCTGCTGAATCTCGCCCCACCAATCTTCACCGCGCGGGATGCTCTGCCAGTCGATCCACACGACGCGACCAGAATTGACGAAGGCGTTATTCAGTCGCTGCACAAACTCAGAATCCCGACGAGAGTAGGAAATGAATACATCAGCCATCGGTGTATCCTTATTGTGTACCTAATTTTCTACTGACTCAGACGAGGACGATGGATGAGGATATTGTAAGCGAGATTTAGAAGCCCTAACAAAACGATTTATTGAGAAAGCACCAGCGTGTTGTTGTCGGTCGTCGCACAGGGTCAAAACGTCTCTGATTAACTGATTGTTAGCCCTCTTGGCGTGACAGTGCGTTCAACTTGACTAAATAAATAGTCAAGCAAGATGGCGAGGATCGCCGCAGGCAGCGCGCCGAGGAGAACGAACGAACCGATAACCATCGATAGCCCGCTGACGATTAAAACTCCGAGACCACCGGAACCGGCAAATGCTCCGATTGCCGCCGTCCCAACATTGGTCACCATACTCGTGCGGATGCCAGCCATGATGACAGGGGTAGCTAAGGGTAATTCGACCTGAAGCAAGATTTGTGTTGGTGTCATGCCTACCCCTTTGGCGGCTTCTACGATGGCAGCATCGACAGCTTCCAGCCCCGCCACTGTGTTACGCACAACGGGCAGCAACCCATAAATCACCAGCGCGAATATTGTGGGCCAAAATCCAATTCCGAGGAGAGGGATCACTAACGCGATTACGGCGATGCTCGGTACCGTCTGACCGCTGTTGACGATATTCATGACGAGCGGCAAGAATTCTCGGAAACTATCCCGCGTGACCGCAATCCCAAGTAACAAGCCGATAGGAACAATCAACAGAGACGAGACCAATACCAGATCAAGATGCTCTTGTACAAACTCGATCAAGGTTTCCGAAGGATGCAAAAGTTGCGGACTGGTGGGGAATATGTTCATTAGTACAAAGTCCCAGAATGGCTCATGCCCGAAAAAAGACCAAATAATGAGCAGTATCCCGAACGCGCGCAACAATATCCTGAGGATTTGGAAAGAACGTTGCCGATCTAGTATTCCAAAGACTACCTCAAAAATGGCTAAGGTCAGCGGAATCCAGTACAAGGGAAGCGTTGTTTCGAACGCACCAACACCGAGCAAGCGGCTTGGATCAGCCCCTATAGTGGGCAACCAAAAACTCGGCAGCAGTCGGACGCTGCCATCATTGACTTGCAACCGGGCTTCTTTGGGTGTATATGGTTGCTGCGCTAATAAGAAAAAGACTATCGCGATGATCACCCAAGCTGTGGTAATGATCCATGTTGATCGTTGACCTGATAGGTTAGTGGTACTCTGTACTGTGCTCATGGTCGGCTTTCCGCTGTTGTGCCAAGCTCGACACCATCGCCATTGGTAGCATCGGCGGCCCGTGACTGGATGATTTCTTGCAGCGCATTCAACGTGATGCTGCCTTTCAAGCGGCCTTGTTTGTCAACCACTGGAGTAACGCGAAAACTGCGCGTCACCATCACACTCAGGGCATCACGCACGGAGGCAGTTTCTCGTACGGCGATGTCGTGTACATTGCCTTCGTGCATGGCGTCGATCAAGGAACGTCCAGTACGCATTTGCTCACGATCCAGCCACCCCCTTAGGACGTGATCGCGCTTGTCTACGACAAACACGGATTTGACGTTATGACGTGTGAATTGCTCTGTCGCTGCCTCAAGGGTATCCGTGATGAAGACGCGTGGTGGATCGGTATTCATCACGTCGCTGACAGGGATCAGACCAAGCCGCTTAAGCTGCCTATCCGCCCCCACGAAATCGCGCACAAAGCGGTCAACTGGTGCAGCCAAGAGGTTGTCCGGCGTTTCATATTGCACCAATTTCCCGTCACGCATGACAGCGATACGATCCCCCATACGGATAGCCTCGTCAATATCATGCGTGACAAAAATAATCGTTTTGCCGACCGTTGACTGAATCTGAAGGAATTCGTCTTGCAATGTTGCCCGCGTGATCGGATCGACCGCGCCGAACGGCTCATCCATCAACATGATCGGGGGATCAGCGCCGAGCGCACGTGCCACACCAACGCGCTGCTGCTGCCCGCCCGATAGCTGTCGCGGATACTGATTCCGGTACAGTTCAGGGTCTAAGCCAACCAGTGCCAATAATTCGTCTACACGATGCCGGATACGATCTTCTTCCCAATGCAAGAGTTTGGGTACCACTGCGATATTTTCAGCGACGGTCATATGGGGAAACAAGCCGATCTGCTGGATGGCATACCCGATTTTGCGGCGTAGGTCTTCTTCCGCGAGGGTGGCGTTATCAACTCCTTCAATCAAGATGTGCCCGCTGCTTGGCGCGATCAGGCGATTGACCATGCGCATCGTCGTCGTTTTGCCGCAGCCGGATGGCCCGATCAGGACGCAAAGCTCACCACGTCGCACGGTCAAATTGAGATTTTCCACGGCGCGAAATCCGGCGGGAAACTGCTTGGACACATTCTTGAATTCAATCATACTGACGTTCAGTTCCTTTAAGTTACTTAGCCGAACTTTGAGCGGTTCTCAGGCCGGGCGAGGTAAACCACACTTCGACCATCCGCAGCCCCAAATCCACCAAGAATGATAGAGCAATAGCTGGAATCGACCCCAGCAGCACCATATCGACGGATGTGGTGACAATCCCTTGCACCACAAAATCACCTAGCCCGCCAGCACCGATCAAAGTGGCGATGACGGCGATGCCCACTAACGCCACGCCCGCGTTCCTGACGCCTGCCATAATCACGGGTAATGCCAGCGGGAGTTCAATACGGAAGAAGATTTGCCGTGCTGTCATCCCCATGCCACGACCCGCATCGATCACGGCGCGATCAACATTGTTCAAGCCAGCGAAAGTATTCCGTACAATCGGTAGCAGCGAATACAAGGCCAGTGCTACTAAAGCCGGAGCCGTGCCAATACCGGAAATGCCGAGATCTCGCACGCTGAATGATTGCGACGCTGGTACACGCGCGAAAATGCTCTGCGCAGCTTGTACCACCATGACAAGGCTGATCACGATAGCGATCAGGCTGGCGATGAGCGCACCAATTGCCAACAAACGCCGAAACATCTTTCTCAATGGTTGCCGACTGAATACAAATAGGATCGGAGCTATCAGAACAGCGATGAGCAGCTGTTGTAGGTTCTCAGCATTTCCTTCTTTAGCGACCTGCAATATCACGCGAAAGCCAAAGCTGACCAACACCACCGTAAATAGCGTTAGTGCGATAGAGGCACTGAGAATGAAAACGAGCATCGCACCACGTCGTATAAGGAGCGGTAATCCAGTGACACGAAAAATGGCGTAAGTAAATACAATCAGTAGCCCTGTGATCAAGAAAAACGTGAGCAGCGTTGAGAGTGGTAAATCGCCAAGCCGCGCTAGTGGTACGAGCAGGAGACCAAATAGCGCCAGACTTGGTATCGTCTGAATAATGCTCACGCTGTACAGGATGAACGGAGAGGCGTTCTGATCTCTAGTTGCCCACAGCCCCAGTGCGACGCCTGCTATTAACCCGACCAACAAGGCAACGGCGACCATCACCACATGCTCGATAATACGCTGCCCTAACAATGCACCGTTGGCTTGGAATTCCACCATGACGGAATAGGTGTCCATCGCGTGGGAAGCAAACAACCCGACTAGGATCAGGAATCCAATTGAACCAAGTAATAAGCGCACATTGAAAGACCAGCGACTCGCGCGTAAATCTTCGAACGCGGCGTATAGAACCATCAAACTGCCGATGAAGCCTACCGTTAACGCGCTGGTGGGCAATAAACGCGGATTGCGCAGACGAATCGTCTCGTCAAAGTAGTTGGCAGCGTTTGCAAGCAGATCGTTGCCGGCAATGGTTGGCAGCAACAGCACGAGGGTAAGTAACACGTAGCCAATCAACAGCAACAAAGAACCGCGCCGTGACCGATCTTCGATGTAAGCTAGACCAGCAGGGACTAACGACAGGACGAATAGCACCAAATAGCGAAAATCGTTCTGGAATTGCAACAGCGAGAAAGGTACTCCGGCTGCCAACCGATTAGGTTTCAGCTCTACGATTGGCAGGAAAAAGAACCCCAACGCAATGGCGATACTGGCAATAAATGCCACACGATTCATAGTCTGTCCTTAAGCAGTAAACTGGTTGGTCAGGGATCACGACTTCGATCCCTGACCTATTCATCGAGAAGGAATACGTTGCGCAGGTGAACAGCCTACTTGATGAAGCCTTTGTCCGTTAGGTATTTGCGAGCGACTTCTTTGGGATTTTCGCCATCAACTTCGACTTGCGCATTCAACCCTTGAAGGGTGACGACATCTAACGAGGCGAACACCGGATTAAGCAGACCGGGGATCTGCGGGTTTGCTCTCAAGACACTGCCACGAAACACGGGAGCTGGTTGGAAAACGGGTTGCGCGCCTTTGTCATCCGACAACACGACGAAATTATAGGCCAACAGCGCGCCGTCCGTGCTGAACGCCATCGCAACATTCACACCGTTCGTATCTTCATTGAGCATCTGCTGCGTTTGCGCGGGCGTCGCACCAGCGATGATCAGAACTTGGCCTTCCTTAAAGGTGAAGTCATATGTCTTTTCGAAGGATGCTAATCCGTCGGGGCGTTGCGCGAACTCGTCATCGACGGCAACCACGACCTTGCCCCCATCATTGATGTATTTGGCAAAATCCTCCAGCGAAGTCATTTTGTTTTCTTCTGAAAATGACCGCTTGATGGCAAGTGCATATGTGTTACTGGCTGGAGAGGGATTCAGCCAGATGAGATCGTTGACCGCTGCATCCAGTGAACTGACGGTTGCGAAGGACATATAGCCATTTTGCGATGCGCCTTCCGGAATATTCGCGTACGTCACATCGCGGAAGTAATTACTGATGGCTGTGCCAGTGTATTCTGGATAAACATCAATCTCGCCGTTCACGAGGGCATCACGATTGACTTTACTACCACCCAAATTGACGCGATCTTCGACTTTCAAACCCGCATTTTCAAGCACAAGGACAATCATCTGTCCCAATACAAATTGCTCTGCAAAGTCCTTTGACCCTACTCGAATAATCGTGTCTGATTGTGCCAGTGCGAAGCTAGTTGTGCCTAGCATCAAAGCACAAACCATTAGTAGAACAAGGATTTTTCTCACGTGTATTCTCTCCTGAATATATCCGACCACACGTATGAGTATGCGTCAGCCCGCTTGTATCAACCCCCAATATAAGGTCAGTTAAAAAACTATACTTTGGTCGAGGCTATGGGTTTGCTATTGAGGTTATTTCACGGCTTTGCGCAACGGGTTCCGAATGTCCCGTCATAGTCGCGTTTTCGGGAAAACTCTACTAAAGTATAGGAAATAGCCTAGCCCAATTCCTAGTGGCTCCACTACCCTAGTTCGAACAATTGCCATATCTGTTCAGAGCTTCTCGGAGGTACGGTTTATGAAAAAAATTGTTCTTGCAGTTGTGTTTGATACAAGCATCTTGCCCCTCCTGATGAATAGTCTCACAGAATATGGTCATGTTTATACGATGATCAATTCGCAGGGCGGTTTCTTTCGTCGCAACAGTACGACGTTAATGATTGGAGTTGAGTCAGACGGTGTTGCCGCGCTCCAAGCCTTGATCGAAGATGTCTGTCAAGTAAATGCGAGTGAAGTTCAAAAATCGATCACGATGTTCTTCTTGGAAGCATCGCAATTTTTGCAGATGTGATGTTGCGTGGTCAGGTACATGAGGCGTGGGATTTGGGCAGTAGCAAGATACGCGCAAGCAGGCACACGCCCAGAGACACTAAATCCTATGATACAATGTAAATACTCCACTTCTGTATTTCTTCTGCGTTTGCTTTTGCACAGGTAGAGATTTAGCCAATGAAGTTAATGGGATTTGCCGCGTGACACAAAACCAACTCACTAACCAGCACATTGCAGCAGCGCATGAACTTGCACAGTTTTTGAAGCTGATCCGCGACAGCACTACTGTGGATGAAGTATTTGAGCATATTTTGGGCAAGGCTCAACAAATGCTCGGAGTGGAGTACGCGGCGATTTATCTGCTTGATAATGGCAACTTACAGTTGGAAACTGCTGTTGGTCACCTAGATGGGCTATCATCCACCGACCTGCCCCCCGAATTTAAGCCCTTATTGACTTCTCTCCAATACACGCGCTCTGTTCAATATGCATATCTAACGCGACCTCTAACGCCAGCGAAGACGCCATCTGATACTAATCCCACCAAGCATGTGACGACAGTTCATGCGCTTTCTGTCCCGCTCGTCGTCGATAATGACGTTATGGGCCGGATGTTATTGATCGGTTCGCACCGTTCACTGGCAGAAGCGATGAAAATGGATCTCGCGGCTGCGTTGGGAGATCAGGCCGCACAAACGCTACGTCACGCACAGTGGATAGCTCGCTCAAAAGAAGATGCGGTGACTGCCGAACGTGACCGCATTTCGCGCGATCTGCATGATGCGGTCTCGCAAAACCTATTTGCAGCATCGCTCATTGTCCAAGTTTTGCCGAAATTGTGGGAACTTGATCAGACCAACGCGAGGGAGCAGCTAGCCGAACTACGTACTCTGGTAAAAGGTGCATTAGCAGAAATGCGCACCATCCTGCTAGAAATGCGACCATCCAAGATCGCTGAACAATCGCTCCATGAGACACTCCAAAGCCTGATCAATGTGATAGCGGCACAGGGAATGTCCGTGAGACTAATATTGAATGGTCAAACGCCGTTACCGCCAGAAGTTCGAGTCGCTTTCTATCGGATTACTCAAGAAGCGCTGAACAATGTAACGAAACATTCGCACGCGACAAAAATCAGGATTCTGTTGGATCGGCAACCAACCTATGCACAGTTGGCTATTGGCGATAACGGTCAAGGCTTCGATGTAGATAGCATTGGACAACGCGGGATAGGTCTATCCACTATGCGCGAACGGGCGACATCCATTGGATCGGCGATAAACATAACGTCCACGCGAGGGAAAGGTACCTTGATTCAGGTGATTTGGAAAACGCGGAGAGAACATTAACGATGATCGACCAAGACACTATTCGAGTACTGATAGTTGATGATCACAAAATGATTCGTAAGGGGTTGCGTACCTTCTTGGCTGCGTATCAAGACCTAAAATTGGTGGGGGAAGCTTCAACCGGTGAAGAAGCAGTCTTGATCTGCCCAGAGGTAGAACCTGATGTTGTCATCATGGATATTAACCTCCCTGAAATAGATGGTATTGAAGCAACCAAACGCATTCTCGCAACCTACCCCCATTGTAATGTTTTGGTGTTGACGGGCTTTACTGGCGACGATCTCATTCAAAGCTCGATTGCCGCTGGCGCAGTAGGCTACCTACTTAAGGATATTGATGCGGATGTGTTAGCTAATGCAATCCGTTCCGCATATGTCGGACGCGCAACGCTGGCACCGGGGGTGATTCAAGCCTTGACCGCTCAGGCGGATACTTTGGGTGATGATCTGACGAAACGTGAGCGGCAAGTCTTGAAATTAATCGCAGATGGACTGACCAATGCGGAGATCGCACAGAACCTTGAAGTACGTCTTTCTACCGTGAAATTTCACGTTAGCAATATCATGGGCAAGCTTAGTGTAGGGACTCGTACAGAAATCGCTACCACAGCGCTACGACACAACATGTTGAATCAGACAATAGAGTCAGAATCTCACGATAATTGAATTGGGTAAGCGCTACCATGCAGGTTTGTATCAGGCTTTAAGAGAGTTCTTCGAACATCGACTGCGGAATAGACGTCTGTTTGGTGCCTACGATGGAGACGTATTGAAGTGACCGCCCATCCAATGCCAAACGATGTTGGTAGGCTTGTTTTACATGCACATCCAGAATGCCCGCATTCTCCATCCTGTGAATAAGCTGACTGAACCCAGACGGTTCGCGATCCGTAAGGAAATCACTTTTGATATTAAAGGCTACCCAGCCTTCATCGTTAACATAATTGAAAGCACTGGCAAAGGCTAGTGGCGGAATATCGCCAAACCCGAGAGCAGCGACTGAAATCAAGCAATTAAACGGTGTTGCTTTCAGCTTTTCTCGTGCTTCAGAAGATAGGTTGGTCAGATCTTCAACAAGATAATCTTGATAAACGTGGCTGCGATCACGCAGTGCCGCCTGTGCGGCTTCCTCAATGATATCGATGCCTACGATCGTTTCGACCCCGTTATTCGTGAGCGCCTCTGCCACAATTCCGTTGCCCGCACCCAATTCAAGCACAATAAGGTCACTAGAGGCTTGAGACTGTTTGACCTGTTCGATCAATGCCTGTGTAACTACCTCCGGGGATTTACATTCTAGTAGATCATAAAACAGATATTCATATAAACCGGGGATTTGGTAGATTTCGTGATAATCATGCAGTCGAATTTTGCGATACCGATTGTCGCATACCAAAAGGCAATACTCTTCATTTTGTGCAAGACCGTTAATGTCATTGGGTATGACCAGTGTAAATGTTTTGACCGACATCAGGTGTCCTCCTCGGAAGCCTCCAGCTATGAATATCATCGGATAACAGAGTACAACGTCGGAGAGCTAGATAGGCTATGAATATGCTGAGGTCTTGTACTGTACTTTTGAATAGGGCTATCCTGATCCATCCACGCGAAAACGCGGGATAATCAAGCAGGTGTTACGACCTGAAAAGGTTTCTCAGATTCATCATGGCATTGGGCTTTGCTTTAACGATGTCCTTACGTGTGTGATTCGTAGATAAGGTGCTTTTGAGATCGGCGTGACGCAAGCTGCCAGTTTGCTGGTAACACAAGCTAAGAACCACTGTTGTCCGATACAGGTAGTAGTTAGGACTTAAGCTGACACTTCGAGTAAACTCAAGAGGAAGTCGAAGTGTCAGCTTAAGTCCTAACTACTACAACTAAAGGGTTTCCGCCAAAGGTAATTTAGTTACGTTTTGGCAACTGCACTACTGCGCAGATTGAGCTTGTGTTACGAACTCACGTTGACATCATCCGCGCATTTATACAAGATCCAGAGGTTGGAATATTGGAATTGCAATGAGAACGACCAACACTGAATTGTGCAAGCTCTAAAGCACGAAATCTCTGAGCGCGATACGGAATATTGATTAGTTGCCCTCGTTGAATTTTGCTAGTGCATCCTCAATCAATTGTCGCGTCGTCTTATCAACGGTTGGCAGCGCATCTCGTAAGGCTTGTACTGCGCTAGGATCGTTGATGCGGAGAAGTTGTCGTATCCCTAGTGGTCGATCTAAAGGGTCATAAGCGTAGAGCATTTCAACCAGCGCGGGAATGCCACGCGGATCACCAATGTCACCAAGAATATACGCGATTTCACGACGATTGAACCAATCTGGCGGACGTTTTGAAAATACCTCTAGCAATTCATCAATGTCGTTTCGACCGTAGTGGGGTAATTGCGCTGCATCAAAATTGTCCGATTCCAAATCAAATTGCGTAAAGGTATAAGTGATATCTGCGCAGTTGGACATTTGAAGGCGTTGTACGAGTTCAAGGAAACTTAATTCGCCGTCCATATCATCAAAGTACCAGCGGTCAAAAAACAGTTTGGCACCATCACGCCTGACGCGCTGATTGAACGCTAGGTGTTTGTCTCGAATCTGCTGCGCTGTTGTTTCATCAGGCGCAGTACAGGTCAGATCGAAGATCACTAGCCCTCTTTGTTCCCCAACAATATTGGAAAAGATATACCCTTTGCCACCAAGCCGCTCCATAATCTGGTCGAATGGCTGACCACCACCATCAGCTTGGCGCACAGTTTCCATGATCACCAGCCGATCCAGCACAATGCGGATGTTGGTAATGTCTGGTGAATCGATAACTTCATCCTCCCACTGAATTTGATACTGCGCAGCGAGTTCAAGTTCGGGCGGCGATGGCTCCTGTCCCCAATCCCAAGGTGACCATACGCCCTCGATACCGTCGGGATGCTCGGTGTACCAATCTTCGATGCGCTTCAATATCGCGCGCACTTCATCGGCGGCGCGTTCAGCATCCGCACGAGTCGCGAACTCACCGATCACGGTGAAACTGCTGCTGTGGTTACTGCTGAACTGCTGCCAAATCGAGATGCGCATGGCTGCCAAGTCCTCAATAATCTTTTGTTTCAACAAATTCGTAGTCGATGTCAGTGCATCTGATGTCTCTGAGCCACGCATGAATGGCGAGTATTGACTGTGCATAATTATCAAACTCTAGATTTTGAATAACAATCTGCTTATCAACTCGCTCCACTTCAATTCCTCTTTCTGCCGCGTCGAGAATATGGATTGCTGTGAGTGCTCGTCTGATTGTTCGCATTTCAGTCAGAGTCAATAGTGTTGTTCGATTAGCATATAGCTTGGCGTACTCGCTACGTAGCTGCTCTAATCGTGTGTAATCTTGTGCCGTCTGTAAGTCTAGATTTTCCAAACGCTCAATTTCCCAATCTAATTGATGGGCGAGATCCGTGGAGTTTGATCGCGATTCCGAGATATAGATCTCTCCAAGCAGCCTAAAATAGGTTGGATCTTCTTCGCGTTTACCTTCATGATAAGCAAACCAAGGTGGCAACACAATTTCGTCATCAGTGGCGGTAAAGTATGCGACAAGGGATGATACTAAAGCGGTCGCGAGGTCTTCTGTTGGAGCAGTAAACCGCAATGTCAATTCCAAGAATTGAGCAGAATGAGAAAGACTTTCTTCAACGTATACGGTAATTTCTCCGCCAAATAGTTGAACCATAGCATCAAATGGTTGTGGTCCGTAATAAATGTACGGGTGTGGATTAGTGATGAATACAAACTCGTTTGCTACGCTTACTGGATCGAGCTTTTCTGGATACCAAGTAGCAGCCCACATATACCAATTGATGCCATAATTCCATTCGAATCCGTATTCTTTGCCTAGCTGTTGTTCGAATGGCGTAACCCCGCCACCTTCAACGTTGGCGCGTTCATACATAATATTGGCATCAGGCAAACTATATCGATCTTGGAGTCGCTTGAGAATAAGCCGTATTTCTTGTGCTGCGTGTAATGCTTGTGCCTCGTCTTCAAACTTTCCGACCACCGTAAAC
>JAHBVJ010000033.1 GCA_019637615.1 Anaerolineae bacterium | reverse complement strand
CGCCTTTTATCCGACTTGAGCGATAGATTCCCCTCACAGCTTGCGGCTTCACCCTCCGACACTTTTGTGCTTTCACAACACGTCACGCTTGGCTGGCTTGCTTCCCCTTTTGAGGGGCTGAGTCCCATTCGGGACTTCGTTCTCTAAGCCTGACGTTTCACCGTCGGGCGGCGCTATCGACCCGATTCCATCGCGCTTCGCCACCTTGCCACCCTGATCTCAGCCCATCCGATTCATCGGCGGGCGACACTTCCTTAAAAGTGTCGGAGTATGAACCGCTTGCGGGCTAGGGGTGGGGTAATAGACCAACCAACTTGAAATTGCGGTAAGTGGAAACGCAGAGGGTTGACGCGCAAACAAAAAGGCGGGTGATGGAACACTCGCCTTTTCTATGCTTACGAAGGGATCTGACCGCGTTATTGAGCGGGTTGAGCTTCGGTGGAAGTCTTGACGCTCTTATCGGGCGTCAGGTAACGGTCGTAGGTTTCCTTGAAGCTGATGAGACGATTCTGATCCTCATCGAACAGCGCGAGATTCGAGACCACGATGCCCAACGCGGTACGCAGCGAGAGCGTCGGCGCGTTCTGGAATTCGGGATTCTCGTTGTGGCACTTTTCCAGCATATAGTTGGGGATGCGCGGGCTGAGGTGATGGATGTGATGCAGCCCGATGTTGCCCGTGATCCACTGCAAGGCGCGGGGCAGCTTCAGGTACGAGCTACCTTCCAGCGCAGCGGCGGTGTAATCCCATTCTGGATGATAGCGCCAGTAGGCTTCTTCAAATTGGTGCTGCACATAGAACAGGAACACGCCCACGCCACCGGACACCATCGCCGTAGGAATGAGGATGGCGAAGAAATTGCCAATACCAATGAGGAACGACATCACGATAGTAA
This sequence comes from Anaerolineae bacterium, assembly GCA_019637615.1. Lineage (GTDB taxonomy): Bacteria > Chloroflexota > Anaerolineae > Aggregatilineales > UBA2796 > JAHBVK01. Next base: position 93,181 of record JAHBVJ010000033.1, on the reverse strand, counting down.
CGGCGATCAGAGCGAGATCGGTGTAGATCAGGCTGCGCTTCATCTTGTGGGTGTCGGCGTATCTCCATGCCAGCGGTGCGCGCTGGTTGATCATGAACATGTACAACGGGCCGAACCCGAACATGATGAACGGATTGCGGTACATGCGGTAGCCAAACCGACCGTTCGGCGTAGCGGCGACATATTCCTTGACCGTCATCGTCCATACATCGCCGTAACCACGGAAATCAAGGTCGCCGGACGTGGCGTGATGGCGCGCGTGCCCCGTCTGCCAATACTCATACGGGGTCAGGGTGAAGACGCCGCAAATAAAACCAACAATATCATTCAGGCGCTTTGACTTAAAGAAGGCCATATGACCACAGTCATGCTGGATGATGAAAATCCGCACGAGGAAGCCACCCGCTAACACCGCTAAGGCCAGCGTTAGAAGGTAAGACACACTGAGGCTGTAATACATCAACACCCACAAGAGGATGTAGGGGATATATGAACTGGCGACCTGCCATAGGCTGACAGACATTTTAGGCGTTTGGTACTTAACGACAGTTTGTACCCACGTTGGCTTGCCCTTCTTCGGGCCAGATGTAGGCTTGTCAGCCTGATTTGCAGAGACAGCGGTCATATTGTGGTTAGCCTTCCTAGACTTATGGTATTGGCGGGAGGATGTGGACATACTCCATCAACTGTAGCGCTATAACCCACCCGTACAGGTAAGGTTTCGATGAGAGTTCGGTGAGATGCACAACATCGTTACGGAATCGATAGGTGGCATCAGGGTGAGGGGTACTCAATGCCACATGGAGGAGGGATTATGCCACCCGTGTCAGGCCGCAACAATAAGATGGCTATCGTTTGGGCGTTAACACGGGTTAAATCAGGATTTCACGCGTGCTGGCTTAGACTTCCAGCAGCTCGACAATCTCTTCTGCGCCAGCTTCTTGCGCCTTTTCTAAAGGGGTCTTCCCTTGAAAATCCTTGGTGCCAGCATCAGTGACCCCATGTGCCAGCAACCAGCGCACGATCTCGGTCTGACCGAAATTGACGGCACCGTGCAGCGCGAAGTTGAAGCCTTCGTGGCATCCCGCCGCATACAGCGCTTCGACCACGTCGAGATTACCGCTCATCGCCGCGTGGAAAAGCACGGGAATGCCGTGCGCCCCACGCGCATTGGCTTGGCTGCGGTCAGCCTTGAGGATGGCTCGCACCTCCCCAACGTTGCCTAGCATAGCCCAAACACAGATGGTAGGTTCCGCGCCTAGCGAGAGCAGATATTCCGCGATCTGCCGATTCCCGACGTGTGCCGCCGCCCCGATGGCATTCTCTAGGCCACTATCGCCCCAATCATAATAGACGGGCAGTAGGTCGGGATGGTCGGTGAGGGTTTGTTGGATGACGGCTAGATTTCCGTGCGCAGCAATGACAAAAGCTCTGGTCTGTTCATCAGTTTTCACGAGCATGGCGACCTCCTTATGCATTTCGCATCTGATTTCACCAGATCAGGTGTAACTAACCGTCTCTATTATTAGCACAAATGTTATACGGATGCAAGCTAGGGCTACGGAACCTACGACCTCGATCACGGTACTGATCAGGCGTTACTATTAGGCATAGGTTAGTTTGGACATCAGCTTTTCCCTAGCGGAGGTAGCTATGGGTGCAGTTTTGATCGATGGTAAGACAATCGCAGCGCAGATACGCGAGCGAGTGAAGGAGCAGACAGCCGCTTTTGTCGCCAAGACAGGCGTCAAACCGGGCTTGGCGGCGGTATTGGTCGGGGATAATCCGGCTTCACACACATACGTCAAGATGAAGCGCAAGGCGTGCGCCGAAGCAGGCATCGAGTCATTCGGGTTTGAACTGCCCGCCACGACCACTCAACAGGAATTGGAAGACCTGATTAACGTGCTCAACATTCGCCAAGATGTACATGGCATTCTGGTGCAATTGCCGTTGCCTGATCATCTCAATGAGGAGCGTGTGTTGCGCTTGGTCAACATCGATAAAGACGTAGACGGCTTTCATCCGGAAAATATCGGCAAACTGGCGATGAAAGGGCGCGAACCGAGCTTCGTGCCTGCCACACCATCAGGCGTGATGCGTTTGCTGGACGAGATGAAAGTGCCATTGGCGGGCGCAAATGCGGTGGTGCTTGGACGCAGCAATATCGTCGGGATGCCAGTCGCGCTGCTGTTGGTGCGCCGCGATGCGACAGTGACGGTTTGCCACAGCCGCACCAAAGACTTACCCGGCGTAGTGCGCCAAGCCGATGTGCTGATCGCGGCGGTGGGGCGTGCCAATATGGTTAAGCAGTCGTGGCTCAAACCGGGAGCGGTCGTGATCGACGTGGGCATCAACCGTGTCGATGATCCGAGCGCCAAGAACGGCACGCGGTTGGTGGGCGATGTGGATTTCGAAGAGGCCGAGCAGGTGGCGGGGATGATCACCCCTGTCCCCGGTGGCGTCGGGCCGATGACGATTGCCATGCTGCTAGAGAATACGCTCACGGCAGCCAAACGTATCGTTGGTGAGGCAACGCCGAGCAAGGCGTAGAGCGATTACGCGTTCATGGGAGCAGGTAGCTGCATTGTACCTATAATTGTACCTATCTGCTCCTGTTGCGACGGTCTATACAGTCAATACGAACGCCCCAGGCCGTGTAAGTGCCTTGAATTGATCTATCATGAAAAAGGTAAATCGGTTAAGGTAGCGTTGCCAACCCTCTCAACGCACCTATCGCCATTTTCTGGTTTATTCGCACAGGCAGACGGTTTAGCATACAATAGTATAATATTATTATACGCAGCCATCGTCGATAGATGGCGATTTGAACGTGAACAATCAAGGTTCCAAGCTGTCACAGCCCCGTCACACGAATTGTATTGTTATTTTGTTTTGATGAAATTTTCATGTGCAGTCCGGTTTTTCTCCACAGTTCGGATATATCATTGCATGAGAAAAGATATGGTATTTTCATAAATTAGCAGTGATAACGTTTGTGCAATACAAAATAGCCATTGGCAAGCACAAACGCATGTATCTCTTTTCGTGTCTTGAGCGGATGATTGCAAGCGCTTTCAGACGCGAACGGAATGAAATGACACGCTACCTGTATATAGATGTTATGTTATCTTGAGGAATCTTGGCTTATTCTGCTTGATTTAGAGTTAAACAATGCAGCAGACAACGGAGAAATGTTTGATGAATTCGACCAAAATCCTAATCGTAGAGGACGAAAGCATCGTTGCGCTTGATATATCTAAGAAACTCAAGCGTATGGGCTACGATGTGGTGGGTCATTCTGACACGGGTGAAGATGCCGTTACGCTGGCTAAACAAACGCAGCCAGATATTTTGCTAATGGATATTCATTTGAAGGGTAAAATGGATGGCATCCAAGCCGCCAACGAAATCCGCACCCATCTCGATGTGCCTGTTGTCTTTGTAACTGCTTATGCAGACGATAAAACACTCCAACGCGCCCTGCAAACAGGGCCGTTTGGCTATATCGTCAAGCCGTTCGAACAAAGCGATTTGCGGACTACCCTTGAAGTTGCGCTACACAAATCTGAACTAGAAAATAAGCTGCGTCTCCAAAAAGCGCAGTTCGAGCAAGTTTTTCAGCGCGTCCCGGATGGCGTTTGTCTGATCGACTCACGTGGCTATCTGGTGATGGCGAATCCGCGCGGGTACGAGTATCTGAAGTGCCTCGCTGACGTGATACCCACCGGTGTGATCGCCAGTTTAGGCGGTTGTCCGCTGACGGAACTGCTGACCATCAAAGAAGATCGTACATGGCGTGAGCTGGTGACTACCCAACTGCCTACCCGCGTGTTTGAAGCTATCGCAGATGCAGTCGATGCGGAAACCGTCTCGCATACGATAGCGACGTTCAGGCATAGTTGGGTACTGACCATCCGCGAGGTGACTCACGAACGTGAGATACAGGAACGCGGGCGTCAGCAAGATCGGCTGGCAGCGGTAGGTCAGTTGGCGGCGGGCATCGCCCATGACTTCAATAACATCCTCGCGTCGATCATCCTGAAATCAGAACTCTTGCGGATCAAAGAAGCGGGCATGTCGTCCAAGTCGCAGGAATATCTCTCGGATATTCATCGACAGTCAAGACGCGCGAGCGAACTGGTCAATCAGATTCTCGATTTCAGTCGGACGATGCCAGTTGAGATGAAACCTGTCGATCTGCGTCTCGTGGTCAGCGAACTCACTAAAATGCTTGACCGGGTGCTGCCAGAGACGATCAAACTTGAACTGCGCTACGATGACCGCGAATATCGCGTTCTTGGCGATTCTACACGCCTGCTGCAAACAATGATGAACCTTGCGATTAATGCGCGCGACGCGATGCCCAATGGTGGCGATTTGACGCTTGAACTCATCCAAATGCCGTTTGAGCGGGTACAACAGGCATCGAAAGTGCCGCTCGACGTAGACAAGTGGATTTGTCTACGCTTTTCGGATACTGGCGAAGGGATTCCATCGGAAGCACTGCCGCATATCTTCGAGCCATTTTTCACCACCAAACCAATCGGGCAAGGCACCGGCTTAGGCTTGGCACAGGTGTATGGCATCGTTAAGCAGCATAGCGGCTTCATCAATGTGCATAGTCAGCTTGACGTGGGCACAACCTTCGAGATTTATTATCCGAGCTTGACCTCGGTCAAAATCTTGCCGGAAGCCGTAGTCAATAACGATCTCCAATTTTCTGACAAGCAGAAGCGGGAAACTGTTCTGGTGGTCGAAGATGAAGAGTCCGTTCGGGATTCGGTCGTGGATGTGCTGTCGTTGCTCGACTATGAAGTCCTGACTGCTCAGAACGGGCGCGAAGCCATCGCAGTCTACGACCAGCACAGCATCAAAATTTCGGCGGTAATTACCGATCTCCTGATGCCTGTGTTGGGCGGTGTGGAGCTTTGCACGGAACTGCGCAAGCGCAACCTGCATCTGCCCATCGTGGTGATGTCCGGCTACGCATCCGATTCACTCAAAGCCCAGATTAAGGAACTCAATATCGAACACTGGATTCAGAAACCAGTGTCGATTGCCCGTCTGGCGGAAACCCTAGCCGGCGCGATCCAACGTGAAAATTCCGGTGAGCTGCGCTGACGAACTCACCTTGACACAGATTGTGTTCGCAATCACCGAGAAATTCGTGAGGTTAGGATGTTCTAACTTGATTATACTTTCTATTCACTGTATAATGGCTCGGTGCTGGACGGCTTGGCTTGTCAAGGCGCTGCCACCTCATCCACCTGATCATGGCGTAACTGATCCTATATGATCGGGTTGGCTGCTCAATTCCCGATCATAAACCCGATCATCACGCGCAATCGTCGCGGGCTTTTATGATCAGGTTCACGCACAGCTTTTTCCTTATCGATCATCCTTCCGCCGCTTTATGATCATGTTTATGATCGGAATCGCATCCAATGGTCTTGCTGCATAAGGTGAATCGCTAAGTCATGCTACGGCGACAATAGCGTTCTTGCCACGACCTTCTAGGGCATTCTATCCGCCTCAAAAACGAAAGTTTCATGAATTTTATGGAGCGGCAGTTTTCGAACGAATCTGTATTTCATCCTAGTTTATTTTTGATCTATAGTGGCGGTTATTGAACACATAGGACGATTCATAACAGCAATCAAAGGAGCCTGTCATGCCACCAAAAACTATCGTAGATGCCAGCGTCCCCAACGCAGGGCGCGTTTATGACTATCTGTTAGGCGGACATCATAATTTCGAGATCGATCGGTTAGCGGGTGATCGTGTCAAGACCATGATGCCCTTCTTGCCCAAGCTGATGCGTCTGTTCCGCTGGTGCTTAGGCGATCTGGCGTATGAACTAACCCACGAGCGCGGTTACGACACCATCATCGATTTCGCGTCGGGGCTGCCCACCACGGATCACCTGCATACTGCCGTCGCGCCGGGTACGACCGTCATCTACTCTGACCGTGATCCCGTGTGCGTCGAGTATGGGCGCGAAATTCTGGGCGGGACGCCTAATGTTCACTACTTCCAAGCCGATTGCCGCCAGCCTGAAGAACTGCTCAACCGCCCCGATGTGCGGGCGATCCTCGGAGACAAGCGCCGTGTAGCGTTTGTGTACTGGGGCATCAGCATGTACTTATCCGACGACGAAACGAAGAAAATCGCGCAGACGCTGTACGATTGGTCAAGCAAGGATAGCTGCCTCGCGTTCTACTTGCAGCCCGCCGACATCCGCAACGAGAGTGGTCGGAGGATCATGGAGTTGTACAAGAACATGGGCGAAGCGCTGTATCTGCGCCGTCTGGATACGTATCCCGACCTGTTCAAGCCGTGGGTAGCCGACAAACTGGGCTATCGCTCGATGGAAGAGTGGCACGGTGTCGAGTCACCGCTGACTGAAGAAGATATGGCGTTCTTCCCCGAAGGTGAAACAACGGTCGGATACGGCGTGTATCTAGTCAAGGAATAGCGGCGGCGATGAGCACTCAAGCTGATCCCATCATCCACGAACAGATTCTGTCGTCGCTGGACAGTTTTCAGGAATTGTTTTGCACGGGCGTCTCCCGCGCTTTGCAGGAAACCAAATTCGCCAACCGGATGCATATCGCGCCGCGCCGTCTGGAAGAATTAAGTCGACGCGAGGTAGCTGCCTTCCAGCGCTTCATCCAGCAGCGTGACGCGCAAGAAGTGATGGAACACGGCAAGCAGCTCGCTTTTGAAGGCTTAGGACACAGCTCGATCATTAATGTCACCGCTGCGTTGCGCAAGGTCTGGTTAAATGTACCGACGGCACAGGCGAATGTCTTCCCCGCTGTCCTGACGGTCACGGATGAGTATGTCGGCTCTCTTCTCGAAGGCTATATAGATGGCTGTGAACAAGAAGTCCGGCATGAACAACAATTGACACAAGCCGCCTATCTGCGCAGCCTTGAGCACAGTACCGATCATGCAGACAGTGACCCTCGCTAGACTGCCTCTGATCCTAACTGGTTAACTGAATAGCTAATCACGATGGGGCATTTATGATAGATGCCCCTTCTAGTTTCAATAGTCCTAACCGTGATAGCTGCTACGAATTGAAGGGCCACTATGAGTTTGCAGCACTTCCTAGAGCATCGAGACGCAATGGCGCTCCGTTTGCGGAAATCTCTAGACGATCTTCTTTATAGCCACCGCTCGTATTTACGACCTTCCCAAGTCCATCGGATTGCCATTGACGAGATTGACAGTTTCCTCGGTTATTTGCAGGATGAAGACCTTGGCAAGGTCACGGCACGCGCAGCGTTACGTGCCGAACAGGGCTTGAGCTTGGAGGCGGTGCTCAAGGTAGTGACCGGTCTCAACGAAGCCTGTCATCTCTGGATTCCGTGCGAAGACCAGCCGAACGCGGTGGTAACTATCAACGCTTACTCCACGGCGCTGATGCAAGGGTATACACAGGCGCGTGAAGCCATCATCTTGAACGAACAAGAACGCATTCGGGGCGCGCTCCAGCGGACTCTGGTACGCTACAATTTGTGGCTGCAAACCTCGGCTGAGGTCTCGCGCGTGGCAACCTCAACCTTAAACCTGAATAAATTCCTCACGGCCTCGGTGAACCTGATTCGGGGAAATCTTGGGTTCCACGCGGTGAGCTTATTTCTCTTGAGCAAAGAAAATCCTAACGTCGCTGCGCTAATGGCGAGCAGCAGCGGGCTAGAGCCAAGCGTCCCGAAAAAATATCAACGTCTGAAGGTGCCCGGTGCCTCGTTGGTCAGCCAATGTCTGATAAAAGGTCAGCCGTTGGTGGTTTCAGACGTTTTGGCGGCAGAAGTGAATGATGACCGCACCATCTTGGCGGATTCACGCTCGATTGTAGTGCTGCCGCTGATTTCACGGGCGAAAGTGATCGGCGGCATCCTGATCCAGAGTGTTGATCTAGCGGCTTTCAATGAAGAAGACGTCACTCGTCTGCAAACGCTGGCGGATCAGTTAGCGAACGCGATCCAAAATGCACGCCTCTACCACGAATTGGAAGCGCATTCGGAAAGCCTATCACAGGCTGTCTATGCACGCACCATCGAATTACAAAAGACGAAAGAACGCGCGGAAGCAATCCTCAACAACAGCCCGGATGGTATTCTGCTACTGGGGTCGGATGGCACGATTGAGCTTTGCAACCCCGCTTTCTACGACATGTTCGAGTACAACGAGCGTGAGATCATCAGCCAGCCGTTGAAGCGGCTTGCCGAAGCCAAGTCGGTAGAGGCGACCAATAAACTTCTACACGCCTCGCTCACCGAGGGGCTTACCAAACGTGTGGAGATCGTGGCGCAGCGCAAAGACGAGACGACATTCAACGCGGGCATGGCGCTGGCGGCGATGTACACGGCGGGCGAACTATCCGGCTTTGTGTGCAGCCTGCGCGACATTACCGAGCAAGTGCGGGCGGAAGAGCGCATCAAGGCGTCGCTGCGCGAAAAAGAAGTGCTGCTGCGGGAAATCCATCACCGCGTCAAGAATAACCTGCAAGTGATTTCGAGCTTGCTGGCGTTGCAAGCTGGCTATACCGATGATGATCACGCCAATCAACTATTCAGGGAAAGTCAGAACCGCGTGCGCTCGATGGCGCTGGTACACGAGCGCCTGTATCAATCGCATGATCTGGCGCGCATCGATTTTGCCGAATACGTGCATGAATTGGTGGGCAGGCTGTTCCGTTCATATGTTATCGACCAAGATAAGGTGCAGTTGGAAATCACCGCCGATGCCGTCTATCTGGACATCGATATGGCGATCCCGTGCGGATTGATCATCAATGAACTGGTGTCGAACGCGCTCAAACACGCCTTCCCCGATGAACGCCACGGTAAAGTAATGGTCAATTTGCGGACAGACTCGAACGGGTTACATACTATCATCGTGCGCGATGACGGGGTTGGCTTCCCTGAAGGATTGAACGTACACAAGACGGAATCGTTGGGTCTGCAACTTGTGACTAGCCTTGCTGGTCAATTGAACGCGACTATCGGGCTATTGCAAACCGGCGGAACAACATTCGAAATAAGGTTCGCATTGCCGAAAGAAAGCGAATTCGTGTCAACGCCTAGAAACAAGCGCCTGAAGGCGGGTGCGCGTACATAGCAGCTTACGAAGGACAACATGGCAAAAATTCTGATCGTAGAAGACGAAAGCATCGTAGCACTTGACATCAGAAATAAGATGCGGCGTAAAGGGCATGAAGTTGTCGGCGTCGTCAGCAACGGGCAAGAAGCCATCGGGCTGGCAACCAAGATGCAACCCGACGTAATTTTGATGGATGTGGGGCTAAAAGGAGAACTAGACGGCATCGAGACGGCAAGCTTATTACGCAGTCAGTATGAGCTGACAATCCCGATCATTTATCTGACCGCGTTTGCAGACGCTGCCACCAAGCAACGCGCAGAGACTACGCGACCTAGCGCCTACTTGAATAAACCATTTGACGAGGAACTACTCTATCACGTCGTGAATAACGCGCTGCACCACGCGACGACGGACGCCAGCCTCACGTAACGAGCACGGTACGTCTTCGTCTTAGCTACCGTCAATCCAGCGTGAAATATTGACGTTCCAATATCTCTTCGTTATTTGCGTTTCCCCGATTCCGGCGTAAACTTGTCTCAAACGGAACGGACGCACAAGTAAGGAAAGACAAACCCTTGGCTACGTGGATGGTAGTTGAAGATGAGCCTGATATTTACGACGTTCTGCTAGCGATGTTCGAAATCTGGGGCATCGAGGGTGTCGCCTTCGTAGACGGCGGGGAAGCCGTCGCGTGGATCGACAGCGTAGACAGGGGAGAAGTACCCGGCGATTTACCCGAACTAGCGATCCTTGACATTCGTTTGCCGGAAGTTAGCGGGCCTGATATTGGCGCACGGCTGCGGCTGAGTCCGCGCCTCAAGCATATGGCGATTGTATTGGTCACGGCCTACCGCTTGAAGCCGGAAGATGAAGCTGATGCCCGCGCCCGTGCCGATGCCGATCTGCTGCTGTACAAACCCCTGCCGCCGATGGAAGAATTCCGCAAGACGCTGGACGATCTGATCGCCAAGCGTAAGGCGATGGCTGCACAGCAATCCGTGATCAAACCGATCACCGCGCCGCCTGTGCCTGTCTCGGTGGAAAAGGTCGAGAAAGTGGCGGAATCAAGCCACACCAGCGCACCACACCGCGATCCGATCAAGCCACCCAACGCCGAGCCGATCTCCGACAACAAGATCAAATCGCCTGCTTCGACGGGCACGATCAATACCGGCACGATCAACACTGGCACAGTCAAGCCGCCGACCGCGCCGAGCTTGCCACGTACAACCAAACCACTGCTGCCGACACCGCCTGCCAACCCGTCCACGCCTCCATCCGGCAGTCCGGTCGTGACGGGCAACAACAGTGGCAACAGTTCAGGGCCAGCGGGGAGTTCGGCAGGGACGCCCACGCCGCCAAAGCCCGCCAGCGCGCCAGCTCCGTCAACGCCGCCATCAACGCCATCGTCGGCCTCATCGCCCACACCGCCAGCGTCCAATAATCCGCCGCCAAAGCCGACGCAGAATAAACCGAACCCGTAAATCATTGCGAGGTTAAACAATTTAGCCTACAATGCGCACTCGGTTTTTTCTTCGCCACGCAAGGGTACGGTTATGACTATGCAAGCACAATCGATGCAGAGTTTGAACCCGACGCGCACCGTTGCTCGTCGCGGGCGCGATTTGATGATTACGGGCGCGCTGCTGATGTTGGCGGGTCTCGTGGCGTGCGGGATCGGTATTTTTGTCGGACTACTGTTTAGTTCAGGCACTTTATCGTTTATTGTCCTCGTGATCGGCATTTTGATCCTGCTGATCGGGTTCGGGGTGATGATTCGCGGGTTGACGATCCGGCGTGATAATGAACCCGCGCTGGTGGTGACCGATGTCCTCAGCCGGGAACTCGATGCGCGGTATACGCTCATCCGCAACCTCAGCCGTCCGAATTTGGGTTACATCGACGCCGTGCTGATCGGCCCACCGGGAGCGCTCGTGTTCCGGTTGGTCGATAAACCGGGTACTTATTCCAATGAGGGTTCGGATTGGCTAGAGCGACGTGACAGCGGCTTCGTGCTCTCGCGCTTGGATGCCACGCGCGAATGTGTGACGGACGTGTACGCCCTGCGCGAATATCTGACGAAACACCAACTGGGACAGGTGCCTGTGTACGGCTTAGTCGTGTTCACCTCGCCCGAAGTGCAACTCAGCGCGCGTCAACCCGTGGTGCCCATCGCGGAGATACGCACGTTGATGACCGCACTCCGCCGCGACTTCCTCTCCGCTGATCGGATCGATCAGCCAACTGCGGAGCAAGTGGTCAAGGTGCTGTATCAGTAAGCGCGGCGATGCATTAGTTGCATGAGCTAGTTCACATGCATTTTATATTAGGTTAAAATGAAGGCGGATATACATACCCGCCTTTTTTCTACCTAACGTCGGCGCAAGGTATGTGCAAGGAACGCGTTCTGCTCCCCGCAAACCAAATACTATCAGGGAGATTTATTTAGCAGTAAGGTCGTCTCGTTAATCTCAATAGACAGCGATGTCTTCCTAACTCGTTATGAAATTGCGATGATCACGATTATTTTGAGCGAAGTTACCGCTATAAAATGGATCGTGGAAGGTCCAACAAACGGTTTTCATGCTGGCAAAGATTCTCATTGTCGATGACCAACCACAAGAGCTGTCCGGGCTTTTGGCATGGTTGCAGCGCGAAGATTACGAAACGACCCTGATTAAGCAGGCTGATGGCTTGCTCAAGATGATTGAGCAGACCACCCCTGATCTATTGGTGCTCGACTCGGTTATGCCCGGTGTAGATGGATTGGAGATGTGTCGCCGTCTACGCAGCACCCCTCTTACCAAAGAGCTGCCGATTATTCTGCTTGTACCACAAAATAATGAGGCGTTCATCACCGCCGAAGCATTGCAAGCGGGCGCAAACGATCTGATTCCGTTCCCGGTCAATACGCGGGTGGCGCATAAGCGGATCAAAACCCTGCTCGAAGCCTGTGGTGTAGGGCTTGGCGACAGCCGCCATCTGCTCGAAGAAACCTGTCAATCTGCTAACGCCGTGATGGAATGCGATCTGGCATGGATTTTGGTAGCGGAAGGTAAAGTCTTGCACAGCCGGATCATTAATTCCGAGCGTGGGGAAGCCGCCGCCGAAGTGTTCCTGCGGATCATCAATAACAATTCAATCGAGCATCCCGTCTATCCCATCCTTTCCGCCAGCAACCCGATTGCTGAAGCTGCTATCAACGCGCTTGAAGACCCGATGATCAATATTCGGGTGGAGGAAGTTGCCATCATGCCCGGTGGCGAACCATTGGCGCGGGCGCTCCGGCAGTTGCGGCTGTCGTATATCCATTTCGTGCCGCTGTTGGTGCAGGGGCAGGTCATTGGCATGTTGGTAACGGCGGGCAATAATGAATATACAATGTCCAACGGACGCAGCGCCCGCTTGCTGCAAGCGCTCCTCCGGCAGTGCATCGCCGTGCTGGAAAATCTGCGCCTGATCAGCAGCATGGCAGCGCGCGAAAAGCAGATGGAGACGGAGCAGGTATTCCGACGGATGGTGCTGGACACGATGGGCGAAGGCTTGGTCGTGCTGGACGAAAAAGCCCTGATTCGCTACGTGAATTCGCGGTTGCTACGCTTAACAGGCTTTGAGCGGCATGAATTGTACGGCAACAGTGTCGGAGTTTTGTTCCATCCTGACAGCCGCCGAGGGGTGATGGAAACGCTGTATACCCAGCATACCAATATCCTCAGCCAGCAGTTGTTGACGCGACAAGGCCCGACTGTGCCCGTGATGCTCTCGCGAGCGACCATGCCCGACAATAAGCAAAATTACAAGCTGGTGATGGTCATTACGGACATTACCGAACAGGTCAAGCGCGCGCAGGCTTTGGAACGGCAAAGTGATCGTCTGCGCACGTTGAATGACGCCATGCGCAAGATCACAGCGGCGCTGTCGCAAGAGGACGTGATCGCGACAGTGTTGGAAGCCGCCTTCGACGCGGTGAAATGCCTCAATTCGTGTGTGTACTTGTTCGACAGCGAAGAACCTGACACCATTCGCGTGGTAGCCGCCAACGGTGTACATGCGGAAACCTTGCAGACGGTAGCGCTGCGGTCAGGACAGGGCATTGCGGGGCGCGTGATCGCACGGCGCAAAACCGAATTGGTATCGTACCTAGCACCAGACGCCTTCGAGCCGCCTGTCATTGAGCCGGAAGGCAGCTCGGTCATCGCCGTGCCGATGATGGTGCTGGATACGCTAGTCGGTGTGCTGGAAGTGATCGACAAAGCCGAAGGGCGCTTCGTAGAGGAAGACTGCGAAATCCTCGAAAACTTGGCGTCGGCAGCGGCTATCGCCATGGAAAATGCCCATCTCTTCAGTCAGGCGGAGCGTCAGGTCAACGAATTGAGCATGATGCTGGACGCAAGTTCCGCTGTGTCATCCACGCTTGACATCAACGGCATCTTGGAACTGATCACACGACGATTGGCAGAGGCTTTGAATGTGAGCCGCTGCTCGATTTCAACATGGCATAAAGAAGCCAATCAGTTGATCGTGCTGGCGGATACCTGTAACGCCTTCTGGGAACCAGAATCGGGGCCGCACCGTGCCGCTGTCGATATTCCGATCCTCGCCACAGTCCTGCAGCGCGAACAACTGCTGATCGCGCGCCGCAGCGATGACAAACTCGATCCGCGTCTGCGCGAATATCTAGGGCAGCTTGGCATGGCAAACGCGGCTTTCGTGCCGCTGGTGGCGCATGATGAAGTGGTTGGTTTGGTGGAGCTGTTCAACCCGCAAGACGAGCAGTTATTCAAGTTAGGGCAAGTTCATGCCGTGCGCGACGCGATTGCGCAGTGGCGACTCGGCTTGACGGATGAAACCGACTGGTACAGCTATGACCGATTGACCGATTTGGCGAATATGGCACAGATCGCCAGCCGCGCCAATTGGTGCGCGATTTCTATGTGGGATCGTCGCAACAAACAGCTTACCGTGCTGCGCGAGATCGGCTTCGCTGTATGGGATGAGCAAAAAGGCAACACCAATCGGCTAGATACCTATCCGACGATGGCGAACAGCCTGAGCCAAGGGATGCCGATCACGCTGTTGCCCGCCCTGCTGTTCAATGACCCCGAGGAGGCCGCGCTCATGGAACGCAGCGGCGCGCGCACGGGGTTGGTCACGCCGCTGGTGGTGCATGGTGAAGCGACGGGGCTGGTCAAGTTGCTGGATGTGACCAATGATCGCAGCTTCGACGCCGCCGAAGTATCGCTCTGCCAAGCCATCGCCAATGTGGTCGCCAGTGCGCTAGAAAATGCCCGTTTATTCTACGCGCTCCAGAAACGTGCCAATGCCTTGCAAGCCGCCTACGATGAGATGCGTCAGCAAGACAAGCTCAAAGACAACCTGATTCAAAACCTCTCTCACGAACTCAAGACTCCATTGATGCAAGCGATGTATGAATTGTCGCTGCTGGCGGACGGCGAGATGGGTGAGATCAACGAGGAACAAAAGAGCAGCGTGCAGGCCGTGTTGAACCGTGTTGAGACGCTTGGCAACCGCGTGACCGACATGGTCAAACTGCACGCGTCGCAAGCGTTGCAATTCGCGCGAGTCGATCTCAAATCCGTGCTGGATCGGGTGGTGGAAAGCGCCCGCAGTAAGGCTAGTCGCTCCGGCAAAAAGATCAATTACCAATCGCCGCACAACTGCGTGGTCAATGCGGACGAGGCACGCTTGGCGGAAGTCTTCGACCAGCTACTAGATAACGCGATCAAGTTCAGCCCAAACGCAGAGCAGATCGACATCAGTGTCGAAAACGGCGGTTACTTGGTCAAGGTCAACATTACGGACGAAGGCATTGGCATCCCGAACGAAGAATTCGATAAGATCTTCCAACCGGGGTATCAAGTAGAAGGCAGCGCATCGCGGCGCTTCGGCGGGACGGGCTTGGGGTTATCCATCGTCAAGCAGATCGTGGAAGGGCACGGCGGCAAAGTGTGGGTGAACAGCGTCGTCGGGCAGGGCAGCACCTTCGGCTTCTCAATCCCAACATGGCAAGACGAAACTGCCTATGAAAACGGCAAATAAGACGCGGCAAAATCCACAATTGCAAAAAGATGGCTCACCAGCGAAAATTAAGCTACCTTAAACATGTGTAGGTAGTGATCCCAATGGCTGTCAAAAAAATACTCACCATCGACAAGTACGAAAAGCAGTTGCGTACTAAAACGGAACCTGTAAAGAAGATCACCAAAGAACTGAAACAGCTTTTTCAGGACATCAAGGACACTATCGAAGCGAATCCGGCGGTGGGGTTAGCCGCGCCCCAGATCGGCGTGATGAAGCGCATTTTCGGCGTCCGGCTCGGCTACAAAGATGACCAACCCGAAAATGAGGATATGCAGCCGCCGATCATCTTGATCAACCCCGAAATCCTCGAAGAAGCGCCCGAAGTCGAGCGCGGATGGGATGCTTGCTTGAGCATCCCCGGCATGATGGGCTACACCGAGCGCAACCTCAAAATACGCGTGCGCTACATGGACGAGGATGGCAAAACACAGGAACGCGAATTCGAGGGCTTTGATGCCCGCGCGGTTCAACACGAGATCGACCATCTGAACGGCGTCCTATTTACGGATCGGCTGGCGAATCTGGGCGATTTGTACGTGTATGTCAAAGATGCCAAAGGCAAGCGCAAGCCAGTACCGTATCCCGAAGCCGTACGCCGTGCCGCTGAAGCCACCGATGGCGCTGTGCCTGTTATTCCGGCGCTGCCATCCAGCAAGAAGTAATCCGCGCCTTCCACACATGCTATTTGGCGGGGTGATGGTTGCATCACCCCAATCATGATCGGACTACTGCGATGTTAGCTAAACGAATCATCCCCTGCCTTGATGTGAAAGATGGGCGCGTCGTGAAGGGCATCAACTTCGTCGCGCTGCGTGACGCGGGCGATCCAGTTGAACAGGCCATGATCTATGACCGTGAAGGTGCGGATGAACTGACCTTCTTGGATATCACCGCCTCTAGCGATGGGCGCAACACGATGCTCGATGTGGTGCGGCGGGTGGCGGACTCCATCTTCATCCCGTTTTGCGTGGGCGGCGGACTGCGCACGGTAGAAGACATCCGCGCAACACTGCTGGCGGGCGCGGACAAGGTGTCGCTCAACAGCAGCGCCGTCAAGACGCCCGATCTGATCACCGAAGGCGCGAAACGTTTCGGCAGTCAGTGCATCGTCGTCGCCATCGATCCCAAGTGGATCGACGGGCGCTGGATCGTACATATCAATGGCGGGCGCACGCCGACTGAACTCGAAGCCGTATCATGGGCACGCGAAGTCGAACAGCGTGGCGCGGGCGAAATTCTGCTGACATGCATGGACAAAGACGGCACCAAATCTGGTTACCAGATCGACCTGACGGCAATGATCGCGGACGCCGTTTCGATCCCGATCATCGCGTCGGGCGGGGCGGGGAAGCCAGAGCATTTCTTGGACGTATTGACAACGGGCAAAGCCGATGCAGCGCTCGCGGCGACCTTATTCCATTACCGTGAACTTAGCATGGGCAACCTCAAGCAGTATCTGCATGATCACGGCGTCCCGGTGCGCTTGACCGCGCCGCAGGAGGCGTGATGTCCGATGGTGTGGCGGATCGGCTGAAGTGGGATGAGCGCGGCTTGATCACGACAGTGGTGCAAGACGCCAGCACGCAGCAAGTCCTCATGGTGGCATGGACGAATGCCGAAGCGCTCAACTTGACGGTGCAAACGGGCGAGGCGCATTTCTGGAGCCGCAGTCGGAGCGAGTTGTGGCATAAGGGGGCGACCTCCGGCCACGTGATGCGCGTGCGTGAGGTGCGCGTCGATTGCGACGGTGACACGCTATTGCTGCTAGTTGATCCGGCTGGCCCCGCATGTCATACAGGGCAAACGTCCTGCTTCTTCCGCTCGATCCACGAAGTTCAGATTAATTAGCTTCATCCAGTAAAGACAGAGAAGATGACAAGTACCATAGACGCCGTTTTCCAGACCATCCTAGACCGCCAGCAAAACCCCAAGCCGGGATCGTACACCAATTCGCTGCTCGACGCGGGCATTGACGAGATCACCAAGAAGGTGGGCGAAGAAGCCATTGAGGTGATCATCGCCGCGCAGCACCAAGGCCACGAACGACTGATCAGCGAAATGGCTGATCTCACCTATCATTGTCTCGTCTTGCTCGCGCAGCAGGGACTCACGCCGCAACACATCGCGGAGGAACTCGCCAAGCGCCATCAGGTCAAGCCCACGGCCTCATCCTAACACCAAATCGACAGCGGCGGTCAAATCAAGCTGCTTGCCCTGTTCGACGGCTTGTTGAAAAGCTGAATTCGCGGGCGCGTTGCCGAGTCGTTGGCGGTGCGTCATACGTTCGCGGTCGGTGAAAGGCATCTCGACGTGTGTTCGAGCCGTCTCCGCCGCCCCGACCAACTGACCAGCACGTGCTAGATTCCCGTTTTCGATATCGAGGTAGGCGACGCCTTCCAAGGTGGCGATCATGTTGAGTTGGTCATCGATCTCGCGGCAGAGCTTCAGGCAGGTGGTGCAATGTTGATAGGCTTGGTCGAACTGCCGCTGACGTCCTGCCAGATCGCCCAGATTTGAATAGCACAATATCTGATTAGGGATGTGCTTGGTGTCGGTGGCGATGGTGAGGGATTCGGTCAGAGCCGATTCTGCGTCAGCATAATCTCCAACGTACATATTCGCCACGCCGAGATTGATCAAGGTGGCTGCGATCATCTCATCGTTGGCAGTTTCGCGCGCAAGGGGCAATGCTTCCGCAAAGGTCTGCTGTGCGCGGGCAAAATCACCCATTTCCAACAGTACGCGACCGATGTTTGCCTGCCCTGACACGATCGACAGTGGGACGCCATGCTGCCGCGCGAACGTCAACGAGGTATCGTAGCAGTCGTAGGCTCCTTCTAGGTCGCCTTCGTCCATGGCGATGTGACCGAGATACGTCCAGCATACGCCGATGCCGCGCAAGTTTTCCGTCTGTTGATAAAGCTCCAACGCCGCATTGATTAATCCGCGTGATTCGGCAAGATCATGCTGCTGCCATGCCATATGTCCTGCGCTAAACAAGGCATAGGCGCGCGTCTCTGGCTTGACAGCGCTATCCGCGAATAGGATGGCCTGAGTCAGCCAATGACGTCCTTCCGCCATGAACCCCCGCGCCCGCCAGTAATAGGTGAGCGGACCGCCGATCTCCAGCAGCACAGCGATGTTGCGTGTCGTCAGCGCATGATTCAGTGCCGCGCGGAGGTTGGCTTGTTCCGCGTCCACCAGTTCATATTTGTAGACGTTATGATCGGTGGTCTGATGCAGCGCTTTCACCCATTCCTTGAAATATTCACCATGCGCTTGCCGTGTCGCTTCCAAGTCGCCTGTTTCTTCTAGTTTCTCGCGGGCAAAGCGGCGAATCAGATCATGCAGATCGTAGCGCCCGCTGGCATCGCAGCGCAGTAGGGACTTCGCGATCAACGCTTCTAAATGCGTTGCGGAGGCTCCGGCGATGTTGACCGCCGCATTCAGATCGAAGCCGCCGCGAAACACCGAAAGTTTGGCGAACACAGCTTGTTCGTCGGGAGTTAGCATCTGCCACGAGTATTCAAACAGGATGCGGATGCTGCGATGGCGCGGCGGCAGATTGCGCCATGTGGACTCGAAAGCGCTCAGGTCGTGTTCGACGCGTTGCGCGATATCCGCGCAGGATAGAGTGTGCGCCCACGCTGCCGCTAACTCGATGGCGAGCGGCAAGCCTTCGGTCAGTTGGCAGACGCGCACGACCGAGGTCTGATCGCGCTGCAAATTGAAGGTGGCTTGCACTTGCCTTGCAACCTGCGCGAAAAGCTGCACCGCGCTGTACTGCTCGACTTCACCGTTTGTCGCTTCCGACGGGAAACTCATGCCGTCGATGGGCAGCAGCCATTCTTCGCGCAGCCCGATCCGTTCCCGCGAGGTGATCAGCAGCTTGACGCGGGGCGCAGCGGCCAACAGATCGCTCAGGAAATCGGCACCATCCATGAGATGTTCGAAGTTATCCATGATGAGCAGCAGTTCGCGGTCGTTGAGATAGCGCAGCACCTCATCGCGTAATGAAGACGACCCCGGTTGGAACCGGAGCGCGTTCGCTAAGGCAAGCGGGATATATCCGGCATTGTTGAGGCTAACAAGCGGCACGAAATAAACGCCGTCACGGTAGTCTTCGACGCGTTCCGAAGCGGCTTGCAGTGCCAAGCGCGATTTGCCCGTGCCGCCCGTCCCGAACAAGGTCAGCATACGGCAGGTAGGATCATCCAAGCGCTCCCCAAGCTGCACCATTTCTGGCGGTCGGGCGATGAAGGGTGTAGTAGGCATCGGCAGATTGCTCATGCTGCCTGCGTCTGGTAGCACGGTGAGGCGTCCAGCCTGTATCTTCTGGTATAGCGACGCCGTCTCGGAAGATGGACTGATCCCCAACTCGTCCGCCAGCAAGCGCCGACATGTCTCGAACTGCATCAGCGCCGCGCTACGTTGCCCCGTATGCGCTAACATGTACATCAGGTCGCGGTGAACGTCTTCGAGCAGCGGATCGAGTTCCAGATGGCGGCGGGCTTGCTCGATGCCAGCAGCGAATTGCCCACGCGCCAGTGAACGTTTGATCAGCGCTTGCCATGCGGCGGTGACATCAAGGCGTAGGCGCTGCTGCTCAGTGCGCATCCATTGATCGAAGCCTTGCCCGTCCCGCAGCGTGAAGCCCGCGAGAAAGTCGCCTTTGTACAGATCGAGGTTTTGCTGCAAACGTGCCGCCGCCGATCTGACGAAATCGTGGGGCGACCTATACGACGGCGCGGCGAGACGTAATTCGGTATCCAACAAGATGGCATCAACCCACACCTCACTGGCTGGATTCAGCATCACAGATTGGCGGGTCGTTATCACATGATCGGGTAGCTGCTGCTGCAAGCTAGACAGCGCCATCCGTAAATTTGCCAGCGTCCGCGCCTGTGGCAGGTCATCCCAGAGCAGTTCTCCGAGCGCTTCCCGTCGATGTTCGCGTCGCTCACAAGCCAAATACACCAACAGCGCTTCCACCTTGCGCGAGACAAACCCACTCACGGGCTGGTCATCCAACTGAATGCTCAGGCCGCCGAGTGTAAAAATCTTCAAAACGTTGTGCATAAATGTCATCACTTCACGGTCAGTTGACGATTCCTAGACGTTCGATCCCGAAAATATCCATTGTAAGCACGACTGCGCAAGGCGCTACTCATTTCTGCGCAGTCACGATAACTGAAATGATAAGCGGGGAACTAAATCATCATGACACAACAAGAACGACTTCTGAAGACTTCACTCATGCGTTATCGCTCTGCCCGTTCGATGAACCTGATTTACAGCATCATTGTGATGATCATCGCAGCAGTAGGCGCGTATCTGGCACTCACCACCGCCAAACTCGACCAGCTCGTCACGCGGGATAGCTGGCTGGTGACTACCTTTGGCCAGCAGAATGTACCACTCGTGTTGGCTGGCGGCGCTGGTCTGCTCTTCCTGATTGGTCTCGTGTGGTTTCTAGCCACCGTGCGCAGCCTCACCAGCGGCTACCGCACCTACGAAGCCTATGTCCGCCAGCAGATCGACGCACAGACTGTGCAGCCGTCTATCGCGGGGCGTTTGATGTGGGGCGTCGGTGTGCGTGAGCAGCCTAGCCGCTTGAAGGGCGTATTCTACCTGCTCCTCACCATTGCGATGGTGGTTGGTCTGGTCATCGCGTGGGATTTTCTCGGTGATTACTACATCACACTGAAGTTCATGAACACGCCGCTGATGGGCGCACGCTTATTCATGGGCTTGGGTGCCGCTGCCTTCTTCATCCTCGGTGTGGGCGAACTGCGCGGCAACCAGAACACCGACAACGCGCAAGCTGATCAACCGCAAGCGTAGCCACTATCTGTACTGGTATCGACGTTCAAACGAGAGAGGATTGCGTATCATGTTCGACCAACTTTTCAATCAGATCAATACGATGACGATCATCATTGTCGCCGCCTCACTGGGAATTACGGTGCTCGTGCTGCTGTTCGTGGCGCGGACGGTAGGCAATGTCACCAAAGGACTGAATCAGAATATTCAGCAGACCAATCAGGTATTGATGAGCGGCGAACCTGCTGAAGCCACCGTCTTGACACTGGCTCCGGCGGGGATGAGCGTCAACTATAACGTGATGATGGATGTGGTGTTAGATGTGCAGCCGGAAAACCGTCCCAACTACCAGACTCGCGTTCGCACGTTGATCCCGCAGTATAAGATGGCGCAGGTACAGCCCGGACAAAAAGTGCGCGTGATGATCGACCGTCTAAACGCTGGCAACGTCGCCCTGAATCTGCTGTAATTCGACACAAATCAAGCTTCTTGCTCTACAAAACGTCACTGGCCTAGGAACCCTAGCCGGTGACGTTTTGTTTTGGTGGACTTATCTCGGAAGCGGGAATTGCTCAGTTAAACAGCGAAACTAGTTCTCGCACCAGCGAGGTCGTATCGACTGGTTTTGGGAAACACGCCAGAAAGCCCGCTTGGATGGCCTTCTGCGCGACGGTTGGCGTGAGGTAGGCGCTGACCACCACAGCCGGAATGTGTTGCAGCGCCGCGTTGGTGCGCACAGCATCCAGAAATGCCCAGCCGTCCATCCCCGGCAGCGCTAGATCGACCATAAGCAAATTCACGGGCAGCGAGGGCAGTATGGCGAGCGCTTCTTCGGCGGAAGGCGCGCTCCACGACTGAACACCGCCGTATTGCAGCGCGGAGCTAATCACCATTTCGCTGTCAGCTTCATCTTCGATGACGAGTACATTGAGATCACTCGGTTTCATGCTTCACCTTTTCACTGTTCACTAGAATTAAGCGATAGTCAGATATCATATTCACTTGGCAGCGCTGATGCGCCTGTGTTCGTATTCTCCGAGGCAGTTGAGCAACTCGTCGCCCAAGGTTGCCACGTTGAATGGCTTGCTAATGTAACCGTCGAAGCCAGCCTCTAGCACACGTTCCTTATCGCCCTGCATGGCGTGTGCAGTCAGCGCCACGATGGGCAGTTCTTGTGTATCCGAACGGGCACGCAGCTTGCGCAGCAGGGCATAACCGTCGGTTTTCGGCATCGATAAGTCGGTCACAATATAGGTTGGTCGGTAGGTATCGAGCAGACTCAGTGCGGTTTCGGCATCTGGTGCGATCTCAACCTGTGCTTCGTACAGCATTTCGAGAGTCGCCTTGAACAACACAAGATTGTCTGGTTCATCATCGACGGCGAGAATACGGTGTTCTGCGAGATTAGGCATCAGTTAAATCCCCTTTATTGAAGAACACCATTAGGCGATATTGGCGGCGAGTTCGGCCTGCGCAGCCGGATGAGCGCTCGTCAGCGGCAGGTTGACCGTGAACGTGCTGCCCTTGCCAATTTCGGAGCGGACGGTCAATGTGCCATCCATCATTTGCACCAACTCGCGCGAGATAGCGAGGCCGAGACCGCTGCCGCCCATTTCACGCGTGGTGCCGCCTTCCACCTGACGGAACGGCTCGAAGATGATCTCCTGCATATGGGGAGAGATACCCTTGCCGGTGTCCGTGACCGCAATCGACCAGCGATCTTGATCGCCCATCGCTACCTTGAGCTGCACATAGCCAGCGCTGGTGAATTTCGCGGCGTTGGAAAGCAGATTAACGATGACCTGCTCCACGCGACCACTATCACCGATCACCGTTTCCGGTAAGTTGGCGTCCACTTGCGTTTCGAACTGTATGCCTTTCTGGCTGAACAGGCTGGAGGTCTGCGCTGTGATGCGTTCAATCATGTCTCGCACTGTATACGGCTTGGGCACGATCTCCATGCGTCCGGCCTCGATGCGCGAGAGGTCGAGCACATCGTTAATCAGCGTCAGCAAGCGGCGATTGTTGCCGGATGTGCGCTCCAAGAAGGTGCGCTGGATGGTGGTGAGCGGCCCCGGTTTTTCGGTCAGGAGCAGATCAGTGAAGCCCACGATGGCGTTCATCGGCGTGCGCAGTTCATGGCTCATGGTGGAGAGGAAGTGGCTCTTGACGCGGCTGGCTTCGCGGGCAAGGGCGTTGGCAACTTCCAATTCGCGGGCACGCTTGACCAACTCTTGGTTGGACTTCACCAGCGCGCCACCCACGGTGTTGAAAGACACCGCAACCTGACCGAGTTCGTCTTGCGTTTCCAACACGACGGCAGGAGCAGGCTCACCAGACGCCAACCGCTTGGCAGCCTCTTCGAGACGCTTAATGGTAGCCACGACGGTGCGGTAGAAGGCATCGAGCAGGTAGATGGCGATGAGGAGCGCGAGGATGGTCACTACCAGCACTTCGGTACGCTCGGCCGTGAGCGTGTCGATGCGCGTTTGAAGCGCTTGCCCAAGGATGGGAATCGACTCAGCTTCAATGTTGTACAGCTTGTTGACGGTTTGAGACGCCTCGTCAAAAAATGCTTTGGGGTCTGTTCTGTTGACATACAGCAGTCGAACTGAAGTCGGGTTTTCTACGAAGGTCGCTTCGATATTCTGGAAATAGGTCGGGACGGAATCGATAGTCGCCGTGAACTCGGAATCCGCGAGTTGTTTGAAAGCGGGATTATTAGGGCTGACGTAGTCGATGAATTCAGTCACCGAGTCCATGCGGATGTCTACCAAGGCGTTCAATTCGCGGAGCTGCCCCAAGACATCGTCGCCTAGCGACTTGGAGGCAATCAACAGGGTGCCTAAGCCGCGCGCACGTGCTACCGTTTCGGTGAGTTCCACCAAGTCGTTGGTGATCAAGTCCATCATGTAATAGGTATCGACTTCAGAGTCGAGGATCAGGCCGGAGTTGTTGGCGACTTTGATGCGGAAATCGTAGACCGCATCCACCATCGTTGTGTTGGCGAGGAAGTGTTCCAACGTGGTTTGCTTGGCAACCGGATTTTCGAGCTTTTCCCATTCTTCTTTGACGTGTGCCCACGCTTCCGTCAGACCGAAGTCTTGTTCGTACTTCGCGTTCAGATCATCGATTACGCGCAGATTGGCTTCAATGTCCTGCTCAACCTGCTCGTACGCATCGGTAAAGCCCGTGTAGCCGACCAGCGCCGCCGTGGATAGATCGCGGTGAACGCGAATGTCTCTGATCAGCACGCCGAGTGGCTGGAAATAGTCCAAGCCCTGCAATTCACGTTCAAGTTTGGTGCGCGTTACATGCGTGCTGTTCAGGAATTGATACAGGGTTACACCTGCCGGAATGAGCAGCACGATGCCAATGAGCAGAAATTTATAGTAATAGGGAAGCCGGTTCATGATGAACCGACCGGGCTTCGCAAAAAAGTTCATGCAGTCACCTTCCAACGATAAGTCACGTCCACGATACACACTTCAGATAATACGGTGATGATAGCGATCAGTTAGGCCAGCAAACGTTCGGCTAGTCTTGCCAGTTGATATGGGCTGATGGGTTTGACGAGGGTCATATCCGCGTATTCCATGATCGGGTCGGTCGCCGCGATAGCGTTGCCAGTGGCGACGATAATCTTCATGGGATGTTTGGTCTGATGTTCGCGCAGACTATGAAGCACATCAATGCCCGATACATAGGGCATGTTGATGTCTAACACCAATAGATCGGGCGAATCGCGTTCGATCATAGCGAGCGCCTCTTTCCCGTTAGCGGCTGTTTCAACCTCGAATTTCTGGTTGAGCGCATAGGAGAAAATGATGGAGATATCTTCGTTGTCTTCAGCGATAAGCACCCGTTTGCGCGATGAGGCTGTGGTGTTGGCGGTCGGTTGCACGTATTACTCCTGATGGGTGAGGCTTAACTTTCTATCGCCATGAAGTCGGCAAGTCAAAATCTAACTTACCTCAAGACTGGATCACTATGGATACAAGCCCGCTATTCAATTACAATAGTATATGGCAAAACAAATGTGGCACAAGCAGGGCAAAACGAATTACTCGTGAATAAGCCGAACGAATCGCAGGGTTGCTCCGACCGAGGTGTTTTGTTGGCGAAATCGGCGCATAGCAACCTATTGGGCTGCGGCGTGGCTGACTGGCTATGTGTTGATACAGACATGCGTTACACTCTTCACAATTATGGTTATAAAAAACACGAGACGATGAGCATGTTATTGCGCTGCCGCTTGGTTTGTATTGGGCTAGTCTGCCTTTTGATCGCCACCTTCGTCGCGCCGAAACCTTCTTCCGCGCAGACGCCCTCGGTTTTTTACGGGCACTGGCCTTACACCTTCAAGACGCCGATTAATCTGAACTCGTTCGCGAACGATGGCTACCCGAATGTGCTCGGCATTTACGCCGACCTGATCGAGCTGCCTAGCGCGTATTACGTGTGGGCGATGAACGATTACAACGGCTTGGCGGCGCAGTTCACGGGCTTTGATACCCAATCGCTTTATTCCATCACGCTGTTGCCGGGTGTCAAATGGAGCGATGGCACGCCGATGACCAGCCGCGATCTGGTGGCGACCTACGCGATCTTGCGGTTGCGCAACGCGCCGGAGTACCACTACATCGAAGAAGTGACGGCGCGGGATGAGCGCACGGTTGAGTTCAAGCTGAAATTCTCGTCCGACATCGCTGAACGGCTGATGCTCAAGACACGCATCCGCCCCGCCGCCATCTACGGTGAGATCGCGGACGCCGTGATCGCGCTGCTGGCGGAGGGCAACAATCTGGAGCTGTACCAGACCAACAAGCTGCAAGCGACCGCCGCATGGAAGGCGCTGGTCAAACAGCTTGCCGATCTGCGCCCGACACAGGTACTCGCCAGCGGGCCGTATATGCTCGACCCCGCCGACATCACCGAGACACAGGTCACGCTGCGCAAGAACCCGAATTCCGTGTTCGCGGACAAGGCCAAGTTCGACACGGTGGTGCTGTTCCGTGGCAACGGCGAGAAGATGCTGGCAAAGCTGCAAGCGGGCGAACTGACTTACTCACACGATACCTACCTCCCTGACCAAGAAGCTGCCTTCGAGCAGCAGGGCTACACCATCTTGCGGACGCCGACCTACGCAGGGCCAGCGCTGTTCTTCAATCATGATCGCTATCCGCTAGGGCATTTGGAAGTGCGCCAAGCGATAGCCTATGTGCTCGACCGCGCTAAGATCAGCGAGACCGCATTTGGCAAGAGCGCCGCGCCGATCAAATCTCCGACGGGTCTCAGCGATCTGCTGCTCCCGCTGTGGGAGAAGTACAGCGGCGACACGACCGCGCTGGACAAGCTCAACCCTTACGCCGTCGATGTGGACAAGGCCACCGAATTACTGACGACGGCGGGCTTCACGCAGAAAAACAAGCAGTGGATCGATGATCAGGGCGATCCGTTCACGCTGCGGATCGGCTTCCCCGGCGAAGTGCCGCGCTATCTGAACGTCGCGCAAGAGATCGCCGCTGAACTATCGGCTTTCGGGATCAAGACGGTAGCCGAGGGCGTCAGCAGCACCGATTTGCTCAAGGCAACCAGCGCCGGACGTTTCGATCTGACGCTGTGGACGTGGGGTGTAATCGGCAACCCGTTCCCGTACACCATCTACCGCAATCAGTTCTACTCGCTGAATGCGCCGGGGCTGAACAACCAACCGGGCATCGATTTCCCGTTGGAGCAGACGGTCAACGGCGAGACGGTGGACATCGCCGCGCTAATCACGTCGATGGACTCGGATATTGGCATCCCTGCGCAAGGGGCTGTGGTTATGAAACTATCACAAACGTATAACGATTTACTGCCGATTCTGCCGATCGCAGAGCGCTATACCAACTCGCCACTCCTTACGAGCAAACTAACAGGTGTACCAAACTCTGATAATTCAATTTTCCTAAATGCGTATAGTGCGGATAATTATGTTATCTTGTGGTTGATGCTAGGGGTGATAGGGCCGACGTAAGCGGCGAACCATGATGGCATCAGATTCAATCACTCAACAATTTAGAAGCGCGGCACCTAACTTTCATCGTGAGGGAAAACCCGTGCGCAGCGGGCTTGATATTTACATCGACGTACCTTACATCAGCGGCACGGTATGCTTGCTGACGAACGCCGCCAGCCTTGCCCGTGACGGACGCACCTGCTATCAGGCGCTGCGGGATTCTGGCATGGACATCGTGTCGGTCTTCGCGCCGGAATTCGGCTATTATGGCATCGGCGCACCGCGCGAGGTGATTCCCGACGACCAGCGCGAATTCCTTCCCGTGCATCGGCTGGATGGCGAATATACGCGCCCAGCGCCGGACTTCTTGCGCTCGATCTCGGCACTGGTGATCGACCTGCAAGACGTGGGCACGCGCTTCCACCCGTTCGTGAATACGCTGTATCAAGTGATGGTGGCGTGCGCGGAATGTGGCACCAGCATCACGATTCTGGATCGGCCTAACCCGCTGACGGGCGTGGTGGTGGAAGGGCCGCTCTCCGCGCCGGAGTACCTGCCGAGCGTACTGCCCGCCGAGATGCCGATCCGCCACGGATTGACGATTGGCGAGATGGCGCGCTGGATGAACGACGTGATCAACGCCGATTT
Organism: Anaerolineae bacterium; assembly: GCA_019637615.1. Classification (GTDB taxonomy): domain Bacteria; phylum Chloroflexota; class Anaerolineae; order Aggregatilineales; family UBA2796; genus JAHBVK01. Next base: position 65,493 of record JAHBVJ010000033.1, on the reverse strand, counting down.
GAACGTGGTGGCGTTGGAAGGCTGGAAGCGCGACACGCATTATGCCGATACGGGACTGCTGTGGACATCGCCCGCGCCCGACCTGCCACATCTGGACACGGCGCTGCTGTTCCCCGGCACCAGTCTGCTGCCGTGTTTCTCGCTGAGTGTGGGCTATGGCACGCAGCTCCCGTACCAGCAGATCGGCGCGCCGTACATCAACGCCGACGAGCTGACCGCCGCCATGAACGGGCTGTATCTGGAAGGCGTCAATTTCACGCCCGCGTGGTTCCGCCCACAGACAGGCAACTTCGCGGGGCAACCGTGTGAAGGCGTGCGCGTCCACGTGACGGACTTCCTGCAAGTGCGCAGTTTTGAGCTTGGCCTGTACCTGTTCGAGAAGGTGCGCGAACTGTACCCCGACAACCTGAACTGGACGAGCGACGACAGCCCTGCCATGTTCGATATGCTGGTGGGGACGGCGCGCATCCGCGAGGAGTTGGAGGCGGGACGCGAGGCCGAGCGAATCTTGAGCGACTGCCGTCTGGAAGCCTCTGATTTCCAGTCTGATACCGTTACTTACTGGCTGTATGAATGAGTCGGATGCGTCATGTGGGAAACAAAATCGCGCCATGTGACCATCCCGTGTGCCCGGTGCGGGGCTGCCGCCGCCGAGGTCACACTGATGCCCGCTACGTCCGCCCGCAAGAGCCAAGCGCTGTGGCATGATCGGGATCGGTTGGAGCGTACCGAATTCATCCGTCACATCTACAAGTTCGGGCGCTACGAGCAGCTCGAAGACCTGTTTGAGGCCATCGCTTACAACAATTGGGAACTTGCCCGCCAGATCGATCCTGACTTCAGCGCGTTCGTGTGCAAACTCTGCGAACTCCCCTACTGTGATCAGTGCTGGACGGTGATGCCCGCCCACACGGAAGGCCACGACAATTGCACTTGGGGGACATGCCCCCATGAACATGACCAAATCATCGATGACTAGCGACGGTAGTGCTAAGGCTCTATCCATAACTTCAGTTGCGCAGGCAATTGACCTCACCCCCTGACCCCCTCTCCGCTTCGCAACGAGGGGGAACCAAGTGGCTGCCTGTGGTCTCGTTGTCAATGTCGAGTTTTGGATAGGGAGCAAGTGCTGCGTGGTTGGCGCTGAGGCTGTATCCGCAACTTCAGTTGCGCAGGCTGTTGACCTCACCCCCTGACCGCGACCGCTACGCGGTGCCCGCCGCTTCGCAACGAGGGGGAACCAAGTGGCTGCCTGTGGTCTCGTTGTCAATGTCGAGTTTCGGCTAGGGAGCAAGTGCTGCGTATTTGGCGCTAAGGCTGTATCCGCAACTTCAGTTGCGCAGGCTGTTGACCTCACCCCCTGACCCTCTTTCCGCTTCGCAACGAGGGGGAACCAAGTGGTTGCCTGTTGTCTCGTTGTCAATGTCGAGTTTTGGATAGGATGCAAGTGCCCCGTGTTTGGCGCTAAGGCTATGCGATAATCGTGGCTGGTGGTGATGATAGATCGTGGGCTGTTCCGTGCGGAATGTTCCCGGATATGATCCCGTTGGCTGGTGGGGATGGGATCATGGGCGGGGTATTGTGGTTGACTGTTCTGTGTCGTCATTTGAACGCGAAAACGACCAAATTTTCGAGGTTTAGCAGTTAGGGTTGATGGTGACGGTGAGAACAAGGCGGCAACCTCCATTAGATCGGATGCGATGGTGAACTCCGGCGATAACTCACCGGATTGAAGGTAGTCGTAACCTCCGATAGTTTTGTTGGTTTGTTTAGTGAAAACACACTAATAGGCAAAAACAGGCAGCCTTATCAGGGCGATGGATCGAGGCAGCTCGATATGGATGAACGCCGACTAGCGATCAGATGGCTAGATGGCGAAGTACACGAGAATGCTACGGATGTGCATTGCAGAACACAGTTTACAACAGTCTGTTCGCAACGTCAAGTTATAGTCATCTAACTTTGGGCGCGAGGATGGTTGGGATTTTATAACGGACGGTCAGGGTTTTGGGTTAGCGCTATTGATTGGGAAGGCGCAACAAGATGATGGCATTAGCGCAGCGTATTGCGACGTGGGCAGCAGGGCAGGACGCGATCCGCGCGATCATCGTGGTCGGTTCGCAGGCGCGGCGCGACCATCCGGCGGATCGGTGGGCTGACCTTGATCTGATGATGTTCGTCAACGACATGACGCTTTATCTGGGCGAGACGGCGTGGCTGTCGAACTTCGGGACGCTGTGGTTGTGTTTGCCGTTCGAGCAAGCGGGGGAGGAACCCCAGCGGTTAGCGGTGTTCGAGGGCGGGCAGAAGGTGGACTGCCATTTTTTCGCCGTCAGTGAACTCGTGAAGATGGTGGAAGCGGGCACGTTGGAAGACGTATATCAGCGCGGATACTATGCCTTGATCGACAAGGATGGCTTGGTAGCGCGTCTGCCTCCGCCAAGCTACGTACTGCCAGCGCAGAACCCGCCAGCATCCGATGAATTTGCGCTGATGGTGACGCGCTTCTGGTACGAGGCGCTGCAAACCGCTAAAACCATCCGGCGGCGCGATTTGTGGGTGGTCAAAGGCTGGGATATGGGCTTGAAGCATACGCTGCTGTGGTTCATCGCGTGGCACGCCCGCGCCATGAATGGGTGGAATCACGACACATGGCACGCTGGACGCTTCATGCTCGACTGGACGGACGCCGAAACGAAACAAGCTCTCGATGGGTTGTTCGGGCACTTCGATCCGGTTGATAGCTGGCGTGCGCTGTTCGCGACGATCACGCTGTATCAACACTTGGCGAGGGAGATCGCGTTGAGACTCGGCTATACGTATGATGTTGAACTCGAACAGCGGATCGGGGGATTGATCCGCGAGCTGTACGCGGAGGATGGGTCAGGGTGAGGTGATCGCATCGATGCCAAATGGGTCTTCATTGGCAGTTGGATATGTTGATTTTGACAGCCAGCGTACGTAACCAACGTCCCGCCGTTGATGGTGTTGAAGAAATTCGTCAAGGAAACGCAGGTTTGTCGTCACGCCGCCCGACGTTAAAACGTCAGGCTTAGAGAACGAAGTCCACAAAAGGGACTCAAGAAGATGTGTTGGCGTGATCGGCGTATTCCTGCCTTATTTTTTGAAACACCATCAACGTCGGGCTTACCCTACGAAGTCCCTTCGGGACTCAACACGCGTAAGTCTGTTGGCATATGACTATCTGGTTTCGTAGCCATTTATGCCAGCATCCGTTCGGTGACGCCGATATAGGCTTCGATCTCGTCGGCGGCACGGACGTAGCCACCCGCCGCGCGGAGTGTTTCCCCGATGTGCTGCGCGTTCTGGCGGTAGGATGGCGTGGTCAGCAGCGTTTCCAGCGCGGATCGGAGTTCTTGCGCGGTAACCCGACCATAGGGGCGCGTGTCCCCGATCAGGAGGCCAGTTCCGGTTTGCTCGACACGCTTGCCATTCAAGTACTGCTCGAACTGATGCGGCACAACGATCTCCGGCACGCCGTAATACAAGCCCTCATGGATGCTGTTCATGCCGCCGTGTGTGATGAAGGCATCGACGCGCTGCAAAATATCCAACTGTGGGACGTAGTTGCGCACGATGAAGTTGGCGGGCACAGCGCCCAGCGCGGCGAGATCGGTATGCTTGCCGACAGCGAGGATGACTTGCGCCGGATAGCCCGCGAAGGCTGTGAACACCGCACGGTAGAAGGCCGAGTCTAGATTGGTGATCGTGCCGAGCGAGATGTAGACCTTGGTGCCGTCGCGAAGTTGATCGAAGGGGAAACTACCGTCGCGCGTCGTGGCGTCGATGGATGGCCCGACGAAGCGGAAGCGGTCATCCACGAATTTGTTCTTGGGATGGAACTCCTTCGAGGTGAAGACAAGGTTCAAATCGGCGTATTCGGTGATCCCGCCCGCGTTGTCCTTGCCGAATTCGCGCGCCATGCTCTGCTTCCAGTTGAGCAGTTTGGGGACGTGGGGCAGCGCTGACCACATCAGCCGCGCCATCGCGCCTAGCCCAACCGTGCCCTGCGAGCCATCGAGCACAAAGGTGGTGATCGAACAGGCGACGGGAAGGCCATGCGTGCGGGCGGCGATGTAGCCCCACATGGCGACGGAGTCGTAGATGACGAGATCGGGTTGCTCACGCGCGAATTCATCGATCATGTAGCGCGTTAGGCGTGGGCTGATCCCCGCCAGCAGGATCGAGGCGTCGATGAGTTCTTGCATCGCCATCGAGACTTCGCGTTCGGTGGGCATGGGTTCGGGCAGGGCACGGAAATCGGCACCTGTCGGCGCGACTTTGGCACGGAATGACTCCGCGTTGTAGTACAACACTTCGTGCCCGCGCCGCACGAGTTCCTTCATCACAGGCAGGGTTGGGTTGGTGTGCCCATGTGCGGGCAGTCCTACGTAGGCGATCTTTGCCATTGGTCTCTCCCATCAAAACAGTGCTAAGTGCTTAGTCCTGAGTGCTTAGTAAAATGCGATTCGGGATGCGTTTCATGTTGCTTAAGGAATATTTTAGGCAAGTCTAAATTTTTGTCAAGTAGGCAAAATAAAAGGGAGAGAAGGCCATTCTCTCCCCGAAGATTTCAGAAGCCGCGTAAGGTGGGGAACGGATTCGGCGTGGCGATCAGGAAGAACAGGATCAGGGTGGCATAGCCCAAGAGCCGACGACGATTATCCAGCGGCGTGATGTCGTTATTGGGTGGCGGATGGCGGAGTCCGGTCAGGAGCGCCAATACCGCATAAAACAGGAAACTCGGCATCACCGTCACGCCCAGCACGATCAGCCCGCCAAACGTCACCATCGCGATTGTCCACGCGGTGCGCCCGAACAGCGTGTAGGTGACGTGACCGCCATCGAGTTGACCGATGGGCAGCAGATTGAGGGCGGTCAGGAACATCCCGAACCACGCGGCGAATGCTACAGGCTGGCGCGTGATGAACTGCGAGATGTTGCGGTCTTGCGGGCGGACGATCTTGCCGACGGCTTCGACCAAGATAGGCGTGCCGACGCGCGTGATCAGGCGGTTGGCGTCGGGATAGCTCGGCATCCGCATCCCGATGATCAGGGCGATGAAAGCCACGACAAAGCCCGCCAATGGCCCGCTAATCCCGACATCGAACAGGGCTTTTTTGCTTTTCAACATGCTGCGGATGAAGATGACCGCGCCAAGCGTACCGAGCGGACTGATGAAGGGCAGCGGCACGAAGAAAGGCAGCGTGACATCGACTTTATGCCGCCGCGCCGCGATGTAGTGCCCCATCTCGTGGACGCCGAGGATCAGTAGGAGCGTCAGGCCGAAGGGGACGGCGTAGGGCGCGTTGCGCTGGACTTCGTTCAAGATGGCGTTGACGGTGTTGCCGCTGACATCGGTGCAGACCAGTTTGTTGTTGGCGTCCAGCGTACATTTCACCGTGCCCGGCGCGACGCCACCCCGAAACATCGAGGCGGAAAAAATGGTCGAGGCAATGGTCAGGATCAGCAGCAAGAGATGCAACCATGCGCGCGTCTTGATCCGCCGCCCGACGACCAACCCTTCGACAGCGAGAATCACGTCCATCTCACCTTGCCGCTCCATCGATGGCGTGTAGCCGAGCGTATGGAAGCGTTCCTCAACGACCGGAAACGCGGTTTCGGCATCTTTGATCAGCGTGCCGCGAAAGATCACTACACGCTGACGTTCGCGCCCGCGCAGGGTTTCGGCTTGCTGCGTGGAGTCGATGTCGAGGATGTCGCGCAGGGCGGCTGTCAACAGATCAATCGTATCCGGCTGCACGGGCTTCAAAAGTGGCTGAGAGGGCGAGGCCGCTTGCTGCTGGTTGTCGTAGGCGGATTCAGAAAGACTCATGATTAGACTTTCGGTAACGTGATCCCGGTCTGATTGTTGTATTTGCCGCTGCGCTGCGCGTAATTCACTTCCGGCGTATCGTCGGTCTGGAAGAACAGCACCTGACAGATGCCTTCGCCCGCATAGACCGCAACGGGCAGCGGCGAGGTGTTGCTCAGTTCGATGGTCAGAATGCCCGACCAACCCGGCTCCAGCGGCGTAATGTTGGTGACGAGGCCAACGCGCGCATAGGTCGATTTGCCGATGGCGAGACCGAGTGTATCCGGCGGCATCCGAAAAGTCTCGACACTCTCAGCTAATACAAATCCATGCGGCGGGATGATCAGGCGCTCGGCCTCGACATCGATGAACAGCGAGTCATCGAGCTGCTTGACATCTAATTCCGCGAAAAAACGCTGGTCGCAGACTTTGAATTTGTTGTTGACGCGGATGTCGTAGCCAGCGCTGCTAACGCCGTAGCTGACCACGCGTTTGTTATCGACGGCGCGCACGAGCTTTTCCTCGAACGGCGTGATCATGCCGTGTTCAAGCGACATCTTTCGAATCCACGAATCGGACTTCAACCCCATGATGATTCCTTCGTCAGTTTGGCGAACTGTGGGCGAGACTGCGCTCGCCCGGACGAGATTAGTTATTCGGCGTCCGCGTCTTCGGCGGCTGGCTCGGTCACGGCTTCTACGGCGGGCTTGGCTGGCTCGCGGCGTTCCATGACTTCCGGCGCGGACATGCCCATCAGCTTGAGCGCACGCCCGAAGACGACTTTGGCGGCGCGGTAGAAACGCAGCCGCGCCTTCTGGACATCGACTGACAGATTTTCCTGCTCGGAGAGCACGCGCACACGGTCATAGATCGGGTGGAAGGTGCCTGCCAGATCGAGCGCGTAGTAAGCCAGCATCTGCGGCGAGACTTCCGTCACGGCGCGGTCGATGACCTCACCGAGTTCGAGCATCTTACGCAGCAAGCCGAGTTCTTCCGCGCCGAGTTTGCTGAGATCAGCGCCGTCATCGGTCAGGCCAGCGTCGGCGGTCTTGCGGAGAATGCCCGCGCAACGGACGTGCGCACTCTGGATGCGGTAGACGGGATTTTCGTCGCTTTGCGATTTCGCCAAGTTCAGATCGAAGTTCATGGCGGTGTTGGGATTTTGCGCCAACATAAAATAGCGCACGGCGTCTGGTCCCACGTCATCGATCAGCTCATCGAGTTCCACGAACGCACCGCGACGGGTGCTCATGCGCTTGGCTTCGCCGTCTTCGACCAGCTCGACCATCTGATGGATCAGCGTGCGTACCGCCGAGGGATCGTAGCCCATCGCCTTGACGCCGAGCAGCACCTGCGGTGCCGTCGCGGCGTGATCCGCGCCGAAGATGTCCACCACGAGATCGAAGCCGCGATCCAGCTTGTTTTTGTGATAGGCCATGTCGGGCAGGCGGTAAGTGGGTTCGCCCGTTTTCTTGACGATCACGCGATCTTTTTCGTCGCCAAACTCGGTGGACTTGAACCACGTCGCATCGTCTTTTTCATAGGTCAGGCCGCGCTCTTTCAGCAGCTTGACCGTATCCCAGACCGCGCCATCATCATACAGACTGCGTTCGAGAAAGAACGAGTTATGCACGATATTGACGCGCTTCATGCTGGTTTTGATGCGCTCCATGAGCGCTTTGGCGGCGATGTCGCGGAATTTTTCCATCGGCGCGTCGTGCAGTGTGTCGCCGTACATGGCGAGGATGACCGCCGCGATCATGCGGATGTACAAGCCCTGATACCCTTTGGCGGGGAAGGTGTACGGCGCGTTGATCATCTCCAAGTAGCGCGCTTGCACGCTCAGACCGAGGATGTCCATCTGCGCACCCGCGTTGTTGAAGTAATATTCGCGCGTCACGTCGTAACCGACCGCTTCGAGCAGATTGGCGATGGTGTCCCCGATGACACCGCCACGAATGCGGTGGACGCTGAGGGGGCCAGTCGGGTTGGCGCTGACGTATTCGACCTGCGCCTTTTTGCCCGCGCCTGTGTTCTGGCGGAAAAGGTGATCGACGCCTTGCGCGATGATGTCATCGACCTGCGCCGCCAGCCATGCATCGGATAGGCGGATGTTCAGGAACCCCGGTGGGGCGACCTCAATGCTGCGGATGAAGTCGGCAGCGGGGATGTGCGCCTGAATCGTCTTGGCGATCTCTAACGGCGGCTTCCCGACCTGCTTCTGCACCTGCATGGCTACTGCCGACGCGTAATCGCCCTGATCAGCGCGTTTCGGACGGTCGATTTTCAGCGTTGGAATGTCGAAGGCGGGTAAGGCTCCGGCAGTTTGGGCAGCCGCGATCCCCTGACGGATCAACCCGGCTACCTGTTGAGGTATTAAGGTCACAATATGCTCCCACAAGAAGATAACATGTAGATTTTAGCAGCACTGAGGACGGCAATCAATTCTCAGCTCAAGGAGATGCTTGGGGTTCGGTGAGATTCTGGCGGCGCGCATAGCCGCTAAGGTGATGATCTTTAGTATCTGAATCGGGTGACATCTGCCAACGGGCGAACGGGGTACACGGTGCTAAGATGTGCCTGACTTATCGGTCGAGTCGCGCTAGTTGAGGATGCATGGGACAACCGGAAACTCTCTATGTATGCATGGGATCAGCATGTCACCAATACGGCGTATACGATGTCCTGCCCGTCCTTCAGCGGCTGCTGGCGGAGCGCGCACCCGATAGTCAAGTCGCCTTGAAAGGCGCGTTCTGCCTCGGCCCGTGCATGGATGGCATTATCCTGAAACTGGGCGATGTGACGATCGTGCATGTCAACGCCAAAAATATCGAGCAAAAATTCGAAGATGAGATACTCCCGTATCTCACACGCGAAAAAAATTAGCGCTAGAAGGGTAGTATGCCTGAACAGCCAACCAAAAGTTTATGGGAAATTCTTTGGGACTATGACCCGAACGGCCTCATCGTCGTGGACAAGGAACTGCGCATCCGGCTGATCAACCCCGCCTTCAGCCGCATGTTCAAGGTCGAGGCAGACCATGTCTTCGGTCAACACGCAGAAACGATCCTGCACGACGCGGCAGAATTCAAGGAAGTCTGGGAAAGCAACCGCGTAATCTACGCCAAAGAAGGCGAATACCCCGACTATGATCTGCACGTCCGCAAAGTGGTGTTCCCGATCCGCGATCAAGAGCTGGTGGCGTGCATCATGGTCGATCTGACGCACGAATGGCGGCAGAACCAAGAGATGATGAGCATCAAACGCGAAACTATCGCCAAGATCAACGAGGTGGTCGATAACCAGATGAAGGTGGCGCAGGAGATCGCTGGCTTGCTAGGCGAAACCACCGCCGAAACCAAAGTCAATTTGCTGCGGCTGCGGCAGATGGTTGAGCAAGGGATCGTGTAGCGTGGACTACTACCTCGACATCTACAGCGCCAGCGTGAACAAGACTGGCGAGGAATTGTGCGGCGATAAGGTCACGGTGGGTAAGACCGACCGCAAGACCATCGTGGTGCTCTCCGACGGGCTAGGCAGCGGCGTCAAGGCTAACATCCTCGCCACGCTCACCGCCGAGATCATCGTGACCATGCTGCGCGCGGATATTCCACTCAACGAAGTGATCAGCACGGTGATCGGGACGCTGCCGATCTGTAAGGTACGGCATATCGCGTATTCAACCTTCACTGCTGTCGAGATCGACCACGCGACGAATCACTTCCGCATCATGAACTTCGACAATCCATCGGCCTTTTATCTGCACCATTCAAAGAATTCAGCGCTGGTCGAGACCGAAGAAATCATCCTTGATCGCAAGATTCGGGTGAGCGAGGGCGTTTTGATGCCCGGTGACTTCTTGGGCATCATCAGCGATGGCGTGCTACACGCGGGCTTGGGCACAACATGGAACTTCGGTTGGGGGCGGGAAAACGTCAGCAAATACTTAGAGAGCCTGTTCATCTACTCCAACCACACCGCCAAATCGCTGGTGCAAGGATTGGTTACACGCACGCAAGCGCTGTACGGGCAGAACGTCGGGGATGACGCGACGTGCATCGGCATTTACACGCGGCAGAGCCATCCGCTGATGATCTTTACTGGCCCACCGCTGGATGATAAGCTGGATGATGCTTGTGCCGAGCGGTTGCTGGCGTTCACAGGGCGGCGAGTGGTGTGCGGCGGCACGACCGGTAATATCGTGGCGACATATCTCGGTGAGGTGATCGATACCGATTTGAGAACGCTCACGCGAGAAGTGCCGCCAATCGGACAGTTGAACGGGATCGATCTGCTGACGGAGGGCATCATCACGCTGTCGCACGCGCTGGATTATCTGCGCGACTGTCACGGCGAAGAAGCCGCGCTGCCCGCGCAGACGAACGGAGCCGTGCTGCTCAGTCGCGAACTGCTGCGCGCTGACTCGATCTTCTTCTTGGTGGGACAGCGGATCAACGAATTTTATCAGAGTCCGCTGCTGCCGGGGAATCTGTCGCTGCGCCGCAAGCTGATCGAGGAGATAGCGCGCTTCCTGCTCGATCTGCATAAGGATGTGAAGATCGAGTACGTGTAGCAACCCTCGTCGCTATCTGGCAGTAACAATCCCTGACAATCGCTTGTTGAACTTCCCCTACGAAGTCTCTCTTGATAAGGCCGAGAGCGCGACCCTAGCACTCCCGGCTGAGGAACCTTAACCCGTAGCGATCAGAACCAAGTGGCGAGCATGAGAAAATAGGCTGGACGCCCGTTTGCATCTGGAATCCTAGTACGGAAACGTCGGCGGGTAGCGATCTTCCCACATCACCTGCGCATCCTGTTTACGCAGATAGGCGAGGATGAACTCGTCTAGCATCCCCTTGCCGAGCACCGATTTGACATCGGGTTGGCGCGTGCCCGTGCGCAGATCGCGGACGAATTTCTCGGTGCGCTCGATGCTGTAGGCGCGGATCACGGTGAAGTGTTCTTTGTTGGGTTCCGGCGCGGGACGCTTGCCCTCCGCGATCTCGGCCTTGACTACCTGATAGTCGCGCAGCCAACGCGGGATCGATTTGCTATCGGGGATGGCGTAGACACGCACCTGTGCTAGTACGTCGGCGGCGCTGTCGCGCCCGTGCAGCCGATGCAAGCCACGTTCGCCCTTCATGAAGCCGAACACATTGGTTCCACGCATGAAAATGGCGATCTCCGGCGTGGGCGGCTGCGCGGCGAAACGTTCCAAGAGGTTTTTGAAGTTGCCACCAGTAATCTGCGTGAAGGCCAGTTTGCCGGAGGCGGCTTCAGCGGGTTGCAGCATATACAGATCGAACTCCGCGCCTTTGCTTTCCGCCCACTGCAAGTACATCGCCGCGAGTTGGCGAGGCCATACATCGGTGGTCGGGTTCATGACCAACGGCTGCTCACTAAACGGCGTGATCAAGATCATGGTCTGGTTGCGGTGCGGCAAGTGCGCCGTCATCAGTTCGATGTCTAGAAAGCTGATCTGCTGGTGCAGCGCCTCGAAATCGCGCGCGAGGTCGGAATTGTAGTTCAGCGCGCGTTCACGCATGACCATGATGGCGAAATCTTCGAGGTATTCGGCGCGTTCGAGCGCATCGTTGAGCTTGGCTAGCAGCCGATCCACGAAGTAGAAACGCGTCATGGATTCGCGGGCGTCATCGCTGTTCTGCCAGAATTCCGGTTTTTGCGTCTGTTCCAGCATGTGGGCTTTTTCGCGGCGCATCTCGCGCACGAGATCGCTGTTATCCCAGTCCGCCAGCTTGCGGCGCAGCGCGGCGATGCCTTCGACCAGCGCGGGCACATCCATGCGGCGGTATTCGGTGTCGCTGGTGGCGGTGGAGAGCGTAACCGTCTCCGGCTCGGCCTCCTCGATGGGGATGGCGTTGATTTGCAGCCGTCCGCCATCGGTATGGAGGCGCAGCAGCTTGGGCTTGTCGCCGCGCGTTTCGGCTAGTACACGCGCCATTGGAGAGACAACCAACTGCTCGATCTCGCGTTTGAGCGGGCGCGCGCCGTAGACGGGACTATAGCCGTTTTCCAGCACCAGATCGATGACCGAGTCGTTGATCTCGACGGGAATGTTGCGGCGTAGGATGCCATCGCGGCGCAGAATTTCGCTGAGTTCGCGGGCGGCGATCTTGCGTAAGGCATCCCGTGAAAGCTGCGTAAAGACCACGATCTGATCAATGCGGTTGACGAATTCGGGACGGAAGTAGGCTTCGACCTTGCCGCGATAGTGCTGCGTCAAGGTTGCCTCGATCTCGTCGGGATCGGGATCGTCGCCCGTGACGAAGCCGCGCGGACGCGTATCGCGCCGCCCCGAACCGAGGTTGCTGGTCATGATCACGATGGCGTTGTGGAACGAGGTGGTCTTGCCGCGCGCGTCGGTCAAGCGGCCTTCGCCAAGCACCTGCAAGAAGATGTCGTAGATGCGCGGATCGGCTTTCTCAAATTCGTCCAGCAGCACGACGCTGAAAGGCTGCTCACGGACTTTACGCGTCAATTCGCCCTCGGTGGTGAAGGCTCCCATCAGACGTGACGCGCCATCGACGCCGTTATATTCGCTCATGTCGAAGCGGATCAGGCGGTTGGCGTCTCCGAATAGATAGGTCGCCAGTGTCTTCGCCATCTCGGTCTTGCCGACACCCGTCGGCCCGATGAACAGGAACGTGCCGAGCGGCTTCTTGGGGTCGTTCAGCCCGGCTTTGATGGTGGCGATGGTGTTGACCATCGCACTGAGGGCTTGCTCCTGCCCGATGATGCGCTCTTTGAAGAAATTCTCGACCTCGGCTAGATCGAGCTTGGTTTCGTCGTTGACGATGAATTCCGGCATCCCGCTCTGACGACTAAACGTGCTGATGACGTGGCTGCGGGCGACTTGCAAACGCGGCTGCAAGCGCGTGAGCAGGCCACTGGCGGCGGGCAAGCCCCGATTGGGCGCGGCTTTGTTGGCATCGGCGGCGGTTTCTTCCAGCAAGCGGATGGCCTTGCCGGGGAAGGCGCGGTAAGGCAGATAGCGGCGCGTCAGGCTGATCGAGGTATCGAGCGCCTTGGGATCGATGCGCAGATCAAGATCACGTTCAAGATCGCGGGCGACGCTGTTCAGGACGGCTAAGGTCTCATCTTCCGCCAGCGGTTCGACAGTGAAGGTGCGGAACAGGTTGATGAAGCTGCCACCAAGATTGTTGCCCATCGTCAGGCGTTCGGGGCTGGCTTCCCCGATCATGATGACTTCGCCGGACGCGACATAGGGACGCAGCGCCATGCCGATGTTGGCATCACTTTTTGACCAGCGCCCGACTTCGAGCAAGCCGGGGAGATCGTCCACGTACAAAATATGCTGCCTGACGCGGCACTCGTTGGTGATGTCCTTGATGCGCTCCTCCCACGTGCCGACGTACTGCGCGCCCGCGATCAGACGATCCGGCGTGAGCATCCAGACTTGGCGGTCGTGGAGACGTTCGTCGCACTCTTTGCGCTGAATGCGGCGGACAACTTCATGCAGCACGGCGGTCTTGCCGACTTCGCTCAAGCCCGTCAGCAGGATCGAATTGTGGCGCGCACCGAGCAGCGTTTTGAGGATTTCATCGACCAGCAGATCGCGCCGATAGGCTTTGTGGAAGCGGCCTTCGGCGGCTTGGGCGGTCATGTTGATGCCGACCTCACGTAGCGCCCAGAAGGCATCTTGCGGCTTCAAGCCGTCCTCATCGCCCCCCTCTTTGGGTTTGCGCAACGGGATATCGATCTCGATGGCTTCGAGCGTTTCGCTGCGGGCGTGCTTATATTCGAGCAAGCGCTCTAACGGCACATTGTCGAACCACGCAGCGATCTCGATGTTGGCTTGCGATTCGAGTTCGTCGCGGTTGTAAACGTAGAAGGTCAGCGGCGGGTTACCGAGTTTGGGTACGCTGACGAGCAGTTGTCCGTCGTCTTCTGGCTTGACGAGCAGACTAAAGACCATCTTGATCTGCTCACGGCGCTTTTTGGCGTTCTTGCGGTCAACGGGGCGCAGGCTGACGGTGGCTTTGTGCAGCGCGATACGCGGATCGAATTCGAGATGCTGCAATTGGTGCGGCGGTGTCTCGCGGACGCGGTCTTTGATAGCCTCGGTGAGTTCGGCTTTGATCTCATCGAAGTTGATACCGAAGCTCGTCATGTCCCCGAACGGCAGCACCGTAACAGTATAGGTGCGATTCTGGTGCTTCTGCACGAACAGGTGGAACTTGAACTTCATGGTGGCTTGGAGTCCTCACCCGCAATGTTTGGATTTTCACTATAGCAGAGATCTTACTCCAATTCCAGAGTGCGCGTTTGGGACACAGATCGGGGTGGAAAAAGGCTAATGCGCGGCTAATTTTCCGTCTCCGGCGCGGGAAGATGCGCGGTGGCAAAGTGCGAATCGGGGTATGTCACAGCTTCGTGTATAATTACGTTGAGACGATGGAGAACGCTCCAACAGTCTAGTGACTACCCTCGGCACGATATAGATTTGTTTTAAATTAAGAGACTTCCTATGGCTGGAAATCGGGTTTAGCAAGCCTCGCTGCCTGACTCATGAGCCAGATGACCGGAATATTCAGCAAGGTAGCCAGCATCAGGAACGTTTTGCGGCGCTGAAACTTGTCGGCAAGCCAGCCCGTCAGCACGCCGCCGACGGGCATTGTCAGTATTGCGAGACCGAGAAAATTGCCGATAGCAGCCGGTTCCGCCCCTAATCGCAAGGCATACACCGGCAGCATGGTGCCTAATGCCTGATTCACTGTCCAGAAAACGATGTTGACGATAAACAGCGTCACAAGTTGCCTTCTGTCGATGGTCATGGTTTCACTCTCCCGTGATTCTTACCGTGATCGTTTCCTTAGCGTTGAGCGCCGCGCCAATCAAGCCCCGCTGATTACCCGAAGGTAATCAAGTCCTCGTATGTTCGTTACGATGGTTTCAGGATAGCTGCGGAGGGGATGGATTGTCACCAGTCCGAGGGATGGGATTAGGGATTGAAACGGGTTTGATGCGATCTGCCCTGAGGGTTAGGGTATAACCGACTTGACTGTACGCGTTATACGTTTGTGAGACGGCTTCACGCGTAATTTACGCTAAACTTTCTGCGTTGGTCAGTCAACAGGTCAAATGGCAGCATTTTTTATACACGACCTCAGCCGTACCATCAAACATCCTTATCAACATCCGAAGCAGTATGAGTCGTATATACATGGTATTTGTATGCATTGGCACCCTTTGTAGCTGATAGTTTTCAGTTCGACACTTTTTAGCAGCATCACTCCTAGACCTCAGTCAATTTGTACCAATGCAACCTAGTTAAGGAGGCATCATGCTTCAGACACGCTTCATCGCTTTATTGACGATGCTACTTTCGATTGTCTTTGTCGCTGTTAGCACGTTCACTACCCCTATCTATAGCCATGCGCAAGGAACTACGCCTACGCCAAACCCGACGCCGTTTGCTCCGTATGCAGAACTCATTTATCGCGATGGCGTATCGTTGTATTTAGCAACCACCCAAGGCTATCCGGGTTCACTGCTGACCAAGAACAACAAGTTTGTCTATGCTTGCCCTGCGATTTCGCCGGATAGCAAGCAGTTAGCGGCGATAGGCGGCGAGAAAACCTTCGATCTGCTGATCGCACCGGTAAGTGACTTACTGAGGGATTCGAACACGGAGAGTCGCAAGGGCATCACCCCCAAGGCGATCCTTAAAAAGAGCGCCACCACCGACAATATGCCGGGGGGATCGCCTTCGTTCTCACCGGATGGCAAGCAGATCGCGTTCGTGGGGCAGTCGGCTGCTGAATTTTATGTAGTCGGTGTGGACGGCAGAAACCTCACGCCTATTTCTGCGCCGCACCCGATCAACGTCGATTGGTCGCCCGATGGTACACGCTTTGTCATCTTTGGTGAGGATCAAGGTGGCGCGGGCATTTTCACGCTGAAGGTGGATGGCAGCGGCTTGAGCAAACTGCTCGACTTACCTGCCGATGACGTTTCGGTGAACTACAACAAAGATCACTTCTTCGTGCGCGATGTCGTGTGGCCGCGCTGGTCGCCGGATGGCACACAGATCGCATTTGCGAGTACGAAGTCAGGCAATCTCGATTTGTACATCATGAACGCGGATGGTTCCAACGTCCAGCAACTTACCAAGGATGAAGCGGCGGAATATAGTCCGGCGTGGTCGCCCGATGGTCGCTATCTCGCTTATGTCGTGGAGAAGGACGGGTTGCGTTTGCTGTACCTCTACCATGTCGCCAGCGGTGCGCAGAAGGAATTAGTCGCCTTCCGTGACGGCGGTTGCCCGATCTGGAAGCCAGATTCGCTCGCTAATCAATAAACCACGCAGAAACTATCGTTATTTACAGAGGAAATGTGATGTTCAAGCGGTTTTCACTTGTCCTATTGGCGATTATGCTTGTGTTGCCATCGGCTCTGAGCGTTGCTCAAGACACCCCCAAGGCCATCCTACAACAGCTTGACCAGATGCTGGCGCAAGCTGATCAGTTATTTAGTGGGATGCAATATAGCGACGCGATTAATGCTTACGATGCTGCCCATGATTTGGCGGTTAAGCAACATGATAACGGCGCATTTTCTGACGCAGATCAGACCAAGCTGACGTCAGCTGAGTATCGTGGCGCTTTAGGAGCAGCAAGATCGGGTTTTCTGAACTTAGAACCATATGGCGAACAGTTTTTGCCCGGTTGGACATTAAATGGTACCGACGAAGAAAAACTCGCCATTGCTCAACGGTATGATGTTGCCATCGAATTGCTCGAAGCCATGCCACAACAACCTAGAGATGCGGTGTGGGCATATTGGGGACGCGTGGTCGTTCTCGACTATTTGTGGAATCGTTCGGTTTCGTTTGGAAATGCGGCGTCAATCGAACAGTTGCAGGATGACACCTATCGTTCCTACACAATGGCGGTCAAGGCTGCTGATCTAGCCCGACAAGCACGTATGAATAATTATTGGAATGCCATGGTTTGGATACAATGGCATTTAGTGAGATTTATCGCTGATTATACAGGCGATGCGCCACATGAATATCGTGGTCTGACACGGATGGGTTGGTATAAAGAGGTGGTATTGCCAATCGCCCGCGAGTATGTCCACATACCCTTATATTTCAATGGCAATTTTCACCCCTATGAACCGTTGGCGTACACCGTTCTCGAAATAGCTATCCGCGTGATTTACAACAAAGAAGACCCTTTAGGCATGGACGCAACTGCGTTGATGGCTGAAGTCCTGCCTGCGTTAGATATTCCGAGTGGCTACGGAAATCCTATTATTCCTAATGCAGTCGGCTATCTAGCAGCTTGGAAAAGTTACCTTGATCATGATCCCGTGCTTGCACGCCGCGCTTTGGCATTGGTCTCTCCACGTTGGATACTGACATTTTATCGCGAACCCAGTCCTAGTAATGGGGTGCGTGCTCCTTACCTTGAGTTCTTCGATGTAAATTTCTATGCAATGGCAACTTTAGTCGCCAGTACAGCCCCCGATGAAGCATATTTGCTCTTGCATATGGCGCGCTATCAAACTTTACAAGACGCCGTTCGTTTACAGGAGTTCTTTTCTAACAACGGCATGTACATAGGCGATGATGAAGTAAAATTACTCTTATTCGGACCCGGTGGGGTAGCGCCTACGGGCGTTCCTCGTGCGGCAACGTTTGCTTTTGATGATCGTGACGCTTATGTAAAATCCCAAGCCATTTGGGAAAACTACTACTTCGCTGGCCTTGCGTTGAATCAGCTTGCCCGCTATCGGGAAGCCATCCCCGAATTCGAGAATTTTAACGAGCAGGTGGATAATGCGTTGTACCCTGACGCCATGTTGGGGATAGCAGATGCTTATCAGGGCTTGCGGCTGTACGAGGAGTCGATAGAACCGCTCAACCGCCGCCGCGCCTATTACGAAAAGTTGGCAACGAGCAGCACGGACGAGGCAGCGATCAAGGCCGCCAAGATCGGCATCATCGACACGATCTTGCGCTTGAGCATCCCCTACTCCATCTTGGGGCGCACGGAAGAAGCGCTCACCAGCTTGCAAGATGCGGTGCAGCGTGCCACCGAACTCGATGATCTCGCCTTCCTCGCGGAGACGACCTTGCGCGTCGGTGACATCAGTCGGCAGCTCCAACTGCTCGATAAAGCCGCTACCAGCTACACAGACACTATTGCGACTGCTACCAAAGTCAAACTTGACCGCGTGGTGGGGCGTGCGCTGCTCGGCTTGGGCAATGTCCAGATCGCTCAAGCCAATGCCAAAGATGCCCGTCAATCGCTCACCAAAGCCGTGACTGCGCTGAACAAAGCCAAGGATGCGCAGGGGCAAATCGAGGCGCTGACGTTGTTAGGCGATCTCGATCTTGCTGCTGCCAAGCCAAACGCAAAATCGGCAGAAACCAACTACACCAAAGCGCTTGACCTCGCCACACAGTTGAATGATCCTCTACTGCGGCTGAAGGCATTGTTTGCCTTAACTCGCGCCCAGAGCATCAGCAGCCCCGTGAACGCGTTGCTGACCTTCTACCACGCAATGTCTGAAGCGCTGACGATTGATGACCGCGAAACGACGGCGCGGTTGTACGGGCAGTTAGGCCAGATGCATCAGACTTTGGGGCACGCCGACAGTGCCCTCGACGCCTACCAGAACGCGATTAAGACGGTGGAGCAGACACAGAGCAGTTTCAAATCTGAAGCGCTGACGGCGCAATTCTCGGCTAACTACGCATGGATCTACGCCGATTATGTATCGCTCCTGTTTGAACAGGGACGATTCGATGAAGCGTTCAATGTGACGGAGCAATCGCGCGCACGGGCATTCCTCGATCAACTGGCGCTCGGCCCCGTCAACCTGCTGGCGGGTGCTTCGTCCGAGTTGGTGAAACAGGAGGCCGATCTGCGCGACCGGATCGATGCGCAGCAGCATTTACTGACCGAAGCCCGCCGCGAGATTCCACCCGACAAGACGCGCATCAAGGCGGTCAAAGCTGAGTTGGAGAAACTGGAAAGCGACTACGCCGACCTGTTCACGCGGATGCAAGCTACCAGCCCGACGCTCGCCACCTTCGCTGGTGCGCAGACGCCGCGCCTAGCCGACCTACAAGCCGCGCTGCCAGCCGATACCAGCCTCGTCAGCTATTACACAACTGACGCGCAAACGTACATTTTCGTCGTCTCGGCTACCGATCTCAAGATGGTGGCTGTTCCCGTTGGGCAGGCGCAGCTCGCCGAGCAGGTTAGCGCCTTCCGTGCCGACGAAATCAACGCGGCGGGCTTACCGCAACTGAGCGAATGGCTGGTCACGCCAATCCTTGACTCGCTGACGACCAAGCATGTGATGATCGTCCCGCACAACGTTTTGCACGCGCTGCCGTTTGCTGCGCTGCCTGTAGGCGACAGCGTACTTGGTGAGCGCGCCGTGATTACCTATCTGCCGAGTGCAGCCTCGCTCCTCCTGCTGAACAACAAGCCCACCACTGCTGGCACGCCAGCCATCTTCGGCAATCCCACCGCCGAAGACATGTCGCCGCTGCCTTTCGCTGAAACCGAAGCCCAGCAAGTTGCCGCGCTCAGTAATACCACACCGCTGATTGGGGACGCTGCCAGCAAAGCCGCCTTGCTGAATCAGGCCAGCGGTGCGGGAGTGCTGTACATCGCCGCGCACGGCACGTACAACGCGCTCAATCCACTGTTCTCAACGCTGCATCTCGCCCCATCCGATGGACGCAGCGGGCGCTTGTACGCCTATGAAATCTACGGCCTCGACCTCACTAAATCGACTTCACTGGTTGTCCTGAGCGCGTGCGAAACAGCCGTCGGCACATTGACAGCAGGCGACGAGTTCACCGCCCTCAACCGCGCCTTCCTGTATGCGGGTGCGCCGTCCGTCGTCGCTTCCCTGTGGAGTGTCGATGACGAAGCCACCGCGCTGCTCATGGAGACCTTTTTCAAGCTACGTGCTGAAGGTAAAGCCGATGCTGAAGCCTTGCAAGCGGCGCAGAAATTCGTACGCGAGTACACCGAAGGTGGTCAGACGCCCTACGCCAGCCCTTACTTCTGGGCGGCCTTCGTGTTGACAGGTCGAGGATAGGAATTATGGAGCAAACCAATCCATCGGCTGCTACACCAATACCCGCCAGCGATCCGCTGATCGGGACGACGCTGAACGGGTATCGGATCATTAGCCGCTTCGGGCAGGGCGGGATGGCGACTGTCTATCTTGCCCATCAAGCCTCCGTCGAACGCGATGTGGCGCTGAAAGTCATCCGTCAGGAGTTGATCAGCCGCGATCCGACCTTCCACAGCCGTTTTGAGCGCGAGGCCAAGATGACGGCAACGCTGGAACATGTCCATATCTTGCCCGTGATCGACTTCGGGCAAGCCAACGGCTACTCGTATCTGGTCACGCGGCTGCTGGATCAAAGTCTTGCTGACTATGTGCAAAAAACGCAGCCCTTGGCGTTGGCGGAAATTGCGCGGCTGCTCGGACAGATCGCTGATGCGCTGGACTATGCCCACCAACGTCAGGTCGTACACCGCGATCTGAAGCCGGAAAATGTTCTGATGGATAATCAGAAAAATTGCTTTCTGGCGGATTTCGGGATCGCCTATCTTGTTGAGGGTGGGCAAACCCTGACGGCGGAAGGCATGGTGATCGGTACGCCTGCGTACATGGCTCCTGAGCAGTTCGGCGGTGAGCGCGGCACGGTCGCCAGTGACATTTATGCACTCGGCGTGATGTTGTACGAGATGGTGTGCGGGCGGCTGCCGTTCACGGGATATACGCCGCTGATGGTCATGAACCAGCACGCCACGCAATCCCCGCCACCGCCGCAGCAGTGGCGACCCGATCTGCCTGTGGCGTGTGTCGAGGTCATGCTGCGGGCGCTGGTCAAAGATCCGAAACAACGCTTCGCGAGTGCGCACGATCTATCGGCAGCCTTTGCCGAGGCGGTGCGTGGGGTAACTCTCAAGCCCGTTATGAACAGCGCATCCGCGCATAGCGACGCCCCCACTGTGATGGAGCCTCTAGGCAGCGATCCCCGTGCCCTCGGTGTCGCAAGCCCAGCCGACATGGACGGCAAAACAGTGGTTGAACCACGCGCATGGGCTAAGTCCGTCGTGCCTGATGTTCCGCCGCCGCCCGCCGCTTTGCCGTCCACACCGCCGAAGCTTGCCCAACGATCACGCTGGTTCGCCATCAGCGCGGTACTGATCGTGTTGATCGCTGTAGCAGTCGGTGTCTACGTCCTTATCCCACGCCCACCACAAGGTGATCCGGCGGCGCTGAATGAGGCCGGCTTGGCAGCACTCACCAAACTCGATTACGATACCGCGATTCGCGACTTCCAAACCGCTATTCAGATTGAACCCGCTAACGCCGCCGCCCACTACAATCTGGGCGTGGCCTACGAAGAAACCGGACGCATTGACGACGCACAAGCCGAGTATGAAGCTGCCATCCGCTACGAGGATCAACTGCTCCTCGCCCGTTATCGTCTGGCGGAGCTTCTACTCGACAAAGGCGCTAACGAGCAAGCCTTTCAGATCATCGATATTGGCGTCCGCATATTAGAACTCGGCAGCGTGGAGATTGATGCCGATGCCCACAACCAGATCACCTTTCTCTTGTACGCCACGCGCGGGCGTGCCTATTTCCAACGGGGGCAAGGCAGTGATTTCGATCTTGCCGTGAACGATCTGCAACAAGCGCTGGTGCAAAAAGACGCCGTTCCCTATCCCGCGCCCGCCTATTATTATCTGGCGAGAGCTTATGCTGTGCTTGGTAAGCAGGACGACGCTACCAGCGCATGGTACGACATGATGGCAACCTACGACGCCAATAATGCCAAACAACGTGAATGGTACGAAGAAGCCGTGAAAGCAACCAGTGAGGCTAGTTGAGATGATGTACCCGAAACGCTTACTCGTGACAGCGCTGTGCATATTGAACATTCTGGGGTATGGGGCGTATCCAGTGCCCGTGAGCGCTCAGACGGATGCACCGGCGGTGTCCGTCGTCACCCAATCGAGTGAAACCGCGCGGTTACGGCGTAACGGCTGGAAAGGGTTTTCCCAACTAAGCACGGGCGCGGCGGTTCAGTTTGGCGATTTGATCGACCCGAAAGGCGGCACAGTGCGCGTACTATGCGCCGACCTGACCGAACGCACTATTACCCGTCCCGGCCCTTTGCCTTGCCCGCGTGAACGTGGTGTGCTGGTGCAGTCGGGGTTATCGCTGGCGGGTTGGCAGCGCGGTCAGAGCGAAGACGTTACGATCCCCTTCCTCATCACCCCGCGTGCGACCGATGTTCTGACGACTCATCCGCTGATCTGGTGGAACACGACTATTGACGCCGAAGGATACCGCATCACTGTACGTGGCGATGGCCTGAATTGGTCTACCGACATCGATGATCCAGCACAAAACCAGTTGGAATATCCCGACGATGCGCCGCCGCTGAAACGCGGTCAGACCTATACCGTCGTGGTGAGCGAACTGATCCGCCACAAAGTCGGGCATTCCTCGACGGAAGAAGATGCACCCGGTATGTCGTTCCGCGTATTAGGCAACGCCGAAGCAGAGATCATTCGGGAAAATGCGGATCGTCTGACCAACCGCCTGCGCGAAGCTGAGACGCGCGACATGGTGCTGGCCTTCTACTATCAACAGGTCGGCATGAAAGCCGAGGCAGTGCGCTTGTTGATGGGGCTAACGGGCGATCTGCTCATGCCTGCCGATACGTCCAAGCTACCTGCTCCGAAATCTGCCGTGCTATATTTGCGGCTTGGCGATCTGTGCCTTGAAACGGGGATCGATCTCTACGCCAGCGTCGCCTATGCCAAAGCGCTGGAGATCGCGACTAGTGCGGGCGATGTGGAAACGCAAGCCCTCGCGGCAACGGGATTGGCGATGCTTTCTCCGGATGCGGATAAGCGAACTGCTTACATTGAACAAGCACTTACGAGTTGGGAGAAAATCGGCGCGACCAGCCGACTGGAGGAACTGAAGAAGGAATTCCAACTCCCGTAAGTGGCTTATACGGATATCCACGAGATTGATCGCTGATATTCGCCCTCACCCCAACCCTTCTCCCGCAGGCGAAGGGCTTTGAGGAGAAAAGCTCAAGTCTTGATCAGGAAGCCGTAGTATAGCCTCAGCCGCCGATCCGTTATCGAGTCCCTAACGGATCGTCAAAATCCTCGATACAACCTGAATCTTTATGTAAATGTTAACCAAGCAGTGCCAAACTTTAATGATCTTTTATGATCATTTTCTGAATTTTGAGCGCTTGTCATGGCTAATCTCTTCTATAATGCTCATAAGCTTCAGGCTGTACTGAAACCCCACTCCTTTTAGTGGGAACGCTCTAGACAAGCAAATCGCGATGTTTCTTGAGCGCTCCTAAGACGGCATCGATGTCCGCGTGCGTGTTATAGAAATGGGGCGAGATGCGCAGGTTGTTATCGCGGCTGGAGGTGATGATCCCGTGGGCGGCTAACTGCTTGACCAGTTGGTTCACATCCTTGGCTTTGAGCGTCACCAGCGCTCCGCGATTCTTTGGTGCGAGCGGCGTGACGACATTGAAGCCCGCCCGCATCGCGCCTTCGATTAGCGCGTCGGTCAGGTCGCGGATGTGCGTTTCGATGCGCTCGATCCCGATCTGTTTGACCAGCTTGAGTCCTGCCAAAGCGGCGTAGATGTTGGGGATGGGTGGTGTGCCCGATTCGAAGCGGCGGGCAGTAGGCGACAGCCGGTTGGCGGTGGGATCCATCGCGAAGATGTTCTCTTGCGAGAACCAACCTATGGCAGTTGGTTGCAGCTTTTTGATATGATCCCGTTGGACGTACAGGTAGGCTAAACCTGCCGACGAGAGCAGGTACTTGAGCACACCGCCCGTGTGGAAGTCTACGCCAAGTGCCTGAACGTCAATGGGCATAGTGCCGAGCGCCTGATACGAATCGAGCAGCACCATCGCGCCCCGCCGATGCGCCATATGGACGATGGCGGGTACATCGACTTTGGAACCGTTGCGGAAGCATACATGCGAAAGGGAGACGACTAGCGTCTGATCATCGATCGCTTTGTCGAAGTAGTCCAGCGGGATCACGTTGCCAGCAGCGGGCACGTGGATCACTTTGGCACCGTGACTCTCTTGGGCGTGCCAGACCTGCCCAACGGTAGGAAATTCATACATTGTGCTAACGATTTTATGCCGCTGCCTATCAAATCGTAAGCCACTAGCTAACGCACTGACCGCTTGAGAAACGGAGGTCGTGATCGCGATTTCGTCGGGACTGGCGTTGATCAATTCCGCGATGGCTGTGCGGACTTTCTCTAGCATCTCTACCCAGTATTCCCACGGCGCACCGCGTTCGTCCCAATCACAGAGATAGTCGTCATAGGCACGACGTACATCAACCGAGAGCGCGCCTTGTGAACAACTGTTAATGTACACTTGGCTCTTGAAGATGGGAAACCGTTCGCGCAGGGTGTCTACAGGTAGCGGTGTGGGCATTCTGATAGTGTCCTAGTCTCGATGCATTTGCTATACTGAGTATAACATGTGTACTATCGCAATACTCAACAGGAGTTGTCGCTGCTATAAGTTCGTCAAAAAGGTAAATAAAAATCGATTTTGTTATTACATCCGATTGACTCTTAATTCAAGTTCAATACATAATTTAGCCATATTACAGTCTGTTAGGGTAGTGTAAGGCAAAGTAGCCAGTTCAGGCAAATTGGGCAAAACCGATGGTACGAACTATCGCAATCGTATTCGCAGGAGCAGCATTCTTTGTAGCCGGTGTGGTCACGGGCACCGCGAATGATACGCGCATGGCGGTCGCCGGTTTGGGACTGGTGGTTATCGCTACCCTGCTCGTGATCATTGTACGTGATCGTGTGGTTAAGGCAGTGCCGCGTACAGCCAGCATCGTCTCCGAGACCAAGACCAGCGCACGCGCCGTTTACGAGATGGCAACTGCTTTGGGCGAAACACTTGACTATCAGCGCGTGATGCAAGTCGCGCTCGATCTGGGCTTCTTAGGGCTGAAAGATGTCACCTCCACCAGCCAAGACTCGTTGGTGGGTATGGTCATGTTATTCCGCAACGAAGAACTGCGCGTGGTTAGCTCGCGGGGGTTGACGCGTCAAGATGCGTTTGTCAAGCTGCACGCGAATTCGGGCGTGTTGGCGTTGGCCTTGAACCGCGCGGAGCCGATGTTGACCGACGATGCACGCAACGATCCGGAACTTAGCTACTTCGTGGGCTTGCAACCCGCGCGGTCGGTGCTGGTAATCCCGCTGCGGGCGGAATATCAGACCTACGGCATGTTGGTGTATGCCAGCCTGTATCCGGATGCCTTTGACCGCGAACATATCGAGATGTTAGCCGCTATCGCCACGCAAGCTACGATGGCGCTGCAAAACGCCATGCTGTACGAAAATCTGCGCCGTGAAAAAGAGCGCTTGGTTGAGGTCGAGGAAGAAGCCCGCAAAAAGCTGGCGCGCGACCTGCACGACGGCCCCACCCAGACGATCTCTGCTGTGGTGATGCGCGTCGGGATCGTGATGCGCAACCTGACGGAAAACAAAGGCACCGCCAAGCAGTCCGCCGAGGAACTGGCGAAGGTCGAAGAACTCGCCCGCCGCGCTACCAAAGAGATGCGCCATATGCTGTTCACGCTGCGTCCGCTGGTGCTGGAAAGTCAGGGCTTGACCGCCGCCTTGAATCAGCTTTCCGTGAAGATGAAAGATACACACGGCACCAATGTAATTGTAGAAACACAGCCAGACGCCGAGGCCATGATCTCCGAGTCGCAGCAGGGCATGTTGTTCTACATCATGGAAGAAGCCGCCAACAACGCCCGCAAATATTCACAGGCTCCCAAGATTACCTTGCGCTTGTTCAAAGAAAATCAGTATGCGGTGGCGGAAGTCGAAGATAACGGCGTCGGATTTGATGTCAGCGCCGTAATGAATAAATACGATGAACGCGGCAGCCTCGGCATGATTAACATGCGCGAACGCGCGCAGGCCATCGGCGGCAAGTTGTCCATCGACAGCCGCATCGGATACGGCACGCGCATCACCGTTGTGATGGTGGGCAAAGGGCGAACCGGCGCGTTGAATCCCGCTGTCGTGAATGGCAACGCCCCCAATAATACAAACGGAAATGGAGGCGGCAGTCCAAGGCCAAGTACGATGCGCCGTCCAAACCCTAGCACCGCCCCAAGCCATATGCAAATCCGATGAGGCGGCGAGGGGCAAAAGGCAACCAAATACTATAAGTCCAGAAATACGGGCAGCGATTGGGGATGTAGTATTGTCGCCTTTTGCAAACCATCAACAAGTAATGCTGGCTACATAATCAGCAAATCGAATCGAGGATACGCCGTCATTCATGCGTGTCCTCGATTGTTTTCAGCCTCAGGATAGCCTGCTCACAACATCTGACGGAATATACGCATCCAATTGCCGTACATTATCTTGGCAATGTCATCGGCGCTGAAACCGCGTTCGGTTAATTTGGCGGTCACGTTCGGCGCATGTGCATGGTTCGTCAACTCTGGAACAAAATACACCGTCGTCAGCGCTGCCGCGAGTTTCTCCTGATCTTCCCGCGACATGGCATAATGGATCGTCTCGAAGAAGTCGAATCCGATCCCGACGCCGTCAATCCCGATCAGTTCAGCAATGTAGTCGATGTGATCGACATAACGATCCATGTGTGAGTCGGCGGCGGTCGGGCTGACCAAGGTCGCGTTCACCCCGATCACGCCGCCACGCTGCCCGATCAGGCGGATCTGTTCGTCGCTGATATTGCGCTCAATGTCATAGAAATGACGGGCGTTGGAATGCGATACGATCACGGGTTTGGTGGTGGCGGCGAGGATGTCGTTGAAACCCGCCGGATTGATATGCGCCAGATCGATGATAATGCCGAGCGCTTCGCACGCGGCGATCAATTCCCGCCCGAAGCGCGTCAAGCCCTGCGGTGACGATCCATCCGGCGCGAACACGCCACCATCGCCCGCCGCATTACGCCGGACATGCGTCAGGCCGACGACACGCAGCCCCAATTCGTAAAATACGCGCAACAGATGGATGTCGCTGCCGAGCGGCTCGATGCCCTCCATCGTGATCAGCAGCGCGATCTTGCCCGCTTGCCGCGCCGCCTCGATTTCCGCATACGTCCGGCAGATCGCGAAGTGCGAGGAACGCGCTACTTCGTCGTAGAGCAGCGCGATCTGGTCGAGCGCCACCCGCAGCCCCATCTCTGGCAGATATTTGTCTTCGAGGTAGATGGCGGCGGCGACCACCCCGATCCCGCCAGTGGTGAAGTCCGCCAGATAATCGTCCACTAACACGCCTTTACGGTCACGCTTCTGGTAGAGATCCATCATCAGGTCGTAATGCATATCCACGACGCCGACGTTCAACGCGTGGTTAGTGTGAGAGTCGTTGTTGGTCAAGTCGGTTTCCCCTGCGTGATAAGTGCTAACAAAGTTGCTCATCAAGTTTAGCGTGCTAACCGGCACCGAACACGCGGATTCTCATCACTCATTCGGGATGTTGAAGGAGTCGAGAAAGGCGCGTAAGGGCGCGGACTCTATATCCGCTAGCGGGGCGGCAACCGCGACACGATACAGCTTCTTGCCGACTGCGTACAGCTTGATGCGTGCAGCGCGTGTGCCATTGTCGGCGCTGATCAGTTGACCAGATACCTCATTGAGTGTGCTGGCTTCGCTGGCACGTTCTGTCATCAAATATTCTTCCATCGTGGATGCTTTAGTGCGATCCAGCACAATGCTGCGCAGGATTCCCGTCAACCCGCCGCTAAAGACCTTGCCGTAATCCGCGATCATCATTTCATAGCGTTTGCCATCCAACTCCGCGACGTAATAGATCGTCTGGATCGTCCCTAACGGCGTTGGAACTGTCAGCACGCTACGCGTCGGGGAACATGGGAAGGCCGCGCTGGAACCTTCCGCCGCCGAGAAAGGTGCCGCTGTTGCCCCCGATGTACATAAACTCGCGATCAAGGTAGGCGTGGCGGTCGCGCCCCCGCTGCTCGCACTGATGGACGGACGCAGCATAAGCAGTGCCGTACTCACCAATACCATCACCACGATCAACGCCCCGACTACAATCCACAGCCGACGCCGCTTGAATCTTGCCATCGCTCCCCTCTCATCGCTTGAGTGTCCTACCCGATATAGGCCAGCGTATCCCGAATCGTGAGTCGAGCCGCGTTTTGCGCCGGAATTAAGCTGGCGACGACGGCGATCACACTAATCAGCACCAACCACCCTACGAAGGCGGGCACGGAAAAAAGATAGTCAAGCGGGCGCGCCAGCAGCGAAATCCCCAATGCCCGCCCCAACCACATCCCCAACCCCACCGACATCACCGCGCCGATCACCCAACTGATCACGCCGATGACCAACCCCTCAACGATGACCATGCGCCGGATAACATCATTAGTCGCGCCGAGTGACCGCAAAATGCCGATCTCGCGGGTGCGCTCCAGCACATTCAGGCTCATGGTGATGGCGAGGCCAAGCCCACCTACGACCGCGATCAACACCACCATTACCAGCAGTAGCACGATCAGAATATCCAGACTCGACGCCGACGCCGTTTTGAGGGCGGTGGTCGTGCTGGATCGCGTGATCTGGACGGGCAATTTGACCGTTTGCGCGGTGCCTTGCACTGTCACGTGCTGGTCAACTTCGAAGTTGCTGAACGCATCCAGCAAGGCGCTTTCTGCCGCCGCCTGTGTCTCTGGTGTCCCGTTGGTGGTGCGTATTACCAGTGTACTTGCCATCTGTTTCAGCCCGGTCACTTCTTCGAACGTGGCATACGGGATATACGCGATCGGGGTGAATGACCGCGCACTGACACCGATGATCGTCCACGTGTGCTCGTTTTCCCCGATCCGCAGCGTGATCTGTTTCCCCAACGCCATATCCGGCGCTAGTTCCATCATGTCCGCGTTCACGAACAGGGCATAGCTATCCCCGGCGGACAGCCAGCGGCCCTGTGTCACCGTTGGCTTGGTCATGTCCGAATCGGGCAGCACCGCGATCAGACTGATGCTGCTGCTCAGGTGTCCATCGTCGTATAAACGCCGTCCGTCCGCTAATCCCCATCCTTCGCTGCTGACCACGCCTGTCACCGTCGCCGCACGCTGCTGAACCTGATCCAGCGGATATGGCTGCGCGAACGTCAGTGACACATCATAATTCAAGCTGCTCTGAATATCCGTTACCGCCGCACGCATCGACTCGCGGATGCCGAGCAAGGCGATGAACATCGCGCCCGCCAAGCTCAAGGCGATCAGCGTGAGGATCAGGCGACCTTTACGCCGGAAGGTATTGCCAATCGAAACACGCGTAAGTTGGGAGAGTTCGCCAAACCCACTCAGTGCGCGGCTTAGTAGGCTGGTGGAGCCGTCACTGCTGGCTGCACCCGATTGGGTGATCGCCTCGCGCACGGTGAGCCGTGCGCCAGTAAAGATCGGGATCGCCGCCGCCAGCAAGGGCACGACGATTGCGCCGAAGATTTGCAGCCCTACCGTTTGCGCGGGCAAGTTGAACTGCGTCACGTCGAAGTTCATTGCTTCCGAAATGCCTTGCGCCAGAAAGTACGCCCCGAACAGTCCCATCGGCACTGCCAACACCAACCCGATCACGCCGAACCACAAGACCAGTTCGATATACAGCCACGCTAACTGCGCGCTAGGACTGCCCAACGATTTCAAGATGCCGATCTGGGGGATTTGCTGCGCGATCAACGCCGACATGATGTTGATGATCAAGAAACCGCTCAGAGCCAGCGTCAAAACTCCCAACGCGCCCAGAATCAACAGCACCGAACTCATGCTGTCTGCCATCACCTGTTTTTGTGGCGGCGGGACAGGGGCGCTGTAGACGGCAGTGCCCGCATCCTCGACTGCTGCCACGACGCGTGTCACCTTCTGCTCGATGGCTTGGCGATCAGCACCTGCATCCTTGACCGTGACGTACAATTGATTGAACGTGGTCGGCTCAGCCAGAGTTGCCAGTGTAGGCAGTGTGGCGTAACCATAAACGATCAGGCTGATGTTGGTCGGCTGGCGCGCCAGATCGTCCACGAAGCCCGCGACGATCAGATCATGCGTTGTGCCCGCCAGCGTCTGGACGCGAATGGTCTGCCCGATTTCGACCTTCACCAGCTGTCTGATGCTGCGTTCCAGCACGATATGCCCGGTTGGCGGCGGGAAAGTACCGCCCGCCTGCTGCTTGACGCGGTTGATCGCCATCTGATCGAAAGCGGGGACGCCCAAGATGTCCATCGTCAGCCAGTGGGACTCGTCTTGCTGGAAGCGGGCCTGCATCACATGGCGTCCCTCGGCGGCCTGTACATCGGGCAGCGCTTTCACCTTATCGAGTAAGTCGTCTCCAAAGCCCGCCGTCGTGAGGATCGATTGCGCTGGATTAGTCGCGGCATACTCGTCCGTCAGGTTTCTCTCCAACACGATCCGTCCGGTAACCATTAACCCGAACGCCGCCACCCCCACCGCGATTGACAAAACGACCAACAAGGTGCGGGCTTTGTTCATCCACAAATCGCGCAGTATCTTCGTCCGGCGTATGTTCATCATGCTCAGGTGCCTTGTTCGCGGTTGCGCTGTACTTCAGCCAGATATTGTCGGAAGGTATCGGAGGTATTCACCAGCGTCTCGAACTGCAATTTGCTCAACGCCAGCACCTTAATCGGCTCAGTGGTACTGGCGCGGACAGTAGCCGAGCGACGTTTATTGCCGAGCAGTGCTAATTCTCCAAAATACTGCCCCCGACGCAGTTGATTCAGCAATTTTTCGGTGCCATCGGGCTGTTCGCGGAATATATCCGCCGTGCCTTCAAGAATGATGAAGAAATCTTCTCCGAGCGTCCCTTGCCGGATGATCGTCGCGCCCGGTGAGTACGTCTCCGTATGCAGTCGTTCCGCCAGCGCCAGCAGTCGCTTCTCTGGGATGGTGGACATCACCTGAATGCGCTCCAATGTCCGCCGCTGCTCGATCAGGCGCGCGAGTTCATCATGCAGCGTGCGTGACTCGGTGATCAGCGTATTGAAGTTGTGTGCGTCCAGTGCCACCACCTCTACTTCCGAGTCGAGCGAGGCGCGCACTGTCGCCGTACGCAGTCCGTTGCCCATCATCGCCATTTCACCGAAGTACTGCCCCGGTGCAAGCTGGTTGACCAGCACCTGACTACCATCCGCCTGACTGATGAACACATCCGCGTGCCCTTGTGTGATGATGTAGAATTTGTCACCGACTTCGCCCTGCCGGACGATGTCGCTGCCAGATGGATACACCATCGGCTTGACCTTGCGCTTGACTTCCACCAGTTGATCTTGACTGAGCGCAGCCAGTGCTTGCACAAGATATTCGTTCACGATCTCGCCGTCCGAAATCACGATGGTGCGGTTGGCACGCTTGACCTGATTGTTATCGTGCGTCACCACGAGGATGGTTTTACCATCCGCTACCAGCTTTTCGAATAGCAAAAATATCTTGTCCGCCGTTTTCGAATCGAGGCTGCCCGTCGGTTCATCCGCCACGATCAAGGGTGGATCGTTCGCCAGCGCCCGCGCAATCGCCACGCGCTGCTGCTGCCCGCCCGATACCGCCGAGGGCAGTTTGTTGGCCTGTGCCTCCATCTCCACCAGTTCGAGCAGGTGCATCGCCCGTTCACGCCGTTTTTTCTTGTCCAGTTGATGGTTCAATTCCATCGCCAGAATCACATTTTCGAGCAGCGTCAACGTCGGCAATAGTTGAAAGAACTGGAACACGATGCCCAGATTCCGCCCGCGCCACTTCGCCATTTGTGTTTCGTTGAGCGTATGCACTGCCGTCCCGCCGATCCACACTTCGCCGGAAGTCGGACGGTCGATGCCAGTGATCATATTGATGAAGGTGGATTTTCCGCTGCCAGATTTGCCGATCACCGCGATAAATTCGCCGCGTCCCACTTCGGCATTCAAGCCTTTGAGCGCGGTAAAGTCGCCCGCCGGAGTCTTATAGGTTTTGACGAGATCACGGATTTCGATAAAGCCCGTTTTGTCGGCGGGTGCGGTTGTAGTGGGTGTGCGCGATGAAACCATACCCTCACTGTCCTTGATGTGGCTCAAACAAAAAAACTGGCGTTTGGGTTCGTGTGGAACTAACGCCAGTGTACCATTTCTTCATTCAATTGTGAGTCACAAAATTTCAAGCGAGGTATTTTATAAAGGCAAGCTACTTCCGGAGCGCGTTCAGCACCAACAGATATTTCGCGTGCGTCCATAACAGCGGATTCGCGATTTCCCCGCGCAGCTTGACCCAACCCTCGTAGAAACTCGGCGCGAACATCGCGTGATTGCACTGTTCCGGCAGGTTGCCTTCGGCGTCGGCATGCGCTTCCGCCCATGTGAGTAATTCACGCGCGCGCTCAGGGTCACCTACCTGCGTTTTGTACCATGCCAACCACAGACCGAGCAGCACCCACGCGCCGCCACCGTAATAGGTATCCTCGACATGACGATGCACGCCGTGTTGTTCCGCCAGTAGATCGCGCTCGATACGAGCGACGGTGCGCACCATCAGCGGATCATCGGGAGCCAGCATGCCGCCTTCGGGCAGCGCCGCCATCAGCAGATTGGCATCTACCATGTCCACCCCGATGGATTTGGCGAGTTCGCCCGTCGGCGTCAATCCTTGCGTCAGGATGTATTCTTTGATCGTTTGTCGCGTCTGAGCGAAGTCAAGCTGTGGCATCAACCGTTCCGCCGCGTTCAGCCCCGCGTAGATCGCCGTCAAGGTGCTCACATGCACAGCATCACCACGCTCCTCCCACGCGTCATAACAGGGCGTGCGCCACACCGCGCTCAGATAACGCGCCGTCAAGGTGATGGCGGCTTCCCACGAGGTCGGCAGTGGGCTGATGCGGCAAACTTCGACATATTTTGCCAACGACCACAACCACAAACCGGGGCCATCCAACTGAAACTCAGGCCAGTCGTTCGGCCCTTCCATGCCCTGCACCTGATAACGGGCATTGAGCGTATCTTCCAGCACCAACGGCTCGCCGTTTTGCGCGCGCCGGATCGTGCGTTCCAATGCCTCGGCGCGCTGATTGACCATGCGCGTACACCACTCGTGAAAGTTGCCCGCGCTGTCCCACTGCGCCGCGAACCCGACGCGATGCTGGATCGGGAAGTCGCGCCCGTCCAGCGTCAGCGCGTAGCTGATGAACGCACCATCGCGGAACCACGAATATTGATAATCCGGCATGACGGGGCAAGCCAGATAACCGCCACCCGGCTGCTGGTTATCGAGGATCACCTGCTGACTGCGGTGATGAAGGCTATCTAGTGCGATAAAGGGCGAACTGCTTGGCGTTGTCATTAGCTGGTGTACTCCACGACGATCATGTTCCAGTAGGCGAGGGTCGGTAAGGTGAATTTCAAGGTGCCATCATCCACGCTAAAGGGCAGCGCGGTGGCGTTCATCGTCGCCGGATCATCTGGCGAGGCGACCCACACCTGTTTGACGGCGCGGGAAACTGGCAAGGTTACGCGGATGTCGGTCTGCGGCGTCGGCGGGACGCTCGTTTCGCCGTTCCAGTGGGAAACGTCGATCCCCACGAAGTTGATCAAGCTGATCGTCTCAAAATCCGCGCCCGTACGGATGATCGGCACGACATGATCTTTGGCGTACAACCCTGTCGTGCGCAGCGTACCGAGATCGACCTGACCACGCCGTTCCGCCGTACCTGCCATCGTCTTGATCGACAGCACATTCTCGTAGCGCACCAAGAAATCGTAGTAGCGCCCGAACACCGCTTGCTGATCCTCGCTGATCTGCCCGAATTTCGGGAAGTACGGATCAGCCAGCATCGATCCCGGTTCGCCCGTCTCGATGTGGTAGCCGCCGCTGGCGTAAATCACCGCGTTGGAGAGCTGCCAATTGATATGCCGTGCTGGCGAAATATACGCCGCAAGGATCACGGGCTTGTTGCCGCCGATTTTTTGTGCGTTAGTGATGATCCGGTTGAGGTCGAGATAGTCGTTATACGGAGGCCACACCTCGATGTAAGCGGCATCCACCTGTGACGGCGCAATCGCTTCGATAGGCCAGTTGCCGACGCAGTTGAACAGCGCCACGCCCTCATCACCACGCTTCTGATCCACCAGCGCAGCCGTCTGATCCGCGAACAGCGGCATCACCTTGGCGTAATCGACGGGGTTGCCGTTCACGTCGAAACCGCGCTTGGGCGATCCATATTGATCGACGTGAATGCCGTCGAAGGCGGTGTTATCCAGCACATCCGCGAATTCGCCCATCAAATGTTGATTCCACGGCGATCCCGGTGTCGCATCCATGATTCCGATCAGATGATCGCCAAATTCGAAGGGTTGCTTGCTTGCCGAGTAAAGCTGCCACGCTGGATGCTGGTTCGCGTAAGCCCACGATGCGCCGTAGATCGCGGTGTAAGGCATCGCTGCTACGTTCAGCTTATGCACAAGATCGATCAGGTGGCGCACCGTTGCCATCGACTGCGGACGCCCCAGGCCGTCATGGAATATATCGGAATCGGGCAGCAGGTCTTCCCAGCGGTACTGCCAATCGTAGAACTGCAAGCCGTTGATGTGATGCCGCAGCAGCCAATCCGTCGTCGCCGCGTCGTTGTCGCGGGCTGGTGTGAAATCACTGAAGAAGCCATAACGCGGTGCGTCCATCCAGTGCTTCAGCACGTCGAAGGCGCTTGTCTGCGTAGCAAGCACACGCCCGCCCTCATCCAGCACATTCACGATCAAGCCATAGCCGCGCGGTGCCTCGGCAGGCGGCATCCACGTTAATTCGGCGTGTCCATTGGCGGGTACGGCGGTCAGCGTCGTGAGGGGGGTATTCAGATACAGCACCTGCGCCTCGATCCGTGCGCCGTTCGTGATCTTCACATCCAGCCGGACGACCTCGCCGGGACGGTAAAAGCTTTGATCTGGCACTACCTGAATGGTCGTATCGACAGCGAACACAATGCCCCCTTGACCTTGCATAATTAGACTAATCAGCAAACCGATGATAAACGCGTAGTTGAGGAACGGTGGTCGATGCAGCAAGCTGCTCATCCGCGTACCGCTCCCGTCGTGATACCCTGAATGAAATAACGCTGGAAAAACACGAACAGCAGCACGGTCGGGATCACTGCCGTCAGCGACCCCGCGAACACCAACCCCCAATTGGTCGAATGTGCGCCCCGGAAGTTGGCGATGGCGATGGGCAGCGTGCGCAAACTCTCATCCGTCAGGAAATTGAGCGCCAGCACATATTCATCCCACGCGCCCAGAAAACTGAACACGGCGACGGTGCTGATGGCGGGCGCAGCCAACGGCAGCATGATCCGCCAGAACACGGTCAGCGAATTCGCGCCGTCAATAATAGCCGATTCTTCGAGTTCACGCGGCAAATTCTCGAAGAAGCCGCGCAGCATGAACGTGTTAAACGCCAGCGGCCCAGCGCTGTATACCAGAATCAGCCCCGGCAGGCTGTTCATCAAGCCCAAATTCTTGGCGAGGATGAACTGCGGGATGAGCAGCACGACGCCGGGAATCATCAGCATGATCAGCAGCATCGCGTAGATCGCGCCCTTGCCCCGGAATTCGAAACGGGCGAAGCTATACGCCATCATCGAGGCCAAGGCCGTGACCAAAAGCGCCGTAGAAATCGCCACGAACGCGCTGTTGAGCAGTGCCCGTCCGAAGTTGCGGCTGGTGAAGGCTTGCTCGAAGTTTTCCAGCGTGACTGTCTCCGGGATCAAGCGCGGTGGAATTTCTTGCACGTAGGCCGCGCCCTTGAAAGCCGTCGAAACCATGTACAGGAGGGGGGTTGCCGCGATCATGACGCCCGCGCACAGCACCAGAAAAACGATGATGTTGAACAGCCGCTGTTGACTGCGTGAGGTAGCGATCATGGCTAAAACTCCACTTCTTGGCGGCGACCAAACAGCCGCGTTTGCAACACGCTGACGATCACGATCACGATGGCGAGGATGTAACTGAGCGCCGCGCCGTAGCCGAATTGGAGATTCCCGAAGGATTGATCGAACATGTAGGTCAGCGCGACTTCGGTGCGGTGCAATGGCCCGCCGCCCGTCAGGATCAGCACGGACAGGAACACCTGAAAACCGCCGATCATCAGCGCCACCACCACGAACAATACCGTGCGCCGGATCAATGGCAGCGTCAGGTACAGCAAGCGCTGGAACTCGTTCGCGCCGTCAATCGCGCCCGCCTCATACAGCTCGGTCGGGATGCTTTGCAGCGCGGCGAGGAAGATCACCATCGCCCAGCCGATGCCCTTCCAGATGCCCAGACTGTTGATGGCGACCCATGCCGTATCGCTGCTTGCCATCCACGATACCGGCTTGCTCAGGATGCCCAAGCGCATCAACACGGAGTTGATCACGCCCGCTTCGCCGGGGTTGAATAGGTAGATGAACAGAAAACTGACGACCACCCATGACGTTACCACGGGCAGATAGTACACCGTGCGGAAGAATCGCTTGCCAGTGATCACGCGGTTGACCAAAATCGCCAGCGCCAGCCCGCCGATGAGCTGCCCGAACACCGTGATCACAGCATAGCCCGCCGTGTTGCGCATCGCCAGCCAGAACGTCTTATCCGCGAACGCGCGCTGATAATTCGCCAGCCCGACGAATACGCTCTCCTGACCGGGGATGATCTTCCAATCGAAAAAGCTAATGTACAACTGGTAGAACAGTGGATACACCGTCCACAGCAGATACAACGCCAGTCCCGGAATCAGGAATAAATAGGGCACGTACCATCGATAGTAGGGTTTCCCGCGCTGTTGGTGTTGACTGCGTACACGGGCGGCGGCTGGTAACGTTCGTAATTGGGTAGCCATAACAAGAAATCTCTTTAAAATGACCGAACAAGGGTGGCGGCGCAAGCAGCAGCTTGTCCATTGCTGGGCGGGTTAGGCACCCGCCCCTACGGTGCTAGCATGTTGTTCCGATGTCGTAGGGGTGGGTTCCTAACCCACGCGCAGCCATGCTGCTACTAGTGTAACCACCCTTGTCTTCGGCGGTGCTACTCAGTGGTTCTACTTTAGCAGCGCGTCGATTGCCTCGGCAGCCGCGTCCATCGCTTCCTGAGCCGTCGCCTCGCCACGCAGCGCCAACTGCGCCGCATCGCTCAACGCCGTTTCGAT
Organism: Anaerolineae bacterium; assembly: GCA_019637615.1. Taxonomy (GTDB): domain Bacteria; phylum Chloroflexota; class Anaerolineae; order Aggregatilineales; family UBA2796; genus JAHBVK01. Next base: position 28,369 of record JAHBVJ010000033.1, on the reverse strand, counting down.
CTCGTTGTAGCGCGGGTGCGGGGTGCGGGCACGGGCGGTTTGCAATTGCTCAAGGAACACGCCGTAATACGGATGGTTGGTGAAGTACTCGTTCTTCAGAAGGCCGCTCAACACCGTCAATTGACCAACCTTGGACATTTCCAACTGATAGGTGTCACTCTGCGTGAAGCGCAGGAATTCCAGCGCCGCGTCCGTATGAGCGCTGTTGGCAGCCACCACGATATTCTCGCCACCGACGACGGAGACGTGACCGCCCTCACCTGCTGGCATCAATTCCGCGCTAACTTTGAAGTTAGGATATTGACTTTCAGCGGTCGGGTACAGCCACGGGCCTTCCAGCATCGAGCCGATGGTGCCACCGAAGTAGCCGCCCCATGTGTCGATGCCGCTGCCGATGAAACCATCAGAGAAGCACTTGTTGGCGATCATGTCGTGCAAGAATTGGATCGCGGCGACGGTCTTTTCACCGTTCACGTAGCCAGTCGCGGTGGTCATCTTGTCGTCGGTGATGTCGCCACCAAAGCTCCAGATCCACGGCAGCAGGTTCCAGCCGGAGGTGCCGCCATCGCTGAACAGGTAATTGCCTTCGCCCAACTTGGTCACGGCTTCGCAGCTTGCCTTCATGTCGTCAATCGTCTGCGGGGCCTTGATGCCAGCCTTATCCAGCAGTTCCTGATTGTAGATCAGCACGCGAGTGTTGGTGTCCAGCGGCAGGCCATAGTACGCGCCATCGTAAGCGTTGGTGGACAGCGGGCCGGGGAATACCTTATCCGCGAAGTCCTTGAAGTCGGGCATTTTCTCGCTCAGGTTCATGATGATGCCCTGCTTGGCGAACTCTGGCGACCAGATGATGTCCAAGCGCACCAGATCGGGGCCTTCGCCGCCAGCAGCGGAAGTCAGCAGCGCTTGACGGAAGCCGTCATACGGATAGGGGACGGACTCGACCTTGATATTCGGGTGATCTTTTTCGAACAGCGGGATCAACGTGTCGGTCAGCGTCTTGTTTTCCGGCGAGACTTCGTTGTACGTGTGCCAGAACTTGATCGTGACGGTATCTTGTGCGGAGGCGCTGGGGACGCGCACCACCATCAAGGACAAAGCTAAAACGAGAACGAGCAGCAATTTAGTCTTCATTTTCAACTCCTGCGTAAGAACTGAACAGGTAATAACGGATATTCTGGCGAACGGTGGGTTGGTACAGTGCGATCCTCCTTTGAAGCGGTTCAATTCGTACTTAAAAAAACTACCGGGGCGAACCAGTTGATTGACGAACTTGCAGTTCTGGCGTCAACAAGCGGTCACCACGCGACTCGAGAGGTTCTCGATTGATGAGCGACATCAACAAGCTGAAAAGCATCTTGCCGATCTCGTGGATAGGCTGACTCAAGGTGGTCAACGGCGGATGGCTGTAACGTGCCAAGGGAATATCATCGAAGCCGACGACGGAAATGTCCTTGCCAACGGTCAACCCGCGCGCCTGAATCGCACGCATCGCGCCGAAGGCCATCCGATCATTGTTACAAATGATGGCGGTAGGCGGCTGTGCCTGATCGAGAAAATAATGGGTGCCAAGCTGTCCGGATTGCTCGCTAAAGTCGCCTTCGTACACGAGCGCACGCTGGATCGGCAGCTTTGCCGCATCCATCCCCCGCACGAAGCCATCCCAACGCTGGCGGGTCAGGTACTGTTCATTCGGCGGCGACAGATACCCGATCCGTTGATGACCGAGTTCCGCCACATGCTGAACCGCCAACTCGATGCCCGCTGCGCCGTCCACGTCGATCCAGTGATGCCCTTCTTGCGGATCGAGCCGACCAAAGCTGACGAATGGGAAGCCCTGATCCTGCAAATACGTGACGCGCGGGTCGTTCTGGCGCAGTGCGAAGATGATCAGTCCGTCGATCTGGCGGCTACTGACGAGGCGTTTGTAAAGTTCCATCTCTTGCGGGCCGACGGGGATCGTCCAGAACGTCAAACCGATACTGCTGTCTACCGCCGCATCCGCGATACCGTCAATCAGGTCGAGCACAATGGGGTCAGTTTCGATGTGATGGCTGTGTGGGCGTAATTCAGTGCGGATCAGGCCGATGGTATTGGTGCGTTGGGTGCTCAGGCTGCGCGCTGCTGCCGTCGGGTGAAAGCCCAATTCCTCAATCGCTGCCATGACTCGGCGACGCGTCTCTTCTTTGACGAGCGGGCTGCCGTTCAGAACATTGGAGACTGTTCCGGTAGAGACATTGGCATGACGGGCAACATCGCGGATTGTAGACATCAATAACACCAAAACAATAATTGAAGCGGTTCAATTTATGGCTATAGTAAAACATAAAGCGGAAGGGTTTGTCAAGTAGTTAAGCGTTTTCTGATTGATTGAGAAAATTTGAACAGGTTAAATTTCATCGCCCGCGTGGTATTCAGCGGGCGATTTTCGAAAGGTTCATTGCGTGGCGGTGATCCCGCCGTCCAGATACAGCGTTTGCCCCGTGATGAAGTTCGACGCCGACGACACCAGAAACAACACCGCTTGCATCACATCTTCCGGCTCCGCGATCCGACCCAACGGAATCCGCGCCGTCAGCGCATCATAGAACTGCGGATCGGACAGCATGGCGGCGACCTGCCCGGTGCGCACGAACGTCGGCGCGACTACGTTCACGTTGATATTGTGGGGCGCTAACTCGGCGGCTAACTGCTTGCACATCGTCCCTAGACCGCCCTTTGCCGCGCAGTAGGCTGCGTAACCACGTCCCCGCAGTGCTAACTGCGTGCGCACTGAACCGAGATGCACCTGTTTGCCGCCTTGCCCCTGCGTCACCATGTATTTGGCGGCGGCTTGCGCCACGAAAAACGCCGATTTCAGATTTGCCGAGTAGACGGTATCGAAATTCTCCTCGGTCACGTCCAACAGCTTTTCCTCGCGGTTCAGGCCGACGCAGTTGACCAGAATATCGAGGCGTCCATAGCGCTCGACGGCACTATCCACCATCCGCCTCGTCTCTTGGATGTTATCCGCATCAAAGGCATAGGCATAGACATCGCAACCTTCTTGGCGCAGCGAGTCCGCGAGGGCTTCGGCGCGCTGTCCGTTGCGCCCTGCGATGACCACCTTCGCGCCGACAGCCGCTAATCCTCGACACACGGCCTCCCCGATCCCGCCATAACCACCCGTCACGATGGCAACCTTGCTATCCAGTCGAAACAATTTATCCAGCAGGGCAGGAGTTGGATAATCTAACACGATGACCCCCTATCATTGGCTCGGCTTGAAAGCAGGTGCGACCTGTTCCATGAATAATTGCATTCCGTCTGTTTCCGGCGCATCCATAAACCATAGCATAAAATGTGTTACACCAATGTCAAGATAGCGCTGAAGCTGCTGCTTGATCTCGGCTGGCGTCCCGATCAAGCCCGTGTCCGTCAGATAACGCGGATAGGCGTCACTGTCGCCACGCACAAACGCCACGAAATCGGCATCCGGTGGCGTCACGGCTCCCGGCGGTGTCAGCGCCAGCATCGCGCGCAAATTTTCACGTACCTGTTCACGGCTCGGCGCGATCAAAATCTGCACTTCGTAGCTGATCTCCAGCTCGTCAAAGCTGCGATTCACGCGCTGACACGCCGCCCGCAGCGCCTCCAAGCGCTGCCGCATCACCGTCAGCCCGACGGGTACGCTGTTCCAGCCCTGTCCCCATTTCGCCACCGCCTCGAACGTCAGCGGATGCGCCTCCCCGAACCAGATCGGCGGGTGCGGCTGCGAGACGGGATGCGGCGTGCATACCGCCCCGCTGACATGGTGAAACCGTCCGTCAAACGTCAGCGGGTTGGCTTCGCTGGACTGCCACAGTTTGAGCGTCAGTTCCAAGCCTTCCAGAAAATCCGCCATCCGTTCGCTGACATCTTCGGGGTAATTCAGCCCGTACGCCTGATGTTCGCTCATCCGCGTGCCCGTATCCGCGAAGTAAATGAACCGCCCGCCGGAGAGCTGATCCAGCGTGGCAATCATCTTGGCGGCGACCGACGGATGGCGGAAAAAGTGTCCCTGATGGATGACGCCCAATTTTGCGCGGTTGGTGCTGCCCGCGATAGCCGACAGCGTCGTCCACCCTTCGAGGATTGCCTGCTCTTTGCCGAGCATCAGATGATCCGCTACCCAGATCGAGTCGAAGCCGAGCGTATCCGCCAGCCTCGCCGTTTCCAGCGCGCGTTTGCCATCCAGCGCGGCGAAATTCGGCGTGCGGAACAACCCGCCACCGGGCCATGCGAAGATCGGCACGCAGTAGCCAAATTGAATCGGGTGTGACATGGCTCAACTAACCTCGTAGCGCAGTGGCTCGCCGCGCAGATGGTGGTACACGTTCATCCAGATGTTGAGCGAGTCACGCACCCACGTCCACGGCCCCTGCCACGCCGAATGCGAAGTCAGCGTCACGTTGTACTGCGGGTCTTCGTTCAGTGCGTGCAGCGGATCATCCTTCGGCAGCGGTTCCTCGTACATCACATCCAACCCCGCCCCGCCCAGACGGTGATTCTTGAGCGCATCCACCAGCGCGGCTTGATCGACCAGTTTGCCGCGCGCCGTGTTGATGAAAAACGCATCCGGCTTCATCAGTCCGAATTCCCGCGCGCCAATGATCTTCTCCGTCTCCGGCTTGATCGGGATATGTACGCTCAACACGTCGGCTCGCTTGAACAGCTCGTCCCACTCCACGTACTCGATGTGATATTTGGCTTCGAGGTCGGGGAAGCGCACGATGTCCCAGTAAATCGCTTTCATCTCGAAGGCATGCGCATAACTTGCCATCGGGCGCGCGATCTCGCCAAAACCGAGCAGACCGAGCGTGTAATCCTGCACGATCCGCACATTCGGCACGGTCGCGCCCCAACCGCGTTCCAAGTACTTACGCTGTTCGACTTGGCAGCGCTGTTCCTGCATCTGCTTGTAATGGTTGAGCAGCAGCGCCCACGCATGTTCCGCCACCGCGATATAGTTGATCAGCGGCGTCGCGCACACGGGCACGCCGAGTTCGCGTGCGACTTCCATCGGCACGCCGCGATAATCGAGGCCAAGATGCTGGATCAGGCGAATTTTCTTGCCTTTGCGCAGCACCTCCGGCGTCACGCGTTCTTTATGCACCACCAGATAATCGGCCTCCGCGATCACGTCGTCCAATTCCGCCAGCGTTTTGACCTCGATCACCTCGGTCTCGTAGTCCGCGAAGATCTCCTCAAACAGCGGCGCGCTCTCCACCGCCGCCGGATCATCGGGCGTCAGTTTCTTCATCCACTCATTGCCGAACTGCTTGCGCAGCCGCACACCCAGCAGCACATTCCCGATATTGTCCCAAACCACGATCTTGATCATGCTTTCACCTGCGCCCATGCGCGGATAAATGTCCGTTTTCCATTCGCCAGTACCGCTTGCGGATTTTCTTCGTTCGGCACCGGACGCAGCTCCATCGACAATATCGGCGTCGAACCCAACCGCGATCTTGCCTTCGTCCAGTACTGCACGTTATCCAGTTGCTGCAGGTAATCAACTACTTCTGGCAGGTCATTGCGCCCCAACGGATGCCCGAAGCGCGGATGAAAATCGCCGTACAGCGCCGAAGCGGGATGATCGATCACGCAGTTACCGATATGCGCGTGGATCAAATGCCTTCCCGCCGTTTGCAACGCGTGCGCGGGCGTCTCATTGAGCAGCGGTAGATGGCTCAGGTCAATGGTCAGCCCGAAGTTCGGTCGGCCAACGGCATCCGCCATCTTCGCCGCTTCGGCGGTCGGGCCGATCAGCCGTTTCTTCTCGATGTCGCGGTCAAAATTCTCAAACGTGATGAACAACTGCTTTTTGGTGGATCGCGCCGCCGCGTAATCGCACAACTCCTGCAAATCTTGAATCAGTCGTTCAGTAGTCGCCTCGCGCTGATCCGGTGCGGTATCCAGCGGGCCTTGCACCATCGCCATCACGCAGCCAAAGTCGATGGCCTCATCGATCAGCCCCTTGAGCCGTGCCACTGCTATCCGCCGCGCGTCAACATCCGCGCTGCCCGGTTCCAGCTTTTCCAGCAAGACGGGCAAAATCGGCAAGTACACCACCTGCAATTGCGATTGCGCCAGCAGCGCTTTGGCCTTTTGCCGCACTTCCGGGTTCTTGATCGGCGCGATCTCGATTGCCCCGAAGTCAGAATCGTTGATGATCGTCGGCAACGTCTCAAGGATCGGCCCCTCACCGCCGCGACATTCAAGGTAGATCAGCGGGTGAATGACGCCGAAATCCATCAGGTGTGACCATGAATTCATACGTGTATACTCCGTTTGATCTCGGCCTGATAAGGCACTTCTTTGCCTTGCAAAACTTCATCCAGCGTGACCATTCGCCTCAGCAGTTCCGACTCTAGCAGGCCGAACACCAGCGCCAGCGAACGCAGTCCTTGTTCGCCCGTCACTTCCGGCTCACGATCATGCATAATCGCGTCCACGAAATCGGCTTGCTCAATGCCAAGCAGGTTCGCGTCGATGTCCGCCCACGGCAGATCGTAAGTCAGCAAGCGCTCACTCTTGAACAGCGCGGCGGTCGTCGCGTCCAGCGCGAACTCCGGCACCAGCGCGAATAGCTCCTCGACGGGCACAGGCACATCTTTCCCGTTGACGCGCTGCACCAAATTTAGCGCCTTGCCCGTGCGATCCCCGGGGATCGCCAGTGATCCGCCTGTGCCGTAGATCATGCGCGAAAAATGCCCTTCGCCGCGCCCTGCCACGTTCAGCAGCCAATTGGCAATCGCCCCGCTGCGGAAACGCATCACGCCGACCGACAAATCTTCTGCGTCCACCGGATGCAGTGCGCCCTGAGCATCGACGCGCTGTTTGTCCACAATGGCGTTCATCCCGACCACCGTCTCAATCGGCCCCATATAGAATTCGAGGATGTCGGTGTAATGCACGCCCATATCGATCACGATCCCGCCGCGATCCTTGCGGTGTCGCCACGGCGTGATGATCACGAATTCGCCACCGCCGGACGACTCCTGTGTGGCGAGGAACGGTGTGCCAAGCGCGCCGCCATCCACCAGCGCCTTACCCAAGCGGTTAATCGGGTCGCGGCGGTAATTTTCCGCCACCGCCAATTTACGTTTGGCTTGCTTTGCGGCCTCCACCATGCGCACGCCCTCAGCGACCGTCAGCGTGATCGGCTTCTCCACCATCACATGGAGTCCCGCTTCAAATGCCTTTTCCGCCACGCTCAGGTGCATTTCCGGCGAGGTCGTGATGATGATGCCGTCCAGCTTGGCTTGTGCCGCCATCGTCTCGAAATCCGCGAACAGTTGTGGCGGCGTGCCGAACAATTCCTCGACATGGCTACCCATCCGCTGGAGATTTTCCGGCATCACATCGCACACCGCCGCCAGTTCGAAGTTCAGCTTGCCCGCTGCCTTCAAATTCTTCATGCCGATGACGTGACGGCGACCCATCACGCCACAGCCGACCAATCCCATCGCGAAGCCCATCGTTACGTCCCTTCTGGCAAGGCGAGCGAATAGCTCAGGCTCTTGATGTGCGCGGCGTTGATGCACGCGCTCTCATACGGCGAGATCGTACTGCTGCTCTGCTCGGTCACCACCCAGCCGGGGTACTGCTGCGCCACCAATTCCGCCAGAATCGCTCCGAAATCCAGCCCGATGGTGCCTTTGCCGATCTCCACGAACTTGCCGCCCGCCCAATCCTTCAGATGGACATAGCCGAGCCGCGCCTTGTACTTGCGTAGATGTGCGACCGAATCTTCGCCCACAAGGCCGATGTGCGAGACATCCAGACACAGCTTGGTTTTCTGCGTCTCGTTGAGCAGGATGTCGATCTCGCCTTCGGTTTCGATGGTGCAGCCCACGTGCGGATGATAGGCTAACGTGATGCCCTTAGCCGCGCCGTAATGGGCAAGCTCCTCGCAGCTCTGCGCCAGATTCTTGTATTCGGCAGCCGTCGGCGGGCGTGTACGCAGCCGCCCACCACCCACGATGCCGTACTGTTCCGCGCCGAATATCGCCGCGTAATCCATCCGCCGCTTGTGAATGGTCAACGCGTCAGGGTTAGACGGCACTTCGATCCCACCGAAAAAGATCGGGGTGCGCAGCCCGCCGAGGATCGAGCGCAAATAGTCTGGCGGGCCGAGCCAATCCAGCGAATGGTCGAATAGTTCGACGGCTTGCCAGCCAGCCTTCTTGATATCCTTGAACATGCTGATGAGATCGGGCTTTGTCGTCCAGTTGATGGTACTGTAGGCAAAGCGTAGGGCGTGTGTCTTCTTAGCTTTGGGCATGATGATTGAGCTTCAAAACCTTTTCAGTTGCATAAAATCTACATATGCTAAAAATGATCTAATTGGCGTTACTCATGCGGGTTCTTCATCCGCATCGAACACGCGGATATTACATTCCGCCGCCACCTGATGGAACAACCGCCCCACCTGTGGCATCTCCTCGGTAGTCGCACCTTCCACGATCACCGGATAATCGGGCGACAGCGCTTCCATCTGTCGGAACAGCGTGTGGAAGTCCATCAAGCCTTTGCCGGGGCAGCCATCCTGCAAGTGCAGCGCCAATTTATTCTCGATCCAGATGTCTTTGGCGTGGCAGCTAATGATGTGCTTGCGCAGCACCTTGATATGATGCTTGACCGCCGACGCCGTATCAAACACGGTTTCCCGCGTGATCCAGTTCGCGGAGTCATAATCGCTGGTGACTTTGAGCGAATTAACTTCGTCCAGAATCTCGGCAGTGATCTCCGCTGATTCCAGCGTGACCAACTGATGGCCTTCCATGCTCAGGTACACACCCGTGTCTTCAGCCACCGGCGCGCATTCTTTCAGGCTTTTCACCAACTGCTTGTGGGCGACGGCAGTCCAGTTAGCTTGGTGCGGGAACCAAGGGCCATCTGGATGCATCGATCCCGGCCCTGTATCGATCCCGCGTGCGCCTAGCCAGCCCGCCAACCGCAGCGCCGCGCGTACCGTCCGCACGGATTCTTTGCGTGCTGCTTCGTCGCTCGTGACGAGGTTCTGCCAGTAGCCCGTCACCTGAAACAGGCGCAAATTCTCATCCGCCAACATCTGCCGCACGCGTTCCGCTTTGGCACGCGGCGTCGTATGCGGATCGTTCTTGCGAAAGCGCGTGAAAATGCCGGAAAATCCCATCTCGCGCACGCGCCGACACATCTCTGGCGTCAGATCGTCCATATCATCGGGCAAAAAGGCGCTGCACATCCCTAGTCGCATCAGATTATTCCTTAGTAGGGTGCATCACTCATGTTCGAGCACGGTGCCGTGTGCGGTAAACGGGTCGGTGATGATGAGCGATAGATACACGAGCGGTTCGAAGCCCACGTTGGTGATCTGATGAGGCGTGGTCGCGGGGATATGCTGGTAACGGTTTGCCGCCAGCACTCCGCCGAGCGTGTTGATCTGTACCTGTGCCGTACCGCTGACGATGTAGATCACGCGATCTTGCACGTCCAACTGCCGCATGGGTTCGCTCTCACCGGAAAGCAGCGTCATCCGATCCACCTGAAAATGCTCGTTGCAAGGCAGCTTATCGGTCTCGTAGACGTTGGCAAACGGCGCTTCGCCCTTGAAACAGTCCGGTGTGAAGTCTTTCGCCCGCAGTCGGTTATACTTATGATTCGGCGCGACCACCACGAAAAAACAAACCGGATCATCGCCGTGAAACCAGTAATTGTGGTACTTCTTCGGCGGCATGATCATAAAATCGCCCGTTTTGTACACGCGCTGGCTGCCCCCGATCTGAATCTCTAGGCTGCCTTGCGCCAGAAACCCGATCTCGGTAGCATCGTCATGGACGTGCGGCGTCGGGCCGAGCCAGTCGTTATTGAACCACTTTACATCCGGCGTCCAGATCAGCGGCAACCCGCGACAGCGCTCGTTCAACATGCGCGGCTGCTTCATCCATGCTTCGTAGTCAATCTTCGCCATGATTATCCTTTAATGCCGCTGGTGACGAAGCCCTGCACGATGTAGCGCTGCGCCAGCAGGAACATCACGATCATGGGCAGCACCATCAGGGTTGAAATTGCCATAATGTAATCGGTACGCGGGACGGTGGGGAACAGCGTGCGGAAAACGTTCAAGCCCAACGCCAGCGTGAAGTTATCGGGATTCGACAGATAGATGAATGGCCCCAGAAAGTCATTCCAAATGCCGAGCACGGTCAAGAGCGCCACCGAGATCAGGGCGGGGCGTGCCAACGGCATGTAAATTCGCCACCAGATCGTCAGATGACTCGCGCCATCAATTGTGGCGGCCTCGTCCAACTCACGCGGAATCTGCATGAAGAACTGCCGCAGCAAGAAAATATTGATCGCACCGCCGCCAAACCACGTCGGGACGATCAACGGGGCGAAGGTATTCAGCCAGCCGAGCTTGTAAAATAGGATGTACAGCGGAATCAGCGTCACCTGCGAGGGCAGCATCAGCGAGGCCAGCACCAGAATGAACCAGATGTTGCGTCCGGGGAACTTCAACCGCGCGAAGCCGTATGCGCACAACGACGCGCTGATCACCACCCCCGGCACGATGGTGACGATCAAAAACAGCGTATTCAACGTCCAGCGTGGGAACTGCGTATTCTTGTAATTCCACGCCTCGACATAATTGGACGGCACGAGGCGCGTCGGCAAGAACGTCGGCGGGTAGCTGTTCACTTCGGTGTACGATTTCAGGGAGGTGCTCACCATCACCACCAACGGCAGGATGAAAATCGCCGCGCCGAGGAACAACAACGCATACACGATCAGCTTGCTGACGAATTCTTGGCGGCGGCGCACGGCCTTGAGTTCTTCTGCTTGCGTCGCGACGTAAATAGCGGTGCTGCTCGTCATTGATGCACCTCCCCTTCGTAATACACCCACAGCGGCGAACTGCGGAAGATCATCATCGTCAGCACAATGATGATGGCGAACAGCAGCCACGCCATCGCGGAGGCATAGCCCATCTCCAGCCACTTGAAGGCTTTTTCGTACAGGTTGTAATTGTAGAAATAGGTAGATTTCGCGGGGCCGCCTTGCGTCATGATGAACGCTGGCACGAAGAATTGAAATGCGCCGATGACGCCCGTCACCAGATTGAAGAAAATCGTGGGCGACAGCATCGGGATCGTGATGTATAGAAACCGCTGGAAGGCGTTTCCGCCGTCGATCTTGGCAGCATCCAGCAGGTCTTCAGGGATGTTTTGCAGACCCGCCACATAAATAATGATTGTCACGGCGTTTGCCCACACGCTCATGATCACCAACGCGAACAGCGCCGACTCGACCGACCCCAGCCAGTTGATGGCGGGCAGTCCCACCGCCTGCAATACGCCGTCTATCGGGCCAAATTCCTTGTTGTACAGGTACTTCCACAACACCGCCGAGGCCGCTGCTGGCACGATAATCGGAAGATAGAAGATCGTGCGGAAGATCGTCAGCCCGCGCACCTTCTGCGTCAGCAGCACCGCCAGCGCCAGCCCGACGATCTGCGACAGGGTCACGAACATCAACCCGAAGCGGATCGTGATGCTCAAGGACTGGATGAAGGCTTTGTCTTTGAACAGATCGATGTAGTTCTGCAACCCGATGAATTCAGGCACGCCGATGATTTTGTAATCTGTGAGGCTGTAGTAAGCCGACGCCAGCATCGGGCCAAACGTCCAAATCAATAACCCCAGTACCACTGGCAAGATGAACAGATAACCACGCAGCGTATCATGCCAGAACGTTGGACTGCGCTTACTTTTTGGGCGCGGGAGTGCCGAAACAGCCATTATTTCTCTCCTCAAATAACACTATTAAGAATCCCGCCGCAGCGCGAACTACGGCGGGATCGTTGCAGCCTAGCCGCTCGGATGGGAGCGTTTATTTTGAGCTGTCTAGGCAAGCCTGAATATTTTCATTGGCGGCGGTGAACGCATCCTTCACCGAGGTTCCGCCCACAATCACGGCATCAAATGCGTCGTTGATTTCCGTGTTGATCTGACCCGCGTATAGACTGCCGCAGTTGCCGGGGAAGTACGTCGGGGTGATGCCGTTCGCGCCATTGTTCATGAACGCTTCGATATTATCCGGTGGGCCTTTGAGCGCCAGAATGTCAGGATCGTTGCGCAGCGACTTGAGCAGCGGCATACCGGAGTAATCCAGCGTGATCGCCTTCTGGGTGGCGGGCGAGAGCAAGCCCTTGATGAAGTCCCACGCCAGTTGCGGGTCTTTGGCATTGGCGGTTACGCTGAAGCCATAGGTGCCCATGCCCGTGACTTTCTTGCCATTCGGGAAGCTCGGAATCACTTCCACATCCCATTCAAACGGCTGCGGATCGAGCGCGCGGACGCTCTTCATCGGCCCCGGAATCGTGAAGTTGAGCGCGCACTTGCCGACCATGAAGCAGTCACCGCCCGCATCAAAATCAAATGGCTGACCGATGCCGTCTTTCGTCCACATGTCGGTGTAAGCTTCCAAGCCCGCCAGCGCTTCCGCCGAGTCAAGCTGCACGGTCTTGCCGTCAGCGCTCAGGATTTGCCCACCGTAGCCAACGATCCACGGTACGTAGATCGCCCACCATTTCGTGGTGCCGCCATTCGCGCCAGCCGGTAGGCAGTACGCGCCCGTCTTCTCAAGGATCATCTTGCAAGACGAGATAATTTCTTCCCACGTCGAGTTAGCGGTGGGAAGTGGTGCGCCCGCTTGCTGGAACAACGTCTTGTTGTAGTACATGGTCACCACGTCATACGACGACGGGATCATGTACAATCCTTTGCCTTCGACCTTGCTCAAGTCCAGCATATTTTCGTAGACATCGCTGAGGTCAAAACTGGGGTCGGCCTTCGCCAGCGGTTCCATATCGACGGAAATGCCACCCTTGGCAAACGGCACCACGTACAGGTCAGCGGTGAAGATCACGTCCGCCAACGAGCCAGCCGCCGCTTGCGAAGCCAGCGTCACGTCCAGCGTCGCGCCGTCTAGCACTTCCATCTTGACGGGAATATCAGGGTGAATCTTGGCGAACTCCTCGACCATCTTCGCGTTCACGCCGTCGATGAAGGAGCCTTGCAGAGTCCCAAAACGTAGTTCTTTCGGCGCATCTTGCGCGCCCGCTACTCCCGCGCCCATCGCCAGCGCGACGAGCATCAGGGCTAAGATAAATTTTCTGATAAGCATTTTTTCCTCCATAAGTAAAGTAGTTCGGCTTCCGTCATCAATCGGCTGTTGATCACCCCCTTCATCCTCCTCATGGGTTGATTAGCTGAGGAGGCACGCGAAATCTCGATTGGCGGGCCAGCGCAAGGACTGCGAGAATCTAGCCCTAGTCATATTGTCCGAACTGAATTCATACAAGATAATATGAAGGAACGAATTCTCATTCGCTCCCATGCAGATTTTTGGGCAAAGCTACGTTATAGGTAGTCGAAAACGAAAGATGCGATAAGGTAGCTTTTCAAAAATCGGTTTCGCTTATAGAATTCGTAAATTGAATTTCGAAATTGTAAATTCGAATTTCGAATTTGTCAACCATACCATGAGTGAGGATCAACAATGATTCCTAAATCGTTTGTTCCCATCGCTGATACACGTCGAACTTTAGCTGCTCAGGTACAGGAGCAGATACGCGAAGCTATCTTGAAGCAAACGCTGAAGCCCGGTGAGCGCATCGATCAAAACAAGCTGGCGGACGAATTTCAGGTGAGCATGGCTCCCATTCGCGAGGCGCTCAAGGGGTTGGAGGCCGAAGGGCTGGTCATGATCCAGCCACGTCGCGGGGCGTTCGTGGTCGAAGTTTCACTCACGGATATGGACAAGCTCTATTTCACGCGCCGTCTGATCGAAGGCGAGGCCATCTATCACGCCGTCCCCTCGCTCACCGACAAAGACTTCGTCGTGCTCGATGGCATGATCGCGGCAATGCGGCAAGCCACCGCCGCCAACAACATCAGCACTTACATCGCCTTGAATCACGATTTCCACACGCACATTTACAGCGTCCTCGACAATTCGCACCTGTTGCAGGTGATCCAGACCTTGTGGGAGCGCAGCGAACTCTACCGCTTCCGCTACATGTTCATGACGCGTGATACAGAGAGCATCCACAAGGAGCACGAAGGCATCGTGGAAGCCTGCCGCCTCCGCGATCAAACGCTGGCGAAGGAGCGTGCGCAGGAGCACATTTATCTCACGCAGCGCGGACTGCATGATCAGCTCAAGGGCGACTCGTCCGGGCTGATCATGCGCCACGAACAGTAGCCGATCTGGTTGGACAGATCGGCACTTGCACGCGCTGACCGATGTTTATTTGCGCGGCTTATTCGTGCTGGTTGCTTACTGTGTTACCAATTCGTGTACGAGCCATCTGCCCTATGGAGATGCGGCGCTTCCCAGAACTTGAAGGCATGGCGTTGCGCCACTTCCTCATTCACCTCGACGCCCAATCCCGGCGCGTCCGATACGGGCAGATATGCTCCCTCAAGTTGAGGCTGCGTCGGGAACAACTCCGTATCGTAGAAATTGAGCCGTTCGGTCGGTGACTGCCGTATCTCCATCCATGAGAAGTTCGGCACCGCCGCCGCCAGATGCACTGTCGCCGCCGTACACACCGAGCCGAGCGGATTATGTGGCATGAGGTCGATGTAATGCGCTTCCGCCATGCTCGCCACCTTTAGCGACTCCGTGATCCCGCCGACATTGCACACATCGATCCGCGCGTAATTCGTGATCCCGCGTTCGATGTACGGTGCGAATGCCCACTTGCTGGAAAACTCCTCGCCAATCGCGAACGGCACATCCACCATCGTGCGCAGCGCTTGGTATGCTTCTGGGGACTCGTCACGGATCGGTTCTTCGAGGAAGTCCAACGTACCCGACGGCATCCGCTGGCAGAACGAGGCGGCTTCCGCCACGCTCAACCGATGATGAAAATCGATCCCGATCATGGGTTCCGTCCCCACCGCTTCCCGCACGCGTGGCAGCCACGCCGCCGCCAACCCGATGGCCTCACGCGGTTCAAACAAAGCCGGTTGACCTTCTTTGCCCTTGTATGGGATGCCCGTGCGGATCGCCTTCCAGCCCGCGTCTACCAGCATCTTCACATTCTCGATCAACTGCGCTTCCGACTGTATCTCCGTATGCGCGAAGCACGGGATCAGGTCGCGCTGCTTGCCGCCTAACAGTTGATATACGGGCACATTCAGGGCTTTCCCCTTGATGTCGTAGAGGGCGATGTCAATCGCGGAGATCGCCGCCGTCAGCACACGTCCGCCCTCGAAATATTGGCTGCGGTACATCTCCTGCCACAGCGCCCCGATCCGGCTCGGATCGCGCCCCAACAGAAATTCGCGGTAATGCTGCACCGCGCCGATGACCGCCAATTCCCGCCCGGACAGCCCCGACTCGCCCCAACCATACAAGCCTTCGTCGGTTTCCACCTTGACGAGCAGTTGATTGCGGGAACCAACCCACACAGGGAACGTCTTAATATCGGTAATTTTCATAGTTCAAGTAACCCAATCTGTCAAAATGCCGCGTAACATTGATCTTTAGCGACCACACGGCGAGAGTTTACCAGCTTCCCGCTACCAAGGTCGCATTGCATAACGCTGGCTCGCTGCGGCACAATTTGCCAACCGTGTTGATAGGCACACAAAAAGAGCTATTGCTTACCTTTTTAGAAATGGAACTGATTAAACATGCCCAATTTACGTTTTGCGGCTCCTAAAGAAAGGCGCGTCGCGATCATTACTGGCGGCGCACGCGGGATCGGCGGCGCGAGTGCCGTCCGCATCGCTGAAGAAGGCCGCGACATCGTCATCGCGGATATGGAAGACGCCTCCGACGTGATCGCGCAGATCGAGGCGCTCGGTCAGAAGGTCATCTACCTCAAAACCGATGTCTCCGACGAAACCGCCGTCCATGCGATGGTGACACAGACCGTAGAGACCTTCGGGCGGCTGGACATCCTCGTTTGCTGCGCTGGCGTCTTCGGCAAAGAAGTTCCCTTCTTGGAACAAACCGCCGCCATGTTTGACCGCACGATGAAAGTCAACGTCTACGGCGTCTACTACGCGCACCAAGCCGCCATCCCACACATGCTCAAACAAGGCTGGGGACGTTGTGTGACCATCACCTCCGGCGCGCGTCATGGCGCGACCCACGTCGTCCCCTATGGCGTTTCCAAAGGCGCGGTCTTCTCCTTCATCAACGCGCTAGGCAATGCCTATCCGCAGCAAGGCGTATTCGTGAACGGCGTCGAACCCGGACGCGCCCTCACGCAGATGGTCGTCCCGCGCTTTTCGGCGGAACATCTCGCCAACCCCGGCGTGCCCATCGGTCGCTACTCAGACGCCGAAGAAGTCGCAGAGGTCGTGGAATTCCTCACCTCGGAACGCAATACCTACACCACTGGCTCGGTATGGAGTGTCAAAGGCGCAACAGGCTGATCATCGACAGCAAGCCTAACCATCATGTGGCCTATGATCCTCACCATCACCGCCCTGATGTCAGCACGGGGGATTTATCTTTATCCCCGTGCTGCTGGTTGGCAACGCTGTCACCCCGCAAACATCGGCTCAGGGAAGCCGCCCACATCGAGACGGATGCGGAATAAATCGCCGTCCATGCTAGTCTGCCCCTGTTCCTCGTCGCTCAACTCACCGCGCGCCGAGGTGATATACAGATCGCTCAGATCGTCGCCGCCGAACGTGACGCTGGTGGTATGCCGCGCAGGTACGGAAATCCGGCGGTCTAGTTTGCCAGTCGGGCTGTAGCGCTCCACGCACGATCCATCCCAACGCGCACTCCAGATGAAGCCTTCCTGATCGACGGTCAAGCCGTCCGGCAGCCCGGGACGATTCGAACTATCGATGAACAGGCGTCGATTACTAATATTCCCGCTCTCCAAGTCGAAATCGTACGCATAGATATGGCGCGGCGTGGAGTCGGTGAAGTACATCGTCTTATTGTCAGGACTCCACCCGATCCCGTTGGAAATATCGATGCCAGTGTCCATAGTGTGTATTTTGCCATCAGGATCGAGCCGATATAACCCATTCCTGTACGGATCGCCCAGCGTGCCCGCCCAGAATCGCCCGCGACGGTCTACCGCGCCGTCATTGAAGCGCGAATTCGGCTTGTCCGGTTCGGGGTTGCCGATCACCTGCAAACTGCGTGTGGTGGGTTCCCATGTCGCGTAGCCTTTGGCCGTCGCCATCACGAATCCGCCCGCCGCCCGGAACGCCAGCGTGCCGACTTTGACGCCAACATCGATGCTCTGGTGCGCGCCAGTCACCGGATCGTAACGGTAATAGCAAGAACTCTCTATATCGACCCAGTACAGCGCTTTCTCGCCAGTGTGCCAGATCGGGCCTTCGCCTAACGCGTTCTGCACGGACAATACATGCTCGACTTCCACCATAAAATCCTCTTTTTTGCTGCAAATAAAGGACTACCCGCCGCAACATCCTTAACTTGACGGGTAGTCCACACGACTATAACGCGTTTGTACTAACTTTTGAGGGCTTACACCACCCGCAGAAGTACCGAGCCTTCTTCTGGCAACGTATCGAAGCACAACCCTGTTTCCATCAGGTCGTACCCGCGCATCGCGCCCATATCTTCACCCTCGAATCCGACGATCCGGTACAGCCGATCTGGTTGCAGGTCATACAGCTTGATCGTGCGTGACGCTTCGCCACCGGGCAACCGGAACACGAACAGCACGTTTTCGGATTGATCGGGTAGGCGGTACTGGAACGCGCTCCAACGGTCGCCGCCGCCATCACGATGCGGCTGTCCCGTCAGACGGTAGAGATCGGCCTCGCGCACGAACCGCCGGACATGATCCTTGTAAATCTGTGTGTGCTTGGTGAGGCGGGCATCCACCCACGCGGGCAGTTCTGGCAGCTTTTGCGAGTAGCCGAACACGTTGAGCATCGAAATGCGTGTGTAATAATCGAACTGGTGCGGCGTCAGCTTCGGATCGCGCGGGTTGAAGTTCTGCGGCGGCGGCGGATTCTTGCCGATCCACTCGCCAAAGCTCCAATGCAAGCACGCATCCGGCGCTAACATAGTCGTCGCGCCCCAGAACAACTGCAAATCGTGGACGGGATAATCGGGATCGCTCAGGAAGTGTAAATCCAGACGGCGCAGTAAGCCCAGATCGATGCGCAGTCCGCCGGATGAGCAGCCCTCAAGGGTCACTTCGGGGAAATCACGCCGCACACGCTCCAACATGCGGTAGTAACCCGCATAGTGCGCGTACAAGCCATCCCCCGCGCCGTGCCCGTGATCGGTGCGGTTGCAGCCCGCGCCCGGATCGAGATTGAAGTCCAGCTTGATCCAGTCGAGATCGTACTCGCGGATCAGGCGCGTCAACGTCTGGTAGGTGAATTCTTCGGTGGCGGGGTTGCCGAGGCAGATATACCCCATCCGTTCGCCATCGCGCAAGGCGACCAGTTCGGGATGAGTCTCCGCCAAGTGCGCCTTGACGCCCAACGCCTCGATCTCGCACCACAGGCCGAATTTCATGCCGTGTGCGTGCGTATAATCTGAGAGCGCGCGTAAGCCGCTGGGGAATCGTTCGGTGTTGACCATATCCCAGTCGCCGCGATAGTCGTACCAGAACGTGCCCGCATCACTGGGGCCGAACCAGCCCGCGTCCAGCACGCAAATTTCCACGCCCATCTTCTCCGCCACATCCACGTTCTGACGGAAAATCTCCTCGGTGATGTATGTATCCTCATACGACCACCAGTGATTCCATTCGACGGGCGTTTTGCGTGTGAGCGAGGTGCGCGGATACCAGTAACGGCGTCCGATGCGGGCGTACTGCTGCGAAACTGTGTTCAGGTCTTTGCCGAGCACCAGCACCACGATGGGTGTTTCCAACGTAGCAGTTGGCGCGAGGTCTTTGGCGAATTCCCAGTCGTGTAGGCCACCACTCAGACGGAAGCCGCCCGCCTCCATCGGCTCGAAGCGGAATGTCCAGTTGCCCGACCACGCTACCGAGCCGGATAGCACCTCGCCGCCATCGCGGGTCAGAGCGAACCAAGGATGCTGCCCTTTGGATGAACGTCCCAGACGTGTCTCAAGCTGAATGGCCGTGTCTAATGTCTTGTACACGGGCTTGAACTCGTCGCCCCAATCGGTGGTGTAGTAGAACAATTCGTAATCCGCTGCCGGAATATCTAGCGCGAACGAATCACAGCGCGTGACGCGGATCGGCTGCTCGCCAACGCAGCGGATCACCTGCCACATTTCAGTGAGCGCCGTATCCTGAAACACCTTGTGATGATGCGCGACCTCGAACCCGCTGCCACTGAACTGCGCGGTCATATGCTGGACGCCTGCCGTCGCATAGTCCATCTCGATCCCGACCAGCGTAAGATCGAGGTTGGTAAAGCGCTGCCCATTGACCGTGACGGTGAACAACGCGCCCTCGGTGACGGGATGCAGCCACGACTGCGCTGGCGTGCCGTAACGGGCGAGCGAGAGGCGCTGTTGATCGCGTTCCACCACGAGATCGAGTGCGGCGGTGGAGAGCGAAACAGGCGACATAGTGCTGATGATGGTCATAAATGAACGCTCCGTACGAAGCGGAGCATCGGCTACTTGCCAATGCCCGCCGAAATGCCTTTGACAAGGTAATTAGAGAACATGACGAGTACAACGACGGTCGGCAGCGATGACATCAACAGACCGGTCATCAGCAATGGTTGATTGGTGGTGAAGCGCCCGATCACCATCGATACCGAGGCCGTGATGGTGCGTTTGTTTTCATCGGGCAGCAGCATCAGCGCGAGGATCAGCTCGTTCCACATGCTCAAGAAGTTCAGAATGCCGAGCGTGAGGATGGCAGGGCGACCCATCGGTAAAATGATGTGCTGGAACACCTCTCGAAACGATGCACCGTCGATCCGCGCGGCTTCCATCAGCTCGTCAGGCATGTTGCGGAAACTGGCGCTCAGGAAGAAGATGCTGAACGGTAAACTGCCCACCATGTACATGAAAATCACTGACAAATAGTTGTTGATCATCCCCAACCGCGAAAACAGCAGGTAAATCGGGATCAACAGCACCTGACCGGGGATCAATTGCAGCGAGATCAGGAATAGGAAGAACACCCGCTTGCCCCGGAAGCGCAATTTCGCCACCGCGAAGGCCGCCAGACTGCCGATCAGCAGCGACAGGAACAACGCCGATCCCACGATCAGTACGGAATTGCCGAAGCTCCGCAAAAAACCGTAGTTCTCGATCATCACGCGGAAATTATCGAGATAAAAGCTCTGTGGCAGCCCGAATGGATTGGTGAGATATTCCGTGCGCGTCTTGAGCGCCGTCATGCCCATGTAGCCCAAGGGCAGCAGGGTCGTCAGTGCTACCAAGCACAGCGCCAGAAACACGGGTAATTTGACCAGCAATGCCCGTTGCAGCTTAGGATCGATGCCCAGCTTCGAGACGGATCGCTGTGATTTCGCCGTCGGAATATCCTGAGCTTGTGTTCCCATCTAGTCACTCTCCTCGAATTTCGCGACGCGCAGTTGGATCACCGTCAGTCCTAGCGTGATCAAGGCCAGCATCAGCGCCAGCGCCGCCGCTTGCCCGAAGTCGAAGCCGCTGAAGGCTTTCAGATAAATGAAGTAATCGAGGGTGGTCGTCTCGTAACCGGGGCCACCGTTGGTCAGCACGAAGATCAATCCGAACAGCGATAGGAAGGTGTAAATCACATTGATCACCGTCAAAAATGCGATCACTTTGGCGATCAGCGGGATCGTGATGTAGCGCACTCGCTGCCACCAGTTCGCGCCGTCCAAGCGCGACGACTCGAAGATCGCCGGATCGATGCTGGACATCGCGGATAGCAGGATCAACATGCCGTAGCCAAACCCGCTCCATACCAGCACGAGAATGATCACGAATACCGACGAACTGCCACGCGCTAACCAGTCAACGGGTTGGTAGCCGAGCGACATCATGATTTCGTTGATCGGCCCCCGATACGCGAACAATTGGCGGAACAGCGTACCGATCACCACCGTCGAGATCACCGATGGCATGAAGAACACCACGCGGAAGAATTGCCAGCCCCAGACTTCCTCATAAATCAGTGCGGCGCACAGCAGCGCCGCCAGCAGCACCAACGGCACCGCGATCAAGAATAGGAAGTTGTTCCCTAGCACGCGCCACAGCGTCGGATCTTGCAGCAGCCGTGTGTAATTCGACAGCCCGATCCACTCGAAATTGACGCCGTTGACGGTCTTGTTGAAACTGACGAAGATCGCGTAGCAAATCGGATACAGCAGGAGAACACCGATGATGAGCACAGAGGGAAGGATGGCGAAATACGCAAAGCGTTCTTCTGCTTTGGCTAAACTATTCATAAAATGTTGCTCATTTCTTAAAAAACTTGAGTTTCGAAAGCCAACCAATCAACGGATATCTACCTGAACAGCGGTCATTTGGCTGGAGTCCCGGCGGGATTGTGTTCTCTATGTCTCTGTTGCAACGTCGGGTGTCAATCCGCCATAGCTATCGGGTACTCTCTCTGAAACTCACCTCAACCTTGCGAAATCGCCCGGATGCATGGGCAGCCACTCACTGCCACCCATGCAATCCGATTTCTGATCTCTTACTTCATCGCGTCGTAGGCCGCTTGAAGTTGATCGGCAGCTTCTTGTGAAGATAGTTGTCCGATGAACACGGCTGCGTTCAAGCGGTAGAACATCGAGTTAATTTCACCCGGCATGATGTTGTCAAACGGGTAAATCGTTTTTCCTTCGAGGATCTGTTCCGCCTGAATCTTCAGCAGCGGGTTCTGGATTACGGCAGGGTCAGCCTTCAGATGGTTCGACGGTTCGGTCTGGTTCAGCGACACGTACAGATCGAGCACGTCTGGACGCAGCATGAACTTGATGAACTTGATCGCTTCTGGCTTCACTTTGGAGTAATTCATCACTGCCAACGAAATATTCGGGCCGCCCGCGAGACCACCCGGATACACGGAACCCTTTAGCGTCGGGATTTTGAACAGGCCAGCATCTTCACCGAAGATGTTGTTGATGTCCTTGTTCGCCCAACCGCCCTGAATCCACATGGCCGACTCGCCCTGCGTGAACTTGAGCTGTCCATCACCGCTCGGCAGCGAACCCGCGTCTACATTGACCAAGCCAAGCGTGTATAACTGCTTGTAGGCTTCATAGGCTTGCACCCACTCTGGCGAGTTGATCGGCTTGGTGCGTGCGCGCATATCGAAGAAGGCTTGCGGCCCCATCAGACCACCGACCAGCGTCGCCATCACCCACGCGCCGGTGTAGCCTTCTTGCTCACCCATCGCGAAGGGCTGCACGCCGTGATCCTTGATGCCTTGCGCCAGCGTGATCAGGTCTTCCCATGTTTCGGGGGGCGTGAACTTCGACATATCCACGCCGCCTTTTTCCATCATCTTTTTGTTGTAGTAAATCGCGAAGTACGAACCCGCCCCGTACGGCACGCCGAGCAGCGCCCCATCGGATTTGAAGTCGTTGCGTACCGCATCCCAACCAACGATCTGATCCATCTCTTCCTTGGTGAAGTAGCTGTCCAGCGGCTCGATGAAGGGCGCGAAGCTGATCAGCGACCCACCGGCGAATTCGTTGAACACATCTGGCCCGTTGCCCGCTACGCTGGCAGCACGCAGTAGTTGATCAAAGGTGCCGAGGTCAGGCGCTTGGTGAACGCGTTCGATGACGATGTCGGGATTTTCCTTCTGGAACATATCGAGGGCGCGGAAGATGAATTGATCTTCACGCGGGCCGGTCTCATCAACCGCGAACAAGTTGTCCCAGAAGACGAGCTTGGTAGGCTCTTGCGCCTTCAAGGGTACCGTCTGTATCACCAGTAACAGGGCGGCACATAAGATGAGTAGTTTTGAACGCATACTTTTTCTGAACATAATACTCTCCTAAACGTTTCAAGTCTTTTGCTACTTGGCCTTTTCGGCGGGATGTCACCACCTTTGACCTAGGAAGCCAACGGGGGATGCAGAGTCGCGGTCTTCTGCGTGCGCGTTTCATGGACGCGGCGGCTCAGAAACTGGATCGACTGCTCATCGATCTGGAAGTTCACCACGACATCGGGTTCGCGCCGCGTGATCTGTCTCACTTCGTCGGCGCAAGTATGAGTCACGACTAGATGATCGCAGGACTGCGCGACATTCATCACCGCGTTGTGGTCGGTAATCGTCACGGCCTGCACTTTGCGGTCGGGGAAGTAACTATAGATGATGTGCTTGAGCATCTGGGTGGTCGTTTCCAGCGTGGCGACCAAGCCCACGTTCGGGTTCGGCAACCGCGCGATCCGCAGCATCGTCTCCGGCGTCATGCGCGTATCGACGCCCACCACCTGCTCGACATTTTGCCGCAGCCGTTCGGTCACTTCGGAAAGATGATGGAAGGTGGTCACGATCAAATCGTACTTTTCTACTGCCCCGTCGATGTCCGCGTATAAGTCGTCCAGCGTGCCGAAGTAAACATCCGTATCCAGCTTGCGGCTCAGGTACTCACCCATGTCGCGGCTGTCGTGCTCATTGCATTCGTAAAACGCGATGTTGACCTCGCCCAACTCGTACACTTCATGGACGGCTTCCGTCAGGTTATGCAAGGTTTCCGGCGCGGTCATGCCCGCCGCCAGCGCTTGCCACGCCAGATTCACAGCTTGTTGATAGAAATATGTCGCGAAGTCGCTGTTGGCTGGCTGGTTAGCGTCCGCCATCTCTTTGACTTGGAAGCCCTTGCGCCCACCCGGTAAGCTCTCGATTACCCCGATTTCCGAGAGCATCTGATACGCCTTATTCACGGTGTTGCGGTTCGACCCCAATTGATCAGCTAGATCGCGTACCGAAGGCAACCGTTCGCCGGGAACGTACTGACGACTCATGATCCGGTTGATGACAGCTTGCTGGATTTCTTCAGCGGTGATCATTTCTTTGGGCATGAAGTCTGTCCTATGGCTTGCGACAAGTGACAATTAAAGGTAGTATAGTGACCTGTCAACTTTTTGTCAAATGAAAGGGTTCCCTGTCATGCCGCGCAAACGAGTCATCATCACCGGAGCTTCTTCCGGGATCGGGCACGCCACCGCTGTCCGTTTTGCTCGCGAAGGCTGGGATGTGTGTCTGGTTGCCCGCCGCGAATCGCTCCTATCCAGTTTGCGCGATGAACTCCCGCAAGGGAATCATATGATCTGCGCGGGATCATATGACGAGGCGGCGACGGCGGAACGGCTGACGGCGCTGGTACACGACGCGTGGGGCGGCCTCGATGCGCTGGTCAACTGCGCGGGCGTGTTTCTCGGCGCGGATGCCATCACCTCGTCGCTGGACGAATGGCGCAGACCGTTCGATCTGATGATCAACGGGGCGGTGCTCATGACGCGCTTGGCGGTGCCGTTCATGCCGGACGGCGGGCGCATCATCCACGTCACCTCGATTCATGGCGAACGCGCCGAACGCTTGGCGACCGCCTACAGCATGGCAAAAGCCGCCATCAACCAGTATTGTCGCGGCTTGGCGCTGGAACTGGCTGCCCGTAATATTCTGGTCAACGCCATCGCGCCGGGGTTCATCGACACGCCGATGAGCGTGGTCAATGGCGTCAACGAGCTGGAGAGCGATTGGTTCCGTCAGAATTACGTCGATGGGCACCATCTGCCGCTCAAGCGTGCCGGACAGCCTGAAGAAATCGCCGGGGTCGCCTTATTTCTCGCTGGCCCCGATGCATCGTACATTACCGGACAAGTAATTACTGTTGATGGCGGCCTGACCATCACCTTCTGAAAAAGTGAGTTCTTGGATGAAAATTGAAGCAGTAGATTTTTATTACTTCGCGATGCCCCACATCGAAGACATCGGGGATGGCAGTCAGGATGCACTGCTGGTGCGCATAGCGGCGGGCGGCTATGTCGGTTGGGGCGAATGCGAAGCCTCGCCACTGGTCACCATCGCCAGCATGATCACGCCGATGTCGCACAGCGCGTGCAAACCCGTCTTGGCCTCGGTGCTCGGCGCGTCGATCGACGGCGTCGAAGACATCGCGCGCATCAACGCCTCGGTGCGCCATAACAGCATGGACTTGCTGCACGCCGACCACGCCCTGTCCGGCATCGACATCGCGCTGTGGGACTTGCTCGGTCAGCGCTATCAACAGCCCGTGTGGAAGCTGCTCGGCTACGCGCAGTCTCACCCCAAGACGCCGTATGCGTCGGTGCTGTTCGGTGATACGGCACAAGACACGCTCGACAAGGCCAAAAGCATCCGCACGCGTGGCTACAGGGTGGCGAAGTTCGGCTGGGGGCCGTTCGGCACTGGCAGCGTGCAGGATGACTGTGATCAGGTGATGGCGGCGCGCGAAGGCATGGGCAAAGATGGCCTCGTGTGCGTCGATGCGGGCACGGTGTGGAGCGAATTGGCACAGGCCGAAGCACGCTTGGAAATGCTGAAAGAGGCACGCGTCCACTGGCTGGAAGAACCTTTCCCGATGGGCGAACTGGACATGTATCGCGCACTGGCGGCGCAGAGCGGATCGGTTGCCATCGCGGGCGGCGAGGGCGCGCACAACGAGCACATGGCGCGGCACATGATCGACTATGGCGGCGTCGGCTACGTCCAGATCGATACCGGACGCATCGGCGGGATCACCATCGCGAAACGGGTGGCTGACTATGTGGTATCCAAAGCGGTGTTCAACCCTGTGCGTTTCATCAATCATACTTTCACCTCCCATCTCGCCCTGAGCGCCTCACTACAGCCTTACGCGGGCTTGCCGGAGCACGATCTGTGCGAATATCCCGTCGAACTCAAGTCGTTGGCCTACGAACTGACTCATGATCATCTGGTGCCCGACGCCAACGGGAACATCGCCGCGCCGGATAAGCCGGGGTTGGGATTGACGCCCGATCTGGCAGCTCTCCAAAAGTATCTGGTGGAGACGGAAATCAGCGTCGGCGGGAAAACCCTGTACAAGACGCCCGCCTTATGAACGCGCGACTTGACCCGCACTGGCAGTATCACGGACTGCGGGCGGTGGTGCTGGAAAACGCGGTGCTGCGCATCATGGTGATGCCAGAAACGGGCGGACGCATCTACAGCATCGTGCATAAACCGACCGATACCGAATTCCTGTGGCATAACCCGCGCGGCGTGCCACGCCCCGTGCCGTTCGGTGCGTCGTTCGATGATAATCTCGTCGGCGGGTGGGATGACCTGCTGCCGACTGTTGACGCGTGTACCTTCGGCGGCGAACGCATCCCAGATCATGGCGAGCTGTGGGCGCTGGCGTGGGACTGGCAATCGACGCCGACCACCGATGGCAGCGTATGCCTGTACACAGCGGTCAGCGCACCGATCACGCCGATCCGCTTCGAGCGGTGGCTGACGCTGGATGCGGTGCGCCCCGAAGTGCGGATACGCTACCGACTGAGCAATCTGGCGGCTTCTCCGCTTGAGCTGATCTGGGGCATTCACCCGATGTTCGCGATCAGCCCGCAGCACCGCTTGGATTTGCCCGCTGGCGCGATGCTGGTCGATCAAGCGTCGGCGGCGCAGCTCGGCACGGCGGGACAAGAGTACACATGGCCTGTGCTGCCGACTGCTGCGGGCGATGTCGATATGCGCGTCATTCCGCCCGCTGGAGCGATGCTTTCCGGCGGACACTACGCCACCGCGCCAAGTGAGGCGTGGTTCGCGCTGACCGATCAAGCCAAGCAAGTCGGGATCGCGATGGTGTACCCGCCCGAAGTCTTCCGCGCCCTGTGGTTGTGGATGAGCTACGGCGGCTGGCGCGGTCACTATCATCTCGCCGTCGAGCCGTGGGTTGGCTATCCGCTGGCGCTCGATCAGGCCGTCGCCGCCAAACGCCATTACATGCTCGACGCGCTGCAATCGATCACCTATGAAGTCAGCGTGCTGGCCTATACCGGCCTCACACAGGTCAGCCGCGTCGAACGCCACACCGAGCATATGGTTGCCTTGGCCTGAGCGAGGGAACCGTGATGGCTGGTGCATGTCGGTGCCCGATACTCCGAGTCGGGTGGTTCTGCTCATTGGTAACATGCTCCCTTGAATGATCCCATTGGCTGGTGCGGAGGGGATCATGGTAGTCCTTAGTGCTGAGTGCTTAGTCCTGAGTAAAGACAGCGTAGAAGTGCTAGGCAAAGACGAGGGGCGACGCGCTGTGAGATGCAGGGATGAGTGGTGTATGGCAGTCCTTAGTGCTGAGTGCTTAGTCCTGAGTAAAGACAGCGTAGAGATGCCAAGCAAAAACGAGGGGCGACGCGCTGTGAGATGCAGGGATGAGTGGTGAATGGCAGTCCTTAGTGCTGAGTGCTTAGTCCTGAGTAAAGACAGCGTGGAGATGCCAAGCAAAGACGAGGGACGGCGCGCTGTAGTTGGATGTGGCATCGGTTGACATACCTCACATTGATAGATGGGTGAAGCCCTGTTAACCCTGTTTTATCAGGGTTATCACGAAGCGGTTGAGACTGTGTGCTTAATGAGCCATCCTGAACCGAGAAAAACAGGGCGCTAACAGGGTTATCAGGGCTAACAGGGCGACGGCAAGGATTGTGAAAGACGGTTGTCCCCAATTTTCCCCGCAGGCCAAAGCCTTAGAAGTTCACTATCGTTGAAGCGATGTTTGGTTATGGCGTCGGTAGATTCTCGCCCCGTCAGCATTTCCACTTGGGTTGAGATGACTACTCATCAGAAGCATTGGCGCGACAACAGATCGAAAGGGATACGACGCTCAATGGCACGAGAAAATGCCAGATCATGGAGATAGTCTCTTGAGGATAGGAGTCAATCATCCATAATGAGTAGTATAGCAGTGCCAGAACTTATTGTCAAGTATTAGAACGTTAGAATGCTGTAAGTAATTGATCGGATGTTTCTAGACAATTGTTTCTTGTTCAGCGTGGGGATTTGTAAGGAGAACGGGCGTTACTTTCAAAGGAGATGGCACAGGAACTTGGGGATGGCAACATAACCCGCGATGGCGGCGCGTTCCGACGAAGTATAAGCATGTTGATACGGACGGTCTTCCTCATGTGGCGTGGCAGTGACAAAGCGGGGACAGCTCTTGTGTCATGGCAGCAGATCGCGGACGGCGAAACGTGTCCCCATACAATATGATTGGCATTGCAGACCTTCTATTAATTCCCCTCTCTATGATCAATCCTCATCGTTCAGCGAATGTTCAACTAATTTGAAACATAGGCTATGCGCAATCTGGTATCATACGGACGGTAATATTTCTATGACCGCATTCCTACCAATTACAGACAAGGGCAATCAAATGACATGGCGACTTTTCATCTCGTA
>JAHBVJ010000032.1 GCA_019637615.1 Anaerolineae bacterium | reverse complement strand
CGTGACCGCCTTCATCCTCTGTTTGGTTGTGCTGGTCGGCAGTGGCAGTGCTGCTCAAGCTGGACGGACACAGGCACCCCCGACCACCGATCCGGATCAAATTGACTACATGGATTTTCGGCGCGAGTTCTTCACCGCTTGCGCCAAGCTCATCGAGGAGCAGAAGTGCGATCCCGATTTCAACGCGTATACGAACGCACTGATGGGTAAAGCGATCACATGGCAGGGTTGGGTGAGTGACGTAGAAAAGCAGGATGACAACAGCGGACACTATCTCGTCGGCATCGATATGGATGACTTTGACACGATGGATGATTGGCCTCCGCTCTCGTGGGGCTATGAAGGCGTCCGGCGGATTGGCTTCGCGGATGTCGTGCTGAGAGATGTCCAAGCAGAACAAGTGGCAGAGCTGCGCACGGGGCAGCATGTCGTGTTCACCGGACGCTTGCAGGGCACGGACACGGAGTTTGGACGGGCGATTGCTATCGACTTCATCACGAGTGGCTTGGCGGTAGTGGTCGATCAGGTTGACGTGTTCGCCGCCGATCCCACCATCGACTTCACCTTGAAACCCACGACCGTCATTACCCTGAGCCGCCCCACCTGCCACATCATGGATAACAACTGCTATACCTATCATCTGGTCGTGTACGGCGATGGGCGGGTGATCTACAAATTCCGACCGTGGGAAAACAAACCCGTCGCGCCTCTAATCAAAACGGCGGTGGTCGATGTGGAGAAAGTGCGCGCCCTGCTCAAGCATTTTGAAAATGCACATTATTTCGGCCTGCAAGATAACTACAGTCATCTGAGTTTCACGGACGCGGACGATGCGACGACTTCGCTCACGCTGGGCACGATGCGCAAGAGCATTTATCACTATTACGGCGACACGAGCGCGCCTGACGTGCTCACCGAACTGGAAAAACTAGTCGATGAGACAGCGAACATCGCACAGTTCGCGCCACCATCCAGCCAATAGCGCCCGTGGCATGGTCGGGTTGCGCCTCCGCCATGATCGCCGTAGCATGGGTGAGGTTACAAGAATAGTTTTATGGGAGAGGAAAATGGTAGAAGGGAATGGTACGAAAGAGAATCCTTGGCAGTTGAAAACGCCATCGGGCACGTCCGAGTACACCATGTACAAAGACGAGCAGCGCGACCCGCCGATTCTGGTCTGCACGGTGGGTAAAACGGTGCTGCACTACGATCTGCGCGCGCTGAACGATCTGCACGCCATGCTCAAGCAGCACGGCGATTGGATGGAGTTGGGCAGCGCCGACGAGCAGAAAGACGCCAAAGCAGGCACCGTTGAAGCGTGGGGACGTTCGGCGGAGAATCCCGTCGGCGGTTGGTACGGGCTGAAGAAGGGGCTGCGCGGGCGTTTCGGCATGTACATCCCGCCGCTGATGGAAGCGCTCGGCTTGGCGGAGGTCGAACACAACGCCAAGAACAACCGGATGCGCGCGAAGTAGGGTCGTATTCCGCAGTCTGATCAGCCCTATTTAGCCGCATCCTTCTTTTGTTTGGTGGGGCTGGTCAGCATCGGAATCCGCTTTTTCTCCGCCGAGTGCTCGATCAGGGTGGTCAGGCGACTGGCGCGGGTCTCGTCTTTCTTCGCGCTGATCACCCACCAGATCGCCGCCCGCTGATACGACGGCGCTTGCGATTGGAAGAACTCCCACGCGGCGGGATGCGTCTTGAATTTGGCTTCGCGCTCGGCGTCGAGTTGGCCTTGCTTGCGTTCATACGAATACTGGTTGGCCTTTTCCTCGTCGCGCCCCTCGAAGGCTTTGAGTCCGGCTGGCTTCATCAAGCCAAGTTCGGTCAATTCATGCACGCGCTTGATGTTCACCGCGCTCCAATTGCTGCGCGGTTTGCGCGGCGTGAAGCGGATCGTGTAGCTGTCCTCGTCCCGACCTTTGCGGATGCCGTCGATCCAGCCGAAGCACAACGCTTCATCCACCGACTGCGCCCATGTGATGCTCGGACGTTTGGTGGCGGTCTTGTAATAGCCAACCAGCAGTTCAGCCGCGTCTTGGTGATGCGCCTCGAACCATGCCCGTAGTTCAGCCTGCGACGCGAAGAAAATCGGCTCAAGTGCCATTGACGCGCTACCTCATCCTCAAACTACACTGTAACCTATCTGATCTAAAGTATAGTGAAGATGGCGGTAGCGCTGCAACGCGCCCTGTCGAATTGCTTCTTACGCCAGACCGGGGAAATAGTCCGTCTTGATCTGCTCCCCATTAACGCCGAGCTTGATCAGCGCTTCACTCACCGCGTTCACCATCTGGTTCGGGCCGGAGATGAAGAATTGACACACCAGATAGTCCGGCACCGTCTCGCGGATCATCTTCTCATCGATGTAACCGAGTTTGCCAGTCCAATCGCGCGGGGCTTGGCGCGGATCGGTCAGCGTGTACACCGTCCGCAGACCGAACTGCCGCTGCGCCGCGTTGAAGACATCGCTGTACACGATCTCGTCAGCGGTGCGGTTCGAGTACAGCAGCACGACTGACCGCCGTTGATGCGTGTCCAGCAGAAACTTGATCATGCTGCGGAACGGCGTGATCCCGATCCCGCCCGCGATCAACACGCATTTCTGCGTCGCATCGTGCGGCAGTGTGAAATCTCCGGCGATCTGCGCCGCTACGATCTCGGTTTTCTCATCCATCGTCAGTAGCGTGTGCTTGTACGTGCTGGACTGATCGTAAAACTTGACGCCCACGCGCAGCAGCGGCTCGGTTGGGGACGATGCCAGCGTGAAATAGCGCCGCACGCCGCGATTATCAGGATCATCGTGTCCAAGCGTCCATTCCATATACTGCCCCGGCGCAAACGACAATTTCGTTTGTGGCGCGAAGATGAAATCGTAGGCATCCGGCGCGATCTGGATTCGGTTTTTCAAGCGCAGCACCAGCTTAGTCTTGGGGCTGACGAGGTACGAGAACACATTGCCAGCGATTAAGGCCAGTTCTGGCGTCATATAAAAGCCACCGAAATGTACCTGCGGCGCGAACAGCACGCCGACCAATAGCCCGTACACGATCTGGAGCATTCGCGTCGGCGGGGTCGTCAACGGCTCGGTGAGGAACACGAACGCGAAGAACAACAACGGCGAGGTCAGCAGTGTGCGTTGCATCGTCAGCATGATGTCGTCACCGTTGCCGAAGCTCAACAGCGTACTCGTGGTCAGCGCGGTCAGCAAAAACGCGACCACCATATCCTCGCGCTGGATTTTATGCACGATCAGCACGCCGCCGATCAGCACCACGGGCAGCATCGCCGCCGTCCCCACCCACCAGCTCGCCGTCTGGTCAATCGTCACCGCCGTGATCGCGACAGCCATCGCCACCGGATTGAAAATGTGCTTCTTGTTGATGGCGAGGATGTACTTCGAGGCCATTGCCAGCACCGCCGCCCAGCCCATCCCGATCAGGTCGTGCGGCTGCGTACTCGGCGTCAAGATCAGGCCGAGGATCAGCGCCGAAATCCACACCGACTCGACATTGGTGTGTACGTTATACGCCCATGCGAAAACACGATTCGCGATCCCGCTCACGGCGACCAGAAAGCCGATGCTGAACAGTAGCGTGAATGGATCATACGGTAACAAGTGCGCGAAACTGAGTAAGACGGCGGTTCCTAGCAAAAACATCAGATAGTACAGGATCAACCGGTACATGGTGACGCCGTTCAACTGCTTGTCGATAAATCTAAACATGGCAAACATACCCTTCAAAGCCACTGGTGAGCGTGGCCTGACCATGACTATCGATCATGTAGCCTTCGAAGCCGTCCAACTTCTCGATAAACGTGATGCCTGCTTGCCCCATCGCGAAGGCCGCCGTGGCGTAGCGATCCGCGTCGTAGACGTTCGGGCCGATCACGGTCAAGCTCACGATCTTGTCGCTGAGTGCCGCGCCGCGCGGATTGTAGATGTGGCTGCCGCGCACATAATTGCCCGATGTCGCCACGCCCTGATCCGTCACGGCCACCACTTTCACGATTTCCTGCATATTGAACGGGTTGCGGATGCCCACCCGCCACGCCTCGCCGTCCGCGTTGCTGCCGAACGGCTGAATATCGCCGCCCGCGTCCACGTACAAATTCTGGAAACCCTTACGGTTCAGTTGCAGCGCCGCGTTATGGATCGCCCAACCCTTGACGATGCCTGACGGATCGCAGAAGCCATCGCGCCAGATGTCGAAGTAGCCGTCGGTAGCCTGTTTGGTTTGCTCCGCCAGCGCGAAGATCGTCCGCATATCCTCGCTGGCCTGTTCCAGCGTGAGCAACCCCATATTCAAGCGCGTGATCTCGCTCTCGCTTTTGTATGTGCTGAACGTCGCATCGACATACTCGAAGTACGCAAACACGGCGGCGATGTCCGCTTCGGTCACGTGGGCATCGAGCACCTCGACCGTGATCGGCATCCCCATCAACAAACGCGTCTGTTTCATGGTTAGTTTAGGCGGCTAACTTTGTGCCTGATTCAGTGCCGATTGCAGCGATTGGATGAACGCTTCGCTGGTGAGCGTCGCGCCGGAGATGATGTCTACCCGCGCGCTTTGTGCTTGGACGGCTTCCGTCGTCAGGTACGGCATCGCAAAACTGTTGATGCGCTGTGAGGTGCGTCGATCATGTGGATAATCGAGGAACTGCACATCGGACAGCTTGCCGTTTTGCACCACAGCTTGCACCTGCACCATCCCGAAGAAAGCATCCGCCACCGCGCCCTGATACGTGCCGTCGTGGAATTGACCATTCACGCTGCTCATCGGGACGGCGGTCGGCTGGACGGGCTGCGGCTGGGATCGCGGCGGTCGGTTATTCACGCGCCCATTGTTAAACGCTGTCGATTGCGCGGGTGTTGGCTGTGGGGAGCTTGGCAGCGCATCCGCTACCGTTGACGAGTCAGTGCCATGCTCATGCAGCGCATACGCCCCGAACGCGAAAATCACGAAGCCCGATACGAAAAACTTGCGAATGGCAGGCGGAAACATATGAGTCGAGGTTGGGTGAACCTTGCGCATAGCAGGTATCTCTTCTAATGAACGGCTGAATGAGACGATGCAGAACAGTATAAGCACCCTTGCTTAACCTATCATGAGTTAAACACGGAATCGGCTTAAATGTGTCCTAATTCTCCTTAAATCTAGCTTAAATCTTTTGGCGGGGAGTTGCGCCGCAGCCGGGGAACGCTGCGGGCATAATCGAGGGTCGAGAAATACGAGTGCTGCGTAGTCCTAGGGTTGCGCTTAGTGTCGCGTATGCACCTTGCAGGTGCCATCCACGCACTCGGTCGGCCCGCCGAAGATGCGGTTAAACTGGTAGCGATGCGCGGCGATCCAGTTGTAGACCTTATCACCGAGCCACGACACTCCCGGCAGCAGCAGGATCGGGTACAGCCACATCGTCAGCGGCAGTTGGCGCAGTAGTTCGCGCACGCCCTTATAGCCCGCCAGCACCGCGCCGTCAGGCCGGACGACATGCACCGCGCCCATCAATTGTTCATACTCAAGTTGGGGGAAGCGCTGATGAACGGTGTCCCATTCCTGCAAATTCAGGTATTCAATCGCGCCGCGCCAATCCAGCGGCTTGATCATGCGCAGCGACTGCATACACAGGGCACAGAAGCCGTCATAAAGCATTACGGTTTGCATCAGTTGATCTCACGCTGTGATGAATTTCACAAATAATTATAGCATAAATCTGTTCAATTCATCGGTAGCGTAAAGCATCCGCCGTCGCCCGCCAATCGATCTCGCCCGGATACTGCGCCTCGATCTCCGCCGCTACCGCCGCTGCCACTTCTTGCGGCGTGCCGTGGCGCTCCATCATTTCGCCCCACTGGTACATCGCGAGGTAATCGTCGGTGCCGATCAACTTCGCCGCCATCGCCGCCGCGTCAATCGCCTCTTGGAAGCGCTGCGAAAGCTGGACGCTGATTCGGTCGCGCGGATTCGTCCCCTTTGCCCGTACCTGCGAGGGGAGGTCGTGCCAGTACAAAACTTCGTAGGTCGCCATCATCCACCCGCGCCGTCTAGCCTAACGTCAGCAGCACTTTATTTTGTTCGACGCTGTCGCTCTTGCTGACGTGAATGCGGATGATCGTGCCAGCGCGGGGTGCTTTGAGTTCGTTCTCCATCTTCATCGATTCGAGGACGATCAGCGATTGTCCCTTCTCGACATGCTGCCCTTCCGCCACGCGCACATCCACGATCATGCCCGGCATGGGAGATTTCAGGCTGAATTCGCCCTGCGCGACGCTGAACCCCGCCGAGGCTTGCGCCATACGCAGTTGCCGCTCATCCAGCACTTCTGTCTCGTACAGGTCGCCCTGCATCATCACGTTGTACTGACCATCGCGCAGCTCGACGGCGACCTCATAACTCGCGTTCTCGATGATCACCGAATACAGCGATTCAGTGATGCTCTTGAAATCGACGGTGCGTTCTTCCCCGTTGACCGTGACTTTGCCGTCCTGATTCACTTCGATCTCGTAACTCTTGCCGTTAACGGTGGTTGCGTATTTCATCTCGTCTCGCAGTTTACAGATATTTCACGAAAATTTTGCACGAACCGTGATTTTTCAAGCTAGACACACTGTATAGTTAGCTCAATTGATAGGCTTAACCGCAGATTGTACACGTTTTTCGGGAGTAATCATATGACGCGCCGCATCACATGGGGAGTGATCCTCTCCCTCACCCTTTGCACGTTGCTTCTCGGCACGATCAATGCGCCCGTCCTCGGCGCGGGTCGTACACCGCGCGCCACCGTCAACCGATCCGGCGTAACCGCGACGGCGGGCAGTGCCGCCAACAGCGTTTCTGCCACCGCGACGGCCTTAGCGGGCAAAACTAACAGCGTCCCCGCTTCCGAAGCCGCCGCCGCCATCCAGAGTTACGCGGCGCAGGTCTTGGGCATCAATGTCACCGTCAAAACGGCGGGCGGTCTCAGCGGCAGCGTCACGCAGGCGCTCTCGCAAACGTCCGCCAGCACGCAAGCGCAGCTCACCGCCGCCGATCTCGCCGTCAACACCTACGGCGCGATCCTCTCCAACGGCGCGGCCTCCCTGAGCTACGGCACGGGCACGCTCTCCGGCGACGTGACCATCGATGTGCAGGGCA
The DNA here is from genome assembly GCA_019637615.1 of Anaerolineae bacterium. Lineage (GTDB taxonomy): Bacteria > Chloroflexota > Anaerolineae > Aggregatilineales > UBA2796 > JAHBVK01. The sequence goes on along the minus strand of JAHBVJ010000032.1, from coordinate 89,586 downwards.
GCAGCTTGGGCGTCTATTCGCTCGTCGTCAAGGGGTCAGCCGTCAGCGCGGATGCTGCGCTTGCCCTCGCCAAGCAAACCTTCCCCGGCGTAGCAAACTATCAATATCAACCCTATACCACCACGACTGGTTACGCTTGGTACGCGTCCGGCTATGCCAACGCCATCGATCCCACCACCAAACAGGCCATCACTACCGCCGAAGCCGTGATCTTGTATGTTGTCCCCGGTCAAAAGGGCAGCCTTAGCGTCTCCGCGACGGTCGGGCGCGGGACGTTCGCCACCGCGATCAAATTCCCCTGAGCGTTCGATGTTATAATGGCAGGGTAGATGTCACGTAGCGGAGAGATCAGCCGATGTCTGCCCCGCCCGAAAATCGCCGCATGACCGCCGACGAATATCTCGCGTTTGAGCGCGCGAGTGACACCAAGCACGAATTCTTCAATGGCGAGATCATCGATTTCGCTGGTGCTAGTGTAAATCACACACGGATTATCAGGAATATGGTGACTCTGCTGCATACACATGGGCGCTCCCAAGGTTGTGAAGTATTCACAGCCGATTTACGCGTTCGAGTCGGCAGAGCACGCGCTTATACCTATCCTGATATCGTTGTTGCTTGTCGCGAACTCCGCTTCGCTGATGATCAGGAGGATACCCTAGTCAACCCGACGATCCTCATCGAAGTGCTCTCGCCTTCGACCGAAATGACCGATCGTGGACGCAAATTTACGCAGTACACGACTTTGTCTTCTCTCCAAGAGTACATCCTCATTTCCCAAGCGCGCCCGCAGATCGAACAATTTGCGCGTCAAGCCGATGGAAGCTGGCGGTACACCAAAATCACCACGTTGGACGAACACCTCACGCTCCCGTCCGCCAACTGCACGTTCAACCTCACCGACATCTACGAGGATGTACAATTCAATCCCGATCAACTCGATGAAGACGAAAACTGACACGGAACTCAAACGAACGGGCGTAATAATAGTTAGAAAGTTCTAACGATATTTCTCTTGACTCTTCACAAAAATGCGGCTATGATTAGTACATATGGATTATTCCATATTTTGACCGTGCCTTGTCTACTTGTCACCTACAGCCTTTCTTTCTGCCATACTTAAGTCGTCCGCCCAACCCAACTGCCTGATAAATTGCCTGTTATTTGCCTGATCCGGCCTGATAATTGCCTGTTTTTCTCGGTTCAGGACGGCTCATTTGAGCGTAAAAAACATGCTATGCCTGAAATTTGCCTGATAAAACAGGCAGATCAGGCAAAACAGGGTTCGCCCGTCTACCATCAATCACGAGAGATCACGCTATGTGCTCAACTGCTTCTGGAACCTCATCACATCGCTTAATCACCGACAACGTCTTGTCTTCACTTAGCACTCAGCACCTAGCACTTCCTCTCATGATCCCGACTTCAGGAGCGCACGGGATCATTTCTGGGATCATCCAACGCTCATCCGCCGCCCATGCACAGAACGCGCAGATGCGGCACAATGGATGCACCGTTTCTATGGGCTGTCCATGCTTCGTGTGTGTTTACCGCATCATCACACTGCCTCTACGCAGCACTTAGCACGCAGCACTTAGCACTGATTCAGGGACGCTATGCGACCAGCACCCGACCTTACCTACATCATCCGCCGCCGCCGAGAGCAGCGCCTAGTGCAGGCCAATCGCCGCCGTCGCCGCCTCGTCACCGCGATCACCATCGCGATCATCGTGTCGATAGTCGGCGTGCTGCTGCTAGGGGTTACTGGCGTCGCCGCAGCGGTCGGCATCTACATGACCTACGCCCGCGATCTGCCGCCCCCGTCCCAGATTGCCGACATCCGTGAGGAGTTCCAGACCACCCGCATTTACGACCGCACGGGGCAGCGCGTGATCTATGAGGTGGTCGATCCGGATGGTGACCGCCAGTACGTACCTATCTCGGAGATTCCCAAAACGCTGATCGAGGCTACCCTCGCCATCGAGGACAAGACCTTCTACACCAATCCCGGCTTCGACATACGCGGCATCATCCGCGCCGTGTGGCTGGCTATCCAGAGTGATACCGTGCAAGGCGGCAGCACCATCACGCAGCAGTTGGTCAAGCAAACGCTGATCGATCCCAAGGAACGCACCGCCGTCACGACCGACCGCAAGATCAAAGAGGTCATCCTCGCCGCCGAAATTTCGCGTTTGTACAGTAAAGACCAGATTCTAGAGTGGTATTTCAACACCAACTTCTACGGCAATCTTGCCTATGGCGTGGACGCCGCCGCCAAAGTCTACTTCGGCAAGCGCGTCCAAGACCTGACGCTTGGTGAAGCCGCCATCCTTGCCGCCATCCCGCAGAATCCCGCCCTCAATCCGATCGATAATCCGCAGCCCTCGCGGGAACGTCAGCGCGTCGTCTTGGAATACATGCTGGCGCAGGGCTACATCACGCAGGAGCAGATGACGCAAACGCTGCAAGAGACCGTCATCATCTCGCCACTGACCGAGCGCTTCGGCATCACCGCGCCGCACTTCTCGATCTTCGCGCGTCAGCAGGCCGAGCAGTTGCTCAACGAACAAGGACTAGATGGTGCGCGCTTGGTGCTCGGTGGCGGCCTCAAAATCTACACCACGCTCGATCTCGATCTTCAGTATCAGGTTGAATGTGCCGCCCGCGCCTACATCATCCGCATTTCCGGCGGTGGCGCGACGGCCGCCCCCAACACCACCAATGGTACGCCTTGCACAGCCGCGCAGTATTTGCCCGCGCTGTCCAACTTCGACCTGACCAAGCCGCGTCCGGTCACCAATGCCTCGGTCGTCGTCATCCGCCCCGACACAGGCGAAATCCTGTCGTTGATCGGCAGTGTGGATTACTGGAACACGGGCATTCAGGGCAATTTCAACGCCGCGCTCGGACTGCGCCAACCCGCCTCCACCTTCAAGCCCTTCGTCTACGTGACGGCCTTCGCATCCAGCCAGCCCGTCTACACGCCCGCGACGATGGTGCTGGACATCCCGACCACCTTCAACCAGAACGGCATTCCGTACACGCCGCGCAACGAAGATGAGCAGTTTCACGGCCCAATGAGCGTGCGCAAAGCCCTCGCCAATTCGTATAACATCCCCGTCGTGCGCGTCATGGCTGATCTCGGCATCACCAACGTCGTGCGCCGGGCGCGGCAGTTGGGTCTCTCTTCGCTCAACCCGACGCAGGAGAGTTCCGGCCTAGCGCTGGCGCTCGGTTCCAGCGAGGTCACGCTGCTCGATCTAACCTATGCGTATACCGTCTTCGCCAATCTCGGCACGATGGTCGGCAAGCCCGACGCCAATCCGCGCCCCGGCTTCCGCACGCTCGATCCCACCTCGGTGCTGCGTATCGAGGACAAAGACGGCAATGTGCTGTGGGAATACAAAGAGCGCACGCCGACGCTGCAACGTGCCAACGTGCTGCGTGACGCCTTGGCCTATCTGATCAACGACATCCTCGCGGATAACCAGTCGCGCCAAGCCGCCTTCGGGGTGGATAACGCTCTGGCGCTCACACGGCCCGCCGCCGTCAAGACAGGCACCACCAACGACAACCGTGATGCGTGGACGGTCGGCTACACACCGGACATCGTGACGGGCGTCTGGGTCGGCAACAACAACAACGCCTCGATGGGCGATGATGTTTCCGGCAGCACGGGCGCGGCTCCCATCTGGCACGCCATCATGGAATATTACTTGCAGGGCAAACCCGTCTCCACATGGCAGCGCCCCGCCAGCGTAGTCGAAGCCACCGTCTGCCAGATCAGCGGCCTGCTGCCCACGCCCGACTGCGACAAGACGAAGGAACTGTTTTTTCAGGACAGCCTGTCCAGCACCGTGCCCACACAGCCCGACATCTACTGGAAGCGCGTGCAGATCAACCGTCGCAATGGCAAACTCGCCACCAGCAGCACGCCATCCGACGCCATCACCGAGTCGCGCTTCTTCGAGCCGCCGCAAGAAGCCCTCGCATGGGCGCGTTCGGTCGGCTGGCCTCTCCCACCCACCGATTACGATCTCGTCGGCACGGCGGAAAATCAATCGGGGCGCATCAGTTCGCCCGCTGGTCTCGGCTTGGTACACGGCACCGTCGAGGTGCGCGGCGTGCTCGATGAGGAACGCGTCGTTTCCTACAATCTCGAATATGGCGCGGGCATCAACCCGACGGCATGGGTCAACATCGGTGGTGGCAATCCGTCCGAGCGCGGCGAGGATGTCTTGCTCGGCACATGGAACACGCGCGATCTCGACGGTCTGTACACATTGCGTCTCGGCCTGACGCTCTCCGATGGGCGCTTCGAGCCGTCGATCCTGCAAGTGACCGTCGATAATGTCGCGCCAACTGTACATTTCACCGCGCCGGAGCAAAATGACAGCTTCCGTGTGAGCGACTCGGTCGTCAAGCTGACCACCGATGTCAGCGATAATCTGGCCGTCGCCAAAGTCGAGTTCTACCACAACGGCGAACTGATCACGACCATCGAGAACGCGCCCTTCAGCGCCGATTGGGTGATCGACAAAGCGGGCGTGCATACCTTCATGGCGGTTGCCTACGATACCGCTGGCAACATCGGTCAGAGCGAAACGCTCACCGTCAACATCCGCGAATAGAGGGTTGGCGTCTTGTCTTTACTCAGCACTAAGGACTTAGCACTAAGCACTATCTTGCCCCTTGCAACATAGGCGAGTTTCTAGAACAATCAGCGGATGCAAAACAACCATCAGGAGTCACACTGACCCATGCCTTGGGAACCGAATAAGCTCGAACGGGAGCGCTTAGACAAGCTCAAGCGAATACAGGAACGCGGCATCAACCCGTACCCGCCCCGCGTCCAACGTACCCACACCACCGCCGAGGCCATCGCTGCTTACGAAGCCATCGCCCCTGCTGGCACCGACCAAGCCACCTCCGATCTCAAGGTGATCGTGTGCGGGCGCATCCGCTCCATGCGCGTGACGGGCAAACTGACCTTCGCCCACATCGAAGACGGTACGGGCAAGGTGCAGTTATTCATCCGTCAGGACGCCATCGGGGAAGCCACCTACGATATGCTGCGCCGCGATCTCGATCTGTTCGATTTTGTGCAGGCATCGGGCGTCATGATGCGCACCAAGACGGGCGAAGTCAGTGTCAACGTCAGCGAGCTTGTTCTGCTGTCCAAGGCGCTCAGTCCGCTACCGGTGGTCAAGGAACAGGAAGTCGAGGGGCAAACCGTCACCTACGGCGGCTTCACGGATACCGAGGAGCGCTACCGCCAGCGCTACGCCGACCTCGCCACCAACCCCGAAGTGCGCGAAGTCTTCCGCGCCCGCGCCCGCATCGTCAACGCCATTCGTAATTTCCTTGACGATGAGGAAGACTTCTTGGAAGTCGAAACGCCCATTTTGCAACCGATTTACGGCGGCGCGGCGGCGCGTCCCTTCGTCACGCATCACAACCAGCTTAAGCAAGACCTGTTCCTGCGCATCAGCTTCGAGCTGTACCTCAAGCGGCTGCTAGTCGGCATGTACGATGCGGTTTACGAGATCGGGCGCGATTTCCGCAACGAAGGCGTCAGCTTCAAGCACAATCCCGAATTCACGCAGCTCGAATTCTACAAGGCCTACATCGACTACAACGGCGTGATGGATATTGTCGAGCGCATGTTGGCTGCCGTCGCCCTCAAGACGCACAAGTCCACGACCATTCCCTACAAGGGGATGCAGATCAACTTCGCGCCGCCCTTCAAGCGCTGGAAGCTGCGTGACGCCATCCTCGAACTGAGCGGAATCGACTACCTCGAACATCCGACGGCGGAATCGTTGGCGGCGGCGATGCAAGCCAAGGGCATCGAGGCGAATCCGAAGGAATCATGGGGCAAGCTGGTCGATGATCTTCTGAGCGATTTCGTGGAGCCGACGCTGATCCAGCCGACGTTCCTGATCGACTACCCGCGTGATATTTCGCCGTTTGCCAAGGCCTTCCCCGACGATCCGACACAGACCGAACGCTTCGAAATCTACGCGGGCGGGATGGAACTCGGCAACGCCTTCACCGAACTCAACGATCCGATCGATCAAGAGCAGCGGTTCATCGAGATGGGGCGTCTGTACGCGGACGAGGCCGACGAGGCCACGCCCTTGGACGAGGACTATCTGCGTGCCATGCGTTACGGAATGCCGCCCTGCGGTGGCTTCGGCATGGGCATCGACCGCCTGACCATGATGATGATGGATCGCGACACGATCCGCGAAGTGCTGCTGTTCCCGCACCTGCGCGATAAGGACAACACCGCCGACGAGGCTTGATCGGCGCGACCACGCTGGAACGCAGACCGTTACCGATCTGCGTTCCGCCTCTGGATGCCCAACTAAACGGCAATTCTATACCGGGTTGAAGCGGATGAAGGTCATATACTTGCCAATGTCCATCAACTGATCAATCGGGGCGTCCAGCGAAATCTGGAGAAAATCCTCAAAAGTACCGGGGCGCTCGTGGCGATACACAGTTAACACGCGGTCAAGGCTCTCCGGCGTGTTGACCGGCACCTGTTCAGCGTGCGCGTCGAACACCTTGCCGTCCACTTCCAGCGTCACGCATGAATTGGCGAGCGCGTTCAGGTACCATGCGGAGTGCCCGCCCATGTTAATCGCGAGGTACGCGTTACCATCATGCACATAGCCAATCGGCACGGTATGGCTGCGCCCGGTCTTGCGTCCAGTGGTCGTGATCACCATGCACTGCTTGTTGAATCTTGGCAGCAGATGGCGACGCAGCAGCCAGACCTGCAGGTTCAGAATCCACTTTGGCTGATACGGCGGTTTTTCATAACGGGGTTTCATGTTGATGTTGACTCCCTGTGTCGTTTCAGGACACTGCACTGAGAATCCGACTTGGCATTAGGCGGGCTTGGGCGCGCCGTCATTGCGCGGGCGATCATCAGAACCAGACTCCAGCATAAACGGTTGGCGGTAGGCGAGATACACCAGTAATCCCAAGAGAATGAACTGCGCGATCCTGAGCAGGATGCCCCATATCTCATAGGCGGGTGACCGCTGCGACGCAACATTGAAGTAGGTATAGATGACGAACACTTGCAAGAGCGCACCAAGAATCCACAAGGTGCGGCGGTCATACTTGATCAGCAGCCATATGCCCACCGCATAGGCCGCTGCTGCCGCCAATCCCCATTTCTGATCGGTGTCTCCATCGAGCACCCTGACGAGATGCAGACCGATCAGGATGTACATCACCGTGATCGCAGCCGTTACGATAGCGGCGAAGGTGCGGATCAGCCGACGCCGCTGTGAGGCTCGTGCTGCGTCACTCATCTGATTAGTGCTATTCAAAGACATGAGGTTTCCCTTTCGAGACAGCAATTGCGCAGACTCGCGCTGTGGTTGCTGTCATTGCCCAACAATGTAGAGACCCAACGCACAACCCACATTTCTGTCAGCGTGTGCTTGGATCGTGTGGTCGCATGTTAGTGATGTTGTCCGGAATGTGAGGCGATGCGATAGACATACACGATGCCACCGACGATGGTGAGGCTAGTGAGTAACCCTGTGAAGAATTTGGATAACGGTGTCTCAACGACGAATCTATCAACACCGAGCATGACGCTAAGGACGAGGATGATAAACGCGGCTAGTAATTGGTCGATTCGGTCTTGCATGGAATTCTCCACTGAACGAAACACCGCCTAGTTACAGCATATAACGTTCGCCGCGCCACTCTAGTGACGATCATCATAAAAAGAGCCGGTTTGCGTCACATGAGACTGTTCTCAAGCGTAGGCTGTCGCCGCGTTCAGTAGCATTGTTCATCGAACGCGGCATAATCATCTGTTACCCATCAATGCTGTGTAGAATGACGTAATTTCCGATGGATACCCCTACCCAACCTACCGCGATCCCTGTGCTCCCGCCGCGCCGCATCTCGCGCCGACTTGCCATCCTCGTGGTGCTGGTGGCATTCGCGGTGCTGGTCGCGTGGGCGCTCGGCACGCCGCCCGGAGTCTTGGGCAAAGCGGACGCCATCGCTTACGCCATCTGCCACCGCATCGAGTCGCGCACCTTCAACATCGACGCCGATACGCTGATGCCGCTGTGCGCCCGCTGCACGGGCATTTATCTGGGCGTGATGATCAGCTATCTAGTGGCGGTGGCAGCGCGCCGATCACGGGTTGGCAACCTTCCGCCGCGCAGTGTGATCGCCGTTTTGCTGCTGTTCGTCGGAATCATGGGCTTCGACGGCGTGAACAGCTATCTGCACCTGTTCCCCGGCGTGACGGGGCTGTACGAGCCGAATAACGTGCTGCGCTTAGTCACGGGCATGGGCTGCGGGTTGGCGTTGTTCAATCTGGTCTTTCCGGTCTTCAACAGCATGGCATGGCAAGCGCCCGATCAAGGCCGCCCCATCGAGAATCTGCGGGAACTGCTCAGTCTGTGCGCCGTCGCGGTGATCGTGATCCTGATCGTGCTCAGTGATCGCCCCGTCTTTATGTGGGTGTTCGGCGTGGTCAGCACGCTCGGCGTGATCCTGATGCTGACCATGATCGGCACAGTGCTGTTTCTGTCGTTCACGCGGCTGCATCAGAGCGTGCAGCGCTGGCGCGACTTGGCGATTCCGCTGCTGGCTGGCCTCACCCTCGCCTTCATCGAGATCGGCGCGATTGACATCTTGCGATTCGCGCTGACGCAGACGTGGGCTGGCTTCAAACTGTAGCCTTCGCAGGAGGTGCTTTGTCTCACCTCTAGGACATATCATCTCACCCTGTACCCGATCACGCCCGAAGACTATAATAGCGCCAACCTAAAAGCCGTTCAGCAAAGGTCGCACTACTTATGAAGCCAATGACCAGTACGCAGGTACGCCAAACCTTTTTAGACTTCTTCGAGGAAATGGGACACAAGCAGGTCGCGTCCTCATCGCTCGTGCCCGCCAACGACCCCACCCTGCTGTTCACCAATGCTGGCATGGTGCAGTTCAAGGACGTGTTCCTAGGCTTGGATAAGCGTCCGTATACACGCGCTACCACCGCGCAGAAAAGTATGCGCGTCAGCGGCAAGCATAACGACCTTGAGAACGTTGGCCCCTCCGCACGCCATCACACGTTCTTCGAGATGCTCGGCAATTTCAGCTTTGGCGATTACTTCAAGGCCGAAGCCTGCCGCTTTGCCTTCGATCTGCTGACCAAGGTGTATAACCTGCCACTATCTCAGCTCTATTTCACTGTCCACGAGAAGGACGAGGAAGCCTATAACGTCTGGACGCAGCAGATCGGCGTGCCAGCCGACCGCGTGTACAAGCTGGGTGACGATACCAACTTCTGGCAGATGGCAGATACAGGGCCGTGCGGCTATACCGCCGAAATACACTTCGACTGGGAGCCGGAAAAAGGCAACGTACACGATGTCGTCTTGGCGGAATTGAACGAAAGCACCGGACGCATCCTCGAAATCTGGAATCTGGTGTTCATGCAGTTCGACCAGCAGCCAGACGGGACGCGTGTGCCGCTGCCCAAACCGGGCGTCGATACGGGCATGGGCTTTGAGCGCATCGTCAGCGTGTTGCAAGGCGTGCGCAATAACTATCAAAACGACTTGTTCACGCCGCTGATCGCCAAGGTGCGGCAACTGAACGGCGCGACGATGGAGCAGTATCAGGCCGATTATGTGCCTTACCACGTCATCGCGGATCATGCCCGCGCCGCCGCTTTCCTGATCGCGGACGGCGTCAACCCCGGCCCCAAGGATCGGGGTTCGGTGTGCCGCATGGTGATCCGGCGTGCTGCCCGCTTCGGACGGCGCATCGGCTTCGACAAGCCGTTCCTCGCGCAGATTGCCGAAGTGGTCATCGAGATCATGAGCGAGCAGTACAAAGAACTGACCGAGCGCCGCGATGTGATCCTCAAGCAGATCACGCAGGAAGAGGTGCGCTTCGGACGCACGCTGGAAATGGGCTTGGCAACGCTCGATGACTTATTAGCCGCTCTGCCCGCTGGTGGCAAACTGTCCGGCGAACGCGCCTTCTTCCTCAAGAGCACACTCGGCTTGCCCTTTGAGGTCACGCGCGACGTAGCACAGGAAAAGGGCTACACCGTCGATGAGGATGGCTATAAAGCTGCCGAAGAAGCCCACAGCCGTGTCAGCGGCGGCGAGGTGATGGGTGAGATTGATCGCGGTGAGCTGTATCAGAAGCTCACCGAATCGCTCAAGCAGCAGGGCAAGCTCGGCGCAGCAGGTGTGAGCTACGATCCGTATTCGACGCTGCAGCGTACCGCTAAGGTCGTTGCTCTGCTCCGCGATGGGCAAGTAGTGGACAGCGCCGAAGTCGGGGATCGCGTCGAAGTCGTGCTGGATGCCACCTGCTTCTACGTCGAGTCGGGCGGGCAGGTCAGCGACACGGGCACGATTCGCGGCGAAGGCTGGATCGTGGACGTGGAAGACATGCGCAAGCCCGTCGGCGGCTTGATCGTCCATGTGGGCGAGGTGGTAGAAGGCAAAATCACCGTTGGCAGCGCTGCTACCGCTACGGTAGACGCACCACGCCGCTGGGACATCATGCGCAACCACACGGCAACGCACTTGCTGCACGCTGAATTGCGCAAGGTGCTCGGCACGCACGTGGCTCAAAAAGGCTCGCTCGTCGCGCCGGATCGGTTGCGCTTCGACTTCAGCCACGACGCCTCGATCAGCAGCACCGATCTGAACACGATCATGGGCAATGTCGCGCGCTGGATCATGGAAAACGAACCCATCGCCATCAAGGAGAAGGACTTGGAAACCGCCCGATCTGAGGGCGCGATGGCACTGTTTGGCGAGAAGTACGGCGATGTCGTGCGCACGGTCAAGGTGGGCGACAAGGGGGACGAATTCTTCAGCTACGAGCTGTGCGGCGGTACACATGTCCCCAATACGGGCGTGATCGGCAGCTTCGTGATCACCAGCGAGGGCAGCGTGGCGCAGGGCGTGCGGCGTGTGGAAGCCCTGACGGGCAACGGCGCACAGCACTATGTCGCCGCGCAGATCGATATGCTGCGGCAGACGGCGCATCAGCTCGGCACCACGCCCGACCAGATCGCCAACCGCATCGACGCGATCCGTGAGGAGTCGTCGCAGGCCAAGCAGGAGAATGCCAAGCTGCGCCGTCAACTCGCCCGCATGGAGTTCGAGCAATTGGTCGCCAAAGTCGAGACGATCAAGGACGTGCCAGTGCTGGTGGCACAGGTCACGCCGACCACCGCCGAAACCCTCCGCGAGATGACCGACTGGTTCCGTGATAAGGTCAAGAGCGGCGTGGTGGTGCTTGGCATGGCAGACAGCGGCAAGCCGTCGTTGGTCGCCGCCGTGAGCGATGATCTCAGCAAGCGCGTCCACGCTGGCAATCTGATCAAGCAGATCGCGCCGGTGGTCGGCGGCGGCGGCGGTGGTCGCCCGACGCTGGCACAGGCTGGCGGCAAAGATGCCTCCAAGCTGGGCGATGCCTTGGTACAGGCCAAAGCATGGGTGACGGACGCCCTCGCCAAGTAAATTGACCACAGCGGGGTTGCGGATTGTACGCAGCCCCGCGATTGTCGCTGCCTCCCCGTCGATGCGCCGCGCTGTAGAGATGGATTCCGTCATGCCTTCCACACAACCGCGTCCTGCTGTCATTGGTTATCTCCTGTTGATCCTGCTCGTCCTCGTTGGCGTGTGTATGGCGCAGATGGCGCATGACTCGCTGTGGTACGACGAAGTCTATTCGATGTTCTACGCGGGCGGCGGACATTACGGCCCGATTTCCCCGATAGACACGGTGGAACGGGTGCTAGGTGAGCAGCGCCACGAGAAGAACCCACCCGGTTATTACGTACTGCTGAACGTGTGGGGGCATACCGTCGGCTGGTCGGAGTTCGCGACGCAGATGGCGAGCCTGTTGGCGGCGCTGCTCACGGTCAGCGTGACGTATCGCCTCGGTCACGATCTGGAACGCACGCAGCAGCGCGATTCCACACGCGGGGTTGGTCTCGGTGCGGCGGCGGTGCTGGCGGGATCGGCGTTTTTCCTCTATTACAGTCATGAACTACGCGCCTATCTCTTCGTCACGCTGTTCGGCGTGAGCGCGGTGTGGTGTTACTGGCGCTTGCTGCGTTACCGACGCACGCTCGGCCTGTACGCGGCGTTTAGCCTCACTCTCGCCGCCGCACTGTATATGCACTACTTCGGCTTCCTGATTGTGGCGGTGCTCGGTCTGTATCACTTGTTATTCGCCCCCAAAAATCGCCAGTGGTGGCAGGTCGTGGCGGCGATGGCAGTCGGCGGGCTGTTGTACCTGCCGTGGATCGGGGTGCTGCTGAGTGCGGCGGTGCGCGCTGGCAACGAACTGCGCGCGACGGCGTTGACCATCCCCGCCATCATCGAAACGCTCGGCTACGCGTTCAGCACCGCGAATATCGGCTTGCTGGCGCTGTTGATCGGGAGCGCGGCGCTGGTGCGGGAAGCCTACATGCGCTTCGTGTGGTTCTGCGCGGCGGGCGGCATCGTAGCGGGGATCGCGTTGAATGCCGTACTGCCCGTGCTGACGCACATCCGCTATCTGACGGTGCTGTGGCCTTTGCTGGCATTGCTCGGCGGCGTCGGGATCGGGTGGCTGCATCGGCGCGGACTGCCGCTGGCGTGGCTGGTCGCAGTGCTGCTGCTGATCGGCGTTGGCAACACGCTCGATCCAACCTTCATCCGCACGCTGCACGACTACTACAACGGCAACACCATGCCGTGGCGCGAAGTCCGCGCCGAACTCGATCAGGCCGCGCAGTCGGGCGACGTATTCGCCTTCCATTCGCCCATCGCGGAGTTGCAGCAAGCGCGCGAGATGGATTACTACCTTGGCGACATGCCGATCCGCTTCAGCACTCTGGAAGCCATCAGCGGACGCGCCGAGAATGACGAATATCTGAACAACGTCACGCAGTTTCTGACGGGTGTGCCGCGCTTGTGGTTGGGCATCGACACGACGCGCGCACCGAACTTCCGGTTGGCGATCTTCAAGCAAGCCCTCGTCCAGCAGCAGTATCTCGACTGCTACACGGCGATTGAGCGCCCCGAACTGCGGCTCGATCTGTACGTCCGCCCGCCCACCAGCGCCGACCTCAGTTTTGACCAGCGCGTGAAACTGGCGTTAGCCGCGCCGTTGAGCGTGGATCGCAGCCACAGCGCCCGCGTCCTGCTGACGACGACCCTCGCGGCGGATTTGCCCGCCGATACGTACTCGCTCGGCTTGTACCTGTTCGACGCCAGCGGTCAGGTGGTGGCGCAGATCGATCAGGGACTCCCGCACGAGTTGCAGTCGTGTCACCTGTACCGCCTCGACCTGAGCAAGCTGCCCGCGCAGACCTACACGCTCAAAGCGGCGGTGTACGCTTGGCAAACGGGCGAGAAGCTGACTGGACAGCAAGCCGATGGTAGTCAGGGCGAGCTGCTGACGCTCGGTGCGGTGACGCTGGAACCGTGAACGGGTCGGTTCCAGCGTAATGATCCCTGCACTGATCCCGTTGTGAGGAGCGAGAGGGATCATTGGCGATCACTTCGCCGGACTATCCGTTCTTGTTTTCGGCGGTAAGCGTTCGGATTGAAGTCGCCATTTGTGGTATTCGGCAGCCCGACTCAACGACCCTTTCATGATAGGCGAAGGGTACTTTGTTGGGAGCACGCACGCGGTTGTTAAGGTACATTGCCCGTTGGTCTGCCCCGCCAATGAGACGCCTGATCGCATGGCTTATGGAAGACGCTGAACAATCTGACTACATTCTACGATAGATAGCAAGTTCTGTCAAGCTGTGCGTGGTTCGAAGTTGGTTAGAGTTTTCTGGTAATGTTCTGCGTGGCGGGACGATGAAAGTTAGAGAGATTCAAACGATGGCGAGGTTCGGTTCGCCTCAATAATGCCAACCCCGGTAACTTAGCGATAACGCGGACGCCTCATGAGGCGTCCGTACGAAAACATCGTTAGGAATACTCTTTATCGATTGTCTACGAGCAGTCATTCAGGATGGCTACACGAAGGTTTACTATAGCGAGGGTAGCACAATGGAAATCACGTTTCTTGGCACAGCCGCCGCGACTTCTTATCCGTTGGCTTTTTGTCGGTGCGAAGTCTGCACCCAAGCAAGAAAACTGGGCGGCAAAGATTTCCGCAAGCGATCTTCCATCATCATTAACGACGACCTGTTGATTGACATGGGGCCGGATGTGGTCGCCGCCTCATTCATGTATCACAAATCCCTTGTTGATATTCGCTACTGCCTACAGACACATCCGCACGCTGACCATTTTGATGCGTCTCATCTCACCACGCGCGTTCCGGAATTTATGGGCGTAGACACACCGCTGCTGCACCTGTACGGCTCCGAGGCGACGCTCCGAAAAATGTCGGAGATGCTCAACAACGAAGGCTATGTACAGGATATGTTCGAGGCTGAGGCAAAACGGAGACTGAACCTTGAGATAGTCGCCGTAGAACCGCTACAGCCATTCCAAGTCGGGACGTATGAAGTCGTGGCCTTTCGCACGGATCATGATACGAGTGTGCAGTCGCGCTTATATTCCGTCAGAGAAGGTGATTTCACCGTGTTTTATGGGACGGATACCGATAGTCTGCCCGAAGAAACGTGGCAGGGCTTCCACACGATGAAGCTGCGTTTTAATGTCGTCATCCTTGACCACACCTATGGGCCGGACGCGGATAGCGGCGGGCATCTCAACGCCAATCGGTTTATCGAGCATATTCGAAGGATGCGGACTGAACATCTCTTAGCTGATACGGCAAGGATTTTTGCAACGCACATTTCTCATGAGGGCAATCCAACGCATTCGGCGTTATCGAGCTACGCGAAGAACTTCGGGTACGAAATCGCGTACGATGGACTTGTGATTTGAGAGCTTGTGGACAGTATGTAAGCCCGCCGATAAATCGGACGGGCTGAGATCAGGTGATCATGGGGACGGCAAGATCGACGGACGCGGGCAGACAGCCCCGCCCAACGTTGATAGTTAAGAAATTAGTCAAGGAATCGTGGGTTCGTCGCCAGCGCCCGCCGAGGGTTGAAACCCCCGGCTACAATCCCAACCGAGCTGTCCACTAAAGGGACTCAAGAAAATGTATTGGCGTGATCGGTGTATTCCTGTCTTATTTTTTTGAAAGACCATAAACGTCAGACTTAGAGAACAAAGCACCGAATGGTACTCAGCCTTTATTTAGAACGACATGAGGTCACTTTTACCCAAGGCTAGGTTTTTGACGGTGTATCAGCCAAGCTGGCGAGCACGTCAGCCAGCGGAATCTCCGCCAGCGCGATCACCTCGTCGGATGCGCCGTAATAGACCTTGAGCAGATCGTTTTGCAGCAGCGCGCCACAGGTAAACACCACATTCGGGAAAAAGCCGCTGGTTTCGTAGGCCGCTTCCGGCGCGAGGATCGGCGTGCGGCTGCGCCCGATCACGCGCCACGGCTCCTCCAGCGGCGTCAGGAACGCGCCGAGGCAGTAGCGATCATTCGGATCGGCGGCGTGGTAGATCGACAGCCAGCCTTGCGGCGTGCGGATTGGCGGCGCGCCCCCGCCGACACGTCCGGCTTCCCAGCCCTGATCTTGCGCCGTCACCACCACTTGATGATTGCCCCAGTGCTTCAAATCGGGCGAGGTAGCTGACCAGATATTCAGGCTGCCGAGCAGCGCGGGCATCGGGCGATGATAGCACACATACAGCCCGTTCACGCGCTCAGGGAAGATCGTCACGTCGCGGTTGGAGGGCGGGAAGATAATGCCTTGACGCTCGACATTGACAAAATCCCGCGTGGAGATCAGCCCCGTACAGATGCCAAGCGCGCTGACGGCGCTGTAATTCACGTAATAGGTGTTCTCGATGCAGGTGATGCGCGCGTCCTCCACGCCGAAGGTTTCGTAGGGCGGCTGCGCGACCAACCACGGATGCTCATCGACCGTGAAGTGTATGCCATCGTGGCTGCGGGCGAGGCGCAGGTGACTCATGCTGGTCAGGCTGACTTTTCCCGTGCGCCGATGAAAGATCAGGCGCGGATCGCTGGCGTCGATGTGCTCATCATCGCGGTTGACTTCGCGTACCACGATCTCGCCATCCGGCAGCATTTCTGGATAGCGGACGCACTTGGGATCGGTCTGGAGCGGGCGTTCCGCGATGCGCAGCAGCAAAATCACTTCATCGCGGTAGGTAGTTACGCCCGCGTTGAAGGTGCCGAGGACTTCAAAATCTGGACGAGAGGCCGCGACGCCGCGTGGTGTGATCAAAGGGTTATGGACGTTACGACTGAACAAGGTTGATTTCTCCCTTCATGGTGCCGACGAACTGAAGCGAGCGCGGCTGCAATGTGAAAGATGCAAATGAATGCTGAAAAAAAGGATTGTACTCCGCGCTGATGCGGACTTCACGCGTTTCCGCTGTGGGATTGTACAACAAAAATTGATGGCGCTTGTCCTTGGCGGGCAGCATACCGAGTTCGAGACACGGCACATCGAGACTTAGACACAGCACATCGGGATCATCGGCGTGGCCTAGTGTGTCAAACAGCAAGGCACTCCAGAAGACCTCGCCCGCGCCGTATAATTCTTTGCCGAGATCGGCGGTGTGGCGAAATTCCGTCGTCGCCACGTCTTCATAAGGGATATATGCGCATGGCCCGCGCCGTAGGTCGGCTGGCAGGTGCGGATCGAAAAAGGCGTAATTATGGCAGCGCTGCAAATTGGCGAATGACGCCATCAACGGCACGAGTCGGTGATCGGGACGGGGCGTTTGCAGCAGCTCAGGCCACGACAGTAGACATTCGACATTTTCCTTGTACGCAGGATAGCACAGCGAAGCACAGGCTTGGAACATGCCGCGCGTATCGTAGAAGGACACGCCAGAATCCGCCGACCAGTAGCCCATCCGCAGCATTAAGCGCGTGAAGTCCTGCGACATTGTTTTCCAAGAATCTTCGGCGGGGTAGCGCTTACATAAATAGCGGGCAGCAGCGGCGGCAAAAGTCAACTGCTGTGGCTCGTGCGTGAGTTGGTGCGGCGGGAGCTGCCACATGGTGCGCAGCGCCAAGCGTGCCTCTTCCAGATGGCTATCGTGCCCCGTCATCTGGTAGGCCAGCACGTGCCCCGCCGCGTACAGCCCGCCCACCGAGACATTCAGCAGACTACCGCGCGGCCGCCAGTCCTGCGCGTCGGCAAACAGCGGGAACACATAATTGACGTTGTGGGCTAACAGCGTCGCGCCGTGCAGCGCGTCGAAAAAAATGTCGCGCAGTTCTTGATCGTCGCTCAGATAGGCCACCCACGGCAGTTTGATCAGCGCGTTTTCGAGGAAATACCACGTATCCATGAAGGTGTCATCAACGCGGATCGGATAGTGATTGGCGACGAAGTGATGTTCGGGGCGGTGCATGGCGGTGAGGGTAGCGCGCAGTTGGGCGAAGACGCGCTGCGCCGCTGAGCGCGAGGGATGATCGGCGGGCAAGGCTTGGCTCCACAGCAGCAGAGGCCACGCGACATCAAGCTGCGTCATTAGCTCGAAGCCAGTCTGGTTATCGCGCCCGACGCTGGAACTGCCTTTCACGTAAGCGCGTAGTCCACGTTGATCGCCCGCCGTGATCCAGCACGTCTCATTCTCAAGGTCGGTCAGCGTGCGCTCTGCCATCTGCTGCCAGTCCAGCGCATCCGGCGTGCGGCGCGGTAGCGGATCGAGCAGTGGCGCGATGGCATCGAGTAGGGCGGTCTGCGCTTCCCACGGCGACGGCGGTGTTTCGCGCCGATGCTGCGTGAACCACCAGCGGAAGTGATGCGTGCCCGCCTCCACCATCATGGTTTCGCCCGCGTTATTCGGCACCAGTCCGAAGCCGTAACGCGCAGTCGGGCGGTAGGTGGTCACTTCGCGCACGCTCAACTCGGCAAAGCGATGCGGCGTCCACGTGAAGCTATCC
This sequence comes from Anaerolineae bacterium, assembly GCA_019637615.1. Taxonomy (GTDB): domain Bacteria; phylum Chloroflexota; class Anaerolineae; order Aggregatilineales; family UBA2796; genus JAHBVK01. The sequence goes on along the minus strand of JAHBVJ010000032.1, from coordinate 71,607 downwards.
GCCGGAAAATAGCAGATGGTTTCTAGGTGGTTGGCATGATCGTAGACATAGCCCGCTGGCAGATCGTTGCCCGTCAGCCCTTGCTGGTTCACCGTTGGCGCACGCAGCACCGTTTGCCGCCATGTGTGTGCCTGCCGATCATCGAGGCCGTCCAAACCGCCGAGCCACAAGATCATGGACGGATTGAGCGCGAAAGGCTGTGCCGCCGTGACGGTTGCCGTGATCTGAAAGCCCTCCGCTAACGGGCTGATCTCGGCGCGCCAGAATGCGTTAGAAAGCGTGACAGACTGCGAAGTCGCGTTGATGTCGGTGAAGCTGACCGCTTCCAACGGCGAAGTGCCATATTGAGACGCGCTCGTCCATTCGCCAGCGTAATCGTGCTGCGTCACGAATCGAAACGCGCCCGCTGCATCCTTACGAAAAACGCAACGTAACAACGCGTTGGTTAACACGAACTCTTCGGTGGTCATTTGCGTGAAATTTCTCACTTTTCATCAAAAAACGATCTGTTTTGTGGAAAAAATTACAAATACCGCCCTCTTGACAAGCATTTCAAGGCATTATATCATCAACGTAAACGGTTACGCAAAAATTACGTAAAGATTTCTTATGCCATCGATCATCAAGCGCATTGCCCAAGAACTTCACGTCTCCACCGCCTCGGTTTCGCGGGCGCTCAACGACCAGCCCGGATTGGGCGAGGACTTGCGCAAGCGCATCCTCGATAAGGCCAAGGAATTCAATTACGCTCCAAGCGCCACCGCACGCGGGTTAGCGACTTCGCAAACCTTCGCCGTCGGTTTTTTCGTGCGCGAAAAGCCCGGTCTATCCGCCACCACCGACCCGTTTTATGGCGAAATTTTGCACAGCGCCGAGCAAGCCATCGCGCAGACTAATTATCATCTGACCGTCGCCACGCTGACCGATGAGGTGCTGAACAACCCGACTGGCTTCCGTTTTGTGCGGGAACGCCGCATCGATGGGATGCTGCTGGCGGGGCCGGACATTCCGTCCGACTTCATCCTCGCCATGCTGCGCACCGATTTGCCCGTCGTGCTGGTAGACAACCAGTTGGAGCACTTTCAGGCGCATACCATCACGGGCGACGATGAGGGCGGGGCATATCTCGCCGCCAAACATCTCCTCGCGCAGGGACATCGGCACCTCGGCGTGCTGGCTGGCCCCGATCACTGGTCGAGCAACCGCCGCCGCATCATAGGTTATCAACGGGCGATGAACGAGTTCGCGCTGCCGATGCCCATCGTCCACGCCGACCGCACCACCATCGATTCCGGGCAGAGCACGTTCCAAGCCCTGATCGAGATGGCTCCGCAAACAACGGCTATCTGCGCCGTTAACGACTCGATGGCGCTCGGCGCGATCCGCGCAGCGCGCAGTATGGGGCGGCAAGTCCCACGCGATCTCTCGGTCGTGGGCTTCGACAACATCGCGTGGGCAGAACTCAACGATCCCGCCCTGACTACCCTAGATATTCCCAAACGCCAGCTCGGCGTTGAAGCGGCGCGTCGGATGATTTCGCTGCTGGACGACCCGGAGTTAGCACCGACGCAACTCATGATTTCTGTACGGTTGATCGAGCGTGACTCGACTGCACCGCCCCTCGACCGTCGCTAATTCCACCTGAAGGAGGTGATGAGACGTTCACGAGCTGCACAAAGATCGTATCTAGCAACAACACTTCATGGTTTGCGCGTATCGACCGATATGCCTTTTCGGAGAAACATCTATGAAACGCTCAAAGTTACTAGCCTTACTGCTGATCATCGCGATTGCGATTCCGGCGCTGACGCCGACTCTGGCGCAGGATAAAGTCAAGTTGCGCATCGCCACGTGGACGGGCGTCGGTGAGGCGGCGGAATTTCAGCTCATCATCGACAAAGTGAACGCCGCCAGCACGGAATACGAAGTCATCCACGAGCCAATCCCCAGCGACTATATGACGCAGGTGAAAACGCAACTCGCGGGTGGTACGGCTGCCGATATGTACTGGATCGGTAACGAAGACCTCGCGCTGGCCTCGGAAGGCGTGTTCATGCCGCTGACCGACTGCCTAAAAGATCAGCCTGCCAATACCGCTGGCGATGTCAACGACTACTATCCGTCGATCCTCGCGACCGCGACTCAAGATGGCGTCGTCTACGGCTTGCCGTGGATTGCACAGCCTGTGGTCGTGTACTACAACAAAACCCTGTTCGATGCCGCCAAGCTGGAGTATCCCAAGGCTGGTTGGACGTGGGACGACTTCCTCGCTGATGCCAAGGCGCTGACCAAGGACATCAACGGCGATGGCAAGACCGATCAGTGGGGCTTCACCGCCAATGGTTGGCCTCCACCCCAGATGTTCATCTGGCAAGCTGGCGGGCAACTGATCTCCGATGATCTCAAGACCGCCCCCATCGACAGCCCCGAAGCAATCGAAGGCATCAATTTCTACCTGAAGTTGGCCTATAACCCCGAAGTCTCGCCTAGCTCCGACGTGATCAAGGAGCAGGGTTTCGACGCGATGTACCGCGCTGGCAAAGTCGCCATGTTCATGGGCGGCGCGGCGGACGGTCTGGACTTCGAAGTCGAGAACTCAGCCGTGGTCAGCGTTCCCGTCAACCCCAGAACCAAGGACGGTACGACCTTCGCATGGACAGCCAGCACGGTGATTTCCGCCAACACGCAGAATCCTGAATTGGCGTGCAAGGCGCTGCTCGCCCTCACCGAAGGCATCCAGAACTGGAAGATCGTGTCCCCGCGCATCTCGCAAAGCACGGTTGAGCATCTGATCGCATCTGCGCCCAAGAAGAAGGACAGCGCCGAAGCCATCATCGCCGCCGTGCCCAGTATGCGTGCGTTCACCATCATCCCGCAGCTCGGCGCGTGGGGCGACATCTTCTGGAACAAGCTGATGAACCCGCTGCTGAACAAGGAAACGGATAAGACTGCCGAAGAATTGGCGAAAGAAGTCCGTCCGTTGATGGATGCAGCCCTCACAGGTCAATAATTAGCGCGCTCTGCGTGAAACATCGAAGAGCGTGGCGGAGGGTACAGCGGACACTGTGCCCTCCGCCGATGGTTCAACGTGCGGTAAAGAGTGCCTTTTTTGAAGGACAAAGCTTATGGATCCCGGCGTCATCGGTTCGTATGGCCCAACGCTCATTCGCTACGTTTTGGTAGCCATCGGGCTGGGCGTGGCGATGTTCATCGTGTATCGCGTGCAGATCGCGTTCGGCGTCAAGCGCGAAGCCGCCACCGGACGGGCGCTCGTCGCGCCGTGGGTGATCGGGTTCATCATCTTCCAATTGTTCCCGATTGGCGCGTCCTTTTATTTGAGCTTCACGCAGTACAACTTATTCAAAGCACCGCAGTGGATCGGCACTAAAAATTATTCGGACGTTTTCGATCTGCAATATGCCCCGCTGCAATCGGCCTCGCAGCGCAGCGCCGATGTCGTCCAAGCAGGCTACGAAGAAGTGCAGCGCGTCCAGATCGGGGATGGCGGCTTCGTGATCGCTGCCAAGCAAGCCCGTTTCTGGCGTTCGGTGCGGCTGACGCTGCTGTACGCCTTTATCAGCGTGCCATTGGGATTGCTCGGTGCGCTGGGCGTGGCGCTGCTGCTCAACCAGAATGTGCGCGGCTTGGGCATCTGGCGCGTCCTTTACTATATGCCCGCGATTCTGCCAGCGGTGGCGACGGCGCTGCTGTGGCGCTGGATCTTCGCGACATCGGGGCTGCTGAACGCGGCCTTGAATCCTTTCTATCTCCTGTTGGGGATCGAGACGCCGCGCTGGTTTTCCGATCCCAACCTCGCGCTGCCCGCCTTCATCATCGTCAGTTTGTGGGGCGTGTTCGGCGCGAACTCGGTGATTCTGCTGGCGGGGCTGAAGGGCATTCCCAAAGAACTCTACGAAGCCGCCGCCATCGATGGTGCTGGCGAATGGACGAAATTCCGCCACATCACCGTACCGATGCTCAGTCCGTCGCTGTTTTATAACCTCGTCGTCTCTACCATCGGCGCGATTCAAGCCTTCGAGGTGGCGGCGTTTATCCCGCTGCCAGATTCGGCGGGCACGTTCCTCAACTGGTTGGTGTATCGCGAAGCCTTCGAGTTCCGCCGGATGGGGTTGGCTTCCGCGATGGGCTGGATCATGCTGCTCTTGATCCTCGCGCTGACCTTGCTCATTTTCCGTTCTTCATCCGCGTGGGTGTTTTATCAGGGTACACGTGAGGAGACAGCCTAGCGATGACCACCAATGCCTCCACTCAAGCCCGCAGTTTGTTACTGAGCGATCCCCCCGCCGCTAACCAGCGCCGCTACTTGATCCGCCAAGTGATCATCTATGCCTTGTTGGTGCTCGGGGCGGCGATTGTGCTGGTGCCTTTCCTATGGATGGTGTCCACCTCGCTGAAAACGCCTGAGCAGCTATTTACCACCGAAATCAACCTGATCCCGAACCCCGCCATCCCGCAGAATTACATCGACGTGTGGACGAAGATGTCGTCCATCGCGCCGGGGATGACCTTCTGGCGCATCATCGGCAACACGCTGTTCATCACGCTGCTGGCGATGTTCGGGGAAATTTTCAGCGCGTCGCTGGTGGCGTACGGCTTCTCGCGCTTCAAATGGCGCGGGCAAAACACGCTGTTCACGATTATGCTGGCGACGGTGATGATCCCCGGTATCGTCACCCGCGTGCCGGGGTTCCTGATCTGGAAGCAGCTCGGCTTGCTCAACACCTACGATCCGCTGACGTGGCCTTCGCTGTTCGCGTGGGGGCCGTTGTACGTGTTCCTGATGCGGCAGTTCTTCCTCTCGATCCCGCGTGAGATCGAGGAAGCCGCCATCATCGACGGCGCGAGCGTGGTGCAGGTGTACCGCTACATCATGCTGCCGCTGATCCGCCCGATCATGTTAGCAATCGGCGTGCTGTCGTTTCAGGGCAACTGGAATAACTTTCAGGGGCCGCTGCTGTACCTGAGCACGACGCAAACCTTCCCGCTGGCGTTGGCGGTGCGCTTCTTCGATCAATCGCTGTCGAAGGAAGCGCCGCAGTGGCATTACATGATGGCGCTGACGACCATGATGGCGATTCCCGTGCTGATTATCTATTTCCTAACCCAAAAGCAGTTCTTAGATGGCATCAATGTGGGTGCTGTGAAAGGCTAACGCATGTTCCCGCGACGCATCCCGATCATTGCTGCTCTGAGCCTGTTGATCGTGTCGATGGTGATGATGAACGTACCAATCAACGCGCAGTCCGATCCGTTGGCCTCACTGGTCAACCTCGATCATCTGAAGTTTCTGACCGAACCTGTCACCATCGACGGGCGCGAGATGGCGATTGTGCATATTTACTCGGAAGCGCCGGATTACAAATGGGTAGATGCGGCGGGCGAGGGCATCAGCGCCATCGATGACGTAGCGCGTGCTGCCATCGTTTTTTTGCATGACTACGAGCGCACCAAATCGGCGGAGTCGCTCGATCTGGCGCGGCGCTGCTTGGAATTCGTGCGCTACATGCAAACGCCGGACGGTGAATTCTATAATTTTGTTTTCAACCGCGACGGCAAGATCAACGAAACGGGCGGGACGAGCTACAAAAGCCTGACGTGGTGGGCGATGCGCGGGCTGTGGGCACTCGGTGAGGGCGTGCGGGTCTTCGACAGCGCCGACAAAGCCTATGCGGATGAACTGGCGAAGTCGTTTCAACTGACCGAAGCCGCCCTCGCCAAAACGATGACGCGCTACGGTGAATTCACCGAGAAGCACGGCTACAAAATCCCCGCATGGCTGCCCAACGATGCCTCGGATCAATCCAGCATCGCGCTGCTGGGCTTGGCGGCGTATTACCAGACTCGCCCGAACGAAACCACCGCCGACGTGATGACCAAGATCGCGGATGGCGTGGCGGCCTATCGGCTCGGCAACCACTACGCCTACCCGTTCGGGATGCATCCCGAAGCTGCCAGCGCACCGGGCTACTGGCATGACTGGGGCGCACACATGGTACACGCCCTCGCTGTAGCGGGCATGGCGCTCAAGAATCAGGACTGGATCGCGTCGGCAGCCAAAGACGCGGACTCGTTCATGCTACGCCAGCTCGCCTTTGAGCGCTTCCGCGATATGAGCGTAGTGCCGGATCGCTTGGGTCAGATCGCGTATGGTACGAACATGCTTGTTGAAGGTTACATGGCGCTCTACCGCGCGACGGGCGACGAGAAATACGCGAAATATGCCGGACTCGCCGCCAGTTGGCTGTTCGGCAATAACATGGCGGGCGTGCAAATGTACGATCCGGCGACGGGACGCGTCTTTGACGGCATCAACGGCCCCGTGAGCTGGCGCGTGAATCGCAACGCCGGCGCGGAATCGACCATCGAAGGGCTGATGTCGATCCAAGCCATCGCTGATGAACCGCTGGCGAACCAGTACCTGAAGGCGCAAGCCGTCAGAAGCACGCCGTGGCAGCTTTTGGAGGCCGAGCGTGGTGACCGCATCGCTGGCGATCCGCTCTACTACACAGGCACATGGACGGGCGAGTCCAACATCAGCGACGGGCGCTACGTGGGCTTGGCGAAGGGCGACGTGATGGCGCTCACTACCGAGATCACACAACCCGGTGACTATCTGGTGTACGTGGCGCATATGCGCTTGAGCAGTAAACAGGCCGCCGATGTCGCCCGCGCCATCCGCACCAGCGCGCCCCCGACCATCGACGGTAAGCTGGACGAATGGGCGTCGATCCCTGCGCTGAAATCCAACACCCGCGCTCAATTTTTGCGCGGCGTCGGCGCGTGGCAAGGGCCGGAGACGGACAGCCACGCGATCCAATTGCAGTGGGACGCCGATAATTTGTACATCGCCGCCAGCGTGCGCGATCCTGAACATGTGCAGGGTTATACCTTGAGCAACGTGTGGCATGACGACGCGCTGTGGTTCTACATGAGCACTGGCCCCGATGCGCAGCGGATTTCCTCCAAGTTCACCTTTGCCCAAACCACCGATGGCCCCCAAATTTGGAACTGGACGGGCAGCGGATTCGTCAAAGGGGCAACGATGATGTGGCAAGCGCAAGAAGGCGGCTACGTATACGAAGCAGCGATTCCGTGGAAATCGTTGGGCATCGAGCCAGTGGCGGGCAAACCAATCGGGCTGGAAGTCGGACGCGGCATCGGCGGTAACTCATTCATGGACTTGACCGGACGCGATCCTGATGTGGTCTCGAATCTGCTGCCCGTGCTGCTCAGCGATCCCTCGGCGGCGGATCAAATGGCGAGTGGCGACGACGAACCCGTGCTGCTGCGCGTGCAGATCGATCAAGACGCGCCGACCGTGATCGAGCAAAGTGTATCTCCCGACGATGATTACTGGTGGCTCGATCTGGCATGGAAATCGCCCGTGTTCCTCTCCAAAGGCACGCATACGATCACCTATGCCTTCGCGGGCGCGGGTGGTGGACGCAGCAAGCTCGACGCCTTCTATTTGCAGCCCGCCGTCGCCAAGCGCACGTTCAAGCTGCCTGATAATCGCCTGATCACGTTGACGTATAACACTCTGAGCGGTGAGTCAAGTTGGACAGAAGAATAGTGCTGGGTGCTTAGTCCTTAGTCAATGCGATTGCCTTGTGTACCGAACTGGCTTTATGCAACCTCACCCCCTGACCCCCTCTCCGCTTCGCAACGAGGGGGAACCGAGGGATAACGTGGAACTAATTTCACCGTTATCGCGGCAGGCAAAGTGCATATTGCATAAGGTGTGTACCTGAATTTCTCTAGAAGGATACGAATGATCGATGAGCAACTTCGATAAGCTGTTGAAGCGGCATCCGCAAAGCCCGTTTTTGTACCCGAATCCGCTGCACGAGTGGGAATGCAAGAATGTCTTCAACCCCGCCGTGACGCAGTACAACGGCCTGTTTCATATGCACTACCGCGCACAGGGCAACGACTACGTTTCGCGCATCGGCTATGCGGTCAGCGCGGACGGCCTGTCGTGGAATCGGCTGGAGCAGCCCGTCCTCGTCCCACATCGCGGGCGTGAGGACTATCGCGGCGTGGAAGATCCCCGCGTGACGCCGATGGACGGCGCGTTTTACATGACGTATACCTGTTACGGCGAAAACAGCTACTATCCGATGATCGCGCGCTCGGAAAACCTGATCACATGGCAGGACGTGGGGCCGTTGGAACGCGCCGAGAATAAGGATCATATCCTGTTCCCCGAAAAAATCGGCGGGCGGTATGCCATCCTGCACCGCCGCCGCAAGCATATCTGGATCGGCTTCAGCCACGATCTGGTCAACTGGACGGATCACCAGATTCTGATGCCGCCACGCCCCGATAACCCGTGGGATGCCGTTAGTATCGGCAGCAACGGCCTGCCGATCAAGACCGAGCACGGCTGGCTGCTGTTTTATCATGGCTACGGCGATCCGATTGTGTATCGCCACTCGATTGCGCTGCTCGATCTGGACGATCCGACCAAGGTGATCCACCGTCCCAAGAGTTTCATTTTCCAGCCGGAAGAAACGTGGGAGATGAAGGGCGACGTGGCGAACGCGCTGTTTAGCTGTGCCAACATCGTCGTGGGCGATCAGATTTACGTGTACTACGCGGGCGCGGATCGCTTGGTCGGCTTGGCAACGATCTCGCTGGCGGACGCGATTGACTACGCGCGGAATGGGTAGCTATCATGACCTCAAAAGTCGGGATCGGATTGGTGGGCGTGGGCGCGTTCGGGCGCTTCTGCCTTGACGCGTTCCAAGCGATGGACGAAGTGAGCATCGCAGCGGTGGCGGACGTGGACAAGAAGATCGTCGCGCAAGCTGCCGAAAAATATCATGCCACGGGCTATGACTCGCTGGATGCACTGGTGGCTGATCCCGCCGTCGAGATCGTGGCGCTGAACACGCCGCCTTATCTGCACGGGTCGCAAGGGCTGGCGGTGCTAAAGGCGGGCAAGCATCTATTTTGTGAGAAGCCGCTGGCGGTTACGGTGGAGGAAGGGCAGCAGTTGCTAGATGCAGCCGCCGAAAAACAGTTACACCTGACCGTTGATTACGTCATGCGCCAGAATCCGTTCTGGGGTGCGGCGGCGAAACTAGCACGTTCCGGCGTGCTCGGCCCGCTGCGGCATATGGATTTAGCCAATCACGCGGCGGGGTTATCGCTGCCGACTACGCACTGGTTCTGGGATGCGCGAAAAAGCGGTGGCATCTGGATCGAGCATGGCGTGCATTTCTTCGATGCCTTCGCGTGGGTGGCGGGCACACAGAGCGAAGTGCTGGCGACGACCGCGTATCAGCGCGCGGACGGGGCGACGGATCGGGTCGAGGCGCTGCTGCGCTATGGCGATGTCGCCGCGCACTGCTATCACGCCTTCGATAAGGGCGGCGATACCGAGCAGACGACCGTGATCCTGACCTTCGAGCGCGGCTACGTGACGCTGCGCGAATGGGTGCCGACCTCGCTGGAACTGCTGACCAACGTTGATCAGGCGGCGTGGCGTCCGTTTTTGCCCGGTGTGACGAAGTTGGAGACGCTGCCGAACGGACAGTTCCGCGCGCTGGCTTACGATCCTGATGGAAAATCGGCGCTGTACCGGCGCAGCATCCAAGCGGGGATGCGCGATCTGGCGCGAACGATACGACATCCCGACGAACCGTTGGCGGTCACGGGTGAGGCAGGGCTGACGAGCCTGCGCACGGCGGTGGAATGCACCAGACCGCTGGAACAGGCCAATATTCGGATCGGGTGAGCACGTGAAATCAATCCCCGGTTACTAGAAATCAACGGAAAAGGCATCCCATACAGACGCCTTTTCATCTCATGTGGATCAATGTGAACCTAACAGATTAGTCGTTTAGGCTGCTTGGAATTACGCGTGCCTATTTCACGACGTTGATCAGTGTCTCAGTACGTCCGACGAACGCACCTTTAACATAGAAGTAGCGGGACTCCTGTGATGCTTGAACTGCTGCACCCCGCGCCATATCACAATGTCACTTGTAACACTGCCCGCATTTTATTCGTTCTTCTCCGGCTGTTGTTTCCATTTTAATGTGACATTAATCTGTGTATCTACACCTGCATTAATAACAAATGCCTTTGCATCGGTAGTCAGTTCTAACCCAAAGGTTACTTCAACTTCCGTAGGTCTTTCGACAATTGGAATAGCTCTTACCGTAGCTACAATTCGTTTAGACATTCCAAAGATAGTAGCTAACCCATTATCAAGTGCTTCAGCCGATTTACTTAGTACATCATTCGCTAAAGCTACTTCTTGTTCGCCTCGTTGCTTTTTGAGTCGTATTAAGATTGGCGTATCGTCGTCAACATAGATCGTAAATGGCATTTTGAGTCTCCCTAGCACAAGCGTATCGAAGTATAATTAATCTTACTAATCGACTTATCTATAATGTAGCGTATTGTCATTGTAGCTATCGAAACCAATATAACCCGAAATGTGCAGGATGACCGTTAATGGCGTTGATTGATCACGCGATTGTTAAAATCACGCATCGAGAATCTTCAAGCTCGGTCGGGGGTGGATGCTTAGTTAGCAAGAAACACATATTAACGTGTGCTCATGTAATTGCGGCTGCCCTTGATATGGACGGTAAATCGCAGAATACGCCACAAGATACCATTCACGTTCAATTCCCGTTTTTGAAAAATACGCCACTTCTCGATGCAAAAGTCGTTATTTGGAAACCTAAATCTGATGATCATCCTAGTGACATCGCCGTTTTAGAAATAAGCGGAGAAATTCCCACAGATGCAATTCCTGCGCGAATTTCAGACGTTGCATTGAAAGACTTCCAAGCATTTAAGGCTTACGGTTTTCCTATTATATAGAACTGATTCAGACATATTGAGAAAGAAAAGAGGGTGCGTCATGATTGAGAAAACTCCGACCAAAGAGTAACCAAGCATGAGCACCATCCCAGAAAGTGTAACTGAAGACCAGTTTAGGGACTACATCTTGCCGTATTTGACGACAGCGCGGCGGGGGTATGTGAGTAAGACACCGCTGCAGGGGATATTCAACTTGCTGTTGTACCGCCTGCATACAGGCTGTCAGTGGGATCGCTTACCAGTGTCGCATGAGGCGGCAGAGCGCCAGCGACATAACCAACCAAGTTGGCAAGCGGTCTATGACCATTGGCGCAAATGGAGTACAGATGGCAGTTTGGAGAAGGTTTGGCAAGAAAGTATTGGGCGCATCAAGGATGAACTAGACTTGCACCAGATGAATTTGGATGGTAGTCATGCCATTGCCAAGAAAGGTGGGGAAAGTGTGGCGTACCAAGCTCGCAAACGGGCGAAGACCAGCAATATTTTGCCCATTACCGATAGCAACGGCTATGTGGTGGCTTCCACAGGTATCATAGCTGGTAACCATAACGATGCGTTTCAGCTCAAAGCCCATCTTCAAAGTGCATTCAAAGCCATGAAGCACATAGGATTGGTTATTGCTGGTGCCCTTTTCAATGCGGATAGTGCTTTTGACACCAAAGAAGCCCGCAAAGTCTGTTTCAATCATCAGGTGGTGCCCAACATGGCTGAAAACAAACGCAACCGAAAATCGGTCAAGCGTGGACGTAAGCGGCTATTTAACGCTGAGGTCTACAAAGTTCGTTTCGTCAGTGAGCGCTCGTTTGCTTGGATTGACAAGTTTCGTGCTCTACTGCTTCGTTTTGACCGCAAGGATGCTAATTTCTTGGCAGGGCATCATCTCGCTTTTGCTTTGATTAACCTGCGTCACCTATTTGCCATGAAAGTCTGAATCAGTTCATATCCAAACGGAATTTGGATTTCAGGTTACGTAAAGGGTCGTGTTGCTAATGGACGTATACAGATTGAAGATACAAAAGCGTTCGGGTATTTTGTTGAACAAGGATTCAGCGGTACGCCAGTGTGGAGTGAGGAACATGGTATTGTATTGGGGTTGATCGTATCGGCAGATACCGAGCCGTCAATGCGGACAGCATTTTTTATTCCGGCAGAACAGCTTATTGATTTCATCGCTCCACTCCTACCTGAGTTTAGAGGGGTTTATCACCCTCCAATACCTAAATCCGAATCACTCACCAGTAATCTGTTATCAGTGCAGAGTTATCCAAGCACTATGTATGTTGCTACTGCGTTGGTCAAAAATCCCAAAGAGATAGCTGAAAAACTACGACAATTAAATCATCAACAAAATGAGTGGTCATTAGTTGGAAACACGCTTTTATCTTTTCGTAATTTTGATTCGCCTAATTGGGTTAAATTATGCGATCAAGATTCAATTGAAGAAATACCTACAGAAGAATGGGCATCGTCAAGAAATGAGGCAAAACAACGTGAGTTTGTCTTTCTATTGAATAAATGTGTGCAAGCAAAGGTTCGTGGTGACTTAAGATACTTCCGCGAGAAGGACTATTATCATTTCAAAGCAACTCCTGATCTTTCTAACCGCATATATCACTATCAACCCGGAAAACGCAAAACTGAAAAGATAGTTTTTGGTGCAAGTACTTTCGTTCAGAATGGTAATCCTTACTATTACCGTCACTTTGCCTTCAAAGGTCATTTCAAACGTTATGATGAACTATGGTATCTAGAAATTACACCCACATATCATTTCACTACTAATGGTTACGATTTACACTTTAATTACGAAGTTTTGATGAGCGGAATCAAAAAACTTGAACGAAACGGAGCAATCTTAGGACAGGTTCGAGCATGGGTATGTTATCTTACAGAAACTGGCGACATCTTTACTCCCGTTTATCCGCTTTTATCATTTGGGCGACTGCAAAATTTCGAGGCTGATTTTGGTGTGAATGATAGTGCATGGGTTGAGAAAGAAAGCAGCATTGATCAGTTGACAAATTCAATGCTAGATACACCGCTGGAGTAAAATATTCCAATGAAAATTGAGCATTTAGCAGAACCAGAACTTGAATTTGGTACTGGTAAACACATTGACATAAGATTTGGCTTGATGAACTACAAGCCGTTTGACTATAAAGATATTCGTGCTCCCAAAGCTATAAAATTAGGGCTAATTGGTACTAACGAAACAATTGAAGGCGTCTCCACTTGGGTGGAAAAATGCAGTCAAGGTATTCCGGCAAAAGAAAGCAACAAATATACTTTATTCCCTGAGTTTCCCGGTTTTGGGGAGAACACGAATCTTCCTGCCCCATTAACATCAACAGCGCATCGACCAATTAAGCTTTCCGAATTTGAAAAAATCCTGAAATTAGAAAAGCAAGAAGATATTGTCACACAAACTGCGGCCTTGTTTCTTGAGGAAATAGAGTATTTAACCCAATCATCAGCAGTAGATATTGCTGTATGTGCTATTCCGGATATTTTGGTAGATTATCTTGAAAATCGTGATGCAGAATCTAACAAATCAACACACAAAGATTTCCGCGATTATCTGAAAGCGCGTGCCATGCGCTTTTTAATGCACACCCAACTTATATTGCCAAGTACATACGATACATCGAAACGAAGACAGTAAAAGCGCAAACCCACAAAACCGAGAAAAACTCAAGATGATGCAACAAAAGCATGGAATTTTTATACTGCCCAATACTATAAAGCAAAAGGTACTCCTTGGCGGTTGATACGAGTGTCATCTCATTTTACAGCTTGTTATGTTGGCATCAGTTTCTATAAAACTACTGATGGTGAAAGATTGGAGACTAGTATTGCGCAAGTGTTCAATGAGCGTGGTGATGGAATCATAGTACGCGGAGGGGCGGCAAAGATTTCCAAAGAAGATAGACAGCCACATCTCACAGAACCGGTAGCCTATGATTTACTTTATAAAGCACTAGAAGCGTACCGCAAAGAACATTCTAATCTTCCTGCAAGGGTAGTAATTCACAAAAGCTCTAATTATAATAAGGATGAACTAGAAGGATTTTATAGGGCGCTCGAAGTACAAAAAGTGAGTACATCTGATCTCCTTACTTTAGGGAGCACGGGTGTTCGTGTTTTCAGGAATGCCCAGTATCCACCGTTACGTGGCACTTTCGTTACATTGGATACTATGAAACAAATATTATATACAAGAGGAAGTGTAGACTTTTTTGAAACATATCCCGGTAACTATATTCCTGAACCATTAGAAATGCGTTGCTACGGTATCGACCAAACACCTAAGTTTCTAGCACAAGAGATTCTTGGACTTTCAAAAATGAACTGGAATAAATCCCAGTTCGATGGAAGTGAACCGATAACTTTAGCGGCTGCACGCAAGGTGGGGTTGGTGCTAAAGCACTTGGATTCAAACGAAACTATTCAGCCGAGATATAGTTTCTATATGTAATCAAATGAATTGTCGTGTAGTAAAAGAAAATTCCGCAACCACACGACAAACTATCAATTTGCCCCCTACAACAACCCGCGCTCCGTCAACGCCTTCGTCACCGTTTCCAAGTCCTTATCGCCGCGCCCCGACAGGTTGATCAGCACGATCTGATCCTTCGGCAGCGTCGGCGCGAGTCGCGTGGCTTCATACACTGCGTGCGACGACTCCAGCGCGGGGATGATGCCCTCATAGCGGCATAGCAATTGGAAGCCTTCCAAGGCCTGATCATCCGTCGCGGACGTATATTCCGCCCGCCCGATCTCGCGCAGGAAGCTGTGCTCCGGCCCGACGGAAGCGTAATCCAAGCCCGCCGAAATGCTGTGCGTGTCGGAAATCTGCCCGTCGTCGGTTTGCAGCACATACGACTTGGTGCCCTGCAAAATGCCCAAGCGTCCCATCTTCGGATCGGAGAAGCGCGCCGCGTGCTTACCGCTCTCGATCCCGTAGCCGCCCGCTTCCACGCCGATCAAACGCACTTCTGGATCATCGCGGAAGCCGTGGAAAATCCCGATCGCGTTGCTGCCGCCGCCCACGCAGGCTACCACGACATCGGGCAAGCGCCCCACCTGATCGAGCATCTGCTGGCGTGCCTCGCGCCCGATCACCGACTGGAAATCGCGCACCATCAGCGGGTACGGATGCGGGCCGAGCGCCGAACCGATGATGTAGAAGGTGTCGCCCACGTTGGTCACCCAATCGCGGATCGCCTCATTGACCGAGTCCTTGAGCGTTTGTGTGCCGCTGGTGACGGGGATCACTTCCGCGCCGAGCAAGCGCATCCGCAGCACGTTCGGCTGCTGGCGCGCCATATCCACCGATCCCATGTAGACGTGACATTCAAGGCCGAGCATCGCGCATACCGTCGCCGTCGCTACACCGTGCTGCCCCGCGCCCGTCTCCGCGATGATGCGCTTCTTGCCCATCCGCTTGGCGAGCAGCGCCTGACCGAGCGCGTTATTGATCTTATGCGCACCGCTGTGGGCGAGGTCTTCGCGCTTCAAATACAACTTCGCGCCGCCGAGATGCTCCGATAAGTGCTCCGCGAACGTGATCGGCGTGGCACGCCCGACGAACGTCTTCAGCAAATGTTGAAACTCGGCTTGGAAGCTGGGCGTATCCTTGAGTTCGTTGAACGCCTCGGTCAGGTCGTCCAGCGCGGGCACCAGCGTTTCCGGCACGAAACGTCCGCCGTACTTGCCAAAGTAGCCACGTTCATCCGGTAAGTGCTCATCAATCGTAGTTTTTGTATTCGCGAGAGTCATAATGCGATTTCCTTATCAACAGCTCTAACGGCGCGGATAAACGCCCGTACTTTCTCGTGATCTTTTTTGCCGGGGCTGGCCTCTACCCCGCTGGAAACGTCGACCGCCCACGGCTGCGCAGCTCGAATCGTGGTAGCGACGTTGTCCGCCGTCAGGCCGCCCGCCAGCATCAAACGCGGCACACTGGCGGCAATCTCAGCGGCGAGTTCGAGATCGGCTTGCTTGCCCGTCCCGCCCGCTAAGTCTGGATGATAGGCGTCTACCATCAGTTGCGGCAGATAAAACGCCGTCGGATACACGCCCGCTTCGTCGTCCAGCGCCGTGTACGGCACGATCTCGCTGGCGGTGCGCGGCTGCACTGCCGGATACAACGATCCGAGCGTGCGCGTCCGCATCTCGCGGATCACATCCGGCGTGGCTTTGTGGACTTGCGCGGCTTGCAAGCCGGTATGCGCCAAGGCCTGCTCGACCTCATCAACGCTCGGATTCACGAACACGCCGATGCACACCGGAATGCGCGGTACGTCATAGCCACGCAAAAACGACATGATCCTCGCCACGCGTGCCGTCGTCACGTAGCGCGGACTCTTTTCGTACAGAATAAAGCCGAGGAACTCGACGCCCTCATCGACCGCGACCTGCACATCCTCGATGTTCGTCAACCCGCAAATTTTAACTTGTGTCATGGAATGCCTATCAAAATCCGAAATGAAAAATACCACGTCTGCGGTTCATCGCCCAACAGCCGCTGGATCGTCTCCCGATAGTGCGGGATTCCGATCTCCGCTTCCGTCACGCCCGCCTTGAACAGCGTATGGATCAAGCCTTGACTGAGCATCAAGCCCACAAAGCGCTCGGCGTTCCCCTGTTCCGTGCTGTGCAGCGACAATTCCTTGACGTACCGGAATCTGCCACTTTCATTCATCTGCCGGACATGTTCATCATACCGCCATTTTCGGACGTGTTCCACCAACCCGCGCGCTTCCGCCATCGTGCCCGCCTTGTTCATGAAGGACTGATCGGTCAATTCGGCTTGCCAATTCAGCGTTGGCGGGAAGTTGGCTTGAAACGCACAAAACACTCCATTCGGACGCAGCAACCGTGCCACTTCCGCCATGAACGTTACTGGTTCCATCCAGTGCAGCGCGTTGCCGATGCTCACCACGTCCGCGCACTGATCGGGTAGTCCGGTTTGCCGCGCCAGCCCGCCTTGATAGCGAAGGTGCGGCTGTTGCGCCGATTGCGCGGCAGCATACTCACGCATGTCCTCGTTCGGCTCGATCCCGATCACGTTGTCGGCGTGGTCAGCCCACAGCCGCGTCGAGATGCCCGATCCGCTGGCGAGATCGACCACGCAGTCGAAATGCGTGCGTCCCGCGAGCTGGCTGATCAAGCCGACCAACGCAGGTGGCGGCAACGGACGATACTTGTCATAGATCGCCGCGAAGCCCCGATAGCGCTCAAGATTAGCGACCAGATGTGGATCATCCGTCATGGGCGATTGTGTACTTGTACTGATTTGCGTTAAGCAGATGAGTGTAGCGCAGAATCCAGCGCTATTCGATCCATTGGGAGACGGCATTCAGGAAGGTGTAGGTGAAATCCTTCTTCTGCTCCGCCATTTCCTTGGAGAAGGTGTAGTTCATCGGGCGGAAGTTTTCTAGCTCTGCGCGAACACGGCGCAGCGCCGTACTCACATGTCGCGATCCATATTCCGTAGACAGCCGCCGCGCGATGCCCGTCGCGCCGATCTTGTCGAGTTTGTCGGCATCATGCAGCAGTCGTGTGAATGGATTCACCGCGCTGGCTTGTTTGCTGATCACCGCCGCCGTTAGCTTGACCATCGACTTCGAGTAGGTAGCGCTCAAGACTTCCGTCGCGATCCGCGCCCCGATTTCCTCGTGCGTCTCGCCTTCGATGCCTTCGTCCAGCTTGCCCACGTCGTGGAACAGGCCAAGCAAAAACGCGAACTGCGGCTCAACGTCGGCTTCCGACGCCATCTGGAGCGCGTTGCCCGTCACGCGCAGCGTGTGCGCCCAGATATGCGCCGCGCCGTTGTGCTTATGCAGATGTTCGCGCACCACGTCTACCATCTTGCGGCAAAAATCATCGGGCGGGGCGATGGGCTGCCATTCTTGGCGTAGTTGGCGCATAAACACGCGGGAACCGGGGACGCCGCTGAGGCGCGAATCCCAATCGGCGGCGGAGAATAGACGCTGATCGGCACCTGCTGCCAAGGCCGTGATGATCTGCTTGACTTCGGACTGCACCAACATGCTCGAAGCTATCACTCCTGCCTACCTTCACCCTGTGCGATTGGAGCATTGACGAGGTTATATACACGTTCCCAATTATAGTGCAACTAGCCGTGTCGGTGGCTACTCGGCACGCAGACGGCATACTATTGTTATAGACTGTTATTCACGCATCCAGACGCGATGAACTGACTAGCAATTGTGATCGCGGGGAGGAACGCTTGTCAACCTTCGAATTCATCGACTCGGATACCGAAGAGTCTTTTGACATCCTTGTACAAGTCGGCTTTGAAAAGCCGCTCGACGTTAACGATACGCTGCGTGTGTTGCAAATAATTCTGGAACCCGTGACAAGCAAAATCGCCTCTGTACTTTTGGAGCAATTGATCTCGCTGCATATTGATCAAACGGGGGTAACGATAAGATTCAGGTATGCTACGAACCCAACCTCACTGCTCGTTGCCCACCAACAAACCAGCGAATACACTTCTCGCTTAAAAGTCCAATTTATCTACTACCTCTTTGCGAGAATAGACGCGCAATACACACTAGGCGATATTCCATTTCCGTCTAGCTTCAGAGGATTTCTGACCTTGCCAGATGATATTAACATTAACCTCTAACGGACAGTCATTCTCCGCTCATCCGCTGATACTGTTCGCGTAGATGCGCGGGGATCGGCACGGGACGCATTGTGTGCGTGTTGATGAACACCGTCACTTGCGCCGCTGTGGTCGTAATCACGTCGTTGGCGGCGAATTCCGCTTGCAAGTTGCAGCGCGTCGTGCCCAGTTCGCTCACCCACATCCGCCCGATCACCTTGTCGAACAGCCGGATCGGGCGCTTATACTCGATCTGCGTAGAGACCAAGACTGGCCCGATGCCGTCGGTAACTTGCGTTTGCAGCGGAAAATACGCGTCCAGCATCGCCAAACGCAAATCTTCCAGCCAGCGGATGTACACGATATTGCTGACGATCCCCGCGAAGTCGATGTCATACGTGCGTACCGGGATCGGCAGCGCGATCTCAAAAGGGCGTAAGGCTGTGTCCGTCATTATCAAACCTCTATTTGATTACTGCCGTGAGCATTATACCCGCATCTTTTGTGAGATCGAGTGGTCTGATGTTGGTTTTTCGCCCAACTTTGCTGCACAATAGGCAGACTTTCTCACACAAGCCTTCAACCATCATAAGGATTATTAGATTCATGCCGCGCAAAATAATCATTGATACCGATCCCGGCGTAGACGATACGATGGCGATCTTCTTCGCGCTCAAGTCGCCCGAACTCGATGTCGTCGGGCTGACCACCATTTTCGGCAACGTCCACACCAACCTCGCCACCACCAACGCGCTGCGCCTCTTGGAAATCGCCAACCGTCCCGATATTCCCGTCGCCAAGGGTGCCGACCATCCGCTGACGGGGCCATTCGCGGGGCCAGTTCCCTACGTTCACGGCGACGATGGTCAGGGCAACATTCATCTGCCGCTGCCCACCACGCAGCCTTACGCCAAGAGCGCGGCGGAATTCATCGTCGAGCAGATCATGGCGCACCCCGGCGAGATCACGCTGGTGCCCATCGGCCCGCTGACCAACATCGCCCTAGCGCTGCGCATCGAGCCACGTATCGTGGAAAATGTGCGCGAAGTCGTCCTGATGGGCGGCAATGCGCTTGGGGAAGGCAACGCCACGCCTGCCGCCGAAGCCAATATCCACAACGATCCCGAAGCCGCCGATGTGGTCTTTGGCGCGGGCTGGCCTCTCACGATGGTCGGCCTGGATGTCACGCAGAAAACCGTCATGACGCCCGATCATCTGGCGGAATACGGCAAGATCAACAACCCGATGGCGCAGCACATCGCCAAGATCGTGCCTTTCTATCACAAGTTCTACCAGAAATACGATCTCGATGGCATCTTCGTCCACGACCCAGAAACAATCGCCTATCTGGTCAACCCGTCGCTGTTCACCATCGCGTCCTATCCGCTGCGGGTCGATACCACGCACGGCATCAGTCGCGGCAAGACGTGGCCTGATATGAATAAGCGCTTGCGTCCCGATTGGGAAAACCGTCCGCGTGTTAACATTTGCGTCGGCGTCGATGCCGAAGGTGTCGTCAACCTCGAATTGAGCCGCATCCGTAGCTAACTTCGTCTTAACATCACCTCAACGCCGTGTAAAGACTTATATCGTCAGCCCGCCTATCCATCGGCGGGCTGCGTCTTTTCTCACGGCCTTACAACCTTCATAGATGTCGTATCCATGCGACGTACCCGCCCTAATATCACCACTTTTTAACAACAAAGATATACGATTGATTCTTCCCTAATCTTTAAGACAATGTTAAAATGTCTTTAAATCAATGATAAATCCCGGCGGTGTTGCCTTGGGGAGAATTGGGGAAAGTCGTGGTAGCCTTGACAACACGTTCAGCATTTGATCGGCAGCTTAACGAACTGCTGCAAGACGTTCTGACCCTCGCGGAGATGGTCGAATCACAGTTAACAGAAGCCATTAAGGCGCTGGAAGTCTACGATGTCGCTCGTGCGCAGCGCGTGGCGGACTACGATAGCAGGATTAATCGTCTCCGGTACGAGATCGAAGAAAACGCCTATACGCTGTTAGCCCTGCAATCCCCGATGGCGCGCGATATGCGCCGCATCGTGGCGATGGTTAGCGTCGTCACCAACCTTGAGCGCATGGGCGATCACGCGGCTGGCATCGCGCGCTTGGTCATCCGTATGGCGAACAGCGCCTGCACGATTAGCTGCGCCAAATTCGACCAGATGGCGGAACTCTCCATCGCCATGCTGCGTGACGCCATGACCGCGCTGGACACGCAAGACGTAGCGCTGGCTAAAGGCGTGATCAACCGCGATGAGCAGGTCGATGCGCTGCACAAAGCCGTCTATGACGAATTGATCGCGACCATGACCAACGATCCCGCCACCGTTGAATGCGCCACCATGCTCATGTGGTGCTCGCACAACTTGGAGCGCTACGCAGATCGCGTCAGCAACATCTGTGACCGCATCATGTATCTGATCACGGGTAACCTGCACGAAGCCCGTATCGACCCGATGCCGTAAGCGACGTCTGCGCGTGGGCAAACTAACTTCATTGAACCATTCGGGGCGGGTGTCAGCATCCGCCCAATTTCATTTCCTTCTAATATCGTATCGTGCAGGGCGCTATGGTCTCATAGCGCGGCATCACTTTCCAACACAGCATAGAATCTTTGCCCAAGCTACCAGCATCCTAATCTGACGATGGCTCGCAGTATGTTGCTTTCACGCTGCGCAGCATGATCACGCGGTACATGCCGCCCAGAATGCTAGGTTCATCGCACTCTACGGTAAAGGCCGCGTTCTCGATATAAAAACGATCCCGTCCACAGCAGCGGACGAGATCGTTGTGAAATCAATGCGGAGTTACGGCTTGTTTACGGCGCGGCGGTGCGCGGCTGTCCCCGGAAGTTGCGGTCAGCGATCTTTTGCCAGACGGGGCGCTTCGACCATTCTGGCCCAAGGATAGCCCACAGCACGTTATCACTCACGGGATCATCCGGCGCGACCTTCCAGCCGACCTGCGCACCATAGTTGAGGTTCCACACGAACGCCAAGCGTACCGCGCCCGACTGCTGCATCCACGTGATGGCCTCATCGGTGAACGTCGCCTGATCTTGCAGCGTGTTGTCGAAGGCATAGCCGAAGCCCTCGCGCGGCTGTCCGGTCAAGCCTTCCATACTAGGCCAGCCAAACTCGGTCACGCACAGCGGTGTCGTGCTGTTCGCCGCGCGGATTTTATCCATATAGCCTTGCAGCGTAGCACGGAATGACCAGCTATGATGTGGCGACGACCATGGGCCGCGATACTTGGCGGGCGGGACGCGCTCTGGAATATTGCGATAATCGGCAGCGGTTGGCGGCACATTCAAGCCGTTATGATGCGTACCAACGCAGTCAGCATATTGCAAAACGCCTGCTGCGATCAGCGAATCCATATATACGAAGTCATCTTGCGCGGAGTTCGGGTTGCCGTTGCCGCCCGTCGGTGCCAGCGCCGACGAGATCACGATGATGTTCGGATCAATCGCGCGGATGGCGTCACGCGTCACACGCAGCAGATCGACATAGCGGCGCGCGTCAAGGCGCTGCGGGTTGGTTGACCATTCGCGGTCAAGGTTGATTTCGTTCCAGACCTCGATGGCGTGTACCTTACCCGGATACCGCGTCAAGATCGCCGTCACGAAATCGGCAAGGTCTTGCGGGTTAGCGGGCGGGCCATCAAATTGGTTTGCCGCAATCTTCGCGCCGGGGTCGCGTGCCCAATCTGGCGCTTTGGTGATGCTCAACATCACCTTTACGTTGGCCTCGCTCAGTTGGTTGATCGCGACATCCATCTCCGCGAAATCGATCTGTCCCTTAACCTTTTCGGTATCACGCCACACGATCTGGGACTTCACCCAGTTCAATTTCAGGTCATCTTTGACCGCGCTTACCCAGATTTTGTACACGTTGGGATCGGCATTCTTTTGCACTGCGATGCCCAGATCGAAGGCGGTGTCCTGCTTCGGCGGGATCGTCGCCGTGGGGCCAACGGCGGCAGGCTGCGCCGGAGCCTCTGTTGGCGCATCCGTGGGCACGGTGGCAGGCACTTCCGTATTCTCCGGTGGGAAGGTCGGGAACGGCGTCGCGGTGATCTGCAAAGCTGCTACCCCGCTGCCGTTTGAGCCTAGGCCGCCGTTCAAGTTCAATTGTTTAGCGTTGACCACCCCTGTTCCTGCATACACCGCGATGAACGTACCTGCCCCAAACAGCAGGGTGATGCCTGCCCAGATGGTAGCGAAGTAGCGTACGCGCTCCCGGTGGCGCGGAATAGGCAAACTCATCGTTGTGTTGGTCGCCAAGTCGTTCTCTCCTTAGTGTTGCCCACTCAGCATGGGCAGCTTATAGGGTGTGATCACCCGCGCTACAGTGCTGGTATCGCCCTCGACGGCAACCGCAGCCACCCCAACGCCCGCAAGATTCGCGGCGGAAACGATAGCAAGTTGACTGACCAGCACGTCCGCCACGTCACTGGTCAAGATAATCTGCAATTTAGCGCGGCTGATCTGGCTTGTGATCTGGTTAACAATGCCGGAAAAAGATACCGCATCACTGCTTAACCGCACCTGCACCGCGTTGGCAAGTTGCCCAATCGCACCCCAATCGTACGCCTCTTCGCCGCTGGTCAGCATGACGGTCAGCGTGCGCTTGCTCATTGCCAACCGTTCCGCCAGCCTATGCAAGAAAGCGGTGTAGTCGTCCTTGAGGTCTGCCGTCACGCCGCGATAGTCCAGCGCTAAACCCGCGTAGGGCTGGCTCGTGGCGAAGTCCACCAGCGCGTTCAGGTGTGCCGTTTGCAGCGCTTGATCCGTCAGCAAGCGGGTGAGCATCTCCCCGTCTTCGCAGCGGATCAGCGGCAGCACGGCGTAGCCCTGTCCAAACTCGATCCCGTTCGGCAGCAGTCCGGTCAGGTTTCCCGACGCGTCCGGCGTCATGCCAGCGGGCTGCACTACATCCGCCACGGCTTGCATCTCAGGCCGCAGCACCTGCCCCGGCTCCAGCAGCACGCTCATCAGCGGCGTGATCTGCGCCAACTGCACTAGCGCCACACGGCTTGGCATGTCTACTACCGTCGCCGTCCGCTGCGCCGCGTCTTCCGTCCGCGCTGACGGCACGATCCGCCACCCATTCTCCGCCCAAACCGCGATGTCCACAGCAGAAGCGCGGTAGGCTTCCGGGACATTCACGCTAAGTTGTACAGAGTGGGAGTTCGAGTCGGTATCAGAAGAAGTCAAGCGGTACGTCGTGCTGATGGGCGACATCGTGATGGGCAAGTCTGAACTATCGGTGGCTTGCGCGGTACTCGGCGGCTTACCGAGCACTTTTGCTTGTGCTCCCGCCGTCAGTGCAGTGCCGTCACCGCGCTGCTGCCAGCGTTGCACAATCGAGAAGGGCGGCAGCAGCAGCGCCATGCCCACCAAGCCGATCATCACGACTCCCAATACGGCACTAGCAGCCATGCCGCCGCCGATCTGGGTAACACTATCTGGATGATCCAACTTGCTAACGATTTGCAACCTCATGCGTAACGTCTTTGCTTAAACAGGGTTTTTATAAGTTTTTACAAAACGCCGCCATTTTAACCAATCCTTACGGAATCGCAACCCACGACAAACCGACGTTGAGCGTCGGCGCGGGTCACGATCCCTTTACGGCGCAACGTTGGCAGCATTTTTACCTTATTATCACCTGTCAAGCGCTACTGTCGCGCGTACACAGCGCCATAGTTGGATGGAACGCGGATCGTGCGTACCGTCGCGCCTTGCGTGGTCTGGAACGCGATCACAGTGGGCTGGTCGAGGCACTCGCTCCAACTTCCCGCCGATCCGAACTCGACATCGACCCACGTATCGAGATCGCTGAAATTGAGCACGACGATAATGCTCTCGGCGGGCGAAGCGGCGGTCGCGGGCGCATCCCGCCGGAACGCGATCACGCCCTTGCGCAGATGGTCGCCATCGTTGTAGTAGTAAAAATCACGTCCCCGCAGCGCACGCTGTTTTTGCCGCAGTTCGCCCAGAATGCGGTACAGGCGGATCAACGCCCTGCCCGGTCGGTCATAAAAATATTCCCAGTGAACCAACCGCTCCACCAGATTCCGCGCCAGCCCGCCATCAGGCAGGCTCCAATTCTCGGCAAATTCCTGCCCCTGCCACAGCATCGGGATACCCTTGCCCGTGTACAACGCGATCACATACGGCTGTGTCTTGTAAAACAGTTCACGGTTGCCGTAGGCATAGCCGAAGGGGTCGGTCAGCGATCGCGTCCCGAACACCGTGATGAAACGGCTGTGATCGTGCGATTCAATGTACTGGAACGGCGCAACGGGAAAATGCTCTTGCGTGCTCGGATTCTGGTATTCAAGCGGGTATCCCGTCAACTGCGGATCGAGCAGGAAGGCGAACGACGCATCCACGTAATGATAGCGTGCCATTTCCCACGCCTTATCGAATAACTGATTTTGCCAGCAGCTATTCGAGTACGTATTGCTCACGATTCCCTGTGGATCAGGCAGATGTTCGGCACACTGAATGATCTTGCTGTAACCGGCGGCGGTCTGGAAGCGCGCATATTGCTTTGAGTGCTGATACGTGTCGTACACCAGTTGGGCGTAGCCTTGTCCGAGCGCCCCGTCATAAAACCCCGGCACATAGTCGTAGCGGAAGCCGTCCACATGATACTCTTGTAACCAGTGCTGGTTGACCGCCAAGAAAAAGTCGCGCGTGAACGGCAAGCTGTAATCCGTCCCCAGCCTATCGGAGAAGAATTCGCCCTGAAAAATCCCCATCATCGGGTTACGTTCGCCCGTAGACAGATACACGAGGTTGTACGCGAACTCTGGATGAGCGTGGGCATACACCGCATCGAGGATCACCGCGATGTCCCGCGCGTGGCAGTTATCCACCAGCCGCTTGAACGCCTCCACGCCGCCGAAGAGATAATCCGGCGTGAAGTAGCCGAGCGGCGTATAGCCCCATTCGACGCTCTCCTTCACCGCCGTGATCGGCATAAACTCGATGGCGTTGACGCCCAAGCCCTTCAAATAATCCAGTTGATCGCCGACGCCATCAAACGTGCGGTTGAATTCCCCGACATGCAGTTCGTACACCACAAGATCATGGATGTCTGGGACGCTGTAATTCTGATCCGTCCATGCGAACTGCGGAGTCGCGCTGCCGACGGTAAAGGCCGACAGCGTGCCTAGCCCCATATCGAAGGCGAACGGATCGGCAAACCAGAAAGCGACGACTTCGCCGTTGCGGAGCAGTTGAAACCGATACAGGTACTTCCCCGCCTGCCCGAAATTGCCATCTGCGGCTGCTGTCAAGTTCACGGTCATATTCCACAAGCCAGCCGTCTGCGCACTGCGATCCGTCAGCGGGAAGTTTTTCGGCTCGATGCGCCGGATGAACTGATCGCGCTCGTGGATAATCCGCACGATGACTTCATATCCCTTGTCCGCGCTGATATTGGGCAGATACAGCCCTACGTAGACTTCCCAATCGCCGTTTGCCTGCTGCGTCACATGAGCGCCAACCTCAGCCAAGTTGATCATGGCCTCTCCTCATCTTACCGAACATGCAAGGGAAATGATGACACTAAATTAGTCACGTTCGTCATTATAACGGAATTAAGAAATGCTCATGGGCTGATAGGACAAAGGATGACCGCGTCTGTATCCTCTCAATGAGAAATATCCGGTCACATTGCACTCCATCAATACAATCATAAGCGGGGCTGGTGTCTTCCAACTGGGGCAAACCCGGTTGAGAACAAACACGTGAGCCAAGTGGATAATTGAGTGTACCGATAGGATAGTCGCACAAAATGCGATTAATAATCCAACTTAGTTCAAGTATTTCGGACAGTGACCCACACGGCGACACGACAGGCGCATACTGACCGTGCGCGGTTGATTGAAGGTTATTATCGTTCGCTCAAGCAGTTTAGTGGCGTTGAAGCAGGCCAGTTCCGGATCGAAGGCAGTCAGCGCAACCACATTGGGTTAGCGGTGCGTGCTTATGTCCGGCTTGAATGTCATCTGTTTTCGCCGTCCACGCTTCGGGATAGGCAAAGGAATCGGCTCTCACCTTGGGGAGTGTCGCTGTAGTCCTAAGCAGCGACAAATAACGCGTAACGTTCTGACAAATGACACTGTTGAGGCAAATGAAAACGGTTAAAGTAAGAATACATGTTGGGGGTAGTCTATTTTGTCCTCTTTTGAGTTATGAACACAACCCGTCAATCTACTGTCTGGAGCATTTTTTGGGCGTGGGCTGGACGGGTGCCGTTGCGACAGAAAATTATCGGTATTATCGTTTTCCCGCTCCTCATCCTTGGATTCACGATTGCATGGTGGGTCAGTAACCAGTTAGGAGGTTGGCTGTCCTATTTGCTGACCGAAGAACGCGTGGAGCAAGCCATGTCGATTGGAATGCGTGGCGTCTCCATCATTACCGTGCTTGCCGCGATACTTGGGTTGGGTATTGCCTCATTTTTGACATGGTTTCTAACACGTCCAATTCTGGATATGACCTCGGTGGCAAAGCGCGTAAAACACGGCGACTTAGGCGTCCGCGCACCAGTGTGGGCGAATGATGAGATCGGAGAATTGGGACGTGCGTTCAATGATATGATCGTTGGTTTGGTTACCTCCCGACAAGAGCTTGAAACCTTCAACAAAGATTTACAGCATCGCAATCATGAACTGGAAATGCTGTACAAGCTATCCGATATGGCGAACCAATCCTATTTACAACAACAGGTGAGCCAGTATGGGTTGACGCTTACCCTCGAAAACACAGGCGCAACTGCTGGCATGGTGATTATGTTTGTTGAGGACACACCAACCATCGCGACCCATCAGCATTTGTCTGAAGCACACGTTGAATGTATCAATAATTATTTACCAAAATTCATTACCAACAATACACAGTTACTTAAACTAGAAGACACCCTGACAATTTCAGGTAGGCAAGACATCGGTGATGTGGCACCCGATTTCATCACGATGTGTCAACAGGTTGACGATCAGATCAAGACGATCGTGATTACCCCGATCCGCATCAAGCAAAAACTACTCGGTATGCTGGTAATGCTGTATGTGGAACCTATACAACTAACGCCACAGCAGCGCCGTCTGATCAACGGCATCTGCAATCAATTGGGGGTCTCGCTGCAAAACAGCCAGTTGTGGGAGGAGCTTCGCTATAAAGAGCAACTTCGCGCACAACTACTGAATAAGGTCGTTTCCGCACAGGAAGAAGAACGCCGACGTATCAGCCGTGAGCTGCACGATGAAACTGGACAGGCGCTGACTTCACTATTGATACAGCTCAAGATACTGGAAAAAAGCGACAACCTGCAAGATGTCAAAATCCATGTCGAAGAACTCCGTCAGCGGACGGCGCAAACGCTGCAAGAAATCCGCCGTCTAGCCGCTGACCTCCGTCCTGCCGCGTTGGATGATCTGGGACTCATCTCGGCATTGGAGGGATATATCTACGAGTTTTCTAGGAAAGCGAACATCGCCGTCGAATTTCATCCACACAGTGTCGGGAACGTGCGGTTGCCGTATGAAGTCGAGATTCTGTTGTATCGCGTTATCCAAGAATCGTTGACCAATACTGCACGTCACGCCGATGCAACCCATGTCGAGGTCAGTTTTAGTTATGCGAATGATCGTATCACCGTGAGTATTCACGACGACGGCAAGGGTTTTAACACAACGGAAGTCCTTAATACGGATAATCGCAGCCTAGGTATCTTAGGTATGCGGGAACGTATTGAGCTACTCGGAGGGCAATTCCAATTGATCTCGGCACCCGGTAAGGGCACTCATGTCCAAGTGGAACTTTCGCTGCCCAACAATGGATTATAGGTGACGAAATGGGAGAAGAAAAAATCCGCATTGTCTTAGCAGACGATCACGCGGTCTTGAGAGCAGGACTACGTGCGCTGCTCAATAGTGAGCCGGATCTGATTGTGGTTGGCGAGGCCGGGGATGGAGATGAAGCGCTGCATCAAGTCGAGGCACACCAGCCTCAGGTTCTCGTGCTCGATCTCATGATGCCTAAGGTAAAAGGGCTGGACATTATCGATCAATTAACCGCAAAGTATCCGCATCTGCGTGTGTTGATTCTGTCGATGCACGCCGACACACAGTATGTGCGGCATGTCCTCAAAGCTGGTTGCGCAGGTTATGTTACCAAGAGCAGTGCCGATACCGAACTCATCACCGCGATTCACGAGGTTGCTAACGGGAGATCTTATCTGACACCTGAAGTCGCCAACGTCCTGCTACAGGATTATCGCCGCCAAGATAACGCATTACACGCAGTTAACGAGCCGGAGAAATTAAGTGATCGCGAGTCTGAAGTGCTAGCGATGACTGCGTTAGGCTACAGCAGCCGCGAAATCGGTGAGATATTGTTCATTAGTCCGAAATCCGTTGATACCTATCGGCAGCGCTCGATGGAAAAGCTGCATCTGGAAAGCCGAGCGGAACTCGTTCAGTACGCACTCAAGAATGGTCTCTTAGAAGCGAAATGAGTGAACAGAACACCCCCTCTTTGCCAAAAGAGAACCTAGTCCCCCAGAAGCGCTATTATGTTTTGCGAGTGCGTCGTTATTCGCTTGCGGATTGGAGTGGGTGGATCATCTGGTTGCTCGCACTTGGCATCCTGTTCGAATTCGCGATCACCAGTCTAGCCGAAGATGAACCACAAGCAGGCATCCTTGCCGGGGTCATTGCGTTTGGGTTGCTGCTCGCCAAGATTATCGTTGAGGTTATGAAAAGCATTGATCTCAGCAACAAGTATAACGATACACAACCGCCCGTAAACATTGATGATAACGATGATCCAGCCGAATAGGGCACAGGAGGGGTTAATGAGTACTGACAAACCAAGCCGCCGCGAATTCTTGAAAGCGCTCGGCATTGCAGGAGCCACTCTTGGCGTGACAGGTACCGTGGGCATGACGGCAGCGGGCGAAGCCTTGGGCGCACCGATGTCTGGCGGCATCCACAGGCGTCCGTGGTGGGTCAAGCAAATTGAAGAACCTACCACAGGTATCGATTGGAGTCGCATCGAGCGCTTCAACGCAGCAGAAAACACCTTACTTGGACGCGGGTTGGGGCGGTTTGCTACGCCCGAAGAAAATGATCGACTTGTTCAAGTTCAAGATGAGAACGAACGGCGACACATCCTCAATGCTGAACCGGGTTATAGCCTGAAAGATAACGCGCTACATAATGCTTTCAGCCGTACCTACGAGTTGATGCCGCGCAGCTTTCTGGGGTCGCGACTTGCACCGCGTCCACAGGATGTGGGTCTTCCGCGCTGGCAAGGAACACCGGAGGAAAATGCAGCCCTACTTAAAGTTGCCATGCAGCAAATGGGAGCCGCCACTATCGGCATTGTGCGGCTCGACGAGAATACGCGCAAGTTGATTTACAGTGTCGATCCCGATGGCAAAAGACTTGTGTATGAGGATGTTGAACAAGCTTACGAGGATGACGATAAGCGGGTGATCCCGAATCATGCTCAGTGGGTGGTTGTCTATACGGTGCAGATGTCAGATATTGCGATGAAACGCGCCCCGACTAAAATCGCACAGATCACCACTAGCGAAACCTACCAGCGCGGGCTAATGATCCAAAATAATACGCAAGAATTCTTACGTGGGCTTGGCTACGAAGGCTTGGGCGAGGCGACCTTGAACAGCTTGGGAATTGCGCCCGCATTCGCCGTTTTGGCTGGTCTTGGTGAGCTATCGCGCCTTAACCGCGTTATCACTCCCGAATTTGGCCCGATGGTACGCATCTTCAAGCTCATCACCGATTTGCCGCTGGAACCGGATAAGCCTATCGATGCCGGAATCGCGCGATTTTGTCGCTCCTGCAAAAAATGTGCTGAGGCTTGCCCTCCTAGTGCGCTCAGCTTTGATACAGAACCGGGCTGGATACCAGTAGGCGAGTGGAATAATCGGGGGCATCAGGCGTGGTTCGAGGACTCGGTTCGCTGCAAACGTTATTGGTGCGAAGAGCTAGACACAAATTGCGGGATTTGTTTCTCCGTCTGCCCATTCTCGAAGCGCAATGCCAGCTTTATGCACGATTTGGTACGTATGCAAGTTGCCACATTCCCCGTACTCGATAGCATTACGCGCAATGTTGATGACGCATTTGGCTACGGTGTGCAGAAAGCACCTGAAGACTGGTGGACACTCGATCTGCCAGAGTACGGCATCGACACGCATAAGGACTAACTGATCCCCGAAGATACGATGTGTCAGGAGAATGCCTACAAGCAGTAGCAATATCTAGCATTTTTCCTGACACAAGTGCCTCCCTTTCCCGACAGACAGCGCCCTTCGAATAGCACATACTAATGCTATGGTTCGGTACGCATCAACACACCGAACGCAAAAATCTGGGGGAAACCGGTGAAATACCGGTGCTGGGCCGCAACTGTGACATAGGCTGTTCGCCTATGAAGCCAGAATACCCTAACGCCGTCATCCTTTGCGCGTCTCAAGGAGTCGGACAATCCGCTGGATCGTCTGACTTTTTTGTTTCTAGACGCCAACGAATGTCCAGCGCTTGTGTAAAGGAGCAAGAAATGCCAGCTTACCAATACCAATGCACAGAATGCCACGAGAGTTTTCAGGTTCGCAAATCGATAGCTGAAATCGATACCCAAACATTTTGTCCAGAATGCGGCTCTCCACGGACGGAGCGCCTCATCAGCAATGTTACTTTTTTTTCATCTACTGACGGTGGTCGCCGTGTGATTGCCGGGGCACCGTCATGCGCCGGATGTGGTGCAGTTGGCACAGGCTGCGCCAGTTGTCACCCTCGTTAGATTTCATTAGTGGCCTTTCAACAGTGAAGGCAGGAGTACTACAAATGCCATTTAGTTTGAACAGACGAGAATTCTTGAAAGACATGGGCCTGCTGGGTGCTGGCGCGGCAACGCTCGGCATGGTCGGGCCGATCGAAGCGCTCGGTGAAACATGGAGTGACAAACCCGGCATCACCGAGCGACCATTCTGGGTTCATCAAGTCAGCAAGCCAACGGTGGAAATCGATTGGTCGCAAATCTATCGCTTCGATGAGCGGAATACCGTACGTAAGGGCTGGAGCAAATATCTGGATGAAGAAACCTTCAAAAAGCTAAACACTCTACGCGGTACAGCGATGTCCGATCTCTCGAAGGAAGGCCGTGCAGGCTATTCCGTACGTGATATTGCACTCTACAACTCCTCTGGTATTGGGTCAACCCAATCGTTCTTAGGGCCTGACAGTGTGACAACGCCCGAAGAAGCAGGAATCCCCCGTTGGGAAGGCACGCCAGAAGAGAACTCGGAGATGATTCGTGCCGCACTGCGCGCCTTTGGTGCTGCTACGGTCGGCTTTGTCGAACTCGACGAAAACACCGAGAAGTTGATCTACGCAATTGACCCCGACGGCAAAGAATTGGTCATTGCTGAAGATAAGGATGTTCCGGAAGAAACCGAAACGCAGCGCATTATTCCCAAGAAAGCACGCTGGGTCATCGTCTGGACAATACAAATGTCGGCGGAAGGCATGTCGCGCAGCCCGACCCCGCTTGGTGCAGCGACGACCGCTATGGCCTACGCGAGAGGTCGTGCTACGCAGAGTCGCCTGCAAGGCTTCTTGCGCGGTATCGGTTACTACGGGCTAGGCGAATCGGAAACGAACGCACTCGGCATCGCCCCGGGCTTTGGTGTGTTGGCCGGTCTCGGTGAACTGTCCCGCTTGAATCGTGTTATTACGCCGGAATATGGGCCGATGGCACGTATTTTCAAGATGGTCACGAACCTACCCTTGGCTCCAACATCACCCATTGATGCGGGCATTTTCAACTTCTGCAAGTCCTGTATGACCTGCGCCACTTACTGCCCATCCAATGCGCTCAGCACCTCGCCAGAACCCTCCTACCAAACACAGGGGGCATGGAGTCGCGGCGGCGTGAAAACGTATTATGAAAACTCACTGTCGTGTCGCAATTATTGGGCACAGGTAGGGACGAATTGCGGCATTTGCTTCGCTGTTTGTCCATTCAGCGTCAAAGATCGCGCCCTGATCCACCAGATGGTGAAAGGCGTAGTCGGAACGACGACGATCTTCAATGGTGCGTTGGCCGAAATGAGCCGTACAGTCTATTCCCCCGGCCCGAAGGATCAACCTCAAAAGCCGACGGAAGAGTGGTGGAAACTTGACTATTCCGAATATGGTTTTGATTCGACACAGGGCCACAGCAACGCATAGGGTGGTGGAACCCTAAAGGAGTAACATACAATGACATGGTTGATTCTGGGCGTCCTCATCGGAGCCTTGATGGTATTTCTAGCGAACAATCGCTTTCTCAAGGTGGGTTGGCTGGACTTAGGGTTGATTGCCCTCGCAATCGTCTTCTTCATACTCGCCATTGTCAACTACAGTGGCTCGATGGACGAACTGGAACCGCGTGCAGCAACCTTCTTGTTCGCGTCGTTTGGTGTGCCGGGGCTGATCCTCGTCGCCATCGCCGGACTGCGCATGTGGCGCAAACGTACTCAACAACCATCGGGTCTTGCCGCTGGAAAATCGTAAAAACCATATGATCAGCGGGGGAAAGCAGATGACGCTTTCCCTCACTGGCTAACAAAGCATAAAATCGATGACAGTCCCTCGATCATCAATCCCTTTCAAAAAGCGTCAAGCTCAACAGCGGCGTCGGCAGCTTATCGCTACGCTGGTCGCGCTGGTGATCCTTATTGGGGCTTGGCTGTTCGGGCGATTCAACGTAACGGCTGATTATTCCTCTGTAGTGCTGGGTGTGTTACCGGGTGCTCAACGATTTGAACAGCGCGACAACGGCTTGTTTGTCGGGTATCAAACTGATGAGGCGGGTAATTCCGTTATCGTTGGGTATGCAATGGCAGGGAGTGCTACGGGTTATGGCGGCCCACTCACTTTACTTGTGGGCACAGACATTGCGGGCAGCATTGTTGGTGTACATATCGTAGATAATCGGGAAACTCCCAATTTCTTTCGCCAACTGGAAACGCGCCAATTTTACGATCAATTCGCAGGTAAAAATTACACCAACCAATTCAACTTCGGCAGTGACATTGATGGCGTCAGTGGGGCAACCTTATCGGCAGAGGCCGTGGCGCAGAGCATCCGTACCGCTGTCAGGGACATTGCCGCGAATGCCATCGAGGGGGCAGTGATTCCGCCCATTCAGCAAGATGTCAAAGTCGGTGTGCCCGAAGTAGCACTGCTCGCGTTGTTTGTCGTCAGTTTCTTGCTGCACCGCGTCAAAGAACGTCCCCACGTGAAAAAGTATGGACGCTGGATCGTGCTGATGACGGGGTTGCTCGTGCTTGGATTCGTCTTGAACAAGCCATTCACGCTGTCCAACGTCATCACCTTGCTATCTGGCTACTGGCCCGACTGGCACAACAACTTGTACTGGTTCTTGCTGCTAGGCGGCATTTTTCTGGTCACGATCGTGCAGGGTAAAAACCCTTACTGCTCATGGTTCTGCCCGTTCGGCGCAGCGCAAGAACTGCTTGGTTCGTTATCTGGCGCGAAGCATTACCAACCGCAGGGCATCTATAACAAGCTCCGTTGGTTGCAACGCGGATTGTCCTTTACTGCGATTGTCTTGGGGTTAGCACTGCGACAACCCGGCGTGGCAAGTTATGAACCATTTGGCACGTTGTTCGATCTAAAAGGGTCTTGGCCTCAATGGGTGCTGCTAACGCTGGTTTTGTTTGGATCGTTGGTCATTTATCGTCCGTTTTGCAATTACCTCTGCCCGCTAGATCCAGTCGTTGATTACATCGGTGAATTCCGCCGATTAGGAAAGAACCTATGGCGTCAAAGAACCAAGACCGAAGCATCAAGTTCCAGCACGCAGCCTTGATCGTATACGTCGGCGTGTGCGTGATGTTGGTCATGCTGACGGTGGTAATCGCGTATCAGGAAGCAGATAGCACGGCTCATTTGTCCCGACCGACGCAGGGTATCACCCGTACCTTGTCGCCACTGATCCTGACACAACAGGCAGAAGGCTCGGTGAACGATGAGCATCAAGGGCGAGGGGTAAGCCCTACCGCCAATGTTGTGGGCACGGTAACGGCAACCATCACACGCTGAAATCAGGAAAGAAGCACAGGTCGTGAAATCACTATCAATGAACTTAACACGCCGTCAATTCCTGAGCATCACTGCCTCAGCCGGACTGCTATTGGTAGGCGGGGTTGGCATTGCCAGCAGCAATAAGCCCCGATTGCCTGAATCGTTCAAGGAAACGCGTCTCTTGATGGGCAGCCTTGCTAACCTGACCGTCATTAGTGACGATGCGCAACATGCCCATACTGCCGTCACGGCGGCGTTTGATCGTATGCAAGCATTGGAAGACATCTTTAGTCGTTTTCGTGAACATAGCCAGTTAAGCCAGCTTAACGCGGCTGGCTTTCTAACTGACCCTGATCCCGCGCTAATCGAAGTGCTATCGCGTGCCGTCACTTACTGTCAGTTAACCGATGGGGCGTTTGATGTGACCATCGAACCCGTACACAAACTATATCGGGAGCACGCACGTAACAATACACTACCTGCCGTTGCCGATGTAGAAAATGCGCTCGGCTACGTTGATTTTCAAGCCATTGAAATCACCGCTGGACGGGTTGGCTTCAAGCGAGCTGGTATGGCTGTCACGCTGGACGGGATCGCGAAAGGCTACATCATCGATCAAGGGGTGGCTGTTCTGCGTGGCTTTGGGTTCGACAATGTGTTAGTGGAGCTAGGTGGCGATATGAATGCACTCGGGCATCCAGCGACACGGCCTTGGCAAATCGAGATTCAACACCCTGTTGGGTCTCAGACTCAACTGCAACCGCTGGTCGCCATGTTGAACAGTGCAGCGTTGGCAACCTCCGGTGATTATATGTACAGCTTCACGGCGGATCATCGTCTGCACCATATCCTTAATCCTAAGTCCGGCATTTCGCCACTTGAGTTGACCAGCGCCAGTGTCATTGCCTCGACAGCCTGCGATGCTGATGCGTTGGCGACCTCACTCATGGTGATGGGCAGCCAACGTGGGCTGGACTTAGCCAAGCGACTGGCGGGCATCGAAGCGCTTCTCATCACGAAAAGTGGTGAACTGCATAAGACTCATGGCTTTCCGATTGATATCGTCTAGAGATAGGATGGTAGGTACACAGCAATTGAAATATTGATAGAACGCCGATGTTAAGACCATAAAACGACCATCCCTATTCATGAAATGCGGGGAAAGTCCGGTGAGAGTCCGGCACTGTCCCGCAACGGTAACGGTTCGCTGAACCGAAGTCCGAACGCCCGATTTCATGACTGGCTTGTGAACGACCTTCGTGGAAAAAGGGCGACAAGTTTTGCGTAACAAGACCAATGTCTGCGTGAAGCCCGCCCTCAGTGGGCTTTTTGTTTTGTATAGAAAGGTAAAGGTTCCTATGAAACGCCTCATCGAACTGCTCATCGTGCTAGTCTTGGTGGCTGGCTTATCGGGTACGGCGGTGGCGCAAGATGCGCCCACAAGCGCTAATCTAACCACTGGATGCGTAGATAAATACGACGATACGGTAGATTACTTCCCCGACAAAGTGACCGTCCACTACGCCAAAAATTTCTCGGTGGAATACTTCAAAAACTATAAGGTCATCTCCATGCTGCCGTGGACGGGCGCGACGGAAAAGATGCAGTATGTACTCGTCCAGTGTGGAACGCCTGCGCCCACTGGTTTTGACGGTGTGCCGACCTTCAATATCCCGATCCAGCGCTTCGTCAGTATGTCCACCAGCATCCTACCGCACCTAACCGAACAAAAACTATTGGATCGGCTCGTTGGTGTCGATACAACGCTGTATACCAGTAATGCCGCTGTCCTTGAGCTAGTCAAAACTGGTGCGGTCAAAGAGATCGGCGGTGGCGGCACGGGTGGTGACATCAACTTTGAGACGTTGCTGGCGCAAGAACCCGATCTGGTGATGGCGCAAGAATTTTTCGCAGGGGGGACGACCCTGAGTCAACTGACGACGGCAGGAATTCCCGCCGTTCTAAATGCCGACTATGCTGACACATCGCCGTTAGGTCAGGCTGAATGGGGCAAATATGTCGCGATTTTTTTCAACACGGAGGCAGCCGCCAATACGATTTTTGACGATGTAGAAATGGAATACAAAGCTCTATCCGACCGTGCCGCTAAGGTCGAAACTCGTCCCAGCGTGATTGCCGCGAGTCCCTATGATGGTACATGGTACATGCCAGCGGGTGATAGCACTATCGCGCAGTTAATTGCGGATGCGGGTGGCGACTTTGTCTTTGCCAACGAAACTGGCACCAGTGTTCCGCTCGACGTTGAGGTCGTACTGGATCGCGGTGGTGATGCTGAGTTTTGGGTGAATATCAACCAGTTCTGGGCGACGCAGGCCGACATGCTCGCGGATGATGTGCGTTTTGCCAGTTTTCGCGCCGTGAAAGAAGGCAATCTCTGGAATAATAACGCTCGTATGAATGCCAATGGTGGCAGTGACTACTTCGAAAGCGGTGCCGCACACCCTGAAGTGATCTTGGCGGACCTGATCAAGATTTTCCATCCTGAATTACTGCCCGATCACACGTTGGTATATTACCAGCGGCTGGCAGCGAAGTAACTAGTTAACCCCAGATGGGTTGGAAAAGTGCAGCTTTCCCAACCCACCCCTGTTTACAACGAGCAATAGACCAAGAGGCAAACACGATGGCGCAAGGGGTAGTTCGAAAATATGCGTTAGCTGGCAAAAGTGACGTGCGCGGCGCATCAGCAAGCAATCGAAGTGTGGTGATGTTACTGGGGATGACAGGTATCTTGATCGCTGTTTTTCTGCTGAAATTGGTGGCAGGCTCAGTATCTATTCCTTTAAGTGATGTTGTCGCTGTGTTGCACGGCGGCACTGCCAGTAAGGTGTCGTGGCAGACCATCATCCTCGATTTTCGGCTCCCACAGGCGCTCACCGCGATCTTGGCTGGCGCGGCGTTGGGCGTCAGCGGGCTGTTGATGCAAACCCTGTTCCGCAACCCACTCGCGGATCCGTTCATCCTCGGCATCAGTTCTGGTGCGAGTCTGGGAGTCGCCCTCGTCGTGCTCGCGGTCGGTACAGTGACAACAACCTTCTTGACAGGATTGAGCTTCCTTGGCGATCTCAGCGTAGCGACTGCGGCGAGTCTGGGTGCTGGCATTGTAATGATCATTGTGCTCACGGCTGCACGCCGCATTGCCAACGGAATGACGCTCCTGATACTCGGCTTGTTGTTCAGTTATATGACCGGTTCCATCGTTAGCTTACTGCTCTATTTCAGCATCCCGGAGCGCATTCAAGCGTACATTAGTTGGACGTTTGGCAGCTACAGCGGCGTGACGTGGGATCAACTGGCGATTATGCTGCCGATCATTGCACTTGGTCTCGTGGCAGCGTTTGTCATGAGCAAGCCACTGAACATCCTGCTGCTTGGCGAAGAATATGCATGGAGCATGGGTGTCAACATCACGCAGTTACGCATCGTGATCATTCTGGCGACTTCTCTGTTAGCTGGCACCGTCACGGCGTTTTGCGGCCCAATTGGCTTCATTGGGATTGCTGTGCCGCATCTCTGCCGCAATCTGTTCAACACTGCGGATCATCGACTACTTATTCCCGCGACGATCCTCACTGGTGCTGTGATGTCAGTCATCGCCTCGCTAATTGCTAGTCTGCCCGGTAGCAATATCGTTCTTCCGATCAATGCTATCACGGCGTTTATTGGAGCGCCTACCGTCATCTGGGTTATCCTTCACCGTCGGAACATTGAGGCAAACGTTACATCATGACCAATCCAATCCTTAACATCCATAATCTGACGGTTGGTTATCCGCAAGGTGCTGGCAAAGGCTATACCAGCATCGTCAAGAATGTGAATGAGACGGTACAGGCTGGCGAGCTGATTTGTCTCATAGGCCCGAACGGAGCCGGAAAATCAACCCTGCTCAGGACTCTGGCCGGTATGCAGCCAGCTATTGAGGGGACAGTTTGGCTGATGGGACAGGATATTAGGACAATGCGAGCCGAGGAACGTGCCCGTCAACTCAGTCTCGTGTTGACACACAAGCTAGAGCTTGATCTCGTTTCCGGGTATACCCTAGTCGCGATGGGGCGCAGTCCGTATACAGGTTGGATGGGGCAGCTCTCCTCGAAAGATCATGACATCATCCAACAATCGCTACAGCTTGTCGGCGCGCAAAAGCTTGCCAACCGCATGGTTAATACCATGAGTGATGGCGAGCGGCAAAAAATCTTGATCGCGCGTGCCTTGGCACAAGAACCCCATTTAATGATTCTGGATGAACCAACCGCCTTTCTCGATTTGCCTCGTCGTGTTGAATGTATATCCTTGTTGCGTGATCTAGCCCACCGCACCCAACGAGCGATTGTCCTCTCGATCCATGATTTGGATCTCGCCTTACGCTGTGCAGATCGTATCTGGTTGCTACCTTATGATGGCAAACTGCGCGTCGGTGTTCCAGAAGACCTAGTGCTTAGTGGTGCATTCCAGCGAGGATTTGAGAACATGGGCGTCCAATTTGATATAGAAACTGGTACGTTCCTGATGAAGCAGGGAACAAACAAGCGGATTGCCCTTATCGGACATGGCGTGAATCATTTTTGGACGCAACGAGCCTTAGAGCGCGAAGGGTTTAGCGTCCAGTCCGAACCAAGCGATGGCTTAACTACCATCTCTCTCTTGGACGAAGACGGTACTTGCCGCTGGATCGTCGATGGGAATGACCAAATGCCATACACTTCGATAGGCGAGTTGCTAGAGACATTGTCTATGCAACATTGGGCAGTCATGCAGAAGTAGTGACAAAACCGAGTTGTGGTTGGCGAGGACATGTTCAAAACGATGGTGCACATGGGGGCGTGCCTATCTGGCACATTTATGTGAAGAAGTGCGTTTCCAACATGTGGACTGGCAAGCTCCTCTTTGCCACCAACAACCGCCTGCATTACACCGACCGCAGTCACACTCTGACCAAGCGGTCAGTTATCGTTGAATGTCCATACACACTGCATAGTTTATTGGTGATGCATAAAAGGCGTTGATTCGTAGTCATGGACAGGATGGTGTCGAACTCCACAATCGTAGCTCTCCCTTGTGGCGCATGAGCAATGACTACGCTCACATAATCCGCTTCCACACTTCGTAAACCTTTTTCATAACGTACAAAGATAGCCTCGAACGCCAACTGACGGAAGTGCAAGCAGAAATTTATAGAGTTGAAAATGGACGCGGTTTATTCCGCATCCGCATCATTCGGGATATGTTCCCGACCGATACGGGTATTTGACCCAACCATAATATGTCCACTGCTCATGACAATGGGACGCCTTTTCCTTTACGCTGAGTATAGATAGAGCAAAGGAGAACAACGGTAT
Organism: Anaerolineae bacterium; assembly: GCA_019637615.1. Lineage (GTDB taxonomy): Bacteria > Chloroflexota > Anaerolineae > Aggregatilineales > UBA2796 > JAHBVK01. The sequence continues at coordinate 31,587 of JAHBVJ010000032.1, read as the reverse complement.
GTCTACTGAGCAAAATAAAGCCCTTGTCCGAAAATTTGAGGAACTGATCAACTCTCGGGATCTGGACACCGCTTTAACCCTGTTAAGCCCGGACTTTGCAGACCACACTCCAGCCGTAGGCCTTCCACCCGGCATTGAAGGCGTCCGTGCGTTTTTCACAATGCAGTTTGCTGCTTTCCCAGATTCGCACAGCATATCGCTGGATATCATTGCCGAAGGGGATAAGGTTGTTCATCGGATGAGTAATGAAGGCACGCATCAAGACGAGTTCCTAGGCATTCCGGCGACTGGCAAGCGTGTCGCGATGACGCATATTGACATCTGGCGGATTGCCGATGGAAAGCTGGCAGAACACTGGGTCGAGGCGGATATGATGGGCATGATGCAGCAACTTGGTGTTGTGTCCTAGTTTCCGGTGCAGATATCACTCTGAATAACGGATTGAACTCTACATTGTAGGAGGGAATGATGCGTTCCAAACGGCTACTAAGCATCGTTTTATCGCTCATCACGCTTGTCTTTGGCCTGTTGCCAGCAGGGGCACAGGAAAACCCGCCGCCACTGCCGGGCAAACTGATCATAGGCAATCTGGATGCCCCACGCGGACTGGCTTTCGACGCGAAGGGCAATCTGCTTGTTGCAGTCGCAGGTTCAGGTGGCGAAGTGGAGACCACCATACCCAGTCCAGATGGAAAGGCTGTTGCACAGATTGGCCTGACCGGGCGAGTTGTGTCCATTGCGCCAGATGGGACATCTACTGACCTTATGGTCGGTTTTCCCAGTTACGCTTTTGCGATGGAAACCGGCGGGCTGTACCGCATTATTCCCAATGGCAAGTCGCTTTGGCTGGTATTTAACGGCAACGGCGCGGGAAATTTTGGCGCTTATTGGAGCGACTCCATTGTTGAATATGATGCGGCTACACTGGCTGTAAGAACAGTCATCAACTTGAATGATTTCGAGTTCACGCATGATCCCGACGGAAAGGGCTACGACACAAACGTTGCCGACATCGCGTGGGACAGCGATGGCAAGATGTATATCGTGGACGCAGGCGGTAACGATCTACTCTCTTGGACTGCCAAAGACGGGTTACAGCTTGTCCATGCTTGGACAGATAACCCCGTTCCGACCTCGATTGAGGTGGCTGAGAATGGCGATCTGTATATTGGTTTTCTGGGGGCGGGTTTAGCGCCGGGTGCAGGCAAGATTGAACATTGGTCAGGCGGAGAGCTAGTCAAGACCTTCGGTGACTTAAACACGATAACCGATATTCTGCTTGATGACGATACGCTTTACGCTGTCCAACTGACGGTGTTCACTGAACAGGGGCCGGGGCCGGGCAGCGTGATCAAGGTCACCACTGATGGTGTAACGCCTGTCGCAGAAGGATTACCTGCGCCATTCGGGATCGCGCAGGATGCTGATGGTTCGCTGTACGTGAGCTTCGGCACTCTTGCTTTCACTCCGGGCGCAACTGGCGGCGTTATCAGGTTGGATAAGTAAAGTCTGGTTATGGAAGCACCTGTGACAGTAGGTGCTTCTACTTTCTATTACGAGACTGCCAATGTGTTATTGGGTCATCATGGTAGGGTGTCTGGTTATCACAACATGATGTTCAGGACTTAATCACCTATTTGCTGACACTGCAAATTGACATTGTAAATAACGTGGAAATTTCAGGAGCGTAAAAGTGAACCGAACGTTCATCTCAACAAGTGGCAGCAATCTGGTACGGGCAGAATGCCGCGACGATCAATGGTCAGTTGAGTCTGTGCTCGACGGCACGAATGTACGCTGTCTAGCGGTTGATCCCCATAATCAAAATGTCGTGTATGCCGGAACACAGGGGCAAGGAATGCTCCGATCCGATGATAAGGGAAAAACATGGCATCCATCGGGGATGGAAGGTCAGATTGTTAAAGCGATTGCGATTAGCCCTGCTGAACCCGGTCTAATTGTCGTCGGTACTCGACCAGCGAACATTTTCATTTCGCGCGATGGCGGACAACATTGGATGGAAGCCATGGCTTTTAAGAAAATGCGGCGCTTGTTCTGGTTCTCCCCTGCGGAAAAACCCTTTACCGCCTATGTACAGGCCATTGCGCTCTCGCCTACTAACCCCAACGTCATGGTGGTCGGGATCGAGTTAGGTTCGGTAGTTCGAAGCACGGATGGCGGCAAAACGTGGCAGGGGCACCGTCGGGGCGCGTTACGCGACTGCCACTCGCTCATATTTCATGCTACAAACGGAGACTGGGCATATGAAGGTGGTGGGACGGGTGCCGGTGCTGCCTTCAGCCGTGACGCTGGAAACACGTGGACACAATCTAGGCGAGGCCTTGATCGCCATTATGGCTGGGCAACCGCAGCAGACCCTATGCGTCCGGAGGTGATGTATGCATCCATGTCGCCCGGCCCCATGAAGGCGCACAGTACCGATAACGCACAAGCTTACATCTTCCGATCGATGGGCGACAACACATGGGAAAGACTGAGTGGTGGATTACCGCAACCGTTGAATCACATGCCCTACGCACTGCTTACTGATCCTGATACGCCCGGTCATCTCTACGCTGGTTTGAGCAACGGCGACATCTGGCACACGACGGATTATGGCGATCATTGGCAGCAGATTCCGCTCAATCTGGGCGCTATCTGGACCAGCATGGTGATGCTAAAACAAACGAGTGCATAGAGAGTGTTATATGAAAACTTGGCTTGTATCCCTGAACGGCGCAGTCAAATTAGCCATCCTCGCTTTTGCTACGCTGATTGCACGGATAACTTTTTTAGATGCGCTATATGTGCCAGAGTTCCGAGTGATGTTCCCTGAAAACCAGCCCGGAGGCATCGCAGTGATGACCGTAATTTTTATTATCTTTATTGGGGTTTGGGTCTGGGCGTTGCTGGCGGCATCGCGTGGCAAGCGGGGCGGGTTGATAGTAGTTTTGCTGTACAGCCTGTTTACGGCAATAGGTGGTGGCTTGATAACGCTCACGGCTTTTTGCCCGGTTGGCTGTGCCGTCCCGCCCGTAGGAGATGCCATCGTATGGGCAAACCTAATCATCGGGCTGGCGGCGAGCATTGCGTTGGGGTTCCAACTCATATGGTCGCGAGCATCCGTACGTACCACCTAGCGTAGTAAGAGAGGAAAGATGCCATGAAAGCCGCATGGTTCACTTCTCCATATCGAGTCGTCACGATCTCCATCGTCAGCGTTATCCTGATGGTTCTGGCGCTCGTCATCATGTTGACTCGTCTCGGCCTTTCAGAACGTACTGCGGCTGCCAGTCTGCTCGTACTGAGCTTCGTGATTTTTTTAATCGCGGGTGTCCTGTTTACTGGTAGAGCGCTGTGGAAATGGGATATCAAAAACCTAGCCACCTACCTGATCTGGGAACGCAGTCTGGTCATCGTGCCTACTGTGACGACTTCGCTAGGACTTGTTCTATTGAGTGACATGCTGAGCGCCAGCGGAGATCCGTTTTGGGCGCGGCTAGGCACAATGGCTTATCTGTTTGGCGCGGTGTTAGTGGTGTCCACTGAGACCAACTTCGTCACTAAGAATGAATGGAACGCCGCACAGGTGATTCTGTATGTCGCCCTTGCTTTGTTGGGGCAGGCTGCGATAGGGGTGGCGCTGCTGCAAACCGACATTACTGCGGCTTGGATCGGCTGGATCGCCATCATCTGGAATATGGGGTTCCTCATGATCTTTATCATGATGCGTCCGCGCGATGTGTACTATCCCGTGATCCATTTCTTCTTGCCGTTGATCATTGGTTTGGGGTTAGTGGCAGGTAGGTAAGCCCCCGAACACGGATCGTGATATGATGTGAAACGGGCGCGAACGCGAAAAGGTTTAACGAGATTTCACTATGAACCAGCAAGCTGCCCGACGGCTATCGTGGTCAATTGCCCTTTTTTCCATTGGTGTGGTGCTGACCGGACTGATCTTGAGCATCTTGGCGCTGACGGCGAGCAGACATCAGGCGATGTTCAGTCACCAATTCTTTACACCCTTGCTGACCATCGCTTACTGTGTGGTGGGATCGTTGGTCGCGTCGCGTCAGCCCCGTAATCCAATTGGCTGGATGTTCTGCGCGACTGGACTTTTCAGCGCACTCAATATGCTCTCATCGGGGTATGCGTTGTACAGTGAACTCGCGCGTATGAACGACCCGCTGCCGGGGGCGATGTTCGCACGCTGGCTGACAGTCTGGATATGGATTCCTAATGTAGTGCTGCCTGTCACGTTTGCGTTACTCCTTTTCCCCGATGGATTCTTTATATCCAACCGCTGGCGTCCCATTGCTTGGGCAGCCGGATTCGGTCTGCTCGGTGGCACCATAGGCATCGCCTTCTATCCGGGGTCGCTAGAAAGTATGGGATTGCATGGCGTGAATCCTTATGGTATCCCCGCTGGCGAAGGGATCATCAACGTCCTATTAATCATCGCAGCCCCACTGCTTGCGGTGGGCGTTTTCGGTTCCATTGCCTCGATAATTGTGCGCTTTCGTAGCGCCGTCGGCATCGAACGGGCGCAGTTGAAGTGGCTGGCAGTGGCGGGGGTAGTCGCGATTGTAGGCAATATTGCGGGAAGTATACCGTGGTGGCTCTGGGGAGAAAATCCGGTAACCCGTGAGCTGAGCATTGTCATTACCGACATCACTATTGTCAATATCGTCGCCGCCACAGGCATTGCGATCTTGCGCTATCGCCTCTGGGACATCCATATTCTCGTGAACCGCACGCTGGTCTACGGTTCCTTAACTGCACTGGTGATTGGACTCTATATCGTCGTTGTCGGTTCATTAGGAGCGCTGCTTCAAACGGGAGGAAATCTGCCCATTTCGCTCTTTGGCACGGGCATTATCGCGATTTCCTTTCAATCTCTGCGAGAGCGTTTGCAGCGCAATGTGAATCGACTAATGTATGGGGAACGTGACGATCCCTATGCCTTACTAGGTCGCCTATCCGAACAGCTTGAGGTTGTGGCCGCGTCGCGGTCGGTGCTACCAACGATTGTGAAAACTGTTGCAGAGGCGCTCAAATTGCCCTATGTGGCAGTTTCGCTGAAAGCAGGTAACCAATTCACGATCGCCGCCGAATATCGTCGCGCTTCAGAGCTTGCTTCGCAGAACAGTGACAACCTGAAAATCCTGCCGCTCATCTATCAGTCGGAAACCATCGGTCAGCTTTTACTAGTGCCGCGTGCATCTGGTGAAGCGTTCTCACAGACGGATCATCGATTATTGGAGACAATTGCACGACAAGCGGGCGTGGCCGCATACAATGTGCGCTTAACTCAGGATTTGCAGCGTTCCCGTGAGCGGCTTGTGACGACCCGCGAAGAAGAGCGCCGACGGTTACGTCGTGATCTACATGATGGGCTTGGGCCAGTACTAGCGGCGATGTCCTTTAAACTGGATGCCGTCCACAATCTCGCGGATCGGGATGCCGGAACTGTCAAGAAACTGGCTACAGAACTGAAAAAGCAGATGCATGAAGCACTGGGGGACATCCGACGGATTGCTTATGATCTACGTCCGCCTGCATTGGACGAACTGGGCTTAGTTGGCGCTTTGAAGGCACACATCACTTCATATAACCAAGTGCAAGGGCTGCAAATCACACTGGATGCGCCGGAAAATCCGCCGCCCTTGCCCGCTGCCGTTGAAGTCGCGGCCTATCGTATCGCACTCGAAGCGATGACCAACGTGAGCCGGCACTCTGGAGCACAGCACTGCTATGTCCGTCTTTCGCTGCCTGACTACTTGTGCCTCGAAGTTACCGACGATGGACGCGGGATGTCCGGATCAGTTCGCGCTGGGGTGGGGCTGACTTCAATGCGCGAACGCGCTGAGGAGTTGGGCGGGGTATGTATCGCTGAAACGCTCCCACAGGGAGGCACAGGGGTGAAGGCGCGGTTACCATTATCAATCGACCACTAGCGGGATTGCTGGAGAGTCTACGTGGAATCCATCCGTGTCTTAATCGCTGATGACCATACCTTGTTTCGAGATGGTCTGCGGGCGTTGCTGGCTTCTATCCCGGATATTGAGGTAGTGGGCGAGGCAGCCAGCGGCAAAGAAGCACTGAGGCTGGCTGTTGAGCTTCAGCCAGATGTGATTCTGATGGACATTCAAATGCCCGACATCAACGGTATCGAGGCAACACGCCAGATTCTACGCGTCAGCCCCCACATTGGTATTGTCGTTTTGACTATGTTTCAAGACGATGACTCGGTGTTTGCGGTAATGCGTGCTGGAGCACGCGGTTATGTGTTGAAGGGTGCTGATCAGGGCGTACTGCTGCGGGCGGTACACGCCGTAGCTAATGGCGAATCGTTATTCAGTCCTGAGATCGCTGCACGGCTGATGCAGTTTTTTGCCAATTTAGAACCGATATCTCGTCCAGAGCTTTTCCCTGAACTGACAGAGCGCGAACGTGAAATCCTGTCTTATATTGCTGATGGACAAACAAACACTGAGATCGCTGAAAAACTGGTCATTAGCATGAAAACAGTCCGTAATCATGTATCCAATATCTTCAGTAAACTCCAAGTTGCCGACCGGGCACAGGCGGCGATTCGTGCGCGAGAAGCGGGTCTTGGTGGCGTTCCCTAATAGCTGTATGGTCAAATAAGTGCATCCAATGGAAAGTTAATGAAGAATCATGTTTCTAACTGCTGGTAAATTTTGAATCTTTAACAACAGTGAGAAAGTCACACGATGTTCTGGTTCATCTTTGGGTGTCTGTTTTCTACTTTGTTGTTGTAGTTAAGAGTCCCTAACAAAACGCTGTATTGAGAAAGCGCAACCGAGTTGTCTTGTTTTGTAACCTCAAACCCCAGCGTCGTTACGGTAGTTCGTGACCGGGGGCGAACTTAGTAATAGAGACTCAACCGCACAACCAATTAACTGTTGGTAAAACTCATTCATTTGCGCAGCAGAGTATGGGGCATCGCTATCCAGCCACCATGTAAGCAAAGATATAAATGAACTGATCATATGTCGGGTCAGAATTTCACTTGGGAAGGTGGATTTTCGTTTGCTTAATTCATCGTTCAAATGTCTGAAAACGATCTGATAGAGATTGCGTTCAATTAGCTTGAGTGCAATGTTTCCCCCTTGTTTTCCCGCTAGTGCTTTGTACATGGAACGCTGACTTTGTGCATGCTGGAACATAGACTGACTCACTTTCCATATATCTTCCTCAGAGACAGTTTCCACTAACAAGTGCTCCTCAAGCTGTTTCCAGAGCACTTCTACCCCACTTAACAGCAAATCCTCTTTATCTTGGAAATGTGCGTAAAATGTCGAGCGTCCGACATTTGCCCGATCAATCACATCTTGAACTGTGATCGCCTCATAACCTTTTTCTAGGATCAGGGCGTACATGGCGTCTTGAAGCCCTTGACGCGTTTTCTGAATCCGACGATCCGTGATCTGCTTTTCTAGTTGCTGTTTCATGGTGTCTTCCAGTTTCCGAACAGTTTGGCGATTGTGTGCGCAATCGAACATTCTTGAGTGTTTGGTTGTTGACTACGCCACTCGGTTCTCATATAAATTAATCGTACATAATGTTCAGTTTCGAATACAGTGTACACCATCTCTAAGAAAAAAACGAGGAGGATTGAAGTGGAAGCTCAACTAGTTAAGGTTCCGGAACCATCGAGGGATCGCACGCCTCGGCAGAACGGAACCAAACGTGGAACGCTACTCATTGACTTACGCGCCGTGACCAAAGCCTACGATGTGGCAACTGGTCATTTTGTCGCATTGCAAGATGTAAATGTGCAGGTCTATAGCGGTGAGTTTGTCGCCGTTGTGGGGCGCTCCGGTAGCGGCAAGTCAACCTTGCTCAACATGATCACGGGCATCGACTATCCGACATCTGGCGAAGTCCTGATCGCATCAACCGCCGTCCACAAGCTGAATCAAGAGCAACTCTCGGTGTGGCGCGGTAAGAATATCGGGATCGTGTTTCAGTTCTTCCAATTACTACCGACGCTCACGATTGTGGAAAACGTGATGCTGCCGATGGATTTTTGCAATACCTTCGCCCCACGTGAACGGCGGGCAAAAGCCATTGCCTTGTTGGAAAAAGTCGGCATTCCAGAGCAAGCTGACAAACTCCCCGCCGATTTATCAGGTGGACAGCAGCAGCGCGCCGCCATCGCCCGTGCGCTTGCCAATGATCCTTCGATCATCGTCGCTGACGAACCAACTGGCAACCTCGACTCGCACACGACAGACGTTGTCATGTCGCTGTTCGCCCGGCTTGCGACAGAGGGAAAAACCGTCGTGATGGTCACGCATGAACGCGATCTTGCTCATTACTTTACGCGATCCATCACACTTGTCGATGGTCGCCTCGTCGCTGAAGGAGCGTCAGTATGATCAGCCCTCGCTGGAAAAAACTATTGCGCGATCTACAAACGGCGCAAGGCCGCATGATCATGATGATCGCAGCGATTGCGACGAGTATCTTTGGGGTCGGCACGATGCTTAGTGCCTACACTATCATGAGTCGCGAAATCAGTCGCAACTATCTTGAGACGCATCCCGCGTCGGCTTTCATAGAACTTGATCAGGTGGATGACGCGCTTGTTGAGGCCGTCCGGCAACAACCGGGGATCGCTGATGCGGAAGCTGGAGATTGGGTTACAGCTCGCGTCGAAGTCAAGCCCAATGAATGGATGCCTCTCCTATTGTTCGTTATCCCTGACTTCGAGAACTCGCGGATTAGTACGGTTCGTTCCGAAGCAGGTGCATGGCCTCCGCCTGCGCATACGATCCTTGTTGAACGCGAAGTCTTGCCACTCATTAATGTGAAACTTGGCGATGCATTGACCGTCCAAACGCCAAACGGTGAAAAACAAGCTGTCCCGATCTCAGGCGTTGTACACGACCCCAGTTTAGCGCCCGCGTGGCAAGAACAGACCATTTACGGCTATATCACGCCTGTCACACTGGCTTGGCTTGGTGAGACAGATACCCTGCATTTGCTCAAAGTCAGGGTAAGCGATCAGCCCGCCAATCTGGCATCTATCGAAACCACTACAAGTCAATTGGCAGGTTGGTTGCAGACTCAAGGTCGCACGGTTGAAGAAATCCGCATCCCACCGCCGGAGCAGCACCCGCATCAGGGCCAAATGAACACGGTGATGACAATCTTGTTGGTGTTCAGTCTCTTAGCACTCTTGTTGAGCGCGATTCTGACAGCCACCATGATCGGGAATTTGCTCGCCCAGCAAATCCGTCAGATCGGCATCATGAAAGCCATCGGCGCACGTTCGGGTCAGATTGCCAATATGTACCTCGCCCTGACCGCTGTTCTCGGTGTAATTGCCACTGTCATTGGCATACCACTTGGCATAACCGCAGGACGTGGATTCTCAACGGTTGTTGCGCAGTTGCTTAATTTCACGCTATATAGTAATGACGTTCCTGCGTGGGTCTATGGTGTACTTCTCCTGATGGGAACGTTCATACCACTACTGGTCGCAACGTATCCGATCTTCCGCGCAACACGTACCACTGTAAGAGAAACGATTAACGACTATGGCACCAACCTTGAGGCATTCGGAAGCCGTATGGTAGAAAGCTGGCTACGGAGGTTGCGCGGGCTAGATAACTCTCTCCTGTTAGCGCTCCGTAACACATTTCGTCGTCAGGGTCGTCTACTGCTCACGCTCGTCCTGCTAGCCGCAGCAGGCGCAATGTTTATTACTGGGATCAATACGCAATTAGGATGGCAAGCCTATCTGACCAATGCGGCTGCTGACCGTCACTACGATCTCGAAATTCGACTGAACAAAGCGTATCCAGAGCAACAGATCGTGAGCATCCTTGCCGATTTGCCCAATGTAAAACAGGTAGAGGCGTGGAATTCAGTGTCAGCCGCGCTTGATAGTGGCAGTGGACTGAATATCGTCCGCACGTATCCTGATGGCGGTCACGGAAGTTTTACGCTGCGGTCAGCACCACCGACCAGCCAGTTCATCGCGACGCCAGTGTTGGACGGGCGGTGGCTGCGGGGTGATGATCTACGCGGAGTTGTGCTCAATCAGGGTGCGAAAGCCTCCATGCCAACCGTACAGATAGGCGATGATATTCAATTGTTGATCGCTGGAAAGGCCGTTAGGTTGCAACTCGTCGGCGTGATCCGGCAAGTACTTGTTCCGGCGACTGCCTACGTCACGCCACAGACCTTTGCCGACATAAGCGGACAGTCAGTGCAACTTACGAACACGGTGCGGGTCGCCATGACATCCCGGGATATAGGATCGGTCATCGAGGCGACCAAAACGATTGAGCAAAAGCTCTCTGAAGCAGGCGTGAGTGTCAAAGTCGCCGTTTCAGAAGCGCTGCTCGATAATGCTACTAGCGGACACGTCCTCATCTTTATTGTCGCTTTGCTGCTCATCGCGGCAGTGATGGCAACTGTCGGCATCTTAGGATTGATGTCAAGCATGGGGACGAATGTGATTGAACGCACACGTGAATTCGGGATTTTGCGTACAATCGGAGGCACTTCCCCCACAATTTTGCGCATTGTCATCAGCGAAGGCAGCATCATCGCCGCTCTGAGTTGGATCATCGCCGTACCGCTTGCCATCCCGCTTACGTCTGCGCTTGGTACCTACCTCGGAAATATGTCGTTTCGTTCACCGCTACCGCTTACGGTGTCACTCGCTGGCATTCTCGTGTGGTTGCTCTTGATCAGTATCGGTGCGTTTGTCGCATCTATTTTCCCCGCGCGGCAGGCGTCCCGACTGACGATCCGCGAAACATTGGCTTACCTCTAAACTCGAAAGGAAGAATACCATGAACAATAATCTGAATAACCAAGTCACCCGCCAACCTGCTAGAAAAATGATCGTGCGCATCTTGATCGTCGTTACCATCATCCTAGCCGTCATGCTGACGATGCATGTGCTGATCAATTCCTTTGATATCCTGAGCTTTTTGCGCGGTTTGCATGGTGGGTAAACCGTAATTGTCTGACAAACATCTTGGCGAGTGGTATGCTTCAGCTAACGCTACGATAACCATTCGCTAAGGTGCTCTGAATCTAGGTTCAATTATTGAGTAGCTTCTGGCTGCTCTTTCCCATTAAGGTTGTGAGTGCGGAAACGCGGGATAATTGAAAATGGGCAAGAATGAAGGGAAATAAAGCGAATTTCAGTGTAGCACGAAGTGTATGACCGTGCCAGCCTTACTCACTGGCGAATTGCTCATCGCCAGCCTACTACTATGTCTGCATTTGCACACTCGGCAACGAAGCCAATTCGTCAAGCTGCTGCAAGAGTGGTTGAAATACTTGCGCGGGACACAGCGCCGACAATTAGTTACACCTGAATAGCCCGCATGTCTGCCCCCGTACAGTAGAATTATTTAGCTTGACCTCGTTTTACGCATTATGCTGCCGATAAAAGCCAACAACTTTATCATTGGATCGTTGCATTGTTGTAGCTATCAAAATCTCTCATGACATCCTACCGATTTGCGGATGAAATAAGTAGCCAGTACGACCTGTTGAGGTATCTTCGGCATAATAGAGTTTCGCGTTAAAACTCGCAGTCACATATTGCTTCATGATTGACGCGACTAGATGTTCCAATACTAGACCATTATTCATCCAGCTATTTCCTCTACACTAAGCAAGTGTATTCGTGACGTTTCCATATGAAAAACTGAGCAGACAGAATATTTCAACTCCTACAATTCTAAAACTTTGCCAAGTAATGATAATGGGGAAATATGGTCTCATGAGCCTATGCTTGCTAGGTAAATTTCAATTGCAATTACCTCAATGCGGGTAGAGACGAAGTTATTCGGCCCTACGCCGTATGACCGAACTCAACCCGACGTCAGTCTTGATGATGGGCGGTGCGTTGCTGATCTCGGTTGGTTTACCAGTTGTGGTTGCTTCGCTTTAGTTCAATCTTCTTGAGATACAGTGTATCCTCCAATACTGGGCTTAGGCTTCTTCATCGTAACTCAGGATAGCAACCCCCGCCTTTGGGACGTTCACAGAATACGCTCCTACCGAAAGAACAATATCTTCATTCTTAACAAGGTACTCACCAGTACAAGATTGGATAGTCAGCTTGAGAGGAGCAGTCGCCACTCCTAAATCAAGCACGATGCCATCTTCAAAGGTTCCGTTGACCAATATAAGAGTCCGAGGTGGCTGTGCTATCTTGGCATGATTCGTTCCATAGAAAGCTAATAGCGTCTTGTCTGGTGAGGAGGCACAAACCAAGGGATAAAGATAGCCGGGGCGTTGCGGTTGTAGCTGACCATTCAGGATCACGTCAACGTGTTGAGACCAGAAGTCGAGGTAAAAACGCACCATCTTCAAGTGATCCGGAGGAATTTTGTCCAGCAGCACTGAAATTTGTGGGACAGCAAACAAGGCATGGATGATCTGCATTGCGGCACTTTCAACTGATTCGTCGGGATGCCACATAAGCATATCTGCATGGACTGGTGTATTACCCGCCAGTAAGCGTACATCGAGGGTACGTACCCGATTGCCGGTAATGTCGTCCGGCACATCCCCGGCGCGTAGCATATTGCCATATTTGCGCATGAGAGGGCCAATGTAACTTTGGCGAAATTCAATCAAAATATCAGGGTTTATGCGCCGCAATTCATCTGTAACGTCTGTGAGCAGCCGATCCACCGCTTCGGGGACAGAATCATAATCCCGTCCATTGCCGAAGGCCGATGGCTCCTGAGCAGGCAGCAAAAATGCATCCACAAAATCAAGTTTGAAACCGTCAATACGATAATCAAGCGCAAAACGGCGGTAAATGTTGATTAGATAACTGCGAACTTCGGGGAAACGCGGATCGAGAACATACCACCCACGGGTATTCTTTGGATCGAGTACCTTATCCTTAAAACGGGGATAGGCTTCACTATGAATGCCGAGAAATGGGACAGCAAACCACATTACATATTTCATGCCCAACTGGTGAATTTGCGCCACATGCTTTGCAAAATCAGGAAACTTCTCGTTATTGACATTCCAATCGCCGCAATAAGCATAACCACGCTCATTGTTATGTGTTTGCCAACCGTCATCTACAATGACTACGCCCATTCCCAAGTCTTTGGCAAGCTGGCACTGATATTCAACTTCAGAGGCTGATAAATTTTGGTGAAATGAATACCATGTTGAATACAGGGGAACCGCCGCCAAAACAGGGGCAATGGTTGGTTTGTACTTGGGAATATCAGCCCACCATGTGCTTACATCTGCCAATACGGATGTGTAGTGAATAGCACGAGTATCTAGGCGCAACGTAACAGTGTAGTTTTGGATAGGCGGAAGTGGCTCATAAAAAAGGGTGATTTGGCAATCGGCTTCAGCAGTTTCTTCGACCAACCCAACTGAAAGCAATGTGGCATTCAATGTATCTGAGAGGGCAAAAGTTAGGGCGTTCGTGTCATCTGCTCCATAAAGTGCATACACTGGTGCGTGGGTTGTTCCACGACTCACAAAACGCTGAGGATTCCAGTTAGGCTCAAGCGTCCGGTTGAGATAAGCACCGGGGTGCCATTTTAAGTGCGTGTTGATCATAGGATGACGCCACATAAGCGTAACCGGTTCAGGATGCTGCGGCGTAGGCGCTGAAAACGAAAACTGAACGTGCATCACGCCTGCTGAAATCGGGGTAGCGGTAGTTGTTAACATAAAAGGCGATAGTACGCCTTGGACAATAATCTCGTAGCCTGCCACTTGTAGCGAAGTCAATTGAACGCTTGTATCCAATTCTTTATCCTTATGATGTATATTGAGTGTGCAATGAACCTAGGTTGGTATGGCGACCGTAACTGTTTCCTTTGCCTTCACTTGGATTTCTACGCTCGCTTGGCGTCGACCATCACTGCCGATGATCTGCTTCGCAGATTTTGCCTCCCCATTGATCAATACGATATTGCTGTCACTCACGAAATTCGCTGCCCACAACAAAGCCGCACCGTGTTCGTTGCAAAGCGTGGTCACCGTATTACCACGATGCGTAACCGTAATTGCGTTATCAAATATGGGTAGATGCTCGATACTGATCCACTCCGTTGCTTCTGTAAGATTCGGCAGCGTGCGAATAGTGCGAGTCTCAGCATAACCTTGTATCCCCATCAACCCATTAATGAATGCGCCAATGACGCTATAAGAAACTTCAGGATATTCGCGGCGAGCTAGACCCGGATCAATCAGTTTGCATAACGCATCATAAGCCGCGTCACTGTAGCCATAGGCATAGAGTGTTTCGGGGAAATACGATTGCGATTCAACATTCGTGTGCGGAAACTGACGTATCAAATCGTCTGTCACACATTGTACGCGCTGCAAATCATGGATCAGTCCAAAATAAAGAGCGAATGTGTTAATACCAAAATTGGTTCGCGGTGAAAATTTCCCGTCGGTATGCATAATGCTGAAGTAATTATTTGCCGCTGCATTCCACCACGATTGTTCGTAAGCAGTCCGTAGTGAGCGTGCTTTCGCCGCATAATGTTGACTGTTCTCAGCATTTCCGCGTACCCGTTGTATTTCGGCATAGGCTTGGTACGCTGCAACTTGTGCTGCAATCAAATCAGCACCTATGCGAATTTCGCTAACACCTTCTTCGTAACTGCCAATACCTCGTCGCCCATATGCTGGCAAATGTTCCAGTAACCCATCACCATCGGTATCCCAGTGCTGGACATATTCGTTGACCGTGCGGTCGTAGAAATTTAGAAAAACGGGGTCATTTAGGTAGTCAGCATCGCCAGTCCACAAATACTGACGCCAGCAGCAAGCCAACACATCAAAGTTAGCAGGCAAATTGTACCAAAAATCTGAATCGCTCTCGTAATCGACGGCAACCGGCAGATTATCACCAGAGATTTCCCAATAGGTACACCAATCGCGAGACTCGGCGATATTCTCGGCAAAACGATACAGCATATTTTTGACTTCAGCATGCAGTCCTAATACCTGTGCGCCAGCACATTGGTGCGCAACATCGCGCATACAAAAAGCGTTGCGCCCGGGCAGTGCCGCCTCAAACCAATCCCCGACGGGATCACCGTGTCGCACGTATTCCATGGCCTGCCCAACGGCCCACTGCCAACCTGAAATGAGGGTGGAATTGGATGAGCTGAATTGCGGTGTCATTAGCCTTCCTTCGATCCTGTGAAAGTGATACCTTGAATAAAGGCACGTTGAGCAAAGAAGAATAGGAAAATACACGGCAGAATCATCACGATAGTGGCTGCCATGAGTAAGTTTGTTTGCACCGAATATTGATTTTGAAAACCCGCCAACCCGACAGGCAGTGTTTTCCAGCGGTCACTGTTAACGTAGATGAGTGGCCCGAAGAAGTCATTCCAGCGTCCCATAAAGATAAGCACCCCGACAGCCGTGAGGGCAGGTTTCGAAAGTGGCAGGAAGATCTTCCACCAGATTTGAAACATACTCGCTCCCTCGATGATCGCAGCCTCTTCAAGTGACTTGGGCAGTCCGGCATAAAATTGGCGAAGTAAAAAGATAAAAAATGCCGACCCAAAAAACGACGGCAGAATCAACGGATAGAGGGTGTTGATCATGCCGAGATTCTTAAAGAGGATGAAGTTTGGAATGATGGTCACTTCACCGGGCAGGAACATAGTCGCCAGCATCAGCATAAATATGATATTCCCCCCGCGCACCCGAATGCGAGCGAATGCAAACGCGACCAGTGAGCTGACGAGCGTTGTCGCAATGATCGGGATGATGGTCGTTAGGAGAGAATTTTTCAGGAAGACCCCAAACGGAAATGCTTCAAATACGGCCTTGTAGTTTTCGAAATGCCATTCTCGTGGAATGAGATTCAGACCGGATTTTGCAATTTCCTCCAACGACCGCACTGATGATGCGGCCATCCACAACAGGGGATAGAGGAATACAACCGACAATCCCCCTAAGACCGCATATAGCAAAACTGTTTTGAGGAGCGATCGTTCCTTCAGTCGGTGGCTGTTTAGCGTCCGATGTTGATTGTTCTTTGCCGCGAGGGAAATTTCACTTGATGAATTCACCATTTCACCTCAATCGATCTCGTAATGAACCCACGAACGGCTCGTGCGGAAGATAATCAGTGTCAAAATCATGACGATGACGAATAAGATCCAAGCGAGGGCGGAACCATAGCCCATTTTGAAGTAGTTAAAGGCATTGGTAAACAAATAGTACACATAGAACAGCAGCGAGTTTCCCGGCCCTCCTTTGCCGAAGATATATCCCGGCGTAAACGTCTGGAGTGCCCCGATCAAACCTGTAATGATGTTGAAAAATAGAATCGGGGTCATTTGTGGCACGGTAATATAACGGAATTTTTGCATGGTCGTCGCGCCGTCAATCTCAGCCGCTTCGTAGAGAAACGGTGGAATATCCTGCAACCCAGCCAGATAAATGATCATGTTCCCGCCGACTGTCCACAGCGTCATGATGATGACGGCAGTCAATGCCCAGTTCGGATCGAGAAGCCATAGCGGGCCTTGAATCCCGAATGCCCGCAGCAGCGTGTTGATGACACCCGTGTTGGGATCAAAGATGCGGCTGAATAAAACCGCCTGTGCAACACCACTTACAAGCAGCGGCAGATAGAAGAATGTACGGAAAAAGTAGATGCCGCGCAGCTTCACATTCATCAACAGCGATACAAGGAAGGAGAGAAGAACATTGAGTGGTACGCTGATGAGCGAGAAAGCAAAGGTAACTTCAAGCGCTTGCCGCAAACGGGGGTCTTGCGCTGCGGTAACATAATTTCCCAAGCCTATCCACTGCGGAGGGGTAGTCAGGTTCCAGCTTGTTAAGCTGATGTAGATCGAATAGAGCATTGGCCCCACTGTAAACAGGATGAAACCAATCAGCCACGGCGAAACGAACAGATAAAAGGAACCCGTTTTCCAGTGCATCACCCCGGTTCGAACAAGAATAAACCTTGCAGAAAAGAGGATGACATAGATCAATGCCATTCCAAGTACAAACGGAACTAAAGGTACGAGATCAGGAGGGACGCCTAGATTTGTAAATGCAACCTGTAGCTGGCGAATAAAAGGATCCATAAGAATGTCTTTCATTTGGGAAATGGGTAGGTGATACTGGCGTGCCACCTACCCATTCATAAGTATGGAAGATACCGCTACTGATTGAACATTGCGTTCAAAGTTTCTTGCAGTTCAGGAAAAACCACGGCAGGGTCTTCGGTACCGGTTCCTAAGGCGGTACGCGAGTTCACTTCGCGGTAAAATTCGTCTTGAATCTGCTTATCCATCTTGTTACCCACGGGCACGGGAGCATTCTGCGCAGCATACAGGAACGCTGCGAGGCTGTGATCAGGGATTGAGTTCGCAAATGCTTCGGCAGCAGATGGAATAACTGGGACACCGGCTGCGGCATCACTGGTTCCGAGAATATTCTGAGCTTCTTCGCTTTGCCCCAAAAACACGGCCAGCGCTTTGGCGGCATCTGCGTGCAAGGTATCTTTGCTGATGCCAAAGCCATTGATTTCCAACGGTTCACCCAATTCAGGATCAGGCACAATCGTCCACTTCATGCTGGAGGTCTTGACCAGCGGAATATGCCACGGCCCAAAATCAGGATACATCGCCACACGCCCACTCAAGAACCAATCAAACATGCTTTGACCCGTGGCCTCAACGGCCGTAGGCGCATAATGGTATTTTGTGGACGCATCAATCACAAATTGTGCAGCTTTGATGGCGCTTTCATCGCCAATGGTGACCTTTGTACCTTCTTCATTGTAGAAAGTGTTTCCAAAGGCAAACAACCATCCACCAAACCACAGCGGCGCAGAACCAAAAATACGGCTATCGCCCTCACCCGATGATAATTTGATCGCCAAGTCTTGGAATTCCTGAGCCGTCAGCGGTTTATCGGCACTGGGAACCGGAATACCGGCTGCTTCGAATACATCGAGATTGATGCCCATGACCTTTGGCTTGGCAACAAACGGAACCGCAAACAATTGTCCATTATAGGACAGTGCTTTTGTATACAGTTTTGAAGCGTAAACGCTCGCGTCTACTTCGACAGGCGCAAACGCATCCACGAAACCGGGCAAACTTGTGTGACTAATTTGAACCAGATCGGGCGGCGTCCCACCAGCAATCATCGTAGTCACTTTTTGTTCATACGAATCGGGGATCCAGATGCGCTCGATCTTGATTGTGGGATTCGCCTTTTCAAAAGCCGTCAGCATTGCATCAATCATGGCTCCTTCTTGGTTGTTACCCCAATAAGCAACGCTAAGGTTGATGGTATCCTGCGCAGTGATCGGCGAGTTCATGATTAAAAGCAGAAAGAGGGACAGAAGTATCACTACCTGCCGCGAATGCCTAAAAGCAAAGAATTTCCTTTGCATGTGATGCTCACTTTCACTAATAGCACTTCTACAACTTGTTTATTACAGGTTTTGTTCCGACAACGTTGTCGAAACGAGGCAAAAAGATATTTTCTCGACTGTATACTCCTTTTAAGCTGATTGACGAACGATGAGATCAACATCAAGGACAACACGAGGTGTTGTATCTCGCCTGCCCTCTAGTCGTTGGAGAAGCTGGTGCGCAGCCGCTGTCCCCAACTCGAATTTATTAATCCGAATGGTGGTAAGCGCTGGCTGAATAATGCTGGCAATTGCGATATCGTCGAACCCGATAATTGCACAATCGCGTGGCACGTCCCGCCCTAGTTCTTGGCAAGCCCGCAGCGCACCAATTGCCATCATATCGTTGTAGCAAAAAATCGCGGTAGTTTTGGGGTGTTGGGTAAGCAGTTGCTTGGCGGCGTCATAGCCACCTTCAATATCTGTTTCGGCTTGGTCACCGGGCAGCATGAAAATCGCAGCGGGCGAAATATCATGGGCAATCATCGCTTGCCTAAACCCCTGTTCACGCCAACGACGATTGAGCGGTGAACGCACCGCATTAATCATAGCTATGGAGCGGTGCCCTTTTTCGACGAGGTATTCAACAGCGCGTGTTGCCCCGGCAAAAATATCAGCCTGCACATGGGAAACTTTCGCAACATCCAGAACATCATTCACCACCACCAGCGGCTCATAGGTATCTGCAAAGCGCGCTAATTGTTCGTGGCTGCGAAGCGCTGGAAAAATGATGATGCCATCGACTCCCTGCGCCACTAACGAGTCGAGTATTTGCTGCTGTTCTTCAGCATCATTCTCATGGCTGCACAAGAGCATATTGTGGTGGCTTTCACGAGCAGTTGATAACACTGCTTGTGCAACTTCTGGGTAAAAAGGGTTGCTAATATTGGGGACAATCAAACCGATGGAATTTGTGCGTTGCGTAACCAGACTGCGTGCCATGAGGTTTGGTCGGTAGCCAAACTCGTCGATGACTTCCTGTACTCGGCGTACAGTTTCAGCAGAAATCTCACCCTGCCCATTCACCACACGGGATACAGTCTTGATAGAGACGTTCGCCTTTTGGGCGATCTCTTTCATGGTAACGCGCATAAAAACTTCCATAAATTAGTTCGACAACGATAACGACAACGTTGTCGAAATTTCTTATGAGTTTAGAGTCTTTTGTGCAGCCTGTCAAGTTTTTGGTTAGGGTGTACCGTAACCATAACCCCGTTGTATGCGGAAATTGCATCTCTGATTGTTACGCAACCTGTCGTCGGTAATCATGCAAGATGCCGCCGAGCACGTCACGACAAGTTATAGTGCCGATCACCGACCCACGCGGAAACGGAATCGGCGCTTGTTGGTCAAGCCCTTGATGAGGACGCACTGTATTGTAGTAGTCCACATATTCCTTCAGCACATGTCGCAGATGTACTTGGTTGATGATCAACAGATGATCCAAACATTCCTGACGCACTGAGCGAATCCAGCGTTCGGCAACCGCGTTGGCGTTGGGTGCGCGATAGGGGGTCAAAACGGTCTCGATGCCCTCAGCCGCAAACACCGTCTCAAACGAGCGGGTGAACTTAGTGTCCCGATCATGGATTAGGAAGCCGAGGCATTGCTCACGATTCTGAAACTGCCAAAGCACCTATCGGGCTTGCTGGGTCACCCACGCCGAGTCAGGCTGGGTGGTACAGCCAGCCTGACTCGGCGTGTGCTGAGTTCTATGAAAAACAGGATATATACAGTTTGCAAGGAGACAGTCTCGATCGTAAAGAAATCGCAGGCTAGCATCTGCGTCCGATAGTGGTTCAGAAAGGTACGCCAATTGCTGTGTGTCCGGTCCCGTTCTAGTGCCGGCAATATGTGGTGGCGTTTCAGCACATCCCGTACCGTGGAGATGCCCACGTCATAGCCGAGCTTCTCTAATTCCCCTTGGAGCTTTTCGTAGCCTAGTCGAGGCTTTTCCTTGGCTAAGCGCACTATCAGCACCTCAAGTTCCTCTTCTATGCGAGGCCGTCCTACCTTTTCTCGTCGTTGAAACGTCCACTTGCGCTTTACTAGATCCCGGTGCCATTTCAAGATCGTCGCTGGCTTGAATAGAAGTAGGCTGTTTTTGAAGCGTTGCTGACCTACCCATACTTTGATCTGCAACGCACTCAACGCCAAAAGTAGTTTCTCTATGCGTGAAGGTCGAACGTGCTTGCCCAGTCGCCGTTCAAGGATCCGGATTTGTTGGCGCATCACCAGCACTTCCAGATCTTTGTCTCGATCAGCGATCAGATGCAAACTCAGCACATCCATCACCACTTGGATAACTTGACCGATCACTAACCAAAGCATCGCCGTATCCCATACACCGCAGCCCCGAACATCGGCTTGATTCTAGCTGGTTTCGGCAAAGATGGAGTTTTCGCATACTATGGGCTTTCGTCGAACGTCTGAACCTGACGTTGCGCGAATCCATCGCCACGCTCAGTCGGCGTACTTGGTCAATTGCCCATAACTTGGAAACGTTGCGCTGGTCACTAGAATGGGGACGGGCTTACTACCACTTCGTGCGCCCGCATCACAGCTTGACCGTGCGCACTATCACTGGTCAAGTATGGCGGCGACGTACCCCTGCTGTAGCTGCGGGGTTGACCCACAAACGCTGGACGGTCCAAGCCCTGCTTTGCCTGCCACTGGCGTTGTGAGTACGCCAGCCGAGGGCGGACTCTCGCTGCTGACTGTCAGCTAGCGATAATTTTGGCGCAATTGTGGCTTGATACCAGCCACTCCAGCGCTTTACTTGCACTCAAGTAAGGCATTTGCTCCGAGATTTTCAATTATCCCACGTTTCCTATGAGCAAGACCGATCCTTACACGCCGATGTATCAAGGATCAAGGAAAAATGTAATCGAATAGGCGTCATCATTGTTCCTTTGGTAGCACAAGCCTAGGATAGCCGCAGCTGTGGAAGCGCTAGGCGGCGTCTCGATAGTAGTCGTTGATCAGACCTCCTACCACCTTCCGACGCCGAATGGTGCCGTGCAGACAGGGGGTGTAGGGGATCGGCGTCTGTTGTTGCAATCCTTGATGTGGTCTGGCGTGGTTGTAATACGCAACATAGTCCGTCAGCACCCGGTACAATGCACGCTCATTAAAGATCAGGAGATGATCCAAACACTCTTCACGCACCGAGCGGATCCAACGCTCGGCAAAGGCATTCGCGTTGGGTGCCTGCGACGGAGTGAGTACGATCGTAATGCCTTCCGACACAAAGACAGTGTCAAACGACACTGTGAACTTTGTATCGCGATCATGGAGCAGATAGAGTTTGGAAGGCTGGGTGGTATCGTGAAGTTCCCACGTGAGTTGCCGTGCCTGTTGCGTGACCCAAGCCGAGGTCGGTTGTGAGGTACAACCTGCCAGATGAACACGACGCGTGTGCAATTCGATGAAAAACAGGACATACACAGTCTGGAGCCATACCGTTTCTACGGTGAAGAAATCGGTCGCTAACAGTTGGGCTTGATGACTGCTGAGAAAGGTACGCCAGTTGCTGCCAGTACGGCGACGCTGCGGGGCCGGTTGGATGTGATGCCGTTTGAGAACGTCCCGCACGGTCGAACGCCCGACGCGATAGCCCAGCTTAAGCAGTTCGCCGACCAACTTCTTGTAGCCGAGTCGCGGATTATCGTGTGCTAGTTGAACAATCAGGGCTTCCACCTCAGGCGCAAGGGCTACATTACCCACCCGACGGCTTGTTTGCTGAAAGGTCCATTTCCGGCGCACTAATTCCCGATGCCATTTCAAAACGGTATCAGGTTTGAACAGCAGCATGACCTCGGTTAACCGGCTACGACCGCGTGCCGTCTTCTCCTTCAACCATGCTGCCAACACTGCCAAGGTGAGCTTTTCCCAGCGTGTGATGCGCGGCGGACGCTGTTGCTTTCGCTCCAGAATACGCAATTGCTGCCGCAGCAACAGGACTTCAATGTCTTTCTCATGCTTTGACAGTCTGACCACAGCCAAGACATCGATTACCAGCCAAAATAGTTGTGCAAAAACAGACCAAGTCATCCATCCCTCGACTACTACTGAGCACCGATAACCCTCAGTTTATCCAATATGTCTCGGCACCACGAATGATTATGCCGGGCTCGGTCCTCACGTGTCTTCATCTGCGTGTACGTAATTGGCGCACCCTACGCCGGGTGTTGGCGGGACACTCGCATGAACCGCACCACCAACCAGCGCCGGTCAGCAGCGAGCTAGTGACACGCATTCTGGATATCCGCGACCATCCACCAGCCCATTTGCAACGCATTCCCGGCCCCAAAGCCATTCAATACTTTTTACAGCAAGGCACAACCGAACCGCAGCACCAACCAGTGCCGTCTACGCGTACCATTTGGGAGGTTCTCAAGGCCAATGGTCGTATTGTGAACCGCACCGCCACGCTGTCGCACCCTGTCGAGCGTCCCAGCCCGCTGCAAGCGTGGGAAATTGACTTCAAGGATGTTAACGGCGTGAACATTCCCGATACGCATAAACGTCAACATCTGTTGGAATGTCTAAATGTGGTAGACGCTGGTACTTCCATCGCCGTCGATTTTCGTCTACACACCGACTTCAATGCGCAGAGTGTGGTAGAGGCACTGGTCAGTGTGTTTCGGCACCATGGGCTGCCGGAGTCCATCACGCTGGACCGTGATGTGCGCTTTGTGGGCAGTTGGACGGCTCGCGATTTTCCCTCAGCCTGCTTGCGTTTGCTCGCCTGTCTTGGCGTAAACGCTATCATTTGTCCACCGCGTACCCCTCAACGCAAGCCCTTCGTGGAGCGGTACAACGGCACGTATGAACGCGAGTGTCTGCAAGTCTGTCGTCCCACGGATCTTGCGCAGGCGCAAGCCGTGACCGAGCAGTTTGTGCAACACTACAATGGCGAACGACCCAACCAAGCCTGGTCGTGTGGGAATCGGCCACCACGGGTGGCCTTTCCGGTGCTGCCACCGTTGCGTCCACTCCCTGACCTTATCGACCCCGATGCTTGGTTGCAGCGCGTGGCGGGGCGTACCTACGTCCGGCGTATCAACCACAACGGCACCATCAAGCTCGATACGCATGTCTACTACATTAAACGTGCCCTCGCTGGTCAGCAGGTCAGTGTGTCGGTTGACGTAGCCAACGGTGACTTGGTTGTCCAGCTCCACCGGACCACGGTCAAACGCCTGCCAATCCGTGGCTTACAGCGGCAGCGGATGCCCTTGGAGGAATTTGTTACGTTCATGCTTGAGCAAGCTCAAAGTGAATGGCGTCGCTATCTCGCCCATCGCTTCACCTTGACCCGTTCCGCGTGAGTCACTGACAGCGACAACCTAATAGCTCGTATTCGACGCATACTCCTCGCTTCACGTTTACCTTGTTTGCGCAGGCTATCGCTATCGTCGTCGACTGCTAATACCCTCGGTCACGAACTTCCGTAACTGTGCTGGGGTTCGCGGTTATAAAACAGGACAGCAGTATGCTACACTGAAACTCTCTTCGCTTTGTCACATTTTACCCATCTGCCGCCCTTTTTCGATTATCCCGCGTTTCCGCGTACATGACCCTCTTGCGCTTTGGGTGAGTTTGCCATATCTTTCTCCTCACCCTATAGTTTAGCTCTCAATCACGGAATCAGTAAATGACCCCTACAGTCTTATCTTGTAGCTCATTTAGTTTGTCTAATTGGTGTTGCCGTGGTTTCACCCTCATTCGACCTGCACAACTGGCTATTATGGACTACCAAACTGTGTTTCTTAAATTGCATAAATATGGGATAGAATAAGTCAGGAAATATTTAATGCTAAAATTCTACAGGATGAAGTCAAGTTTCCTTTGCAGGAAACCATAATTCTCGATTCAACTATTAAACTGCCTACCCCGCAACTAGTTACGAAGTAGATCGCGCAAATCCATGATTCGGATGGATGGAAATTGCAGGCTCATATGAATTCTGGAGAAACGTTAAGAAGTGTAATCCATCGGTTGAGTAATTTGGATTTCCTTCCAGAAGAGTATGTACTGAAGAATTGGATAAGATTTCTCCAGTATCTGTTTCAATTTGATCCGACACCCATACAAGAGCAGATAATATTTCTTCTAACTAATACAGTCATTATTGAAAAAACGGCTAATCCACGAGTTCCATCTCCCGCTATCACTTTATTGCTGCAAGAACTAAGAGATCGCGTTGAAGTGACTCCCATTCCACCTTTAGAAAAACAGCTTTTGTTACTTGTTGATGAATTAATGTCTTATCTTCCAGATAAAGAGAGATTTGTTGAAGTAAGTAAAGTTCTTCTACCTAAGATTGAACAAACTAGAGAACAACTCCAAAATATTTCGGATAACAGTGAACTTTTTAGCCAAGAAGATAAATTTTACCTTGGAGAATTACCAAGTATTGACCTAGCTGAACCAGTTCAACTTGAAGAATTGTTTCAATCCGTTGCATCTGGGCATCTACAGCCTACAGAGATAGGACAGATTGTTCTGTCACACTTGAGAGCACAGCAAGAATCTAACTTTGTTGCAAGTTTTGATAAAGAGAAACTCATTAGTAGCAGATTATGGCTTAATAGCAAATTGTGGCTATTGGGAGGCGAAATACTTAAGGACAATCTCTCGCTTGAGATCGGGACAGAAAAAATCCGAGAAGAGTATTCTGCTTCCCTAAATTTCAATACTCAAGATTACGAACAAGTTTTCCAACTTATTGCTTATCTTGGAATGATATTTGACGACATTCAACATTCAAGGGAAGCTCATGTGTTGGCAGAACTTGCGTATGCAGCAGCTCGGTGCATGGAATATCCAATTCTATTGGCACATTGTGCCAATATTTTAGCCAATGTCATTGACACTAATTTTCCCAGTGATCCGTACCAAACTGAAAGACGCATCCAACTATATTACGAGGCACTGAAGAAATATCGAGCTCATGGCTATGAGTTAAATGCGGCAAGAGTATTGATCAATTTAGGCAATGCTTTCTCTACGCAAGGGGCAATTAAACCTGAGCTTGGAAAAAGGCAAGCATTGACCTGTTATTTTAAAGCGTGGGAATTAGGAGGTACACAGTTTTCAAAATTAGCTCAATCCGACCTCCTGAATGGTGCTGGATTAGTATTCAAAAATCTTCATGACATTGATTGGGAGGCGCGTAAACGCTTAGCGTTAAAATATCTTCGCCGCAGCCTTACACTGCGAGAGGAAGAAGAGGATATTCAGAGGATTGCAGGAAGTTACGTAAACCTTGGCAATACGTTAACTACCCTTCCAACGTATGATGCTGCCATTAAGACTGCAATTGTCTATTACCAAATGGCACTCGAAGTATATAGCGCGATTAAGGGATGGGATTACTATAATGCTCACTCATCGATTGGAGGAGCTTATCTACACTTAACATCAACT
Source organism: Anaerolineae bacterium (assembly GCA_019637615.1). Classification (GTDB taxonomy): domain Bacteria; phylum Chloroflexota; class Anaerolineae; order Aggregatilineales; family UBA2796; genus JAHBVK01. The sequence continues at coordinate 5,693 of JAHBVJ010000032.1, read as the reverse complement.
GGTGATGGCGACTCAACAGAATTTGTTGAAAGAGCACTTGAGCATTTGCGTGAAGCGAGACAAATCGATTCTGGCTTGTTTCCTATCGCTTATGCCAACATACTGCATAATTATTGTCAGGCTATCTTGTCGTATCTCAGATATGTTTCTTATGACTCCGTAGAAGCACTAATTGCTGAAGCGGAAGATACAATACGCGAAGCCATAGTAATATTTCGACATTTCGAATTACAGTTTGATATTGTACAGGCACTAACATTATTAACACAGCTTGAGTACATAAAAGGTATGGACTGGCTGTCAATTTTAGAAAGTGCTAACGAAGCATTATCCATGTTAGATGAAGGCGACGCCAACCACTTTGTAAGACTTCAATTGTATATCTTATTGACGAAGGTGTATCGAGCTAACCGTGATTGGCAAGGAACCCAAACTAGCGCAACACGCGGAGTAGAGATCATCAACTATTTTCTTATTGAAAATGCGTCAAGCGACTCTGTTGAGTGGTTGCGGGAAATTGGCACTTATCTACATGGAGCAATTGCTTTTAGTCAAGTAATGCAGAACGATGCAGTTTCTGCTCTAATTGCGACAGAAAATGCGCGAAGTCAACTATTACTCGAAATGTATTCAGCTTCTGCTCTGTCTCTGCCTCCTATTGATTTGCCACATGGAACAGCAGAGCAAATCGCGACTCGCATCAAGGTGTTAACTCGTCAATTGGTCACGACTGACACAGTTTTCAGTGATTCACTTACATTTGTACATGATCTAATTTCTGCTAGACGTGCGTATAGGAAAAATGTCTTCTCGCAGAATCTTCAAGTTGAAGTAGAGAAGCAGTCACCATGGCAACTTCAAACGCTGACGTCGTCGGAGATCCACCATCTGTCTGTGCTTCTACCTGAGAACACGGCAGTTGTTTCATTTTTTTGTGTAGGTCAAAATGTATTGGCTTTTATCCTCAAGCGAGGAACACCCATAATTTGTGTCAATATTATGGTAGATGTAATTCGGTTGGAGCGGTTTATTCCAATGTTTAAGCGTGAAGTGGAGCATCATTATAAGTATCCTGGACTGACACAAAATTGGCAAGAACTGGCTCCAAAGTTATGGCAACCGTTGTTACCCCATATGTCGGATATCGCGACTGTTTATATTGTACCTCATCTATACTTGCACTCTATCCCAATACACGCTCTAAAATTTGATGCTGGCGAATATGCGTGCGAAAGATTTTCAATCGTATATGTTCCAAGTATCACTATCTTGCGTGAACTGCTTAGCAGAGATCGGAAAATCTATCAAGCAGGAATTGCATTATCCTTTGCGGAAGGATCAGAAAGAGAAATATTCAATGCAGAAGCGAACGCGGTAAGTACGTTATGTAATCTTCAACTCTATCAAGATGATGATGCCAAGGTCGATGTCCTTCGGAATTTTCCAAAGGGCAATATCCTCCATTTTTCTTGTCACGCTAGATTCAATCCGCGAAATTCGTGGTTATCTAGTTTATTTCTCGCTGATCGTCCATTATTAGCAAAGGATATTTTTGAGCTGAAGCTGGACTATAATCATGTAACTTTGAGCGCATGTGAGAGTGGAAATAGTGATTTTTCAGCAGGCGATGACTCGTTAGGTTTTTTGAGTAGTTTCTTAATCTCTGGTGCAGACTCTGTGCTAGGCGGTCTTTGGGAACTTGATGCTGAAGCGTCGCTCAAATTCATGCAGTATTTCTATGCAAATTGGCTTGGAAATCCATCCCTATCAAGAGCAATAGCGTTTCAGCAGGCCGTTAATGCTATTCGACAAGAATACACTCATCCATTTTACTGGGCTCCATTTGTGTTGGTGGGTCTTGCCACTTAATTTGTAGATAATAATAGATAATCTTTTACAAAGTAGAAATAGAAGTAGGGTCTCTGACTTTACAACGCGAACAACGTGCAAAATAGTTTCATTGGAGTGTCTTATGGTAACCAATAACGTAATTTTGGCCCCAGCAGAGATAGACAAGATATTCGACGAGGGATTTCTACAGCCCAATGAGTCTGAGTTCCAAGCTGTATTGAAAAGCGCACGTTCAGTTGAAGTAGACTATATTAGAAGTCTAATAAAGACTAATCATGTCAGAGTAGTAATAGGGGAGCCACAATGTTTAGCGTTAGGCGAACTCATACAAGATGCAGCTAATCCTCTGTTGGACTTAACGCTGAATTTGGAAAATTATGCTTACAATCTTGTACACTTCGCGCTCTCATTTCAACCAGAACCGAATGTAAGCGTTGAATGGGCAAGGTTTACGTTGAATCTATTCGCCCTAGGAAGTGACCTCCCTGTTATTGCTTATGATATGTGTCCTAGAGAAATATATTCTGATATCGAAACGGAAAGTGAATATTCATTGGGATTAGATTTCAAATTTGGTGCTCTCAATGCAACCATACCAACCGCGATGAGAAAAATCAGATTTACAAGACAAGAAGCTCAACTACTAGCATTTGGTTTGTTGAGGCCAGATCCGAATTGGGAATTTGAGGCAAGCCATCAAAAATCCGTACGGGGCATACGGACGCTCTATACGATAGTTAGAATGCCTAGAGAATCAGTAGGGCTTCGGATAGCCACCGACATAACTGCAACTGTCAAATATCATTCGCTTGGGATATCTTTTGCCTCCCAGTATAAGACCACTCGCGGAAAAGCAAATATGTTCCTATCTATAGACGGCAAAAGATAATATTCGGATGACGAATTATGTCCAAAATTGGAAGAACCAGAGAACATGCGTATAAAGTTTTTGATTATGAACAAAGAGATTGGGTACTAAACAATATATTATGCGATCACTGTGGTGCTCGTGGGTATATTGAACGAAAAAAATACACTGATTTCACGTACACAAATCCTCTTGATGAATTTGCACTAGTTTGCAAAAATGGACATGAAACTGTCGTGTATCTTGATATTTGTGAATTAACACTTCCATCAGGCGAATCATTCAGAGATATACATATCGCGATGAATGCAAATGGACCTGCACAGCTAATAGCCATTCGCGTTGCTACTGCACTCGACCGATTATCAAGGACTCGATCTTCGCAAAGTGCAGAGTATGAGTTGATCCAAACGCTACGTAGAGCAACGGAATTATTGGATTCTAAGCAAATCGAACTCAGTGTTATTCCAGTTTTGAGTGACGCAATGGAAATTCTAGGTTCTGAGTTTTACCATAAAATTATGTCAATACTTACATAAGCTTGTGCTGGCCGATTGGCTTATTTGAGCATAAAAATCAAGCGGCAAGTCTTCGATAGACATGATGTAGTCCACCCAAGATAGGCTGTCCAATAATTGTCTGGGATCCTGATGGTGATATGTAGTTGGATGGATCAGGCACACGCTGGTCAAGTCCTTGATGGGGACGTTCCGTGTTGAAATAAACAACATATTCCTTCACGATACGGCGCAAGGGTTGTGTCAGAACTCAGCGCACGAGTAGATCGAGCCTGGTAAATCGGGTAGTATTTTGTCATCAAGGAAGATGGACCCGATGAACTGTCCGCATTGTCAATCTAAAAACACACGCAAATATACAGAATCAACTAGTCTGGGCTACGCTGTGTTTAAGTGTCATGACTGCCAACGACGTTTTAATGAGCGCACTGGCACCGCCTTCAATCATTTACAGTTTCCCACAGATATTGTGCTGTTGGTGGTGATGTGGCGACTGCGCTACAAACTGAGCCTACGCGACCTGACCGAAATGTTTCTAATCCGCGGGTACACCTTTACCCATGAAGCGGTACGGGCATGGGAAGCACGTTTTGCGCCACTGATGAGCGCTCACCTGAAAGCCAAGCGCCGAGGACAAGCCGGGAAATCGTGGTACGTTGATGAGACATACATCAAAGTCAATGGGCAGTGGCACTACCTCTATCGCACGATTGATCGGGATGGCAATCTAGTCGATACCATGCTCAGCGTAACCCGTGATCTGGCTGCCGCCAAGGCGTTTTTCAAACAAGCGACTGCGGCCGTTGGATATAAGCCCGTATGGTCAAATAAGTGTATCCATGGAATTTGAGCCAGAGCAGTGCTGCGATCTGCTGCTAGAATTTAGGGGCTTATCAGCAGTAAAGTAGTGGTCGTGATAGCTACTTTTGTCCTCTCACGGCCGATGGGTCGCTTCTGATCACACCTGCCTTTATAATTGGGGGAGAGTGGCGGAGGATGTAAGACATGACAATTACTGAAATATTCGATCAAGCCAAGACACTTAGCCCGCAGGAGCGCAAGGAACTGGCGAAACTGTTGATTGATACACTGGAGATTGGTGAGCCAACTACTCAACCCAAAACTGGTGCTCAAATCGTTGCGATGTTACAGGGAATGGAACCCATTGAATTTGTAGATCCCCAAATCGAGGATCCCGTCGAGTGGGTCAAGACGCAACGCCGCAAACGTGCCGATAAACTACAACCCTATCGGGATGGCAGTCAATGATTGATGCCGTCCTCGATACTACAGTAGTGTTGCACTTGTTCCGTAAATATCAGCCTGCCATTAACTGGTTTAATAATCAACAACGTTACGGCGTAACCTCTACAACATGGCTAGAAGTCATGGAGGGCGCGAGTAGCAAGGCACATCAAACAGATTGCAAAAGCCTCTTAAACCAGTTCGAACTGATTTACCTCACGTCCGCCGATCAAGAATGGGCAATGGAGCAGCTAGCGCAATTCCAGTTCAGCCATCATATCGGCAAAGATGATTGTCAAATTGCTTCAGTCGCCTATCGACTTCAACTACCTTTGTACACGCACAATCTAAAGGATATGATGCCAATGCTTGGCGAACTTGCAATGAAACCTTATGCTTGATGTCAATCAACTATGATTCGTCTCGCCATCACACAATGTTGAAGTGAATGACCCAGCAAGGATGTCACATACAAAACGGAATACAACTTCATTTCGGGTTTACGATTTCCCACACGCGTTGCACACTGATGCCAAAGACATTTGCAATCTCGGCAAGTGTTTGACCATTGGTGTAGTACTCGCAGATCAACGCATTGCGCTCAGCTTTGCGGGATTTGATAACGCGCTCTGAAGTAGTATGCTCAACGGTGAATTCGGTGGAAGCATATCTAGGATACGGAAAGCTTCCCGATAGGGGTACCTAAAGGTTTTTGTACCGAACCAGTGTTTGTGACACTGGTTTTTGTTTTCTTCGCTGGGTTCTGCTGCTTATTTCCACCGTTTCCAAGGCTCACAAGATACTGGAATGGTGGTTGTAGTTCTAGTCTAGTGACAATGCCTCGCTCGTTGACAATCACTCTCTTGACCAACAACTTCAGTATATCACGTTGTTGCGTTGCTGTGAGTTTTACATAGCGATCGGCAATTTCCGAAATCACACGCAACGCTACCTCTAAATCGGCGACTCCTGCTTGGCTTTCTTTCATAATCGCGTCAAGTGCCTGAGCTACTTGACGCCTGTGGGGGTCAGATAAGGCATCCGCTCAGAATTTGCCGTTACGCGACCCGACGATAGTCATGATGCAAGCCACCCAAGATGGGCCAACTTTTCACCTTCAAAGGTGAGTTATCTGGCAATGGTGTAGTGACTGATGGTTCCGGAATCTGTTGATCGATCCCTTGATGCGGACGCGCATGATTAAAAACTGG
>JAHBVJ010000031.1 GCA_019637615.1 Anaerolineae bacterium | reverse complement strand
GCTGTCGCGCCTTATGAAGCTTATCTTCCCAGCTAAGGCTCAAAGTGCATAACACACTCTAGATGCTATTGATAGGATGATCCTAGAGCAGAAGATACCCCCAGATTGGCAACTTGTGTCGTTGGCAGGTGAAATGTTGGCAATCGTTGGCCTTGAAGAAGCAGAACGCGATGAGATTGGGGCTAGTGTTCTGCCCCGCGTACGCCAACGATTGGTTGAACTGATCACAGATGGACACTTATTGCCTGTAGAACGTGCTGGGTCCGGTCGTGCATTGAGTGCATTGGGTGATCCTCGTCCCGGAGTTGGGGTGCGTCGAGACTGTTGGCCCGATTTTGTTTGGTGTGAAGTGCCAGCAGGGAACTTTATTTATCAGAAGAGTGAAAAACGAACACTTCCACAATTTTGGATTACGAAGTATCCAGTTACTTATCTTCAATTTCAGGCATTTATAGAGGATCCTAGTGGTTATAACGATCCAAAATGGTGGAATGGATTAGACGCTAGAGGACTCGAACAACAAAAACAAGGCCAATTAGAGCAAGCCTTCAAGTACGCAAATCATCCGCGTGAAAATGTTTCATGGTATGAAGCAATGGCTTTCTGCGCATGGCTAAGCGCAAAACTAGATTTCAAGATAACTTTGCCCACTGAAGAACAGTGGGAAAAAGCCGCACGCGGCAGCGATGGACGCATCTTTCCATATGGAAATGGCTTTGATCCTACTAAGAGCAATACCTTCGAGACAGGCATCGGTATGACAAGTGTTGTGGGACTGTTTCCAAATGCGGCTTCGCCATACGGAGTAATGGAAATGAGCGGAAATGTATTTGAGTGGTGCCTAAATGCTTATGAAAATAAGGTGTCGAATTTAAGTCCTATTATGGCTTATCCATTACGAGGTGGAGCATGGAATTACTCTCAGGATTATGCACGTACAGATTATCGAGATTGGCTAAGTCCAGAATACAGATTTAATCGCTTTGGTTTTCGGGTCGTGACAGGAGTACAACCACTACTTACAGAACACTAAATTAATAGTTGAGCCAATTGAGGACTGAATAATATGATCTGAATCCTCAAACATTATTCGTTGATGTAGCGCTGTACTGCCGTCGATTAGCTGCGATTGCATTTTTGAATATCTACTTCCGCAGCACGAGCAGCGCCGACAGCGGCTTTTTGAGGTCGCGCCATGAGTCGGCTGGCTGAGTGTGGAACATGCCCGACAGCAGCGGTTGGACTGGCCCCGAAAACTTGGGCAGAATGTCGTTAAACTCGCGCTTGTCGTCTACCATGATATGCTCGCCCAAGAAGGCCATCCGCTCCAAGCATAGCCATGACAGAATCACGAGGTGCTCATACAAATCTTGTTCACTATAGCGGCGCTGATAAACACACAACACGGGCTGGATCAACGCGATCCAGCCCGTGTATGTTGATCGGTGAAATGCCGTCGCGGCTTATTTCTTCGTCACTTCAATCGGATCGCTCTTGGCGACGAGCACCGGATTATTCTGATCGGTGACATCGATCGCGCCCACGATGAAGAAGAACGAGTCCTCGGTCACGTCCGCGAAGGCGGAATTGGCGATGAACAGGGTGACATCCTTGAAGACCGTCTGGTTACGCTTGACGCTGAGGACGGTGCCTGTGCCGATCTGGCCGTTGATCGAGTACTGCTCGTTGGCGCTCTGAAGTTCAGACTTATCCGGCGCGAAGAACAGCACCGCCACCAATAGCTTCTTGCCGCTGTACCCGTCAACCTCGAAGGTGGTCTTGATCTGCATACCCTTGTCGCGACCGAGCTTGACGTTGAACTTGGTGCGCACGTCGGTGATGGTGATCACTTCGCCAGCGCCGGATTTGTCGCCGCCGACATCGCCACCATCATCGCCCGTGTTATTGTCGTTGCTCGGCTTTTCGGGCGTCGCGCCACCAGTCGAGCCATTGTCACCGCCGCTGCCCTGTTTGGGTTCAGGCAGTGCCAAGCGTCCCGTGCCAAACACGGAGTCTGGCCCCTTATCGCCCAGATCGACCACGTTCGCCATCAAGTAGGCCTTGACTTGCGCCTGATCCATGTCGGGGAAGGCTTGCAGCACCAGCGCTGCGGCACCAGCGATGGCGGGCGCAGCGCCGGACGTGCCCGCGAAGCCATCGTCGTAGATGCCGGGGATCACTTCGTTGGTGGGCGCGGTGATGTCCGGCTTCTGACGATCATCAAGCGTCGGGCCTTGGGAGCTGTATTCTTCCAGCTTGTCTTTCGTCAGCCCCGTCGCGCCGACGGATAGGGCACTGTCGGCATCGGCGGGCGCAGTCACGCTGTAGGCAGCGACCTGTGCCCACGGTGCGATCAGGCCGTTGGGAATGAAAATGTCGATGTTGTTGTCGGTGGTGCCACGAATGCGGCGCACCGCCAGATAGTACATGTCGCCCGGTGTGGCTTCAAAGGTGGTGAACTGGAAGGGATAATCGTTGGTACGCCCCTTGCGCGGCTCGTTGCCGGACGCGACTTCGTCACCGTTAGAATCGAGCACGATGAAGTCGTATTCGCTCTTTTCCTTGCCATTCCAATTGCCGTTCCAGTTCATGGCAATCGAGGTGGCAGGTTCGCCCGCGATGAAGGGCATAGTCAGCGTGTCTTCACCGAAATCGTGGAACTTATTCTTGCCCTCGTTGAAAGGGAAAATAGTATGCGAGAGCGCGTAGTTGCCCGCCGCGTTCACCCACAACACGCCCGTATCACGCACGAAAGCGTCTACGATGGGCGAGTCTCCGAAGGTGCCATCGCGCGGGCCAACGGCGGAACCAACTGAGTAGTTGATGACCTGCACGCCGTTCTTTTGGAACCATTGCAGCGCCTTGACGAAACTGTCGCGGCTGTTGCCATCGAAATAGGCGATGTACAGTTCGGCGTCCGGAGCCATCGCGTGGACGACCATCGCGCAAGCCGTGCCGTGCGATTCTTCCTGACGGTCGAGCTTGTCGATGGATTGCAGCGTGTTGACTTTTGCGGGCAGGCCGTTGCCGAGATAATCCTTGATCTTGCCGAAGCCGAGATCGAGGACGCCGACCTTGATGCCTTTGCCTGTGATGCCCGCCGCGTGCCACTTATCCGCGCCGACGGTCTGGGCTGCTACGCCTTTGACCGCATCTTGCAGACGGAAGCGCCCGGTCGTGGTCGGGGCGGGGACGCGGAAGCCGACGATATGCACGCTGTCACCAATCGTGCTGAGATATTCCAGCAGCTTACCGGGGGTCTGTAATTGCCCCAAGACCGCCAGCGGAATCCCGATTTCCAGCTCGGTATTTTCGGGAATGTACGTGTAGACCGTGACGCCCAACCCCTTCAGGCGATCCGTCTCGGATTGCAGGCTGCTCTCCGCATCAAGCGTGAGATAGGCCACGATCTCGTCCTGATCGTTCACGATCTGGCGGGTCTTGGCGAGTTTCTGCACGGCTTCCATGCCGCCCTTGTCGAATTCGCGCAGCAGGTCGAGGTAGCTGACGGGAATCTTGAGCTTATCGAGCAAACCTGATTCTTCAAGGAACGTCCCGACGCCCGTTGCGCCTTCCGCATCGTAAATCTCGACAATCCGCTTGTACAGCTCGGACATGTCGATGTCACCGACTTTGGAGTCCTTGTACTTGTCGATGAACGGGCCAAGATCGGGGTAGTCTTTGCGCAGGTCGTCCAAGGATTTGGGCGGCTTGATCGCGGGCTGCGTCGATGGCACCGGCGTCCCGTTGATGGTCGTGTTTGGCGCAGGCGTACCAGCTACTTTGAGCGTGGGCGCGGGCGTCGGATTGGCGGGTTCGATGGAGATGTCCCCGCCCGCGCTGGTCGCTTCGGCAGTGGCGTCGGCGGGCGCGGCGACCGTAGCGGCGGTGGTCGCTTCAGCGGTTGGTTCTGTCGTCGGGGCGGCAGCTACCTCACTGGTCGCGGCAGTCGTCGCTTCCGCAGTCGCCTCGGTGGTAGCTGCTGACGGCTTGGTGGCCTTACTATCTCCCGCCGCGGCGGTATTCACGATATTCGTCGGCGGTACGGCGGTCGCTGTTGACGCTGGCGTCGTGTTGCCGCAAGCCGCCATCAGCAACGCCATCACGATGGATAGCACTATAACGGATGAACGCTTCATAACTTTGCTCCTGTATTTAGAAACTTTCGGTGCGGTTCAACGCAAGCCAAGATGCACCGAAGAAAATGACGATGAAAGCGAGTAACGCGCCCCAACGCACCAGCAGTCCCGCTGCTTCCGTCGGATAGGTGACGCTGAGTGCGCTAGGCGACGGGAAGAATTGAATCGCCGTCAGGTTGCCGATTGGCTGGTTATCCTTGTTGCGCAGCGGACGCTCGACCACGATCCGACCCTGCGCATCCCGCGTGACCATATCGGCAGTCCCGCCGAGGGCTTCCAACGACCAACGCGTGACCGTCAGGCGCGACAACGGTTCCAACACCGGGCCGTCCATCTTGAACAGCACGCCGGGGAACAGAATCTGGATGAACAACACGCCCAACACCGCGTAGGTGACGGCATTGGTTTGCGTTGCCGTGGCGGACAGCAGCAGCCCGATGCTGATTCCGGCAAGTGATGTAAGCAGCAGTGTGATAAAGACTTCTAACGGCCCCCATGTAATGATACCTTGATCGGGCAAACGCACGCCCACCGACAGCGCGATCATGAACAAAATGCTGCTGACCAGCGCCAAGCCGCCATACACCACCACTTTTGAACTCAGGTAGGGCGGGATGCGCAGGTTCACCATGCGTTCGCGCATAAATAGGCTGCGTTCCTCAACGACGGTGTAGGCAGACGTGAACAAACCGAGCAGCACCACCGCCAGCGACATCATGAACAACAAGCGCTGCGCATCGCTGGCAGGGCCAAACGTCCCGATCTTCTGCACGTCGCTGCTGGCGGCGGAGTCAGATGCGCCTGTTTGCGGCTGGTTTGTGCTCGTTTTGAGTTCCCCGCTGGCGGACAGCGGCTGCGGCACTGGTTTGAGCGGGAAAGTATCGAAGAACTCGTTCATATCGCTCGGTTTGTTGAAGCGGTTGATCAGCATCTGTCCGCGTTCACTGCGCTCGCCGTCAAAGCTGATCAGGCCGAGGAACAAGCCCACCAACGGCAGGATAATCATCATGGCGAGGATGGTGCGGAAATCGCGCCGGACGAGCGCCACCGTGCGCTCCGTCAGCACGCGCAACTGCTGTACAAACGTCCCGCGCCGTGCGCCGCGCAGTCGGATGTTAGCCAACACGTTGGGAGCGGCTTTGCTATCGACGGGCAGCATCCGCTTGGTGACGTTGTTGATGTAGGTGGTCGTCTGCCGATATTTCTCCGCCCACGCTGCGCCCGCTTCGGTTGGCGACATGGCTGACCCGTTCTCGTCAGGGTTTTGCTGTACCTTGGTGTAAATCTCCGGATAGTCTTTGACGCCGAAGAAGCTCAACGCCTCGCGCGGGGGGCCAAAGTAGGCCAAATTGCCGCGTGCCATCAGCGCGATATGGTCACACTTCTCGATATTCAAGGTGGTATGCGTCACGATGATGACGTTGTGACCGCGATCCGCCAATCGGCGCAAAGTATCCATCAATTCATAGTCTAGGCCGGGGTCAAGTCCCGACGACGGCTCATCCATGAACAGCAAGCGTGGGTCAGCCATCAATTCCAGTGCGATGCTGACGCGTTTTTTCTGCCCGCCGCTCAAGTTGCGTACTAGACGATCTTTGAAGTCGGTGAGTTCCAAGGCTTCCAAGGCGCGGCTGATGCGCTGCTCGATGGAGGCGATGGGTTCGTTGGGGAAGCGCAGCCGTCCACCATACCACAGCGTCTGATAGATCGACAGGTTATCCTGCACGATGTCTTTCTGCGGTACGTAGCCGATCACGGGCTGATACTGCTCGTAATTGGCGTAGAAATCCTCGCCGTTGACGCGGATCTGTCCGCCCGTCGCGCGCTGTGCGCCGTTCAAAGCGCGCATCAGTGTGGATTTGCCAGAACCGGAACCGCCGATGATGGCGACGAATTCTTGCGGGTGGATCGAGAGCGAGACGCCACGCATGGTGTTCAGCGATTTGGCGGGCGGCGGGAAATTCGTGGTGTATGTCATCTCTAAATTCACCGCGTCGATCTGGAGTTTTTGCGCGGCGGCAAGGCGCTGCACGCCGATCCCCTTGTACACGAACAGGGTTTGATCGATGCGGATCACGTCTTCGGGCTGCAAGCGATACGGGCCGACCAATTTGCGGTCATTGACGAACGTCCCGTTGGTGCTGCCCATATCCGCGAGGATGTGCTTGCCGCCCTCCTCGGTGATCTTGGCGTGCTGCCACGAGACCGCCATCGCCGTCAGGTGGACGTTGCCGTTCGGATCGCGCCCGAACAGGAACGGGAATTTCTCGAACAGCGTGATTTTGCCGACGGAAGAGGTACCCATCGCCTGTTCGACGGGGTTGGCGTACATCATCGTCAGCCCCTGTCCGGTTTCGTCTTGCAGCCGGATGATTGCGCCATCTCGGAGCACGGTGCTATCGATCACCTGCCCGTTGACCAGCACGCCGCTTTTACCCGTCACGTCGAAGATGCGGTAACTCGACCCTTCCAGCATCAAGCGGGCGTGGCGCGGCTGTATCCCCGGCACGCGGATGGTGACTTCCTGCTTGGGGTCGCTGCCGATATTCATGACGCGCTCGACCAGCAGCACAGTGTACGGCTGCGCGCCATCGGGCATCACGCGCAAGGTAGGGTCACGTTCGTCGATCTCGTTGCGGTTGACGGAGAGCGTCGATTTGATCGAACCGGGCGGTTTTGAAGGCTTCTGTTGGTTGAGATCCGTCATTCTGAGCACTCCCTCTACGTTAGCGGTGTCTATAGTACGGCATGACATTAAAGACCGTATACAAATCCAGTAAAAAAGTCGACTCAATGCACGCTAATCTTGACCACCTTGGCATCAGAATACCAAGCTAGCGTAAATAGATCGTGAACTGGGTGCCGATTTGTTGTGGTTAGGGCTACTCTAGCACGCTTCGTTTTCTGGGGCGAGTCTCTTTTGGCGTGAGGCGAGTTCCTTCGAAAGGAGGATGCATCACAGCAAATCCTGTGAAAGCAGGCGGGCGACCAATGCACCGGATAGAATGACCATCGCGACACCACCGCCGGGGTGTGTCGTCCCGCCGACGTGATACAGCCGCTCGACGTGCGGATCGCGGTTGTGCGGGCGCTGGAAAAGCGCGAATGGTTGATGCAACCCGACGCCGTACAGCGCCCCGCGCCGCGCACCCGTTAGCCGTTGTAGGTCAAGCGGGGTCAACAGGCGTTCACTGCGAATCTGCCCGCGCACATCCACCCCGAACGAGGCCAACCGATCCAGCACCAGCGCCCGATAGGATGGCGCATTGACCGTCCAGTCGAAATTGGCACTCAGCGGCGGCGCGTTGACCAGCACGAACCAGTTTTCGCAGCCAGCGGGCGCATCTTGCGCATCGTGCTTACTGGTGATCGCCACGTAGATCGTCGGCTCGTCGGGCGGGACGCCGCGCCGGAAAATATCGGTGAATTCACGCGGGTAATCGTTGGAAAAAAAGACATTATGATGCGCTAGATGTGGATGCTGCCCCTCAATGCCGAGCAGCATGATGAAGCCGGACGCTGACGGCGCTTGCGAGAACAGTCGTTGGCGCACGTGGGCGGGAATCACTTCTGCCGTGAGCATCCGCTCGTAAACCGTTGCCACATCCACATTCGTGATCACGGCGCTGGCGTCGATCTGACTGCCATCCGCGAGTACGACTCCGCTGGCGATCCCCGCTTCGACCACGATCTGCCGGACAGGGCTGCCCGTGTGAAGCTGGACGCCGATTTCTCTCGCCAAGCGTTCGAGCGCACGCGAAATCGCGTACACGCCGCCTTGCGGATACCACACGCCGCCGTTGAGCAGCATGTGTGCGAAGATGTTCAGCACGGCGGGCGCGCGGTACGGACTCGCGCCAATGGTGGTAGCGAAGCGTCCGAGCAGTTGGCGCACATGCGGCGCGTGAACATAGCTGCGAATCGCGGCATCCATCGAGCGGAAGGTGTCGGAGATCGGCAAGCTGGCGAGGCTGGCAAGCGTCGGCGGCTCGTCGTACAGGAAGGCTCTCCCCGCCACCCGATGCAGCCGCGCGGCGTACGCCAGATAACCGAGATAGCCATCGACATCGCGTTCGTCCAGTCGGGCAAGTTGGGCGGTCATGTGGGCGATGTCACGCGTGGCGTCAATCTGCACGCCGTCGGGATAAAAGTAGCGCGTTAGGGGTTCTATCGGGATGAAGGTCAGGTAATCTTCGAGATGCCGCCCCACTGCCGCGAATAGGTCTACGAAGGCGGGCAGCATGGTGATCATCGATGGTCCTGTGTCCCAGCGGAAGCCATCCGCCCGAACTTCGTTCATCTTGCCGCCCACATACGACTGCTGCTCGTAGATGTGGACGCTGTGCCCCTGCCCCGCCAGCCGGATTGCCGCGCTGAGTCCGCCGATGCCAGCGCCGATGATGACGATGGGATGCTCCGATGTAGAAAACGGCATATGCCCTATCCCTACGCGATTAACCCAGACTCCATTCTAGCAACGGTTCGGGCTAGATCGGCGTTACGGTGGGATCGCAACTTAAAATGAGAAACGTGCCGGGGTAAATTCGCAATAAAAAACCACCCTTTCCAGTGTTTAGAAAAGGGTGGTTTGTGTACTGTATTTATGAAGCTACATTTACAGAGCTACGTTACGCAGCGGGTAGCTTACGGCATCACGCTGGCGAGTGTGGCGCAGGCAGGGCAGCCACCACCCGGACGGATGATCGCGTAACCAGCCACGGGGTCAGAGCCAGTGTAGTACGGGAAGTCCACGTTCCACACGATCATCAGCTTGACGCGCCCGCTGTTCGCGGAGGCAACCGCCGCTTCCGCCAACCACTGCGCATGTTCAGCGACCGAAGTGTTCGCCGCCCATGCAAAGCCTGCTGGCAGCGGCCCGTAGCCTTCTGGCGACAGGAAGCCGAGTTCGGTGAAACATGCTTGCTTGCCGGGGAAGGAAGCCAACCCACGTTGCAGCATGGTCGAGAAGAAGTACGTCGGATAACCACCGCGTGAGTCACCGCTGGTCGTGGTCGGGCTGACGATACCTTCGTTGTAGTGCAGACCAACGCAGTCGAGATAATTGCCCGCGCCAGCCGCTGCCATATCAGCCATGAACACGTCGTCGTTCCAATAGGCGTCGGTCTTGCCGCCGGGGCCAGCCGCACCCGTGGGCGACGGCGCACCACTGATCACGATCGTGCTGCCGTTGTTGGCCTTGATCGACGCATACGCTTTGGAGAGCAACTGCACGTAACTCGCGCCGCTGATCTGACCGGTCGGCCATTCGCGGTCAAGGTTCATTTCGTTCCAGATTTCGATAGCATCCGCGCCGGACTTGGCGAGGCCGCCGACGACATCCGCATACTGCTGCTGATAGGTCGGGTTGGTCACCGAGTTCTTATCGCCCAAGACGCTCAAGAGGATCTTGAAGCCGTTGGATTTGGCCTGCGCGATGTAGTTGAGCGCGTTGCCGTCGCCCGCCTGCACCTGACGCTTAACCCACTTCATCTTGGCGGATTTCATAATGCTGGCGGTATTCGCACTCAGATCGAGCGCCTGACCACCGAGTTCGAAGCTGCCCAGATTGACGATGGTGCCGCCACCGGGGAGCGCTGAACCGTTCGGAGCCGAGCCAGCCGTACCGCAATCAAAGACCTGCTTGAGGTCATAGGTGACGCGCAGTTCGTAAATGGTCGTGCTGCCCAGCGGTTGGATCGTAATCTTGTAGCCAGCCGTGTCACCCTTGAGGGGTGTCTCGCCAGCGGGAGGGCAACCAAGCATACTATCGGGGAACAGCAGCAAATCCCATGTCCACGCTGTCACGTAGGTCAGGTTGCCGCCGATCTTCTTCTGAAGGACGGCACGCGCCGCACGGAGCGCTTCAAATTCACGCGGCACGGGGGTCGCGTTGGGGTCAGCCGCCGTCGGTTGAGCAGCCGGAGCGGTATCGCCGCCGGACTCACCTTGTGGCGTCGCCGTGATCACGATAACTTGCGGCGTCGGGCCATCTTGGGCCGTCACCATAGTCGCCGCCGGAGCCATAACCAAGCCCATCGTCAAAACGACGAACGTAGTCACCAATAATATTCTAGAGAGTTTCAAGCTTCCCTCCCGATCATGAGTTGGAGTTAACGAACTGCCGCAGGCAATTCAATAGACAATTCGCAAACAATAGCGGATGAGCATAACGTTAACTTTTGCCAATGTCTAGGTTTTGGCGGCGGGGCGTCAGGAATCCGTCAGGTGAACGAAGAGTTAACGCGGTAAAATAGACTGGTTATGCTAAAATGCACAATATATTGGCGCATTGCTGTGCCGTCTGCCTTCGCCGTCGCGCTGTTCACGGAGGCGAGTTTTGCCTGACCCGTTTGTGTTGCTGCTCATCTTCGTGGTTGCGACAGTGCTCTCATGGGGTGGCGTACGCTTGACTCGCCGTTACGCTGTCCAAGTTTTCCCTTCCAACATCCCTACCGTGAAGTTAGAACCCGCCGCCGGACAGCGCGGAGGTGGGCTGGCGATGTTGGCAGTGATCCTCCTGATGTTCATGCCGTTGGGGCTGTGGATTAGCGATCCGGGGCCGGTAGTGCGTTTTGCGCTGACCGGCGCGATGATGGCGATGATCGGCTTCTTCGAAGATTTACGCAGTATGCCGCGCCCGCTGCGCATCTCGGCGCAGGTCGTCGCCGCGCTGATCTTCGTCCCCGGTGTGCCGATCACGGTGATCGGCTTGCCGCGCTACGAGTTGATGCTGCCGTATGAGATCGGCGTGATCGCCTCGCTGATCTGGGTCGTCGGGCTGTCCACCATCTACACGTATATGGATAACATCGATGGACTGGCGGCGGGGCACGCGGTCTTGGTCGGGCTGCTGTGGACGTATATTTCCTATGTCGAGGGCAATCCGCTGGTCACGGTGCTCAGTCTGCTGATCGTGGGCGCGTCGCTCGGCTTCCTGTTTCACAACCTCTCGCCCGCGCACATTTTCATGGGCGAAGTGGGCAGTAGTTTTATCGGTTTCAGCTTGGCGGCGCTGCCTCTCTTGATGCAAGATCGATCTCCGCGTCTGATCGTCTCAGGTATGATGTTTGTGGCGCTGTTCGTGTTCGACGCCGCGTTGACCTTCACGATCTACATCGTGCGCGGAAAATATATCTTCTATCCAGATCGCTCACATCTGTATCAGCGCATCCTCCGCTTGGGCGATCCGCCTATCCGCGTGACCATCTTATATCTGTTGATCTCGGTCGGTTTTGGCGTCGCGGGGTTGATCTACTGGCGTGATGCGGCGTGGATTTCGCTAGTCGTGGTGGGCTTGGCCTGCCTAACGCTGTTCTTCTGGATCAAGCGCCGCGAACGCGTCGAACAGCCCGCGCCGGAACAATAGTCAGGGCGAATCGTCGGATTCGCCCTGTGTGGCTGGTTAGCCTCGGCTCATCTGGCGAGCGCCGATGATTTCCAGCGCGGCGAGCACCGCTACGATCACGTTGGACGCCATGATCAACCCGCGTCCCTCCGGCGTCATCGGCAGCGCGTTCGAGAGCATCAGCAGTTCTGTGCCCACGATCCACACTACATTCAGCCCGCCCAGAAGGTAGGCATTACGCGGCGTCAGCCAGCGAGACGCCACCACGAACAACGCCAGCGCGTATACGAACAGGCCGATGCCTAGCTCCATCACGATCCCGCTGGACATGCCCAAGTGCGTCGCCAGTGTCCCGCTGCCGATCACCAGCGCGAGGCCAGTCAGATCGGTCACCAGTGCATCGGCGTAGATCGCCATGCGCACCCACTCTGGACGGCTGCTAGAAATCGCTTGTGTTGTCATTTTCGTGCCTCCTATAAAATGCTTGCTTGACATGCCCACTGTAGGCAAAAATCGACTGCCAACACCAGCACAACTGCTGCCAAAAACTGCCAGATCAACCAATTGACGTTACGTGGGCTTGGTGCTACGCTGATAGTGGGCTAATCTATGAAGCCATCCAACAATAGAAGGTACTGACCATGACCGACGCGGAACTCGCTATCCTGAGCTTGCTTGCCGAGGGGCCAAATTACGACCACACACTGAACGACCTGATCGAGCAGCGTGGGATGCGCCGTTGGACGGCAATCGGCACGTCATCCATGTATTACGTGCTGGATAAGCTGGAAAAGCAAGGGTTGGTCAGGAAAATGGTGGAAGAGACAGGCCGCCGCCGCTTCCGCATCAGTTCGGCGGGCATGGGCGTGCTGCAAACGGCGATGGTCGATCTGCTCTCTACGCCGCACTCACACGACAAATATTTCGAGATCGGGCTGGCGAATCTGCACATCCTGAAAACCAGTCAGGTGCGCAGCGCGCTCCTCAGCCGTCAGCATGATCTGACCACGCAGATCGAGAAGATCACCATCACGCTGAATCAGGAAAGCGCGCAGGATAACAATTTTCAAGTGCGTTCGTTATTCGCGCACCGGATCGCCATGTTGAAGGCGGAATTGGCGTGGCTGAACGCCTTTTTGGACGCGTGGGAAAAACAGGCCAAGCCCGACCCCGAAATGGTGATCGAAGCCTCGGAAATTCCACGGTCGCGTCAGGTGGTGCTGCCACAAGACCCCGATTCGATCCACAAACAGCGCACGCAGCCCTTGGCGGCAGATCGCAAACTGACGCCGCCATCCTCACGCGGCAAAACGGGACGCTTGAAGCGGCCTGACATGGACATGGATCCCGACGCGACGAACCCAATCGCGATCAATCCTCCCAAGCCCGACGATCCTCCGAAATCATAGCGTTGAACAGCGTTACGACGATGGAAGATTCTGCCACATCGCTATAATTTTTATGCATTTTGTCACAAATGCCGATTAAATCTCGTGCGTCATACGTTATCATGACCTTTGGATGCGGTGCTGCTGATGTGGCCGTGCGCCGTATCCCCATTGATCAAAGGGTGCAGCCATTATCGACCCACAAGTTAAAACGGCGGCTTTTTTCAGTTCCATGAGTCAAGCCTTTAGCGTGCGGCCTGTCACTTTGGAAGATGCCGCCATGTTGCAATCAGCCTGTTATCCCTACAGTTCCATCGACGCCGTGCGCGAACTGATCCACCGCGCGCTTGACCTTGCACGGCGCGGGCGGGGCGTGGGCATGGTGGCGGTCAACGAAACGGGCGTCCTCGGCTACGGGCAGTTGACGCTGTGGCCTCGCGCCGCCGAGATCAGCGACCTGAACGTGACGGAAGCGCTGCGCAGTCGGGGGATCGGGTCGGCGCTGGTGCAAACCCTGCTGGAAAAATGCCGTCTGCTGCACATTGCCAAGGTCGAGATCGGCGCGGCTTTGAGCAATCCCCGCGCCATCGCGTTGTATCGGCGGCTCGGCTTCCGCGACGACCGCATCATCGATCTCGATCTCGGTGACGGCATCCAACCCGTGATGTATCTGGTTATGCAGCTTGCAACTTGAGTCCCCGCAGCAGTTGCGCGTTGATCGCGACGATGATCGTGCTCAACGACATCAACACCGCGCCCACCCATGCTGGCAGCACAAACCCCACCGACGCCAGCACACCCGCCGCTAACGGCAGCGCAATCGCGTTATAACCGACCGCCCACGCGAGGTTCTGCCGCATCTTGCGGTAGCTGGCGCGGCTCAAGGTGATGATGCGTGCCACATCACGCGGATCGTTGCGCACCAGCACGATCCCGGCGGAAGCGCGTGCTACGTCCGTCCCCGCGCCGATGGCGATCCCGACATCAGCCTGTGCCAGCGCTGGC
The DNA here is from genome assembly GCA_019637615.1 of Anaerolineae bacterium. GTDB lineage: Bacteria > Chloroflexota > Anaerolineae > Aggregatilineales > UBA2796 > JAHBVK01. Next base: position 90,952 of record JAHBVJ010000031.1, on the reverse strand, counting down.
GCGTCATTCACGCCGTCGCCCACCATCGCCACCTTGCTGCCGTCCTGCTGCAACTGGCGGATTTTGTCGGCCTTGTTGGCGGGCAAAACTTGAGCGAAATACTCGTCAATCGCCAGTTCCTTCGCCACCCACGCGGCGACCTCTTGCGCATCGCCTGTCAGCATCGCGACTCGCACGCCGTAATCCTTGAGGGTGGCGATGGCCTCATGGCTCTCCGCGCGGATCACGTCCGCCAGCGCGAAGCCCGCCACCACCTTTTCGGCGCGGATCAGGTAGACCACCGTTTGCCCGCGCTGCCCCCATGTCCGGCTGGCCTCGGCAATCGCGGGCGGGATCGTGATGTTGGCTTGCTCCAACAGACGCGGGCCGCCTACCTGCACACGTTCGCCGTTCACCTCGGCTTGCACACCGTGTCCGGGCAGCGCCTCGAAGCTGCGCACATCCGGCCGCTTGAGGTTACGTTCCTGTGCCGCGGTGACCAACGCCTGCGCGATGATATGCTCACTGTCATGCTCGGCGGCGGCGGTGATGGCAAGCGCGTCTTCCTTCGACAGCCCTTCGACCGTGATCGAATCCACCAAGCCTTGCTTGCCCTGCGTCAGCGTGCCAGTCTTGTCGAACACCACCCAATTCACGCGGCGTGCTTCTTCCAGCGCCAGCCGATCCCGCACCAGAATCCCATTACGCGCCGACAGCGTCGTGCTGATCGCGATCACCAGCGGGATTGCTAGGCCGAGCGCGTGCGGGCAGGCCACCACCAGCACCGTCACGACGCGTTCTAGTGTGTAACTGTCGAAACCGCGCGCCGCCACCCAACCGATCAGCGTCAGTACGGCGACCGCCAGCGCCACATAAGTCAGGATGTTGGCGGCACGGTCAGCCAGCGCTTGCGCACGGCTGCGGCTGTTTTGCGCTTCTGCCACCAACCGCATAATGCCCGCCAGCGCAGTTTGTTCGCCCGTCTTGGTCACGCGTGCCCGCAGCGATCCACTGCCGTTGACCGTACCCGCGATCACCGCTTCGCCCGTGTGCTTATGGACGGGACGGCTTTCGCCCGTGATCATGGCCTCGTTCACCTGACTGTCGCCCTCTTCCACGCTGCCATCCGCCGGAATGCTCGCCCCCGGACGCACCAGCACCAGATCGCCCGCCCGAAGCGCTGTCACGGGCACAGTTTCCGTCGCGCCACTCTTGTCCTTGATGCGTTCCGCCGTATCCGGCAGCAGTTTGGCGAGTTCCTTCAAGGCGCTCTGAGCACTGCCAACTGCGCGCATCTCCATCCAGTGTCCCAACAGCATGATCGTGACCAGCGTCGCCAGTTCCCAGTAGAACGACATCCCCCCCACTACGCCGAGCGTGATCGCGATGCTGTAGAAATAGGCGGTGCTGATCGCCAGTGCTACCAGCGTCATCATGCCGGGGCTGCGCTGACGTAGTTCGCTGACCGCTCCCGTTAGGAATACCCAACCGCCGTAAAAATAGATGATCGTCGCGAGCACAGGGCTGAGGAACTGCGAACCGGGGAATGCTGGCGCGGTATAGCCGAGTAATTCTTGGAACAACTCGCTGTATATCAGCACCGGAATAGTAAGCACCAGCGAAATCCAGAATGGGCGCTTGAACATCTCCGCAGAATGCCCCGCGTGGGCGCTATGATCCATGTGCCCCGCATGAGTGTCATTAGCCATGTGCGTGCCATGATCGGCATGATCCATCCCCGTCATCGCGTGTCCGGCGTGCTCGTCATGCGTCATCGTGTGCATCTCATGCTGCTGTGCAGGCTCGGTGATAGGTTCAGGCGCGTTCACCGTGTGATGTGCATGGTGTTGATTGTTCATGATAACCCCTCTCTCCCTCCCCCTATGGGGGGGGTATAGCATTCATCATAATCTCCTTCACCTCGTCTGTCAAGCAGTGGAAAATAAAAAGAGTGTAGAAACACACATGGCGAGGAGAATCGTAAACGGCGCACGGGCAGCAAGTCAGCGCTAGGAGGGGTAGCTGCTTGCGGACTGTACGCCGCCTCAACGATGGAGCACGGAACGTAGATTTATAGTAACCTGAGCGTGTAGCCTGATGATGGCACGGGCGCGACGCCGTTCGCTTAGGCTCTCTCCTGCGCCGTCACGCCACTTCATCAGGCCGGACGTTAATCAGAATCTTCGTCATCGTCCCCTGTACTGCCGATCCAACCGGGCGGATCGCTGGCTGGAAACGACTCCATCGAGGATTCCTCTACCACGTCCAGCGGCTTGTCATCCCATGCTGGCGGACGCTGTTCGTCCACACGCGCTTCAGTGGTATGTTCGTCAAGTTCGACCATCGCATCCATCCCTTCAGCCTTTCCAGCGCCACCTTAGCGCGGACGGCTCAACAGCAGCCACATCATCCGCCCGATCAACCATGCGAGGATCGCGTATGCAAACATGGCGATGATGGTGGTGATTTCGAGCACGCCCGTTGCCGTCAGCGCCGGATTTCTCACCAGTGTCGAGAACAGCACGAGGAACGGCGCGGTCAACGCGTTGATGAAAGCGACGAATCCGTTGCTCTGATTCGCGCCGATGAGATGCAAGATCACACGGGTCGCCAGCAGCAGTTCGAGGACGCCGAACAAGAAGTAAATGATATTCACGATTCGCGCGACGGCGGAATTCTGATTAGCCGCCGCGATGGCGCGTTCTTCTTCGTATAGGTTCAGGTCTTCTGTGCGCCGCAAATTTTGCTGAGTCATTGTTACCTCTGCGTAGCTAGAAGTTGTTGTTTACTACGTATCGATCCTAAGACGCAACAGGCGGCAGGGCATTAGCCCGACGGTGGATGTTCAATTAGCCCTAGTGGGTGGTTTTGCTATCCCCCATCGGCAGTGACGTACCGATGATCTGTCTCGCTGCAATGGGGAATGAGGAACAAGGAGCGGGCGGAGTCTACCCGCCCGATTATCAGCGTAGAAGCGACGTCAAGCGTCTTCGATCACGCGGCTCAGTTCGCGGATGAAGCTCGTGTCATCGATAGGCTTGGGGAAATACGCATCGAAGCCCGCGTCGATGGCCTGCTGTTTGACGGCGGACGTGTGGAACGCCGTGATGGCGATGCACGGCATCGCTGAATAGCCAGCGGAATTACGAATCTCTTTGAGCAGCATCATGCCGTCCATGCCGGGGAGCGCGAGGTCGATCACCGCGCCAGTATAGTGCTTGCTATTCAGTGCCGCCAGCGCGTCTTCGGCGTTGCTCACGGCGTCCACTGCCACATTGAAATAGTTCAGGATGCCGCCGACTACCATCTGACCATCGGGTTCATCCTCGACTACTAAAATTTTCCACTCATTCATAGGGGCCATCAGGTTTCTCCTAAATCATAGATAAAACAAGCCAAGGCGAGTCAATCACCGGACTCGCCTCGGTGCGGTGCTGGACAACCGTCCTCAGACGGATTGTGGCAGCCGACTTGCCAGCTCAGGCACATCGATCAGCAGAATCAGCAGATCGTGGATGAACGTTTCTGGCATCAAGGGCTTGACCAGATAGTTATGGAAGCCCACTTCCATCGCACGGGTGCGGTCGCCCTGCATGGCGTGTGCCGTCAGCGCGATCACGGGAACATCCCGCGTGGGGTAGTTCTTCTTGAGCGCGTGCAGCATCTGCCAACCGCTCATTTCTGGCATCGATAGGTCAGAGATGATGAAGTTGGGGCGGTTCTGCTTGGCGGCTTCGAAGCCTAATTTGCCGTTGTTCGCCGTGATCACCGTCGCGCCGCACATTTCGAGCAGCGTTTGCGCCACGAACTGACTATCCGGTTCGTCATCAACGACCAGCACCTTCCATCCTTTGAGCAGGGTGGGGGAGATCTCGAATGTCATTTTGGGTCCCTTGGGTGTGTTGTTGTCAGACATCGCTTAACTGACTTTCTCCAATCTCATTGGCAGGATGGCGGTAAAGGTGCTGCCCTTACCCGGTTCACTTTCAAGACGGATCGAGCCACCCATCGCTTGGCACAAATTGCGCACAATCGATAGTCCGAGACCAGAACCGCCATGCACGCGGGTTGAAGACGCGTCGACCTGACGGAAGCTCTCGAAGATGATCTCATGCATGTGCGCGGGGATGCCAGCGCCAGTATCTTTGACCTCGACGGCGATATTATTCCCCTGCGGCGTGATCGTCAAGCTGACGCTGCCGCTCTCGGTGAATTTGAAGGCATTACCGAGCAAATTGCTGATCACCTTGATCGTGGCATCTTCATCGATGTGCAGTGTTTCCGGCACATTCTCGTCAATATGAATGTTGAATTCCACATGTTTTTGTTCCGCCAGCACACCCATCGTCGCGTGCAGCCGATCCACCATCTTACGCAGGTCGATGTCCGTCGGCGTAAGCTGCAAGCGTCCGGCCTCCATACGGCTAATGTCGAGGATGTTGTTGATCAGCGTGAGCAGTCGGTCACTGTTGGCGCGGGCACGCGTGATCATGGTGGCGTCGTCGGGGGCGATTTTTCCCTTCATCAGCACGATACCGAGCAGCCCGATCATGGCATTGAGCGGCGTGCGCAGTTCATGGCTCATCACCGCGAAGAACTCGTCTTTGTAGCGGGACGCTTCGCGCAGTTGGCGGATCAGGCGTTCACGTTCGCGCTCAGACACCTTCTGCGCGTTGATGTCTTCCAAGATGCCGACCATGCGGATCGCTTTTCCATCAGCAGTGCGTTCCAGTGCCTTGCCAGACGATGTGACCCACTTCCATTCGTCTTTTTTCGTCCTCATGCGGAACTGGAGCTTGTTGCCCGTGATTTCGCCGTTAATGTACTGATCCATGATTTTAGTCGTACGCGGCAAATCATCCGGGTGGATCAGGCCTGTGAAGCCGTCAATATGCGGCTGGATGTCTCCCGGCATATAGTCGAGCATCGCGACCAGACGGTCAGAAAAGCTCATATAATTCGTGCCGAGGTTCCATTCCCACAAGCCCAATTCCGCGCCCTGCATGGCGACTTCGAATTTGTCGTTGGCTTCGTGGATAGCCTGTTCCGCTTGTTTGCGTTCCGTGATGTCCTGATTGACGCCGATCAAATGCTTCGGGTTTTCCGGCGTTCCATCGCCCATCAATTTCGCAGCTGTGAAAATATGCTTCCACGAGCCATCTTTGGCCTTCATGCGCACTTCGATGTTGTAGTTCGGTGCCTCGCCGGACATATAGCGCTGTTGGGCGGTGAGCATCCGCGGGCGATCATCGGGGTGCAGCAGCGACGTGAAGCCCACCACCGACTCTTCGACCTCATCGACACGATAACCGAGCATCTCGCACCAGCGCTCGGACAGTACCAACTCATTCGTCGTGATGTTCCAATCCCACAACCCAAGCTGTGCGCCTTGGATGGCAACCTCGAATTTCAGATTGGCGGCTTGGATGGCCTGTTCAGACCGTTTACGGGCGTCAATATCTTGCAGGATGCCGACCATGCGCGTAGGCTTGCCATCCGCGTCGAAGTTCATCACCTTACCGGACGACAGCGCCCATTTCCACTCGCCGTCTTTGGTCTTCGCGCGGAATTCTACGTCGAAGTTGGGGATTTTCCCCGTCAAATATTGGTTGATGACCTTGCTCGTCTTCGGCATATCGTCGGGATGCACTAGGCGACCAAAGCCGTTGAAGGTCGGCTCGATCTCCTCGACTTTGTAGCCGAACATGCTCGCCCACCGCTCGGAGAAAATGGCGTCGTTGGTCACCAGATCCCATTCCCACAGACCGAGCTGCGCGCCCTGAATGGCGAGATCGAAGCGCTGGTTGGCTTCGCGGATCGCTTGGTTGGCCTTCTTCAGGTCGGTGATGTCCACCGCGATACCGAGCAGGTTGGTGCAGGTGCCATCATCATTGACGATCGGCAGTTTGGTCGTCTGCATCCAGCGGGTTTTGCCGTCCGCGCCCGTCAGTGGTTCTTCCGCGATATACACCGCCTGCCGCGAGTCGATCACGCGGCGGTCAGCGGCGAGGAACGCGTCTTTTTCTTCCGGCTTGATGCCCAGTTCATCCAGCCCCATGCCCACCAATTTTTCGGTGGAAACGCCATGCACGTCCGCCAGCGCTTTGTTGGCGAGCGTATACCGCGACTCGCGATCCTTGGCAAAGATCAGCGCGGGCACGCCGTCGATCACTTGGCGCATCAGGCGTTGGCTCTGATGTAGTTCTTCAGTGCGCTGCTGGACTTGTTGTTCGAGCGTAGCCGCCAGTTCGCGCACTTCCAGATAGGCGCGGCGGCTGCTGACTACGGCGCTTGCCGTCTGCCCGATGGAGTTGAAAATCGCTTTTTCTTCGTCGGTGAAGGTGTGCGGCTGCAACCAACTGACCGTAATGCTGCCTTGCCAGCGTCCGGCGGCTTTGCTGTAAAACGGGATCAGCACGGTGGAAGCAATGCCACGTTGCAGGATCAGCGCGCGAACCTGATCGTCAAGCTGCGGATCAGTCGCGGGGTTCTCAATGTACATCAAGCGGTTAGGGTCATGATACAGCAGCTTGATGAAGGGGAAATCTTGCGGCGTCATGCGCCGGTTGAGCATTGGGTTGGCGAAGTCAAGCCCGTCACCAGCCCACGCCGCCACGACACGATTCGTCGTGACCTCGCCGCGCGCATCGCCTTCTTCCGCGTAGGATAGCAGCATCGCCTTCGCGCCGCGCACCATCGCATAACCGGCGATGGCCGCGAGGATTTCCTCTTCATTGGTAGCGATGGACAGCGCGGAGTTCAGGCTGGAGATCGTTTCCATCTGATAGCGGGCGTCACGCGCCTGTTGCAGCGATTCTGCCTCGCGTTCGGTGGCGAGGCTGTTCGCGTACACCACGTTGGTCGTCATGATCACGATGCCTGCTGGCGTGGGATCGTTGGCCTCGAACCACGGGAATATCTTCCACGTCGTCTGCTGTTGATTGCCATTGGCGTCTGTGTTGGTGAGCGTCTCGCCCAATGTTTCACCAGCCAGCGCCTGTCGCAAATAGGCTTTCCATGTTTCGGGTAAATCCGGCAGCACGTCGTAGTGACACTGTCCGATGATCGTTTTGCCCGTCAAGCCGTAATCGCTCACCCAGCGCGCATTCGCCAGCAAATAACGCATCTCGCGGTCAAAGACGGCGACGGCGTAAGGAGCCTCCCGCACGAGCAATTCAAGCTGATTGAAACTTCCGAGAACCCCTGCTGCGGGTATTTTTTCGATCTCCATGCTACCTCGTAATTGTTATAAGGAGTGCCAACCTGAGTACATTCTCTACTCATGGCACTATAACAAAATACCCTTTTGCGATAAATGAAATCATAAAGATTTTTATGCTCCTGTGAGGTGTCGTGATGGCTTTGATATACGCTGCTTGCAAACATGAAATACCATACTGTCTCAAGTTTCAAGCCTGTTTCTGTACTGCGCCATCGTCTCGACGCATTCGGCATTGTCACTCGTTGCCGCATCCTGTATGATCCTCGGCATTCGGGAAGCGGTGGGTTGGATACACGACGATGAAAGTACACCTCAAGACGCTCGGTTGTCGCCTGAACCAGAGCGAGATCGACAGCATGGCGCGGCAGTTCACAGCACAGGGACACAGCATCACGGACGACGCCGAAGAGGCCGCGTTATTCGTGGTCAACACCTGCGCCGTCACGCAGGAAGCCACCCGCAGCAGCCGCCAATTGATCTACCGTTTACACCGCGCCAACCCCGACGCGCAGATCGCCGTTACGGGCTGTTACGCGCACCTCTCGCCGGACGAGATCGGTACGATGCCCGGTGTCACCAGCGTGATCGACAATTTCGACAAATCCTCACTCGTATCCATCGTCACGGGCGAACCGCTGGCAGTGCCCGAACTCCATGATCGCGAACCATTGGCGCGTCAAGCTCTGATCGGCGCGTTGGGCAAGACCCGCGCCTTCATCAAAGTGCAGGACGGCTGTGATCGGCATTGCAGTTTCTGCGTGACACGGCTGGCGCGGGGCGAAGGCCGCAGTCGCGATATGCGCGAGATCATCGCGGAGATTCAAGAGTTGAGCGCGGCGGGCTATCGCGAAGCCGTGCTGACGGGCGTACACTTGGGCAGCTATGGTGACGATCTCGGTCAAACGGGCGGGCTGCGTCAGCTCGTGGCGACCATCTTGGCGGAGACGGACATCCCGCGCGTGCGGCTGTCCTCATTGGAACCGTGGGGTATCACCGATGGCTTCTTCGCGCTGTGGGACGATCCGCGCATGGGCAAGCATCTGCATCTGCCCCTGCAAAGCGGCTGCGACGCTACCCTTAAGCGGATGATCCGCCGCACCACGCAGCACGAATTCCGCGCCATCGTGGAAGCGGCCCGCGCCAACGTCCCCGATCTTTCCATCACCACCGATGTGATCGTGGGCTTCCCCGGCGAAACCGACGACGAATTTGCCGTCAGCAAGGCTTTCATCGAGGACATGCAGTTCGCAGGGATGCACATCTTCCGCTACAGCCAACGACCGGGCACGGCGGCGGCACGGCTGCCCAACCACGTCAGTGAGGCGGTCATGAAGCAGCGCAGCGACAGCTTGCACGCCATCAGCCAGCGCGACGAGGGGCGTTTCGCCGCGCGTTACGTCGATACGGCGGGGCAAGTCTTGTGGGAGGCCATCAGCGGCTCGACTGCGGAGGGTTTCATCAACAACGGCTACACCGACAATTTCATCCGTGTGCGCTGCATCGCCCCGCGCGTTCTGACCGATCACATCACCGACGCGCGCCTGCTCGCGTGGGATGCCAGTGCGGGCGTGATGGACGCGAAACTGGCGTAAATCTTTTCCATACTATGCGTACTGCGTCGAAATCGGATGAAAAAGCTTATGGCAACGGAATCATCATACCTCAACCTATTGGGCGATATGTTAGTTCGCCTCAGTACTGAATTAGCCAATTCATCTGGTCCTTGGGATCGCCAATCTACACGCGTCTTGCTCGGTTTGTACGATTTGCTCACCGAGGGTCAGATCGCCATTTCACACTTCTTCGTCAACCTAACAACATTTCAAGAGCAGGATGAAGCGGAGTGGGGGCGTAAAGCCTATTGGATTCATCGGGCGGGCAAAAATCTCGCGGAATTATTGGACATGCTCAAACGGCTGACGAAATGGGTCGAAGAGAATCAAAAAGCCCTGCGCGATCTTGCAGCATGGACACCAACGCTAGACCAACGTTGGGATAAATTGAACGACAACGATTACGGATATTCGGTTGGCGAGAATGCCATCGCGCACTGGAACATGATCATCGGCAAATATCGTTTCAGACTGCAAGCGATCCGTAGTCCCAATCCAAAGCGTTTTCCAACGCAGGACACCATCAACAAAATAACGGACGTGTTAGGCAGCTTAAATACTCAGTTCGAAACGGGACACACGATGTTGCGAGAGCTTGCCCTCAATCTGCTCAAGATCGAGAATTTCTTTTAGGACTTCACACCGTCAGCACAATCTTCCCGAACACGTCGCCCGCTTCCATCAGCCGTTGCGCCTCAGCCGCCTGTTCCAGCGGGTACGTCGCACTGATGATCGGCGTCAGTTTGCCCTCGAAGATGAGCTGCATCACCGTTACGAAATCGCTGTGCGGAGCCATCGTGCTGCCGATGATGCTGATGTGCTTGCGGAAAATGTAGCGCAGATCGACCTCGGCTAACGGGCCGCTGGTATTGCCCACCGTCAGGATGCGCCCGCCCTTGCACACCGAGCGGATGCTGCCGAACAGCGTGTCCTTGCCCACGTTATCGACTACCACATCCACACCGCGCCGCCCCGTCCGTGTGAAGACCGCTTTCGACCAATCCTCGGCGCTCCGGTCGATCACCTCATCCGCGCCTAACTGCTTGGCGTGGGCAGCTTTCTGGGCATTGCTGGCGACCACATACACCTTCGCGCCCGCCAATTTCGCGATCTGAATGCTGACGCTGTTGACGCCGCCGCCCGCCCCCACGATCAGCACCGATTCGCCCGCCCGCAAATTCCCGCGTGTGATCAAGCTGTGCCACGCGGTCAGGAAGACCAGCGGCGCGGCGGCTCCCTGCGCAAAGCTGATGTGGTCGGGCAGTTTCAGCAGATTGCGCGCCGAGATCGTGATGTACTCGGCGTAGGTGCCCGTCGTGTCCTCGCCCTTGATCTTGAAGCTGTTGCACAGGTTTTCGCGCCCGCTCCGGCAAAATTCGCACTGACCGCAGCTCAAGCTCGGATCGATGCACACGCGATCCCCGACCTGCCAGCCCGTCACGCCCGCGCCCAACGCGTCGATCTCGCCCGCAGCGTCCGCGCCGGGGATATGCGGCAGCGGCAGCTTGATTCCGGGCCACCCGTTGCGCACCCAAACATCGAGGCGGTTCAGCGCCGCCGCGTGAACCCGAATCCTGACCTCGCCCGCACCCGGTTCCGGCGTGGGATGGTCGGTCACATAGCGTAAATTGTCGGCTGATCCATGTTGCTCAAGCAAAATGGCACGCATGAAAGTTAGTCCAATCCGAAGTGCTTCTGATTACGCATGAAGCGGAAATGTTTGGCTCCGCGCCTCCGCCCCATCAGCTTGACCAGCGCGGCCTCGTAATCCATCTCGGTGAGCGTGCCGTTGGCGAACGCCTCATCGACGGTGATCACGTCGGGCTGCCCTGCCCGCCGCTTCTGGAAGATCGGTTCGAGCAGGTTGCTCAAGGCGGGGATGTTGTCGTAGTGATGGTACAGCACCACCATGCTCAATGCCGGAATCGCCACCATCGTCACCACCGACACTAGCATTTTCAGCGTGCGGATTTGCATCACGCGGTAATCCACGCTGCCCGCGATGGGATAATCTAGAGGCCACTGCGCCCAGATGAAGGCCGCCGCGCAAAACGCGAGGAAGATGATCGGCGCGGTCACGTTGCCCTGAATATGCCGTTTGGAGGCATAGCTGCGGATCAGCGACACCACCAGCGTGCGGTCATAGCCTTCTGCCACCAACCGCTCGACTGTTTCGCGGTGCGAAAGCTGCTCAAGATACAGCGCGTTCGCCCGTCCGATGATTTGCTTTTCTACGGGTAATTTGGCGAGGCGGTCATCACCGATATGGAGGATCAATTTGCTCAGGTCACCGAATTCGCTGTGCGCGGATTTGCCAGCGTCTTTGGCGTTCATCGATTCCATGAAGCCTTTGTTCATGCGGTAATTAGATTCGGTGTCTTTGATTCCCATAACTCACTCTGATTCCATCCACAAATGACGTTTACAATACTCGGTTATCCGCCAGCGACCTCACCCGAAAGGGTAGGACTGCATTGTAGATCAACACAGGCACGGCTTCAATCCGCGTTTTCGCATGAACGATTTTCGCTCGATTCCCCTGAAAAGTGCCAATCCGGAGATGTCCTCACGCTCGTCGCAATCTTACCGAAATTTGGCGTGAACCCCAATGCCTGATACACTTTTCGGCAGATGCGCACCTGCCGAGGCATCGGATGTCAAATACCCCGTTATGTTCCACGTGTCAGGTCAAGTCCATGCGAGTGCAACACTAAAACACTGAATCGATCACGATTGATCGACGCTGTCGTGGTAGAGTCGTGCTACTCTCATGCTATACATACGAATTGAGAAATTTCTTCCTAAATTGACGCTTTGTTCATCTGATTCAGTACGAAAATTTCCTCTTTGCTGGCCTTTGTAAGCTGCCCGATAGACCTCTAGAGGATCGAAGTGAGCGCGTGGGCGTCACCGTGAGGCATTCATGTTCAAATTAGCAGTCTATCTGCGCAAGTACGCGAAAGAAACCATCCTCGGCCCCTTCTTCAAATTTCTGGAAGCCGTGCTAGAACTCTTGCTGCCAACGCTGATGGCCTTCATCATCAACAACGGCGTCAACAAGCGCGACTCAGATTACGTCTTCAAAATGGGGCTGCTGATGGGCGTCATCTCCATCTTCGGGTTCCTCAGCGCGTACATCTGTCAATATTTCGCGGCGCGTGCCTCGCAAGGCTTTGGCACCGACTTGCGCAACGGCCTTTACCAGCATATTCTGGGCTTCTCCTTCGCGCAGATCGACCAGTTCGGCACCGCGACGTTGACCAACCGCCTCACCAACGATGTCAATCAGCTTCAAGTCTGGGTGGCGATGATGATCCGTTTGCTGGTGCGCGCGCCCCTGATCTGCGTTGGCGCGGTCATCATGGCGATGTTCCTCGATCTGCGTCTCTCGCTGATCCTCATCGCCACCATCCCGATTTTCGTTGGCCTCATCTATGTGATCACGACCAAGACAGCGCCGTTATATCGCCAATATCAGCAGCGCTTGGATCGCATCGGGCGCGTCCTGCGCGAAAACATCAGCGGTGTACGCGTCATCCGCGCCTTCGCCAAAACCGACGACGCCAAAGAGCGTTTCGCCGCCGCCAACGATGAACTGATGCAAACGGGCTTGGCGATCGCGCGCGTTTCGTCGGTCTTTAATCCGCTGACCTCGCTGGTCGTCTACCTCGCCATCATCGTGATTCTCTGGCAAGGTGGGCAGCACATCAACGAAGGCGGACTGCTGCAAGGCGAAATCGTCGCTTTCATCAGCTACGTCAACCAGATTTTGTATGCGCTGCTGGTCATTTCCAATCTGATCATCTTGCTCAACAAATCCATTGCCTCCGCCGAGCGCATCAACGAAGTCTTGAGCGTCGTTCCGGCGGGCAGCCAAGCCGCCACCGACCAATTCCCCGTCCCCGCGTCAACCGCCCCCATCATCACCTTTGATGGCGTATCCTTCGGCTACAACGAGACGGGCAAGCGCGTCTTGCAGGGCATCGCGGTGGAAATCCAACGCGGCGAAACCATCGGCATCATCGGCAGCACAGGGTCGGGTAAATCGACCTTTGTCAGCCTGATTCCGCGCTTCTACAAGGCCACGACGGGCACCATCAGCGTCAACGGCCTCGATGTGAACCGTCAAGATGTCCACGCCTTGCGCCGTCGCATCGGCTTTGTCCCGCAGCAAGCCCTCTTGTTCAGCGGCACCGTCGCGGAAAATATCCGCTGGGGCAACCAGCACGCCACCGACGCGGACATCCAAGCGGCAGCGGAAACCGCGCAAGCTGCCGAATTCATCGACCAGATGCCGGAACGCTACCAGACCTTCGTACAGCGCGGCGGCGCGAATCTTTCCGGTGGGCAAAAGCAGCGCCTGACGTTGGCACGCGCTTTGGTCGGCAAGCCGGACATCCTGATCTTGGATGACGCCACCAGCGCGCTCGACTTCGCCACCGATGCCCGCTTGCGCCGCGCCTTGAAGCGGTGGGATCAGCGGCTTACGCTCCTGATCGTCTCGCAGCGCGTAGGCGTGATTCGCAATACAGATCGCATTTTTGTCTTCAACGATGGCGAACTGGTCAGCGTGGGCACGCACGACGCCCTCCTGCAAACCAGCCCCATCTACCAGCAGATTTGCGCATCGCAACTTTCCGAAGAGGAGATGCGCCAATGAAGCCCGTTCATATTCGTCTGCTCAATTTGCTGTTGAACTACAAAGGGATGCTCGCGCTGGCGGTGCTCAGTGCGGTGATCAACGTGGTCGCCACGCTGGTCGGCCCCCTCTACATCGGTCGCGCCATCGATGTCATGATCGGGCCGTCGCAGGTCGATTTCACGCGTTTGCAACCAGCCTTGCTGCTCCTGCTCATCGCCTACGGCGGGAGTTCGCTGTTTCTCTGGTTGCTGACTTACCTGAGCACGCGCCTCTCCTACAAGCTCGTCAACCGCCTCCGTGCGCAGCTCTACGCCAACATCAACCTGCTGCCGCTGCGTTTCTACGATGAAGTCTCGCACGGCAACACCATCAATCTCTTCACCAACGACGCCGATACCGTCTCCGATGGCATTTTGCAGGGCTTGATGGCGCTGATTTCGGGTGTCATCACCATCGTCGGCTGCCTTCTGTTCATGGTATTCCTCAACCCGCTGATGACGGGGGTCGTTCTGCTGTCTACGCCTGTCGCCTATTCGGTGGCGCGCTTCATCACCACGCGTTCACAAAAACTGTTCAAGGAGACCGCGCAGTCGCTCGGCAAATTGAACGGCTTTGCCGAGGAGATGATCGAAGGTCAAAAGATCGTCCAAGCCTTCAACTACGAACCGCGTTCGCTTCAGCAGTTCAAAGACATCAACGCCCAGTTGTATCAAGCGGGCGTACGTTCGCAGTTCATTTCGTCGCTTGCCAACCCCGCTACGCGCATCGTCAACAACATCACTTACACGATGGTCGGCGTCATCGGCGCGGTCGTCGCCATTCAGGGTAGTCTCACCGCTGGTGAGATTTCCAGCTTCCTGATCTACGCCGTCTTGTTCGCCAAGCCGATCAACGAATTCACCAGCGTCCTGACGCAGCTTCAATCCGCCATCGCCTCCGCCGAGCGCATCTTCCGCGTCAACGATCTGGAACCCGAACCGCCCGATGCCGCCGATGCCCGCCTTCTGCGCGACAGCACCGGCGCGATCACCTTCGATCACGTTTCCTTCGCTTACGACGCTGCTCAACCGCTGATCAAAGACTTCAACCTGTCCATCGCGCCCGGTGATCATGTAGCCATAGTCGGGCATACGGGCGCGGGCAAAACCACGCTCGTCAATCTGCTGATGCGCTTCTACGACATCGAGTCGGGGGCGATCTCCGTCGATGGCACGGATATTCGGCGCATCACCCGCAGCAGTTTACGTCAGAGCTTCGGGATGGTGCTGCAAGACACGTGGCTGCTGAACGGCAGCATCCGCGACAACATCGCCTACGCCAAGCCTACCGCCACGCTCGATCAAGTCATTGCGGCGGCGACGGCAGCGGGCGCGCATAACTTCATTTGCAGTCTGCCCAACGGCTACGACACCGTCATCACCAACATGGGTGATAGCCTCTCGCAGGGGCAAAAACAGCTTTTGACCATCTCCCGCGTGATGCTGGCGAATCCCTCGATCCTGATTCTGGACGAGGCCACCAGCAGCATCGACACCTATACGGAAATGCACATTCAAGAAGCCTTCCGCCGCATGATGGTCGGACGTACCAGCCTCGTGATCGCGCACCGGCTCTCCACCATCAAGAGCGCCGACATCATCCTCGTGCTCGATAAGGGCAATATCGTTGAAAAAGGCAACCACGAGGAATTACTGAACAAAGATGGCTACTATGCGGCCTTGTATCACAGCCAATTTGAAGGCGTAGCGACCTGATCCGCTGTAACCGTCGCTGGCGAACCGATGCGGTGCAGGTGGCATCCGCCGCATTGGTACAGAGAGTTTGTCCGGCAACTAACGTTGCGACATGACGGAGGAGGGAGCGGCACGGCCTTTCCATTGTGACGTAAACACATTCGGAACAATAACCGCCATGCCGCTGTGAGGATGATTAAAGATCGGCGTCCGTTGGGTCGGTCTCCTCGGTGATGCCTGCTTTCAGATCGCGCAGGCGGCGGTAAGTGCCCTGAATGGTCATGGCGTCCGCGATGTGGAACGGGTCGGGCGCTTCGACGGCGATGGAGCCTTTGGCATCCACGTCGAGCAGCGCTTGCAGCAGCGCGCGGTAGTTCATATCAGCCTCGTTCAGTGGAATATGATTCTTCTCGCCTTTTGGCCCATAGGCGATGCCCGATAGATGGATATGCAGGTTATCGAGGCCGCGCCGTCCCAACCCCTTCTCGACTTTGCCGAGCATATCGCGGAATTCCTCGTAGGTATTGTTTTTGCCAGTGCGGGCGTGCAGGTGGGCGAAGTCGATGGCGGGCAGCACGCCGGGGACATCGACGCTCAGTTGGATGGCCTCTTCGAGCGTGCCGAACATCGCGCCTTTGCCCATCGTCTCCGGGCGCAGATTCACCGTGACTTTTTCTTTGCGCAAAATTTTGGTCAGTTCGAGCAACTTTTGCTTGGCGCGTTCGTAAACTTGTTCAGGAGGCTGGTTATGATACGAGCCGGGGTGAAAGACGATCTCCGTCGCGCCCGCCAAAAAGCCTTTGCGGGCGGCAGCAAGCAGACGTTCGTCGCTCTTTTTCATCAGGTCGTCGGTCTGGCTGTTCAGGTTGATGTAATACGGGGCGTGGACGCTGAGGCTGAAGCCGCTGTGTTTTTCTTTGGTGGCTTTGATCTCCGCGCAGGCTTCGTCGCTGACACGCACGCTTTGCACCCAAGCGATCTCGAAGTGGTCAAAGCCCATCGAGCGCATGAAATTGATAGCGGCGGGCGTGCCACCGGGTTTGGGCGTGATCATCGGCGCGCCCACCGTCCCGACGCGAATGTTATCAACAACGAGGGTTTGTTTTGCCACGAGCAAGCCATCCTTTACCGATAAACGATTGAATATCGGGAATTGTACCCGATCAAGGAAGACATAGAACCTATGTTGCGCAGATTGCAGATTTCCCCCGAACGACGGAACAGCCTGATTTTAGCGTTCGCCGCCTTCGTGGTAGTGTTCGTGTTGTGGCAGTGGAGCGAAGCGGCTCCGCTGTTGTTCCCGTTCCGCTTGCTGGTCACGTTTGTGCATGAAACGGGGCACGGGTTAGCAGCGCTGGCGACGGGTGGCGAATTCCTCGGCTTCGTGGTGCAGCCCAACGGCGCGGGCTTGACCTCATCGCGTGGCGGGATCGGCTGGATCATCCTGCCGATGGGCTACCTCGGCGCGGCGATCTTCGGCGCGGTGCTGCTGATTGCGACCAACCGCGTGCGCAAACTAGAATGGGTGACGTTGGCACTCGGCGCGTATTTCATCGGCGCGGCGATCCTGTTCACGCAAGAGGGCAAGCTGGAACTGCTGCTCGGCGTCGGCGCAGCTTTTGTGCTGTGGGCGCTGGCTGACCGTTGGACGGAACACGCGCTCAAACTGCGCATCGCGGCGGGCGTGGCGGCGCTGTTCGCCATCTTCGCCGTGCGCAACAATGTCGCGCTGCTCGTCGGGCTGATCAGCGGCGGCGTGATCGCGTGGCTCGGTGTGTATGCCAAGCGTCCGGTGACATTATTTGTGCTCAACGCGCTGGCCTTCATCGTCGGCTTCAACGCGGTCAACGACATTTCGAGCCTGTGGAATAACCGCACGGCATCACTGGGCGAGGTGCGCAACGATGCCTACGCGATGGCAAACGTCACGCATATCCCCGTCGAGGTGTGGATCATCCTGTGGACGCTGCTGGCGGTCGCGATCATGGGCGTAGGCGCGTATTACGCCTTCATCCGCGCACGGGAGGAGTAGCGGCGGGTTAGTCCCTCCATTTTGCAGTACAATTAACTTGTTTTGCTTTATGGAGGAGAAACTACAATGGCAAAAAACTACCAAAAAGCCCCTGAGATGGTGATCGATCCGAAGAAGAAGTACACCGCAATCTTCCACACCGCCAAGGGTGATATCAAGGTAAATCTGTTCACGGATCGCGCGCCGATCACCGTGAATAATTTCGTATTCCTCGCCCGCGAAGGCTTCTACGACGGCACGACCTTCCACCGCGTGATCCGTGACTTCATGGTGCAGGGTGGCGATCCGCTAGGCACGGGCACGGGCGGCCCCGGTTACCGTTGGGCGGATGAGTCGGCGGCGCTGCAAATCAAGCATGACAGCCCCGGCATCCTGAGCATGGCGAACGCTGGTCGCGATACCAACGGCAGCCAGTTCTTCATTACCCACGTCCCGACGCCGCACCTGAACGGCAAGCACGCCGTCTTCGGCAAAGTGGCGGACGATGCCAGTCTGAAGGTGCTGTTGAGCATCCGTGACCGCGATCCGGGTCGCGATCCGAAGCCGGGTGACGCGCTGAACAGCGTGGAGATCGTCGAAGGCTAATCGCCAACGCACAAATCAAATACAAAACGGGTAGGCGTTAAACCTACCCGTTTTTGATCAAGTTGCAGCTATGACAGCAATCAGTGTCCCGCCGCGCTGACTGCCATCACCGCGTCATCGGGGCGCGGACGCAGCAAAAACCACGCCGCCGCCAGCAAGCCAAACAACGCGATTGACCACAGGAAGAACGGCGCACCGGGGCCGATCCCGCTGAACAGTGCTCCACCGATCAGCGGCGCGAGGGCGTTGGCGGCGCTCAGGAAGGCCGCGCTGACGCCGAGGATGCCGCCGCGCTCCTGCTGCGTGGCGCGTTTGGTGATCAGGCTGTTGATGCTCGGTTGCAGCACGCCGCCGCCGATGGACGCCGGCACCATCGCGATGATCAGCCAGCCGAGGCCACTCCACCCGTTCATGCCATCGTCCGGCAGTGTGATCGGGATGCTTTGCGTCGTCATTGTTTCGCTCGTCGCGCCGCGATTGGTCAGCTCGTGTTCCAGTTCTGTCCGCGAGTACCAAGGGACGGGCTGCGACGGCGTCACGGCGGTCATCAGCAGGCCGACGCCGAGCGCCACCAAGCCCAGATTGATCAGCTTGCGGTCGCCGTAGCGCACGCTCCATTGGCGGATGAAGTAGCCCTGCACCAGCACCACGAAGATGCCCACGAACACGAACAGGATGGCGTTGCCCGACGCGTTCATGCCCAGACGATTGAGCGTGAACAGCGAGAGGATTTGCTCGAAACCGCCGAAGCAAACCTGCTGCGCGAACAGAAGCACCAGCAGCATCCCGATTTGGGGGCGGCGCAGCGCATCGATGAACGAACCGAGGCCGATTTTTTGCTTCACATTGCTGGCACTGCCCGGATTGTGCGTCTCTTTCAGGTAGAAGATCGAGAGCAGAATCGAGGCGGCGGAACAAGCGGCGGCGACGAAGGCGGGCACATGGTAGTTGTTGCCGCTGAGTGCCAACGCGGTGAATGCGATCAGCGGGCCGACGATGAAGCCCAAGCCGAAGGCCGCGCCGAGCAAGCCTAGCCCCTGCGTACGCGTTTTCTCGGTCGTCACATCCGCGATCATGGCCTGCGCGGTGGAGATGTTCGCGCCGGATAGGCCATCGATGATGCGCGAGAGGAACAGCAGCCACAGCGTATTGGCGAAGCCGAGCACCAAGAAGCCGATCAGCGTCCCGATCTGGCTGATGATCAGGATCGGTTTGCGCCCGTAGCGATCCGACAGCCGACCGAGCAGCGGTGCGCCGATGAACTGCATGATCGGATACACTGCGCCGAGGACGCCAATCGTGCTGGCGTCAATGCCGAAAGTAGTGGCGTACAGGGGCAGCAGTGGGATGATGATGGTCAAGCCAAGCAAGTCAACCAGCACGACCAGAAAGATCGGCATCACCCGCTTGAAATCGAGTTTTTCCTCAGAGGCAGTTGGCTGCGATGTAGTCATGATGCGCCTCAGCCGATTTGCCAGCGATTGCCCGGTAAGCGGGCGATGCCGAGCAGCACGATCACGATCACGACAACGATGACCAACAGATTGTTACGCGCCTTGACCTCGCGCGGGAGATCGGATTTGCGCCAGCGCATCGGTAAGTGCGCCACCACCGCCGCGATGATCATGGTGACGGCGTGTTCAATGCGGAAGCCGGGCCAGCCCACATCGCCCGACGTTGCGACGAGGTACACAAGGCCGATCAACACTTGCAAGTCGATCAAACCGCTGAAGATCGCCATCAGCATCCGGTCACGGCTCTCACCGCCCGTGATGCGCTTCGCCATCACCAGCGCGAACCATACCAGCGATATGAGCGAAACGAGGATGACGAGATAACGAACGAGCGAATGTAAGGTCAAAAGCCATTCCATGACACAGTCTCCTAGTGAATATGAGTGAATATGAAGTAAAACAGGCTCAAGATCAGCCTGACACAGCGCTTATGAGGCCGTTTCGGTCGCCAGCCGCGCGATGATCGTCGTCAGCCAATCCAGCTCTGACTGCAAATGTGCGCGACGATGATCGATCACCCACTGCAAGGGGCCGGGATGTGGCGGCGCGGCTTCGATGGCGGCGAGCGCAAGTTGTAACGATTCCCGCTGATCTTGCAGCAAACGCAGCAGTTCATCGGCGGGCAACGCATCCGCGAACAGCAAGCCGATGTCGTTCGGGAAGCGCACAGGATCGTAGACCGACAAGTTTTCGCGCAGCAGCCGTTGAAACTCGGCCTCGCCTTTCTCGGTCAGGTGATAGACACGGCGCGGCGGACGTGCGCCCTCTTGCGTTTGCTGAAAGCTGACCAGTTCGTCTTTGACCAGCTTATCCAGCAGAAAATAGGCGGTCGATTTCTTGAGATCGGTACACATGGTCAGGTCGCGCTCGATGAATTCGTTGAGTTGGTAACCGTGCATATCCTGACGGCGCAGAAGTCCTAGCAGCAGTAATTCACGTTCCATCGGTCGATCCTGATTAGTCAATCTTGATTAATCAGGATTCTAACGACGATTTTGTAGCTGTCAATATGAAAATTTGTTGAACTTTTGTTGGCAAAGCTTAGACAAAGTGCTTACAATCTGTTCAAGGTTGAGCGATTTACGCAGTAGTGATGGAGGTAAGCATGATTCTGGTTACAGGCGCGTCGGGCTATGTGGGCAATAACCTTGTGCGGCGGTTCGTGCGCGATGGGCTGCCCGTGCGGGCGATGGTCGGTTCGGTAGAAAAGGCCATGCTGCGCTTGAAAGATGTCGAGCCGCAGATCGAGATCGTCAAGGGCGATGTCACGCGCCCCGAAACGCTGAACGAGTGGATGCAGGGCGTCGATACGGTGATCCATTTGGTGGCGATCCCGATGGAGAAGGGCAAGCGCACCTACGAGGCCATCAATTATCAGGGCACAGTCAACGTGGTCGAAGCGGCTAAACGCGCGGGCGTCCGGCGCTTCATCAACATGTGCCAGAATGGCGCGACGGCGGATCATTTCTCGCCGTTTTTACGCAGCAAAGGTCGTGCGCAAGCCTACGTCGCCGCTAGTGGACTCGATTGGACGGCGGTGCGTCCGTCGGTGATCTGGGGGCCGCAAGACGAATTCGCCAATGTGCAGGCACGGTTGATCCAGATGACGCCGTTCGTGTTCCCTGTGGTGGGCGATGGCAAAACGCCGTTCCAGCCCGTGTACGTGGGCGACGTGGTGGAAGCCATTGTGCGCTCGATCAGCGATCCAAGCACAATCGGGCACGAGTACGAACTCGGTGGGCCGGAAGTGCTGACCTACGAGCAGATCGTGGATCGCGTCCTGAAGGCGCTCGGCACCAGCCGCCTCAAGGTCAAGGTGCCCGTCGTGGTACTGCGCCCGCTGGTGGCGCTGATGCAAACGGTGCTGCCGAATCCGCCCGTCTCGACCACGCTGCTCGATCTGCTGGCGGATCGTAACGTGGTCAACGACAACGCGCTGGTGAGCAAGTTCGAGATCGAGCCGAAGCCGTTCACGCCGGAAAATCTGGCCTACATGCGCAATTTCCGCGTAGGGACGACTCTCGGCAAATTCTTCGGGCGCGCGACGGAAGAAGACAAGGTACGGCAGCGGGCGATGGCCTAGCCACCACGTCACATGGTGGCCTGACACGGAATTCGTGAGATCAGGTGCTTATTCAGACCTCGATAATGTCATATTTGGACGTGTGCCTAATATGACATTATCACAGGGACAACCCGCAGCGATTATTGAGATGTTCGATGACAAGGGCGATGGCCTGCTCCAAGGAGCGGACGCACAGGTGCGCGATAAAAACCTTGAGCGGGATGGTTAAGCTCGGCCCGTATAGCTGCCTAAGTCCGCGGGCACCACATTCTGATAGTGCAACTGAGCACGGGCTTTAGAGTCGTTAACGGTCAGTTCGGTGCCTAGCATGTAAACCATCGCTGGTGTGAGCGGCGGCTCTCCATGCAGATTGAACCAACGCCAGCATGTTTCAACGACGCGCGCCATGCTCA
Organism: Anaerolineae bacterium; assembly: GCA_019637615.1. Classification (GTDB taxonomy): domain Bacteria; phylum Chloroflexota; class Anaerolineae; order Aggregatilineales; family UBA2796; genus JAHBVK01. Next base: position 69,154 of record JAHBVJ010000031.1, on the reverse strand, counting down.
GGGCAAGGAAACGCGGGACATTAGGACCATTGGAAGAGATGCCTTCAGCGCTTAACCAGTAGCTCAAAAACGTTCGGGTTGTGTGGGCAGGGCCATCAGTCACGAAATAACATTCGCCTCCACGACCAAATTGCATCGCCGCGCAGATCGCTTCGCATAAGTTAAGGACATGGATGGTTGATAACTTGTGCCTGCCTCCGCCAATCCAAACCCATTGATGCCTAGCAACCGCTTGACGAACCGCGTTGAGCATAAAATGCCCTTTTCCCCAGATCAGTGGCGGACGCAGCGCCATCGTCTGCATGGCAGAACTGTTAGCGTCAATCACCAACTTTTCGGCAAGTGCCTTGGTCTTGGAATACACATCATCGGGCAAATGCGGAGGCCGATAGGTTTCGTCCACCTGATGCGCAGGAATTCCGCCCGCAATCACGGAGGCGGCGCTGACGTAGATGAAGCGCTTCACGTTGGCATTTTGTGACATCTCCAGCAGCTTTCGCGTTCCGGTCACATTGACACGGTAAAACCAGTCTTCGTCACCCCACATCTGGAAGGCTGCCGCCAAATGGATCACGATGTCGCAGCCAGTCAGCGCATCTTGGAGCGATTGATCGAACTGTTCCAAGTCACCTTGGATAGGTTGGGCACCCAACTTTCGTAGTGAATCTGATGCGCCAGCAGAACGCCCCATTGCAATGACAGTGTGTCCGCGCTCGACCAGATATGGGATCAAATGCTTGCCCACAAACCCTGAGCCGCCGGTGACGAAAATTTTCATCGCGAGTCGCCTTTATTCAAATATCTGATATAATGTCATTTAATAACAGACTGTTATCTGCGTCAATTGCCAGCTTGAAAGGGTCGTCAGTCACTGACGCCCGTCAGCCATGCGGACGGAAATGGAAGCGGATATGGAACCCGAAAATCCCAGTCGATATGAGCGTCGTAAAAAGCGAATGCGCGACCAGATCAAGGCCGCCACTGCCAGTCTGGTCGTGGAAAAAGGCTACGAAGCCTTGACGATACAAGACATTACTGACCGTATCGACGTGGCGCGCGCCACGTTTTATTTGTATTTTCGAGACAAGGATGATGTGATCTGGGCGATTCTGGAGGAAAGCATTCAGGAGTTAAACCAGTCATTGCGATCTGAGATGACCTCTGCATACCAAGAGTGGCATTTCCGCAAGCTCGTCCGCGTCTTCGAATACGCCGGACAGCATCGGGCACTGCTTTCCATCATGCTAGGCGATGGGGGGCACATCGGGTTATTCCGAAAGTTGGCGAACTATCTGGCTCGATTCATTCAAGATGACATTGATAGTGGCTTGACGCCTGCCAGCAGTGCTGCGCCTACCGCTGTTACAGCGCAATTTCTGGCAGGCGCAACACTCCAAGTCCTTACGTGGTGGCTCGAATCGCCCGGCCAACTGAGTGCCCAGCAGATCGCTGAGCAGTTCTATGCGCTGGAAAGTTCCATGCACTGAAGCCTATCGGGCTGAAGTCCACCGAATAAGCTGAAGTCCGAGGCTATCAACTTCCACCGCATAAAACCTCGGTACGGATGCATTCCCCCGCAGGGCATATTTCATTCGGCTATCTTTACCATAACCCCCTCTTTGCGAAGCGGAGAGGGGAACCAATAGGCACAAGGCGGCGTCAGGCTCACCGATCATCAAAAGAAACTTTCGCGGAAGATGGTGCGCATGAAGAAGGTACGCTCCTTGTCTTCCATCAGGCGCGGGCGACCCTGTTCATCGGTGATGCCCGCGTACAGGTTGACCGTCAGCAGCTTGCCGCGATAGATGAACAGCTCGTCCATGAAAAAGCGCTTCTGAATGTAGGTCTGGTCGAAGAACAGGTTGCCGGGGCCGTAATGGATGAAGGCTTCGCCGCCCGACGACAGCGGATAGAATTGGAAGGCTTGCGTCAGGTGCGCCTGTGACCCCATCACGAAATCCGCGCCCCATTCCGCGAGATCGTGGAAATCGATCTGCTGCTGATTAGGCGGCCTAATCTGGTCGGTTTCTTTGTACTGCACGCTGACGATCAGGAAATCCACCTGTGCGCGGAGCTTTATCACGGCGGCTTTCAGCCAGTCGCGGTCACACCATGCCGCGCCGGGAGTCGTCTCCGTCGCCAGCGCCCATTGCGGCCCTGCCCAATTGCACGCCAACATGCCGATCTTGACACCGTTGTGCTCCACGATCAGCGGTTGGCGCGCGGCGTCCAAATTCACCCCACCGCCGACGGTCAGCAGCTTGTGATCCTGATACAGTTTGAGCGTATCGAGGTACGGCTGCACGCCGAAATCGAGGTTGTGGTTGCCCGTCAGCTCCACGATGTCCACGCCGATGTAAGGCAGCAAGTCGAACGAGTAGGCTTTCGAGCAGAACGGCCCGACGGCTTTTTCTTCGGCGCGGGCTTGCTGTGAACAGGTCTCATGGAACGAGACTTCGTTGCTGATGTGGAAGAAATCGGCGCGCGTAGTGAAGGGGCGGATGGCCTCGCCCGCCCACTGCACATCGTTGGCATCGAAAGCGTCCATCGTCCCGCGTGTGATCGCCGTGACGCCGCTCATCAGGAAGCGGGTCAGCACCTTCGGATCGTAATTCGGCGCGGTGCTGGTGAAGGCCAGCGGATACGAAAATGGATCGTCCTGCACCCAATCGACGGGCAGCGATTCATCCACGCGCAGCATTCGGAAGCGCGGCGTCAACTGATCAAAGCCGAGTAGCGTGTAGTTGTTTGGTTCGCGCCACAGCGTTTTTTCCAGTTCGTCGGCGGCGACGATGCGCTGCTTGGGCGACAGCTTGACGCCCAACGCTTTGAGTGCATCTGCCGTAGGCTGATCGAGCACCAGCGCCGCGTCATCACCGCCGTTCAGGACGGCATTCAACTGCGCGAGCGGTAAATTAGCCTGCAAACTGGGGAAGGCCACGGCGGGCACAAACAGTGTGTTCGACACCTCATCCGCGCGGCGCATTCGCGGCTTGGCTATACCGCCCACCGCTGCCGGATTAGGCCAATCGGCAGCGTAGAAAGCGAGATACTCCGCTACGTGCGATGACCAGTAGTTGTTATCGTGCTCCCCGACCGGATACACCGTGTAGCTGTGCTCGATCTTGCGCTGTGTCAGCCACTTATGCATCAAATCTAAGCCCCAGAAGGCGTAGTCGTTCTTACCGCGATCCAAACCGATGCGCAGAACGTCGATGCCCTTCTGATCGCGGGCGAGGTACAGCGGGTTGTAGGCGTTGGGTGCGTTTTCCAGCGCGAAATAGGCGCTGTGACCGCCGACCACGCTGAACAGGTCAGGATGGCGGTAAGCGATGTTGAACGCCCAGAACCCCCCGCGTGAAATCCCGCCGATGGCACGCCGTTCGCGCCGCGCATCGATGCGGTAGGCTTTTTCCACGCTCGGCATCAGTTCGGTCAGGAACACGTTCGACCACGAGATATTGTCGAAGCGATTTTTATTGGCGATCCAATCGCCGTTGGGCAGCACCACGATCATCGGCGGCAGTGTGCCCGCCGCAATGCCCTGATCGAGCGCGTCCGCGATGCCCAATTCGATCCACAGGCTGTCATCGGAGTTCGACCCGTGCATCAGGTAGATGACGGGATACACATCGGTGGACTGGGCATAACAGGGCGGCAAATAGATGGTATATTGCATCTGCTGGCGCATGATGGCGCTGGCATAGGTGGCGTGCCGCACCGTGCCTTGCGTGGAGCACGACGGGGCGGCTTGCGCGGCGGCAGGCTGACCATTCCCCAACGCAGGAAGGCCAAGCGCGAGAATGAGCAGTACAATCAGCGCGCGAATGAGATAACGACTCACGATAAACCTTCTCACAACAATAACAATTTGGGCTGCCGAGATTATAGCGCCCGATGAGGAGTCTGATGATAAACGTACCGAGAGCGTTTAGAAACCTGTTATTCGCCGTGTGTCTACTGGCCTTGAGTCTGCCCATGACCAGCCGCGCGGAAGTAAATCCGGCGGCGACCGCGCTGGCGTGGAGTCCCGATGGCACGCTGTTGGCGGTGGGTGGCTCGGACGGAGTGACGCTGTATACACCCGACCTCGCCATCAGCGGTCAACTGCCCGATTCGCGCGCAGATATTAGCGCGCTGGCGTGGAACAACGACGGATCGCAGTTGGCGGCGGGGCGCTACGATGGCCTCGTGCGCGTGTGGGATGTCGCGGATAGTTCGGTGCGGTATACGCTGCACGGGCACATCGGCGCGGTCAACGCCATCGCGTGGGGCGTGAATAACCGCTTGCTGGCAACGGCGGGCGATGATCTCACGGTGCGCGTGTGGGCGGATACTGACCAGATCGCCAGCATGACCAAGCATCGGGATCGGGTGTACGCGCTGGCGTGGGGCGACCGGAGTTCGCGTATCCTCAGCGGCGGCGCGGATAACGCCGTCTGGTTGTGGCAGGAAAAGTCGTGGGAAGTGCTGCCAACGCCGCAGTATCACACGCGGGCGGTGTACGCTGTGGCGTGGAACGCGGATGGGTCATTGTATGCCACAGCGGGCGCGGACAAATCGATCCGCTTGGGCAAGCCGAATGGTAGTTCACTCGGCGGCTACACGGGGCATACGGATCGCATCATCGCGCTGGCGTGGCGGCCTGATGGCACACTCCTCAGCGCCAGTTGGGATCACACCATCCGCCAGTGGACGCAGGGTACGCGCGAAGGCAAGATTCTGATCGATACCTTGCCGGATCGCGTGCGCGTAGTCGCCTTCAGCCCCGATGGAACGCGCTACGCCTTGATCAGCGCCGAGGGGACGCTGCACGTCCAAGCGCTCCCCTGATCCGCGTTAGGTCAGTCCCGCCGCCACAGCGCTGGTTGGAGGCGGGTTGAGGGTGAGCTAGACATTCTTGGGCTTTTCGGGGTTCGCCAGAATCGTGTGGACGTCCTGATTGGCCTTACTCAGCAGCGCTTTCACAGCGGCGACCTGTTCTGGCGTGCCGTAGCGCGCGACTTGCATCACGCTTTCCATCAACGCCGCTGAACTTGAACGCAGTTCCAAGAGATGTGGTGCTGGCCCGAAGCCGCGCCCGAACCCGCCGAACCCACGCTCGTGGCGACCATGATGGCGACCCATCGCTTCTTGGTTACGCAGGGCTTCTTGTTCCGCCAGCAGCTTGCGACCCGCGTCCGTGATCGTATACACGCGCTTGTCGTTCACCAGTTGGCTGGTCACGCTGCCTTCTTCTTCCAGCAGTTGCAAAGTCGGGTAGATCATGCCGGGGCTAGGACGGTAGAACCCGCCGGAACGCTCCTCCAGCAGCTTGATCAGTTCGTAGCCGTGATGTGGCTCTTCAGCCAGCATTTCCAGCAGGACGAACTTGATGTCGCCGCGTGGTTGGCGCTGACGCCCACCGTCGCCCTCATCGAACCCGTGCCGCCCGAATGGGCCACCGCGCCTGCCACCTCTGGCAAAGTGCTCATGATCGTGAAATTTGGGGAAATGCATTGTGTACTCCTGTACATTGGTAGCGATATATTCCAGTTAACGATATATCGTGATATAAATATAGGTTGATAACGATATATCGTCAAGTAGTCTTTTCAAGAATCTACACATTTCTAACGTTCTCAATTTCCGGTGCTACGTGCTAACCTTGATTCCAGTCGATCCAGCCGTTGATGTGCAACATGAACGACACACGTATTTTCTTCTTGCCCGCACGCGTCGGAATTGGCTACACTATGGGACAAATTGCACACGGATGAACCAAGTAGGCGTCAATGCACACGTTGTGGAAACACTATCACACGGTTAGCGCGATCCCCGAAGCACTCCAATTGCTGAGTGAACATGCCTCCCATGCACGCCTCGTCGCGGGCGGGACGGACATCATCATCGAACTCGAACATGGACAGCGCCCCGGCATCGATACCCTGATCGATATTTCACGCATTCCTGCCTTGTCCGAAATTCGTTTGGACGGCGACACGATCCGCATCGGCGCGTTGGTGACGCATAATCAGGTGGTGGGCAGCGCATTGATCCAGCAGCGCGCCCTGCCACTCGCGCAGGCCGCGTGGGAAGTCGGCGCGCCACAAATCCGCAATCGTGGCACGGTGGCGGGCAATGTGATCACCGCCAGCCCCGCCAACGACACGATCACGCCGCTGTGGGCGTTGAATGCCAGCGTCGTATTAGCCTCGGTGCGCGGTGAACGTACTGTCCCCCTCAAGGAATTCTACACAGGCGTGCGCCGCAACGTGATGCAGCCGGACGAAATGCTGACCGAAATCACATTTCCTGTGCTGGCAGCCAACGAGCGAGGGATGTTCATCAAGTTGGGCTTACGGCGCGCACAGGCCATCTCAGTGGTGAATATCGCCGCGATCCTCGGCATGGATGGGGATACCATCACCAAGGCCGCCTTGACCTTTGGCTGTGTCGCACCGACCATCATCAACGCGCCAGAGGCCGAAGCCTATCTGGTCGGCAAAACGCTGACCGAGAGCGTGATCGCGGAAGCGGGCAAACTCGCCATCAAAGCCGCCCGTCCGATTGACGACATCCGCAGCACAGGGGAATACCGATCCGCCATGATCCGCGTACTGACGAACCGCGCCCTCTCTGCCTTGCAAAACGGCACCGAGCGTAGCGCGTGGCCTAGCGATCCCGCCATGTTGTGGGGTGACCAGCACACGGTTACGCCGCCTTCGATCCACGATCAGGAAACGCAGCCGATCAAGACGACCATCAACGGCACTCCTATCACGCTGAACGGCGGACAAGACAAGACTCTGCTCCGTTTGCTGCGCGAAGATGCGCATCTGCCGGGGACGAAAGAAGGCTGTGCGGAAGGCGAATGTGGCGCGTGTACGGTCTTCCTCGATGGGGTGGCGGTGATGAGCTGCATGGTGCCCGCCCCGCGTGCGCACGGCGCGGAGATCGTGACGGTGGAAGGCTTGGCGCACGAAGGCACGCTGCATCCGATCCAGCAGGCTTTCGTGGAAGCGGGCGCGGTGCAGTGTGGCTATTGCACGCCCGGATTCTTGATGGCTGGTGCCAAACTGCTGGAGGAACATCCACACCCGACCAAAGAGCAGATCGAGCAGAGTATCACGGGTAATCTGTGCCGCTGCACGGGCTACTACAAGATTCTCGACGCCTTCGCCAAAGCCAGTGAACTTGCCGCCGAAGCCAGCACAAAAACCGAACAGTCGTAATGTGAATTCGATGTACAATGAATTCGCATAGTATGGTGAGGTTCAAGCAGGGATACAGCTATGGTTAAGCAGGCAGTCAAAGAGAAAAAGCGCAGTCCGCTAGTCCCCGTCGCGGGGCTATTGCTGGCACTTGGGCTGGCAGTGGTCGCCTATTTTCTGACCAATCTCATTATCGATCAGAATTTCATGGGCGCGGGCGCAGCCTTGAAATCGACGGGTGCCAATTACAACATCTCATTCTTTGCGCTGGCGGTGATTCTGTGGCTGATCATGACGGCGATAGGATATTTCCTCGTGTCGCTGCTGGTCGGCAAAGACCCCGACCCGATGAGCGCGCAGAATATCCCGATGCGCCCGCGTAACATCAAGAAAAAATAGCGGCGAATGACCGTCAGGGGAAGGTGAGCCGCGCTTGCCTTCCTGTTTACCTCCCGCATTCTTTATCCCGATAAGAGGCCAATTCGCATGTCTGCCTACACCCGCGCCGATCTCGCTGCCCTCGATCAGAGCGATCCGCTTGCTGTTCATCGCGACCAATTTGATGTGCCTGATGGCGTGTATTATCTCGATGGCAATTCGCTTGGCGTCTTGCCGCGCCAAACACCGGCGCGGGTAGAACAGGCCGTGCGTGAGGAATGGGGCAAGGGGCTTGTTCGCAGCTGGAATACAGCGGGCTGGTATGAACTGCCGCGCCGTTTGGGCGACAAAATTGGCAAGCTGATCGGTGCGGCGGCGGGGCAAGTCGTGGTCGCGGATTCCACCTCGATCAACCTGTTCAAGCTGCTGTCGGCAGCGCTGCGCCTGAGGCCGGATCGCCGCGTGATCCTTTCCACGCGCGATAACTTCCCGACCGATCTCTATATGGCGCAGGGCTTGATCGCGCTGCTAGGGGATCGGCACGAACTGCGCTTGGTGGACGACGAAGCGATCCTCGGCGCGATCGACGATCAGACCGCCGTCGTGATGGTCACGCACGTCAATTACCGCACCGGGCGGATGCACAACATGGCGGCGACCACACAGCGCGCGCATCAGCACGGCGCATTGATGCTGTGGGATTTGTGCCACTCGGCGGGTGCGATGCCCGTCGATCTGGATGGTGTTGGCGCGGATTTCGCGGTCGGCTGCGGCTACAAATATCTCAACGGTGGCCCCGGCGCGCCTGCCTTTTTGTATGTGTCGCAGCGGCATCAGCCGGAATTCAGTCAACCGTTGTCTGGCTGGATGGGACACGCGCATCCCTTTACCTTCGATTGGCAGTATCAGCCCGCCGAAGGCATCGCCCGCTATTTGTGCGGGACGCAGCCTGTCCTCAGCATGACCGCGCTTGATTGTGGCGTCGATACGCTGCTCGCCGCCGATCTAAACGACGTGCGAGCCAAATCGCTGCGCATGACTGATCTGTTCATTGAACTGGTCGAACAGCGCTGCGCGGGGCACGATCTCACGTTGGTCACGCCGCGCCCGCGTGATCAACGCGGCAGCCAAATTTGCCTCAGTCACCCCGACGGCTACCCGATCATGCAAGCGCTGATCGCCCATGGCGTGATCGGGGACTTCCGCGCGCCGGACATCATCCGCTTCGGCGTGACGCCGCTGTATCTGCGTTACGTCGATATTTGGGACGCGGTGGACATCCTTGCGACGATCCTCAACACGCGGGCATGGGATGTGCCGGAATTCAAGCAGCGGGCAGCGGTGACGTAAAAACGAGCACCGCCGCGCCTGCACTTCCACCAGCCACACATGAATCACCTATGAATTCAGTTGCTTCACCTATTCAGGTTGACAGACCATCACGCGTCATTCTGACTGTGCGCGATTAATTAACCTGTTCAACGACGCTTGTCCATAATCGCTCATACGCCAATTTGTTGACGATCCCGCTTATTGCACAAAATGTGTCTTACGCGTGGAAAATCTGCCCTCACTCTCCTGCTATAAAATCACTATAAATAACTCTTCTAATAATTGAATCCGTACGCGTCAGCTAAATTTATTTGCCTATAATGTTAATGTCGGTCAAATAATTGACAGAAGGGGTATAACGATGAGTTCTGCAAAACGATCCATCTATTGTCTATTTATGACGGTGTTATCCATTCTTGTCTTGCTGGCATCTGGTATCCAGCCGACACAGGCGGGTGCGCAGGATCGATTCGACTGGGTGTTGGGCAGCGTCCACGTGCCGCTCCAAGCAAATCAGTACGTCTTCCTGAAAAACCTGACCAACAACAACAAGTGTGTGGAGTATCAGGAACGCGAATACGGGATCAATCTCGGTTGGTCGGTTCCCAATTTCTGCCTGCTCAACATCAAGCTTGTTCGTCAATACAGCGCGAACACGCCAATTCAGGTAGCAGAACCACTCGCCATCTTCGTCTATGGTGGTGGCTATCTGCACTATCAGTCTCGCAAATATGGCATCAATCTGGTCTGGTCAAAGGTGCCCGTCTACGAATGGTCTTTAGCCAAAGGGTCTGTGTGGGGCACGATCTATCAAGACGAGGTGGTTTCCATCTACAACAGCGTAGAGCGTGACTACATGGTCTATTGCGAACGCGAATACGGTATCAACCTGAAGTGGTCAGGGGACTGCTCTAGTATCCGAAAGGACATCATTTATTAGCATCCAGCGTGATATCGGTTGATCTCAACCTGTAGGCCGTCAAACACCCCACGACACATGTTCACCGTCTCACTGGTAACGCTCGTGTCCGAAGGGCTTGAAGGCAGACGTATCACGTGGATCGAACAACCACAAGCGTACTTGGTACGCAATCTTGGAGGAGATACCATGCAAAATCAGACATCCATTTTCACCACCGGGTCTACATTCCTTCGCGTGCTTTTACTCGGCACCATCATGCTAGGCTGGAGTGCTTCTGCACCGACGCCGACGTTGGCGCAAAATCAAACGCGGGTAGACTTTATCTGGGTGGTTTTGCAAACGGATAGCGCGCCGAACGCGGGCACGAATAGCGACATCCAGATCCTGTTCAAGCAAACGCACGGGCCATCTGGCCCACGCATCATCATCCGCAACTTCGTCAACCGCCCGTGGGATGAAAACGAAGCGGGGAGGACTGAGACATATACGCCACGCCTCGAAGAACTCCAAACCAACGGTGCCTACATGACCGTCGCGGATTTTCAGAACAAGAGCGACATCTGCTTTCAGATTCTCGGCAGTGATGCATGGCTGCTCAACAGCGTTTGGATCATCGGTAGGAGTGGCGACAATTTCATGCTGCTAAACTCTGCCATTTGGCCGCAAAATGCTTGGTTGAGCACCAAGTCGAGCGAAGGCTTAAATGCGCGGAACCTATACGGGCAAAAATGTGCGTTGACAAACTAAGCGCATCTCATTCAAGTCGGTAAGCCAACCCCTGACGCTATCGATTCGGACAATGCCGCTGCTGTGTGTCACATTCAGGTACGGAGCAGCGGTATTTTATTTTCGGCATAGCGCAGTCATTTCGTTTCCTCGCCGCGAGTACGGTGAATTTGATCGCTTTAGGATTATTATTATCGTTAAGCGCATCCAGCCTGCCATGAGCGACTACAGGTGCAGCGCTGCCGTGCGAACCGCATAGATGACTTTGCGATGAAAGCAATCACAACCTCATGACTGACGACAGCAACCATCAATCCAACTATCACGGCGCGAAGCTCGACTTCAGCGAGGATATGAGCTATGGCGATTATCTCGCGCTGGATACCGTGCTCAACGCGCAGCATCCGCTCTCTGACGATCATAACGAGATGCTGTTCATCATCCAGCACCAGACTAGCGAACTGTGGATCAAGCTGATGCTGCACGAACTGAACGCCGCTCGCGCCCAGATTCAGCATGACGACTTCCCGCCCGCCTTCAAGATGATGGCGCGTGTTTCGCGCATCATGGAGCAGTTGGTGCGCGCGTGGGATGTGCTCTCGACGCTAACGCCGAGCGAATACAGCAACTTCCGCCCATTTCTACATCATTCGTCCGGCTTCCAGTCGTACCAGTACCGCCTGATCGAGTTCATTTTGGGCAACAAGAATGATGTCATGACGCGCCCGCACCGCCACAAAGATGCCATCTACGCGCTGATCAAGCAAGAGATGGAGCGCCCATCGCTGTACGATGAAGCGCTCAAAGCACTGGCGCGGCGCGGCTTCGCGATTGACGCGTCGATACTAGAGCGCGACTGGACACAGCCCTACCAGCATAATGCCAGCGTCGAGCAAGCGTGGCTGACGGTCTACCGCGATCCGAACGCGCATTGGGAGTTGTACGAGTTGGCCGAAGAACTGGTCGATCTGGAAGACTCGTTCCGGCAGTGGCGCTTCCGGCACATGACCACCGTCAACCGCATCATCGGCTTTAAGCAGGGCACAGGCGGGACGGCGGGCGTCTCATATCTCAAGCATGTACTAGATACCGAGCTGTTTCCGGAGTTGTGGCGCGTGCGGACGGCCTTATAAACGCCATGGTCAGCCAATTAACCTGAGTTTCGGAAGCCAATAGGTGCGGAAGGAACGAGTCCCCAAATGCTCTCTGCGGCGTCTACGTGGCATCTCGTCTGCTCTCAACCCATGCGCTTCAGCATCGGGTGTCAACGCATGAAAGAATCTGAAAATAGATGATAGTATGAACGATATCTGATTGGGCTGGAAAATCTCAGGGAATTTGCGTCTGGGGTTAAATTTTCCTACCGCGACTGCTGCGGTTCAATTGTTGGAAAAGAAAATATGAACATTTCACCAAGACCCAAGCGTAGCGTGTGGTGGCGGAGCAATACCGCTGGATTAACGCTGCTTTGCATTCTGTTGGTTGCTGCCGTCATCGTTTTGCTCTATGGTGTAGAGTGGTCGGGTTTACAGGGCAAAACTGTCTGGGATTGGCTGGAACTGATTATCGTGCCACTGGTACTTGCAGGCGGCGGCTTATTCCTCCAAAGGATTGAGAGCGAGCGCGTGAGTCGTCAGGAAAAGTTGGAAAAGCAGCGCGAAGAACGCCAGATCGCCCGCGAAAAACAACAGGCGCGCGATAGCCTGATGGATAGTATTTTCCAGAGTTATCTTGATGATATGTCGTCCCTGATGATTGTGAATCACCTACAGACGATGTTGGATATTGTGACGCTGAACAGCCGGCAAAAGACAGCACTGTCTGGTAACGACGCCCTCCATGAAGGGTATGTGGCACAACTGAGGCAAAAGTTAAGCAGTCAAGAATCAATTGACAGTGAAAAATTGGCGGCAGCAGTGGCAGTGGTAACTGTAGCGAGAGCGCGCACCGTAACGGCGTTTAACTCTCTGGATGTGGATCGTCGAAATTTGATGACAGATTTTTTGAGAGAAACTGGGTTAGTGACAGGCGAACAGGGGACTCTGTTGGTTGACATGGGATTATCGCATATGGATTTGTCTGGGACGAACTTTTATAAGTTTAATCTCGCTGAAGCAAACCTGATCAACTCGGATCTGAGCGAAGCAAACTTTTTTCAAGCAAATCTAATTCACGCAAATTTGCATGGTGCCAATCTGAGCGGCGCTGACATCGGTGATACGGATCTCCACTTCGTCGATTTAGGTGACGCCTATTTGAAGAATGCCCATTTAGAAAATGTACGCTTCAACGAAAAAACGGCGTTACCGGACGCATTACCGATTCGATGGAATGAGGATTATTCTATCGCCACCTATGACAAGTATTGGTCTGAGAGGATAGATTGGTCGCGTTACACCGACAACAACCATCGTGATTTCTGGAAGCCAAAGTATTTAACACCCGAATATCAGGAATCCAGACCGATCTGGGCTACACGACTGATCGAGAAAGAAACGGAAGATCAGGAATTGGATGGTGCATGATGTGTCGACACCTCCCCGAAACTGAGGTTAGACGAGCAAATTCGCGCTAGGATGCGGCTGGCATAGCCGACCGCGTCCCACCGTCTTTGGATGCGTTTAACTCAGATAACGCATCATCAAGACGGTGGGATGCGTGCATGGATGTTACGGGATCATGCCGCCGGAGACTTCGATCCGTTGTGCGTTGACCCAACGATTATCATCGGCTAACAAGGACGCCACCATCGGGCCGACGTCTTCGGGCAGGCCAGCACGACCAAGCGCCGTCGAACTCGCCACCAACCTGTTGATCTCAGGATTATCGCGCACCATGCCGCCGCTGAAATCGGTCTGAATAGCGCCGGGGGCGACCGTATTGGCGGTAATGCCGCGCGTCCCCAGCTCCCTTGCTAGATACCGCGTGAGCACCTCGACCGCGCCCTTCATAGCAGCATAAGACGCGCTGCCGGGGGCTGCTACGCGCGTCAGCCCGGTGGAGATATTCACGATGCGACCACCATCCTTGAGGAGGGGCAGCAGCTTCTGTGTCAGGAAGAAGACGCCCTTGAAATGGATATTGTAGAGAGTATCTAGTTCCGCTTCGGAAGTGTGTTCAAAGGCATTATGATGGGAGTTTCCGGCGTTATTGACCAGATAGTCAAAGCGCTCTGTACCTAACTCGCTCAGTACCGAGCGCACACGTTCGACAAAGGCGTCAAACGCGCTTACATCTCCCGTGTTCAGTTGCAGGGCAATTGTCCGGATGCCCATCTCGGCGGCGGCAGCGACGACCTTATCTGCTTCGGCGCGATTGGTATTGTACGTGAAAATCGATTGCACCCCACGGCTGGCGAGGTTGAGTACGGTGCTGCGACCTAACCCCCGACTCCCTCCCGTGACGATGGCGATTTTGCCGTTTGTTGTTGTCATTGGGATAACGCTCCATACTGAAATTGACAAAAGCAAACCGTCAGAGCCAGTCTGCTTTTTAGTTACACAACATTCAGTATGCTAAATCCAAACGCGTCTTTGCCCGTTGCAAACAACAAGTCACTTTTTGCAAAATTCAAACATTGTGGGTTCCCGCACGGAATGATAACGGGGACAGCGCGGCTTGCTTCCTGAAGAAATTGGAAAAGTGCGCAACTTCCTCAAAGCCCAGACTCCATGCGATTTGCGAAATGCTCCAATCCGTTTGCTTCAACAGCAACTTTGCTTCAACGACAATTCGGCTGCCAATGAGTTCGGTCGTCGTCTTGCCGGTGACCTCTTTCAACACTCTGTTCAGGTAATTGACGTGGATGGACAGCCTTTCGGCATAATCGCTAGCAGAGCGCAGCGCCAGTTTTTGATCGGGCGACTCAACCGGAAACTGTCGCTCCAGTAGTTCGAGGAATATGGACGTTATGCGCGCAGCAACGGTCTGATTGGAATATAAAACGGTATCCGGTCGGCGCTTTTGTCCGAAGTGGATAAGTTCCAACACGTAGTTCCGCAGCAAGTCATACTTGTATTCGTAATCCGAAGTGATCTCCGTTTGCATTTTGCCGAAGATACGCCCGATCTCCTCTGCCTCTGCGTCACTGATCTCGAAGACAGGATAGCCGCCGGGGCTGAAAATCGGCAGTTCATCCAGCACAACGCCGCTTTTCGCCTTGATCAGGAAGGCGTCGGTAAAGATGCAAAACGCGCCAGAAATGTTGGCATCTTGCGGCATCCAGTGATACGGCAGTTTCGGCGTCGCGAACAGCAGCGTGTTCGTCGCGATGTCGATCACTTTGTCAGCGTACTCGACGCGGTTTTTTCCTTTGATCAAGCTGATTTTGTAGTAGGCGCGGCGGTTGTAGGGCATGACGAGCGTCTGCTTCGCCCGCGCGATAGCCTCCGAAATGCTGAATACGTTGAAATGCCCGACATCCTCGTTGATTCTGGATGGAAAAAAGGTGCTTATTGGCTCATTGGTAGCGCTGGCAGCCGCCTCATAAAATTCGTCCAGCGATCTGATTTTGTCTTGCGCCATTCGTGCCGCCTCATTTGCAAAATTCAAAACGAACGATATGTTTATACTGGCATTGTACAGCCAATGGAGACAGCAAAACAAACGTTGTATCAGTGGCGCGTCCTTCTTTTGTTCAATTTCTCGACACCGTTGGGGATGGATGTTAGGAAATCTAGCCGCTTCCTCATCGAGAAGGGCAAATTCGGTGTGGGGCGTGAGCTTTGGGTGCAAAGAGATAATCATTGTCTCTCGATCCTCAACTCATTGTGTCCATTAGTTAATCTGAGTTTCAAAGCCCTATGTACTGACTAGGATTCTCAGATATTCCTCTAACGATGCAATCGACCATTCTAATCTATCATCCTCATGTCTCCAGACGTAAATATCACTTTTTTCAACGATGCCATCTTTTACGAGAAAGGTGTATTCATCACCATTGCCTGCGTCAGCAAAGAAGAGGAGGTTTCCAAATTGCGACAATGTGTTGGCGGCAAATTTGCTCTGGCGAATGTCGAGGTTGTTTTGTTTAATCAAATCTATTGACCAAACAATTTGTAGGCCGTATAAATTCACGATGCCATCAGTCTCTAGTAGCAAACTACGCAGATGATTAGGGAAAAGTACGCTCAGGCTCTTTTCCACTTCAGCAACTTGATCTTCGATTGCTGGTGTTGACAACTCGATCTCTAGTTCTTTGTCCACTTCAGCAATCAATTCTCGCCACATGTTATTCATCTGCTATTGGTGTGACTGCTTTCATTCCGCCGTCAATCGCCGTAAGCAACTCTGTGAGAGCATCGACCAAACGGCGGAATGATCGTGATTTGTGGTGTAGCTCATCTAGCTCAAGCAATTGACTCATATCGGTCTGGTCAATAGTTTCGCGATAGGTAGCTTGGGTTCTCAGATGACGGTTGATCCATCCCTTCGCGCTACATTCTTCATCCGGATTATCTGGGTAAACTGCCGCGAAATATTCGTCAGCAATAGTATCGCTATAAAGAAACCACGACTCATATTCGCACACGGCGCACACGATGCTGACCGGGAATGGCAGTCCTAAGGCGGCAGCACGCTCTGCAAATACATAGGCGATTCGCGGTGGGCAGTCTACATCGTCCTTCTCGGCGTCGAACAATACGAGCACACCATCGCAATCAGGTTGGCGACGTGTGTATTCCAGTAGGCGTTCGAGTCCACCATCACGCGTCAAATTGCCTCTACCGCGTGCATTGATAGGACTAATAGCCGAAAAATCGTAGCGTTCAAATTTTTCATAGAGTAGGCGACGGAGGAGTAAAGGGACGGCACTTAATTCACCGTCACCCTCCACGATCACGTACAGCTTATTGGACACGTGCTAACCCACCGATCCGCAGCAGGTCACCACTCCCGAAAAGTTGATCTTCAATCGCTTTCCGATCGCCCTCGCCCACCATGCCGATTTCCGTCGTGCCTTTGGAGCGATCCACGAGGCGCAACGCTTCGGCGGGAAAACGATTGAGCAAGTCGGGGCTATGTGTCGTTAAGATGATCTGACTGCGGGTGGCAGCATCCAATAGAATATCGCAGAGGACTCCCATCGCACCGGGATGTAGCATGAGTTCCGGTTCCTCAACACCGAGCAGAGATAATGAGGGTTGCTGATAGATCGCAGATAGCAACCCCAACGCACGCAGCGTCCCATCAGATTCCAGCGCAAGATCGAATGTGCCTTGATCGGCACGATTCAGGCGAATCACCAAATAACTACCTAATTGCGTAACACTAATTGGATTATCTTCATTTACACCGGGCACAATAGCTGCTAATCCCTGATACAGCCACTTCTGGGCAGGGTTATCCGTAGCGCGGATGAATTCGCGTAGCATGGAGGCTAAATTCGCTCCTTGTTCATCCAACGGATAGGCACTACCCGGACGCTGCGGGGAACGTAGGTCAGTCGGGAAGATCGAATACAATCCCATATGCGAAAGGAAATCGTAGATTGGGCTAAATTCTGGAGAATTGCCAACCAATGGTAACGTTAAATTTCTCCCTTGGATCGCTACCGTGTTGGGCAAGGTTGATTTCGTTAAGACTCCATTTTCGATAACATACTCGTGTAACCCCAGCGTACAGGTCTCATTTTTAACAGCAAACTCGTTTTTCTTCTCGCTGGCTAACGTAAAGCTATAAGAACCTTCTACGCCATCCAACCTCAGCCAGAGCGTTACTGAAACATCAAACGGACGTCCTTTTTTAGAATACCGTCGCAAACGACCAATTCCACCGCGATCATGCGCCAAGAGAGCGGCGTCTAACCCCGTGCGTAAGGCGTCACTGACGAAGCGCAAGACATCTAGCAAATTGCTTTTGCCGCTGCCATTCGGCCCCACCAAGATCGTCAAGGCATCAAGCGCAACGTCAACATACTCAATGCTACGATAGTTGCGCACTTGCATACGATAAATCTGTTTTGCCAGCATTGACTGCCCTTCCATTGATGCTTGTCAACCTAATAGCAAATTATAACGCGCGAGTACATCTTGTTCGGTTTCTCCATTGATTTCGCGCCCGCCCGATGTATGATTCCCAAGTTCTCCGATTGATAACTGAACCGTGAGGGAGTTCCCTACACCGACATGCCGAAGCGAACCGACCTGAACAGCATCCTGATTATTGGCTCTGGCCCCATCGTGATCGGGCAGGGCTGCGAATTTGACTACAGTGGGGTGCAAGCCTGCAAAGCCCTGCGCCGTGAGGGCTACCGCGTCATCCTGATCAACAGCAACCCCGCCACGATCATGACCGATCCCGATTTTGCCGACGTGACTTATGTTGAGCCGCTGACGCCCGATGTCCTGCGCATGATCATCGAGCACGAGCGCCCCGACGCGCTGCTGCCGACGATGGGCGGACAAACCGCGCTCAACCTCGCCATGTCGCTCTACAAAGATGGCACGCTAGAAAAGTTCGGCGTGGAGATGGTCGGCGCGACGGCAGAGTCGATTGATATTGCCGAAGATCGTCAGCGCTTCAAGGAGGCCATGTCCGAGATCGGGCTGCTGATGCCGGAAAGCGAAACGGTACACGCGGTCGAGGATGCGGTCAGCGTCGCCAACCGCCTCAATTATCCCGTCTTGATCCGCGCTTCGTTCACGCTCGGCGGGACGGGCAGTGGCGTCGCGCACAACGAAACCGAACTCCGCCAGATCGTGACCATCGGCCTCAACGAAAGCCCGATTCACGAAGTGCTGATCGATCAATCGGTGCTCGGCTGGAAGGAATACGAACTCGAAGTCATGCGCGACCGCAAAGATAACTTCGTGGTCGTGTGCAGCATCGAAAACCTCGATCCGATGGGCGTGCATACGGGCGACAGCATCACCGTCGCGCCGATCCAAACGCTGACCGACAAGGAATTGCAGCGGCTGCGCGATATGGCACGTAAGGTGATCAGCCGCGTGGGGCTGGAGACGGGCGGCGCGAATGTGCAGTTCGCCATCGATCCCGATACGGGCAAGACCTACGTGATCGAGATGAATCCGCGTGTCTCACGTTCATCGGCGCTCGCCAGCAAGGCCACCGGCTTCCCCATCGCCAAGATCGCCGCGCTGCTGGCGGTCGGCTATACGCTGGACGAAATCCCCAACGACATCACGCGCAAAACCCGCGCCAGTTTCGAACCTTCGCTCGATTACGTCGTGGTCAAAATTCCGCGCTGGAATTTCGAGAAGTTCAAGGGCGCGGATGCGACGCTTGGCCCTCAAATGAAAGCGATTGGCGAAGTGATGGCAATCGGGCGGACGTTCGCGGAAGCGTTGCACAAGGCCATCAGCAGCCTCGACATCGGGATGCACGGCTTCGGCTACAAGGCCGATCAATACGTCGTGCAGCCAGATATGCTGACGGTTCCCACGGCGCAGCGGCTCTATCAAGTCGCCTCCGCCTTGAATCGCGGTGAGTCCGAGGAAACCATCGCGCTCACCACGCGCTACGATCCGTGGTTCATCTCGCAGTTGCACATGTTGCAGCAAGAGGCGGCAGCCCTGCGCGGCAAATCGCTTGATCAGGTCGATTGGATGTCTTACAAACAGCATGGCTTCTCGGATGTCTACCTCGCGGAACTGCTCCAGACGGATGAGATCAGCGTGCGGAACGCCCGTAAAGCCGCTGGTGTGCGCGCCAACTTCTATCGCGTGGATACCTGTGCCGCCGAGTTTGAAGCCTTCACGCCCTATCTGTACAGCACCTACGAGCGCGACGACGAAGCCGCCCCCACCGATCGCCAGAAAGTCGTCATCCTTGGTGGTGGGCCAAACCGCATCGGGCAGGGCATCGAGTTCGATTACTGCTGCGTTCATGCCTGTTTCGCGCTCAAGCAGCTTGGCTACGAAACCATCATGATCAACTGCAACCCCGAAACCGTCAGTACTGACTACGACACGGCAGATCGCCTGTACTTCGAGCCGTTGACCTTCGAGCACGTCATGAACATCATCGACGCCGAGCAGCCAAACGGCGTCTTGGTGCAGTTCGGCGGGCAGACTCCGCTGAACATCGCGCAGCAATTGCACGACGCGGGCGCGCCCATCTGGGGTACCAGCATCGACTCGATCAACGCCGCCGAAGATCGCGACCAATTCAACCATCTGATGAGTCAGTTGGAGATCGTGCAGCCGGAAGGCCGCACCGCCAAAACTGAATCGGGTGTCCTGCAAGCCGCCAGCGAGATCGGCTTCCCCGTGCTTGTGCGTCCGAGTTTCGTCCTCGGCGGGCGCGGCATGGCGATCTGCTTCGATCAGCCGACTTTGGAGCGCGTGCTCAAGCAGGACATTGCATGGGACGGCAAACCCGTGCTGATCGATCAATTCCTGCAAGACGCTTACGAGATCGACGTAGACGCGCTCGGTGATGGCGAACGCGTCGTCATCGGTGGCATCATGCAGCACATCGAGGAGGCGGGCATCCACTCCGGCGACTCGGCCTGTGTGCTGCCTCCCTACAAGATCAGCTACTACTACCTCGATCAAATCCGCGAATCTACCGAGAAAATCGGCCTCGCGCTCAAGGTCAAGGGCTGCTTCAATATCCAGTTTGCCATCAAAGAAGATGTCGTCTACGTGCTGGAAGTCAATCCGCGCGCCAGTCGCACCACGCCGTTCGTCAGCAAAGCAACCAGTATTCCACTGGCCTCCTATGCGGCGCGCATCGCGGCGGGGCAAACGCTGACGCAGGTTGGCTTCCTCAGCGAGCCGGATGTCGATGGCTTCTTCGTCAAAGAGGCCGTGCTGCCCTTCCGCAAGCTGATCGGTGGTGATGTCATCTTGGGGCCAGAAATGCGCAGCACGGGCGAGGTGATGGGTCACGCGTCTTCGTTCGGGCACGCCTTCGCCAAAGCCCAAGCCGCCGCCGACATGATCTTGCCGCAATCTGGCACGGTGCTGATCAGCGTCAACGACTTCGACAAGAGCGCCGCCAGCCGCCTCGCGATGGATTTGCATCGCATGGGCTTCATCATCATGGCGACGCAAGGCACGGCGGATTATCTGGCGCGGCTCAACATCCCCACCAAGCGCATCAGCAAGGTTAGCGAAGGCACGCCAAATGTGCTGGACGCGCTGCGGGATGGCGAAATCCAGTTGATCATCAACACGCCGCTAGGTGGTCAGGCGCACGTCGATGGCGCGCTGATCCGCACCGCTGCCTATCGCTTCCGTGTGCCGATCACGACGACGCTCTCCGCCGCCGCCGCGACCGTACAGGGTATTAAAGCGCTCAAACACAAACCGTTCAAGGTGCGCAGCCTGCAAGCCCACTACGCCGCCAACCAGCACTGATCGTTGGCGCGTAATCATGATGGCATAGTAATACAGAGAATTCGACGGACTCACGCAATGTAAAAATTCGCGTGAGTCCAATCGGGACATCGTTCTCTGCGCCTAACGTTGATGGGTCTATCAAAAATAAGGCGGGAATTCGCTCCGTACGTCAACGCATCTTCTTGAGTCCCTTCAGTGGACTTCGTTCTCTAAGCCCGCACGTTTTAACGTCGGGCGTCCTGCCGACGAACTCGCGTTGGCCTGACTAATTTCTCAAAACACCATCGACGAGGACGGCACTGTTAACCCGATGACCCGATCCTATTGCCTGCGTACATGGCCTTATTGCCCTGATCTAATCACGCGGAATTCATACCCGTCTATTTATAAGTGGTTATCAACGGGCAACAAAAAATCCCCATTCAAGCACGCGCCCGAATGGGGATTTTGTTTTATCGGTAGTCAGCCTAGCTTACCGGCGCGACCCTGAACCCAGAATGCGCAGGATGAACAGGAAGAGCTGCACGAAGTCATAGAATAGGTGGAACGCACCGATCAAGGCTACGCGCTGCGCCGCCGACGGATCGCCTGACATGGCGACCTGATTCGCCGTGTTCTTGATCCACTGCGTATCGTAGGCCACGAACCCGCAGAAGATGACGACACCCGCATAGCTAATCAGGTAGTAGATCGCCGAGCTGTTGGCAAACCAGTTCACAATGCTGGCAACAATTAACCCGATGATCGCCATCGTCAAAATCGTGCCTAAGCGGGACAGGTCAGCCTTCGTCGTGTACCCGTAGATCGACATCGCGCCGAACATCGCCGCCGTCGCAATGAACGCCGTGTTAATCGCCGTCTGTTCGTAAGCGATGAAGATACCGGAGATCATCACGCCGAACACCGCCGTAAATAGCACGTACACGGCTGCACCAACGGCAATCGACTGACGCATAATCACGGGTTGCACCGCGAACGCGAGAATGAAGTAGATGATCAGCGTGACGATGCTGAACGCAGGGTTAAACAGAAAGAAGTTTGTATGCCCTGTTAGCGCATACTGGGTCAGTTCTTGCTGCGCGATCTGCCCTAATGCATAGGCAATGCCAAAGCAGACGACCAACCCGACGGCCATCCACAAATATACCTGCCGCATGACAGCCGACAAATCAAGACCAATGCTGCCAAAGTTCTTGACCTTTGTGTCAGAGCTGTCTGATGAGTAGAAACCCATGACTATCCCTCCAATTGCCTCGTGGCATTTTACCCATAAATTATAGGACAGTTATGAGCTGTATACAAGCATACTAGCCCAAAAGTTGGGGACGTTCTTCGCTAGTCCTCATCTCTGCTCGTGTCAGGCTTGCACATTGATCTTGATCTTGCGGTCGGGGCGCAAATAATCGCCATTCATGATGCGCTGATACGCCTCGCCCTCTGACCACAGTTTCAATTCTTTGGCGCGCTCCACCGTGAAAGGATGATTGCCCTGTGTCAGCTCCGCCACCATCCGGTAAAAGCGCTCCATCAAGCCCTTTTCCAGTTCCGCATCGAAGGCGCGGGCTTGGTCGAGGAAGGCGTCGGCGCTCAGTTCGTCCGCGAACCGCTTGGAACCGCCCGATAGCTTCGCCAGCACCGAGATCACGGGCGCGGGGTCTTGCATCACCAGCAGTGATGCCCGATCCGCGCTGAGTTCTGCCCGCCGCCGCCAGTTGATCAGCGCCGCTTCGATTCCCACCAGCACCAAACTGCCGATGCCGAGCGTCAACTGCCCGACCACCGCGCTCAGATCGCGGATCGAGCTTGCCATCGTCAGGTACAACACATGCCCCGCCTTGATGTGCCCCAATTCATGCGCTATCACCGCCATGATTTCGTCATCGGTCATCAATTCCAGCAAGCCCGTATAAAGCACCATGAACGGGTTGTTATGCCCGAAGGTGAACGCATTCACGCTCGGATTTTGCTGGATGTACAGCGCGGGTTCGGGCAGGTCGAGGATGGCACAGCTCTCCTTGAGCATCGCGTAGATGCGCGGGAACTGCCGTTCATTCACCTGAATGCTGCTGGCGATGTTGAACACGTACAACAGCTTTTCATAGCGCAGCTCGATGAATTTGGCGACGACGGCATCAAAACCCGCCAATTTCCTGAGTTGCAGCGTGGCTTCACGATCTAACGGGTGCTGGAAAACCGACGAATCGAGGCCGGGGAAGGTCTTACGTGTGGTAGGCATGGCTACATTACTCTCCGCTGAACGATTAAGATCATTGTATATCTGCCCATACGGATAAGTGCTAATATAGTAGCGGTCTCGGTCTGTTTCGTGGTGATGAGGATTAGAATGCGAATTTTGGTCAGCAATGACGACGGCATCTTAGCACCCGGCCTCAGAGCGCTGGCGCTGGCGATGCGCGAATTTGGCGATGTGATTGTAGTCGGGCCGGAAGAAAACCAGAGTGCCAATGGACATCGCAAGACGCTCTCCCGTCCTCTGCGGATCAGCAAGGTCAACATAGGCGAAGATGTAGAAGCCTATTCCGTCGATGGTTCCCCCGCCGATTGTGTCGCGATGACCGTGCTCGGTGTGATCAAACAGCCCATCGATATGGTCGTGTCGGGCATCAATCGCGGCGCGAACTTAGGCCAGGACCTGACCTACAGCGGCACCGTCGCCGCCGCCTTCGAAGCCACCATCCAGCGTCGCAAAGCCGTCGCCTTCTCGCTCGATAATCCATCGCTCAACGCGGATTACAGCGCCGCCGCCCAAGCCGCCTGCATGGTCGTGCGCGAGGTCATCCAGAACGCGCTCCCGCCGATGACGCTGCTCAACGTCAACGTGCCCAATCTGCCCTTCGATCAGATCAAAGGCTTCAAGGTCACGCGTCAGGGGATGCGCGTCTACCGTGATCGGCTCGATGAGCGCTTCGATCCGATGGGTCGTCCCTATTACTGGATCGGCGGCGATGCCCCGACGGGCGACATCACCGTCGAGGGTACCGACATCTGGGCGATCCACAACGGCTATGTCTCGATCACGCCCGTGCAGCTCGACATGACCGCGCACACGCTGATCGATTCCCTGCGCGATTGGCACTTCAACTGATCGGGCACATGGTCAAATCATCATTCGAGAGCAGTATCCCCCAGCAGGGCAAACGTGTCTTGGTGGTCGGCGCGACGGGCTTTCTGGGCTATCGCGTGGTGCGTGCGCTGCTGGACGAAGGCGCGGTCGTTACGGCGCTGGTACCGCCCAAAACCATCGACCAGCTTGGCGCGCTCGCCAGTCGTGTCCACGTCGTTGAAGCCGATGTCTGGAATTCCGCCAGCCTCAAAGGACGCGCTCGCAATCAAGCGGCGGTTATTCATCTGGTCGGCGGTCTCAAGCCCGATCCCATGCGCGGGGTGACGTTCCGCCATCTGAACTTCCTGTCCGCCCGCAACACCATGCAGATGGCGGTCAGCGATGGCGTCCCGCACTACATCTTCCTCAGCGCCAACTACGCGCCCATCGGCGTTTCGAGCGAATACATCGTCAGCAAGCGCGAGGCCGAGACCTACCTGCGCAAAACTGGCCTCGGTTGGACGATTGTACGCGCGCCGTCTTTGTTCATCCCCGGTCAAGCGCGCCACCCGCTGTATATGTTGATCTCCGCCCTCAGCCGGATTCCCTTGTTGGGGTGGGCGTTCTTGCCGATCTCTCCCTTGGCGGTGGATACCGCCGCGCGTGGGATCGCGAACTTGGCGATCACGGCCAACGCCAACGATGAGCGGTTGATCGTGCCGGGGCAGCTCCGTTATCTCGGACGTCAGGTCGAACGCCGCCTTTCGCGCACCGCCAGCAACGCGCCGACTTTCATCAAGCCGAAAGATGCAGATGACGATGAACCGCCGTTTGGCTGGCTGCCACCGCCGCTGCGCTGACTCGTCCGCGCCTCACCATTGATTTCTCTATCCTTGCTAGAACGTGTTTCAATCTAAATAAGGATTGACTCACTTCCTTTTGTGAATAAAATAACAAATTGTTTGATGCTTCAACTGCTAATTCGGCTGTAAATGGGTGTACATGGGTATTGCTGTATTTTGGGATAACCGCGAACAAACCGTCCTTTGCCAATCGATTGTCGGCACATGGACGTGGGAAGACTATGATCGTTCGATCTATCAAGCCTATACCACGATTCGCAGCGTGAACTATACCGTCCACCTTATCGGGGACATTCGCTATTCTGCCCCTCAGTCGCTCACCCCGGCGTGGCCTTCGTTGGGGCGCGCGCTCCGCCATCTTCCTGATAACATCGGGTTGGCGATCACGGTAGGTACGGGCTACTTTACCGCGTCATTCTACCATCAACTAGCGCAGTCATTTCCCGCCGCCGCCAAACGCATCCGCCACGTGATGACGATGGACGCCGCCCATGCGTTGATTGACAATTTCGAGGGGTTTTCTGAACGCGCAGTTTAATCGTTTAAAAACGATTGGGCACTTTGGCGAGAGCGACCTTTCGCCAGACGCCACATCCCTAAGTATAATCACCGTCAATCGTGCAATCCATTCTAATTTGTGAGGTCATTCTTCCATGAGCAACGTATTCACTATCGGACGCGCCGGCACCACCGAGGCCGATATTCAGGTCGGTGATGCATGGAGCAAGCACTTCAACGGTCAGAATGAGGCGGCGTTGGAGCAGTTCCGCAAGCTCGTGGAGAAATTCGCAAACCACATCGATGCGAACTTCGGTCTTGCGCTCTGCCTGAAAACTGCCGGACAAAAATCCGAGGCCAGTGCCGCCTTCGCCAAGGTCAAAGAGCTGTGCCAAGCCGAACTCGACAAGAAAATTGAAGAGCCTGACCGCTATCAGATGCTCATCCGCATCTGCACTCAGCATATGTCCACCTTGCGGAACTGAGTTCCCATGTCGCTGCGTGTGATCGCGGGAGTCGCCAAAGGGCGACGGCTCAAACTCGTCCCCGGTGACGGCACCCGCCCGATCATGGATCGTGTCAAGGAAGCGCTGTTCAACATCATCCGCGACCGCATCCCCGATTCCAGCTTTCTCGATCTCTTCGCGGGCACGGGCAGTGTCGGCATCGAAGCACTGAGTCGGGGCGCGGCCTCCGCGCGCTTCGTGGAAAACGCCCGCCTAGCGGCCAAGACCATCGAGGAGAATCTAGCGATCACGGGGCTGGCCTCGCTGGCGGAGATCGTGCGTCAGGATGTCTTCGACTACCTCAAACAGGCCGATCCGCCCGCCTTTGAGATCGTCTACATCGCGCCGCCGCAGTACAAAACGCTCTGGTTGGATGCTCTGACGCTGCTGGATGAGCATCCTGAGCACATCGCGCCGGATGGCATCGTCGTCGTCCAGATCGATCCTACCGAAAAGCAGGAAATCACCTTACAGCACCTTGCGCCGTATGATGAGCGCCGTTATGGCAACACGCTTCTGTGGTTCTTTGAACTGCTCGATACGCCCGACGCCTGAATCGTTACCATGATCTGCGTCGAGAATATGCTTCACTTCGCCGCTTGGCATTCTTGCCGCAGCCACCTCTAGCACAGGATCGCCCCTGAGAGCCTTCACCTTCATCATATCGACGCAAGAGCCGCAGTCTAATTGGCAAAATCTGAACGTCCGTGCTATATTAATCAAAAGGTCGCTAACTGTTGAAGGAACACGCTCATGAGAAAAGTGATTGCGCTCGAATTCATCACCCTCGATGGGGTCATCCAAGCTGGCGGTGGGCCAGAGGAAGATACCAGCGGTGGCTTCGCGTATGGCGGCTGGCAAGCGCCATATGACGACGCTGTGCTTGACGGCGTCATGAGCAAGCAGATGAATCTGCCGTTTGATCTGTTGTTAGGGCGCAAAACCTTTGAAATCTGGGCACCCTACTGGCCTCTACATTCAGACATTTGGCCGGGTGTCAATCCAGCGACCAAATACGTCGCCTCGAATACGATGACTTCCAGCGATTGGCAACCCTCCGTGTTTTTAAGCGGAGATATAGCACAAAAAGTCAACCAACTCAAGCAGCAGCAAGGGCCAGATTTGCACGTGTACGGAAGTGCCAATCTTCTTCAGACGCTGTTCAAGCATGACTTGGTCGATGAGTTATGGCTAAAGATATATCCGCTGACCTTGGGCACTGGCAAACGCTTGTTTGCCGATGGCACGATTCCAGCCGCCTTCAAGATGACGGAAGGTAAAGTCTCGCCCAACGGCATCCTTATCGCCAATTATGAGCGGGCAGGCGCGGTCAAAACCGGCCGTTACGACTAACAGATCATCACTTAGATCACGGGAATAGCCCTCGCTGGCTGATAGCTGCTTCACTTCCACTGTTACCAGCGAGGCGCTGTTCTCTGTTTCAAATCGGCACCGCGCCCCAGCCGCCGCCGCCCGGTGTCTCGATGGCGATCTGGTCGCCCGCTTGCACGCGCAGCGTCACTTTGCCGCCCAATTCGGTGATCTGCTCCCCGCGAATCAGCCAGTTATGCCCGTTTTCGCCCGCTTCGCCGCCTTGCAACCCGTAAGGCCGTCGGAGGCGTCGTTCGCTGTTGATAGTCACTTGCGCGTCCGTCAGGAATTCATACACGCGCCGGACGCCTTCCCCGCCCCGATTCCGCCCCGCGCCGCCGGAATGCGCCCGCAGTCGATATTCGCGCACGCGGATCGGCAGCACATACTCCAGCGCTTCGACGGGGCCATTGCGCGTATTGGTCATATGCACGTGCCGCCCGTTCAGGCCATCGCCCGCCGGACTCGCGCCATGTCCGCCGCCAATCGTCTCGTAATACACGAACGCCTCGCCATCCAGCATCCCGCCGAGCGTCAGGTTGTTCATCGTGCCCTGACTCGCCGCCGGAATCCGATCCGGCAATGCTTGCGCCAGCGCGCCGAGCACCACATCCACCACGCGTTGACTCGTCTCCGTGTTGCCGATCACGACAGCGGCGGGGAAACGCGGTTGGAGCAAACTACCAGCGGGCGTGATGATCTGGATCGGCGCGAAGCACCCATGATTCACGGGGATGTCTTCCGTCGCCAGCAAGCGCACGCAGTAACCCGTCGCGGATCGCACAATCGCCTCCACCGCGTTCAGGTTGCCAGCGGCTTGGGGCGCGGTGCCCGTGAAATCGACGGTCATCTGCCGTCCCTGCACCGTAATCGTCGCGCAGATCGGTAGATCGCGTTCCGTCTGACCATCCCCTTCGAGCGCGTCTTGGAACGTGTAACGCCCATCAGGGATCGACTCGATCACCGCCTCCGTCATCCGCCGCGAGTAGTCGATCAGCGCGGCGGCATGGCCTTGTACGCGCGCGTTGCCATGTGCCGCGATCAACGCTTGCAGGCGTGCCTCACCGATGCGGTGTGAGGCTAACTGCGCCTCCAAATCGCCTAGCCGTTCCTGTGGAGCGCGGCTGTTGGCGACGATCAGCGACAGCAAGCCCTCCTGCCGCTCCCCCCGCGCGATGATCTTGGTCGGCGGGATGATGAGTCCCTCTTGGTACAGCTCCGTGCTCAACGGGATCGACCCCGGCGACATCCCGCCCACGTCAGCGTGATGCGCGCGGCTGGCGACATAAAATTGGGCGGTTTCGTTGCCTTCCACGAACACGCCGGACACCATCGTGATATCGGGCAGGTGCGTCCCGCCGCGATACGGATCGTTCAAAATCACCACGTCACCCGCCTCGATCCGCTGGAATACGCTCAACACGGCACTTACGGCGGCGGGCATACTGCCCAGATGCACGGGGATATGCGCGGCCTGTGCCACCAAACGCCCGTCGGCGTCGAAGATTGCGCAGCTAAAATCCAAGCGTTCACGGATATTCGGACTAAACGCCGCCCGTTGCAGCGTCAGCCCCATTTCTTCGGCGGCGGACGCAAACAGGTGCTTGAACACTTCGAGACTGATCGGGTCAACGCTCATGGTGCGCCGTCTCCTGCCTTATCCGTCAAGATCGCGTCAAGCTCATGCCGGATGATCGCTATCTTTGCAGTTGAAAGTTGGCGGCTGGCTAGGAGGTCGCTAAAGCAGAATTGCCCATGTTCAAGTGCCTGTGCCCACCCCTTGCCTTCTACAAATTCACGCTTATCTTGCTCACGCCGCAGATAGTCGAGCGCAAAATCCGCGATGGCATGGACTTCCTCGCTCGTCAGATACGGCACTTCATTGTCGAGGTTGACGGTTTCTCCGAGCAGCAAGACCGAGAATGACCGTATGAAAACCGAGTCGGTGCCTTGTTCGCCCAGCCCGACATACAAGTTACGGAGTAGGTGCTCGATCAAGCTGTGCAGCATATCCGGCGAATAACGCTGATCCAGAATCCATTGGCTCAAGATGTCATACACCAACTCGCGCTGTTCGGGGTCGGGGATGCCGATGTTTGCCAGCAGTTCTCCCGTCACCTCCTCAATAGAATACTGAGCAGGCAGTTGATAATCGTTGTCCGCGATACTGAGTAAAAATGCCGTATCCATCGACTTGTCATCTCACGTTAAAATAGGGGACATCGCCTTATTGACTAGTATAAACGATGACTATTCTTACGCACGAAATCGAAACCGGAGACGGCAAACTAACCATCGAGATTTCAGTAGATTCGCGGTTGCGCACGATGGCACGTTGGTCATTGAATGGGGAGACGGTCAAGCTGCGCGTACCTCGTAACATCACGCGCACCGATCTGGAACGCCTGATTCAAGACATCGTGCCGCGCATCCTCAAGCAGCGCAAGCGCGCCGCCCGCACCAGCGATGTCAATTTGATGGAGCGTGCCGCCGCCATCAACGCCGCCTATTTCAATAACGAATTATCGTGGAACTCGATCCGCTGGGTATCCAATATGCAGCATCGATTGGGGAGCTGTACGACAGGCGGCACCACCGACGGCGACATTCGGATCAGCGACCGCATCCGGCGCTGGCCTCAATACGTGGTGGACTACATCCTCGCGCATGAAATCTGCCATCGCAAGTATCCCAACCATAGTCAGGAATTCTGGGATTATCTCGCGAGTTACCCTCACACGCAGAAGGCTATCGGCTTCATCGAGGGCATCGGCTACGCGGAAGGACGCAGCGCCGACGACATGCTCGACTAGCCTGCGCTTGCTTACCAGACCATTCGTTGTGATGTGCGTGAGTCCCGCAGAGACTTCGTTCGCCAAGCTTGACGCTTAGTGGTCTGTCTCATAAAAAGAGCAGGGTCAGACCTTTTTAAGGCAAGGATAGGGATAGCAATGACTGTTCCAAAAGGCAGTGGCTTGAGCAATCGCTTCGGTGACAGCTTGAATGGTGGTAAAAGAGCGATCTTTTAGGGCTAGGTTGCGGAGGCGTTTCCACCACAGCTCAATCAGATTTAACTAGGGGGCATAGGTAGGTTGAAAGAGAAAACGAACGCGTTCATGGGCGAAGGTCCACAAACGGACATCGAGCGTTTTGTGTACGCTGAGGTTATCCATAATGAGGACAATATCGCCGTCCGGCCAAGCGGCAATTAAGTTGTCTAGAAAGGCGATAAAGTCCACCGCCCGCCGTCGTTGCGCTGACACCGTCAGCGCTTTGCCAGTAGCAGGTTCGAAGCCACCGAATATCCAGAGATAACCTTGACCGCCATAGTTGGGCGTGACGTGCGGATAGGCGCGCCATGGACAGTAGCGTTTACCTAAGTAGAGTTTGGCTCCTAACGGGCTAACTCATCGACACAGATGACATGGGTGTTGACAGATGGCTGCTGGTAAAGCGTGATTATCGCCCCCTTTTTTCAGCGAACTGTGGGTCAGGTCGCTCAGTAAAATAGGTTTGTTCTTGATACCAAACGACCCCTTCGGCTTCCAGAATGCGTGCTAATTGCGCACGTGAGACGGGTATCCCTTTGACCGTGTGCAAGTAATCCACCAGTAACCGGATACTCCAACAACTGAAGGGTTGCCCTACTTGCTCTGGTCGGGTCTTTGCCAACGCCACCATTGCTCCACGTACCTGCTGTGAGTAATTGGCTTTGCGCCCGCGACCCGCCACCTCTTGCAACCCACTCACCCCTTGTGTGTTGAAGCGTTTGACCCACCGTGTCACGCTATCTGGCTGATAGCCTAGTCGTTGCCCAATTTGTCCTGGCCTTAGTCCCTCGGCGCGCAGCTTTATCATCATTGCCCGATCCACCTCGCGTTTGGCGGCTGTCCGTGACCGACTCAACTTCTCGATGACTTGTGCTTCTTCCTCACTTAACGCCCGTATTGAAATGATTTTTGGCATTGCTCACTCCTGAATTGCTAGTCTATCCCTTTCCTCCTTCATTTGCGAGACAGACCAATCAGTGTCGGGCGTCGTTGCCGATAATGTTGGCTAACCTATCCGAAACTGAGGTTATTGTACTCATCGCCCGCAGCTTGATCTATCTGCCATGCATCTGCCATATCTGTGGACAAAAGTTCGTCAGATTTCTATCCTCATTAATGAATTAACCCTTCTGACAAAACGTTTACAAAATCTTACGTTCTTCTTATATACATGCGATCCAATATGCGTTATACTATCCAACATGGCTGAGTGACTCTTACGCGGGTTTCTCACAGTCGTCACTGTTCCGCTGTTGTCTTCATGGCTCGCTGTATGTATCGCATCCAAAAATTCAGCATACCGAATCATTCTTCTCAGTAGCTTCTTGACCCTGTTTTTCCCTGTTAACCCTGTTCCTAGCCCTGTTATTTTGGGTTCAGGACAGCTCGTCCAAGCGTAAAACCATGATAAGCCCGTTTTTCCCTGATAAAACAGGGTTATCAGGGCTTTCCATCCATCATAGCAAGACATAAGGTATAAGGTACGCAACCCGATGCCACACCCAACCGCAGCCCCATCATTCTCCCGTCCCCTCATGGCGCGCCGTGCCTTGCCGCTCACTTCTTTCTCTTTCCTAAGCACTAAGCACTTCTCTGCTGCCTTCACTTAGCCCTTGGCACTTACCACCTAGCACTTCTTTTTCTTCGCTAAGCACTAAGCACTCAGGACTAAGCACTGCAATGATCCCGTCCGCACCAGCCAACGGGATCATTGCATGGATTGTCGTCCGTCGTACCAGAGGTGGCGGGCGTCCACAATATCGAGCCAGACAGGAATACTCAATCGCTGAGAGCCGCGATGAGCTGACGGAAATTGGTTTTGTACTGCGTGCTGAAGTCGAAACGTGGACTCCGGCGCAGTTGATCGGGCACCGTCACACCGCCGAGCAGAACCACGGCGATGGGCTTCTTCTGCGTGCGGAAGAATGTCCACTCGGCGGTCAGCTTTTCAGCGGCGATGGACTGAGGCGACAGAATCACCACCATCCGTGCCGAGTCCTTGAGCGCAGGGTGGACGCCCCCCGCCCAGTTGACTTCTTCGCCCGCCGTCTCGCTGATATCGATCCACGTATGGACGCCCGCGTTTTCGAGGTCTTCCGCCAGCTTTTCCGCGAACTCGGCATCAGCGGGATCGTAATTGATGTAGGTGGCGGGCAGCATCCGTTTGCGTTTGCCGTCCAGCGCCACTTTGACGCTGCTCCCCACGCGCACGGCAGTCGGGCGGTTAATGTGGTCGTGGGCGGGCATCTTGCCGAGCCGGAACACGGTCGTGCCACAGTTAGGGCAAGTGCCGCGTGTCCCCGGTGTACCCTTGCTCGTCCACACGGGTTCACCGTCCAGCATGTCTACCATCTGTCGGCAGCGCACGCAATAGGCTTCGACGGGTTCGGCATATTCCGCCGCGTCGGCGCTAGGAGTGCTCGCTTCAGGTTCCTCGCCAAACAGATCAAGCTGACGTTGTACTTCGGGCTGTTGATCGTCCATCTTGAACGTCCTCACACTAGTTGCCGTTGTGTACTCTTGTGCATAGTCTAGCACAGTCAGGGCTGGCAAGTGGTCGATACGCGTGCCGGAATGCTTCGAACAATACGGCATTGTTACGAAGAAGGGGATCGAATTGAGCTTGCTACGGGGTAAAAGCGGTACCCAACTGGCGTTCTCACCAGTTGGGATGCAGTTCAGTCATAACCAACAGCTACAGCGTGTCGCTTACTTGACGCTCGTCGGCTGGATCGCCGCCAGTGCCAGATCGATGCTCTGACGATAATCGACAGGAGTCTGCACATCCGTGAAATTGCCATTTTCATCGATCACGTATTGGCTGCGGATGATGCCCTCAAAGCTAGTGCCGTCAGAACGCTGCTTTGAGCCATACGCGCCCCATTGTTTTGCATACTTCGATTCAGGATCGACGAGTAGCGTAAACGGAAGCTTCAGTGCCTCGCGGAATTTCGCATGGCTATCTACGTCGTCTGCGCTAACCCCTAGCACGACGGCGTTGTTGGAGGTGATAGCCTCGATATTGTCGCGGAATTTGCAGGCTTGGAATTCGCAGCCGCTGGTGAAGTCCTTCGGGTAGAAGTACAACACCACCTTCTTACCGCGATAATCTGACAGCTTGGCAGGCTTGCCTTCATCCGTCAACATTTCAAAATCGGGAGCCTGATCGCCAATAGTGGGCATGGTTTTTCTCTCTCCTATGAAACCTTACGGCTAGATTCTACGGAACGTGGCGCAGAATGCCAACGAGGAAAATCAAAAAGGCGAGGTTGACATCACTCGCCCTGTGGAACGGCGTATGAGATTGTTGCGCAAGGGCAATTAGCTTTGCGACTGCTGCTTCTGAGCTTCTTCAGCCTTCGCTTTTTCTTCTGCGCCCACACCCTTACGGAACTCACGGATCGCGTTGCCGAGTTCGCCGCCGAGCTTGGCGATGCGTCCACCACCGAACAAGACGATGACGATGATCAAAATAATGATCAATTCAGGTGCGCCCAAACCAGCCATGAAAGTTCTCCTCAGGGCGAGTTGCCCTTATTGTAATTTAGCCACATTATAACACCATCTCCACTGCGGAGAGCAAAGTTTACCGAGTATTCATCAATGGCTACTAAAGAATCAATTACGTTCAAATCGCGGATTCGGATTGCCGTCCAAAATAGTAAATTCTGGTCTTGGTGCTTGATCTGTTCCACCGCGACTGCTAGACTGAGGAATCGTAATGAGAACGGATCGCGCTCTTGAGTGTTTATACAATTTTAGTGTTCAGGTCAAGCTTCATATGAAGTGTTGAAATAACGGAGAAGCAACGGAGAGCCATATGCGCATTTTGATTCTGGGCGGGGATGGGTATCTGGGTTGGCCCACCGCAATGTATTTTTCACAACGTGGGCATGAAGTCGCCATCGTGGATAGCTTCCTACGCCGCCGGATGCACATGGAGCGCGGGACAGATAGCCTAACGCCGATACGCTCGATCCATGAGCGCGTGCAGGTTTGGAAAGAAGTCAGTGGCAAAGACATCGCCGTCCACATCGGGGACTTGACCGACTGGACGTTCACTTCGCAGCTGTTCAAAGAATTCCAGCCCGAAACGATCGTCCACTACGGGCAGATGCCGAGCGCCCCCTATTCGATGATCGATGTCAATCACGCCGTTTTCACGCATCAGAATAATGTAATCGGTAATCTGCATGTGCTGTACGCGATGAACGAGTACACACCGAACGCGCATCTCGTCAAGCTCGGTACAATGGGCGAGTATGGTCAGCCTAACATCGACATCGAAGAAGGCTACCTCGATGTCGAGCACAACGGACGCAAAGATCGCCTGCCGTTCCCGAAGCTCCCCGGTTCGATGTACCACTTGACCAAAGTGCATGACAGCCACAATATCCATTTTGTGTGCCGCGTCTGGGGGCTGCGTGCCACCGATTTGAATCAGGGCGTGGTCTACGGCATCGACACCGACGAAGCCAAGCTGGATGATCGCCTGATTACGCGCTTTGACTATGATGAGTCGTTTGGTACGGCGCTCAACCGCTTTTGCGTGCAAGCGGTGGTTGGTATCCCCTTGACGGTCTACGGCAAGGGCAACCAGACGCGTGGCTACCTGAATATCCGCGATACGCTGGCCTGTGTTGAACTTGCCACTCTCAATCCCGCCGCTGCTGGTGAGTTCCGCGTTTTCAATCAGTTCACCGAGCAGTTCTCTGTCGCTGATCTGGCGACTGTGGTGCAGAAGGCGGCGCAAGCGCACGGCTATCCCGTCGAAGTGGCGCACTACGAGAATCCGCGCGTGGAGAAGGAAGAGCACTACTACAACGCCAAGCACACCAAGCTGCTTGACCTCGGTCTGAAGCCGCACTTGCTCTCCGACGAACTGGTCGAAACCATGATCGGGCGCATCGCGCAATACAAAGATCGCATCATCACCAGCGCCATCGTGCCCCGCATCCGCTGGAACGGTGGTGACAAAGGCAAAAAGGTCGAGATCATCGAGAAAGTCGAACACGTACCGAGCAAATAGCTGCCCTTCATCATCAACACGACGTTTGTGGACTCCCACGCGGGAGGCTACGAACGTCGTAGTCTGTTACCTTGTGTTTGTCATCCACTCCTATCTGCTTCTTTATTTCTCCGCGATATACCGTAACAAAACTATTATTCCCGCGTGAGTGAACGTGGCTACAATAACCCTGTTATAGGTCGCCAGTTCGGCAAATGAGACGGGTTATGCAGATTTCGGAACAAGATAAGCAGCGCCTTCAGCACATCGCCACGCTGATCGAGAATGGGCAGCTGGCAGAGGCAAAATCATTACTGACCGAGTTTTTGCGCAAATCTCCAAATGTTGCGCCAGCATGGTATTTGGTTAGCTTCATATCATCGGACACGAGTAAAAAACAGGTGGCGCTCGAACGCGCACTCGCCATTGATCCAAATTACGCACCAGCGCGGAATGCGCTAACTGCGTTACGGTCAACAGCAGCGGCATCATCAGTGCCTCGTAGCGACGCCAGCCAACCACCACCCGCTAGTAAATCCGGCGGCAATATTCCACTGCCCATCGCGCTCCTAGTGGTCGTGCTCGTTCTGGTGGTAGTCGGTGGTGGTGTTTTCCTTATCACTAAACCCGGCACGGTTTCCGACGTAAAGACCTTCGTCGCCACCGTCCGCGCTACACCGATTGGCACGCCGCTAGTTTTCTCTAAAGATGACGTAAGGGGCGAAGGCACTCTCGAAATACATGCTAGTAGCGACGACTTACAAGCGAACGGGCGTCAAGATTTTACGGTGCGGGGATTAAGCTCATATACGGATGACTCTGATTTTCTTGCGCTTTATGTTCGTGACGATCACACGCTAGAGTCTTGGCGATTCATATTCTATCTATCGACTTATATGGACGGCTATACCTACAATAGCGGTCTCCAAATAGACAACACCATAACTAATGGGAAGACTATCGACTGCCCCAAAATAGAAGCCACTTACAAAATTGAGAAGCAAAATACGGATTTCGTTATCACATTCTCACGCACATGCAACGAGGATTCACGGCAGTGGCTTGATGGAGTATTGCGGTTTAGACCGAACAACTCCCTAACCCCAACGCCTACCATCCCCGCCGATCAAGTATTTGAGTTCAATCCCTATATAGGCAACATCCGCTTGGAACTGAACTCCTCCGCTGGCGATCCGCTTGGCGAGGGTAAGGGCGACATCGTGCTGGAAACAACTGGCGAACTGCAACGCACGGGCGAGAGCAAACCCAATGGCTATAAGTTCAGCGCCACCACCGCAGGCGACAAGTGGGAGTTGTTATTCTGGGCGCGTGTCATCCAACTCAATACGAGGTATGAGGCACACAATCTAGTCTACAACTCAGGGCATGGACGCTTGCCAGAGATGAACATCCGACATCCCGTGCGCGATCTTCAACCCTGTCCGTCGGTTCATGGCTTTTTCACCGTCGAACAGCAGTCGCCAAGCATCATCATTTCCTTCGAGCAGCACTGTAACAAAGATACCAACCAAACCCTGCGTGGTCGCCTGATCTTCACACCCGACCTCAACTACGCCACGCCCACGAATACGCCCACGCCCACACGCCCGTTTTATCCCTCGCGCACGCCCGGCCCGACCTTTACCCCGATTGCACCCTCGGCCTATATCTTCCCAACGTGGACACCCATGCCAAACACCGATGCCACGTCTACCACCATCGTACAAGATGCCTTCACTCGAGCAGCACAGGGTCACTTCAAAGTGAACAACGAATGGATTGGTCGAGTCGCTCGTTTTAATTCCATCGAAGGCGACGGCTATGTGACCGCCCCTGCCAACGATAAAATCACGATCATTGTCAACGGTGATAAAGAAACATGGGTTATTAACCTCCACGGAGCGCAATTCGTGATGGGTCAAACCTACGAGCATGTTCCTTATAACGAGGGGATCGCGGGTCAGGGCTTAGGCATGAGCATCGCCCACGCCGGTGGCAATAGTATCCCGATTTGCGAGACCGTTAGTGGCAGTTTCCGTTTCGACCAGCAAGGTTCCGATCTCGTCCTCACCTTCACGCATGTGTGTGTTGGCTATGATTTGATGTCGGTGCAAGGCACCATCCGCTTTACGCCGAATTAAGAGAAACATCGATGATGCACATTCCAGAACAAGACAAACAGCGCCTTCAGCACATCGCCACGCTGATCGAGAACGGAAACATAGCGGAGGCTAAGTCACTGCTAGACGATCTTCAACGCACTTCTCCGCCGAGCGCTCCATTGTGGTACTTGGTCAGTTTCACGGTTGATACCAAAGCACAGCAGGCTGAAGCCATTAACCGTGCCCTTGCTCTTGATCCAAATTATGTGCCTGCTCAACGTGCCCTTGAGGAACTCGGTTCAGCGAAAAAAGACGTTGCAGCACAAAGTTGGCTCAACGGCACCTCATATGCCAAACATCCTCCTTTCACGCGTCAATACTCTCAACTGTGGACGATTGGTATTGTGCTCCTGATTCTCTTGATTTTTGCCATCGTGGTTGGTGTAATGATCGTGAGATTGCCCAATTCCTCTGACTTGGGTTTCTCCGCAACCGTTGCACCGTCTCTGACGCCTCACCCTTCTCCCCTCAAGCTTGTGTCGGGCAAAGGGCGCGTCGAAGCGCACCTCTTTTCTGGGTACAACGACCCAATCGGTCAGGAGCGCAAAGAGTTCGTACTGAAAGGTACTGCTAACCTGAACTTCAGCAATGATACACTAGCCATCAATGTAATGGACGAAGCGCAAACTTCGGCGGAGTGGAGTTTTCAATATTTCGCGCCAGATTTTCAGGTCAACAAACTCTACGAAAACACTGTCAATCACATCAATAAAGACAAGACCAAACCGCATCTCGATATTAGTTCGCCTTATGGTGCATGTAACAATACGATAGCGACGGGAAAGTTTGTCGTTGAACAGCAGTACCCAACCTTGATCGTTTCCTTTACGCACATTTGCTCCGGTAGCTTCAAAGGTTCGTTGATATTTACGCCGGATACTGTCTCCCCATCACCTACTGGGGATATGATCTTCTTTGCCATGTTTAGCGAAGTGCGGGGTGAGGCCATCGTAGATATGCGGTCAAGTGTCGAAGATTTGCAGAGTGCAGGCCTCAGTATATTCACTGTGAAAGGCCCTAGCGTTTACTCCTATGACAACGAAGGATTTAGTCTCACCGTCGTGGATACGCAGACGCCTAAACAGGGCAAACCATGGAAATTTCGTTTCTACGCACCCAATCTCGTTAACGGACATGTTTACGAAAATGCGCATGGTTTTTCGCTCGATCGGTCGGATAACATCATCGATAAAGACGGCATCCGCATCGGCGTCTTACATGACTCTGGCGCATGGTGCAAAGAGGATACTGGCAGTTTTATATTCGATGTACAGGGTTCTGCTGTTACCATTACTTTTGTACGCCTCTGTAAAGAAGACCCACGCCAACGACTCGAAGGAACAATCCACTTCCGTCCGCTAACAGCACTTACGCCAACGCCAAGTATCCCTCCCGCCCTGCTTTTTACACCGAAGGAAGGTCTTGGCGATATACACGTAGAATTCGATTCCGCATCTGCTGATCCAGTTGGCGGCGGTAAAGGCAAATTTACGCTGGATCGCGTGGGTCAGCTTGATATAGAAAACGTTGATACTCATGGCGAACATTTCACTATCAGATTTCACGTCAGGACAGAAAAGCACGCTTATGATGACTGGATACTCTGGTTCTGGGCACCATTGTTCCAACTGAACAAACCCTACACAGTATATCAACCCGATCAATATGCGGGGCGAGACGACGGGCCTGCTTTGTCGATACATCACGTCCGTCGCAATGACCAGTTCGAAGGCTGTACATCACTCAGCGGGCAATTTACGATTGAACAGCAGTCACCTACGATTATCATTTCTTTCCGCCAACTTTGTGCAGAAGATCCTGCACAATTATTGCAAGGAAAACTTTTCTTTACACCGTACCCGCCCCGCACTTCAACTCCGACGCCGACGATCACGCTGACACTCACTCACACTCTAACTACCACTCCAACCATGGAAAGTTTTAATCACGCAGTCAATGACATCAAGTCGGGTTCGGTAGATCTGGAACTCAAGTGGACTACCACGGGTCAAACCTACGCGCGCACAGAGGTCAGCACGGCGTGGTCAAATGCACAGCAGGGCATCGTACTCATAATCCCCGGTGCCCCTACATCATGGGGATTCAGGTTCTACGCCCCGACCTATCTTGAGAACAAACGCTATGAGCATGTTCCCATCTTTTCACTCAGGAATAAATCTACGCCGGGGATGAGTATAGTGGGTTCCGACAATGAGCGTTGCCAAGACATCGATGGAACCTTCAAGATACGTCGGGATGGGGAAGTCTATCACGGCGCGGTGCTCGTCATCGAATTCAGCCAAATCTGCAAATCTGATCCAGCGTGGAACCTTCAGGGCACCATCCGCTTTACGCCGAATTAAGAGAAATATCGATGATGCAAATTCCAGAACAAGATAAACAGCGCCTTCAGCACATCGCCACGCTGATCGAAGGTGGCAATTTGGCGGAAGCGAAAACGCTGCTCACCGAGCTGCAAAGCACGTCGCCGCCAAGTGCTCCTATGTGGTATCTAGTGAGCCTCACCGTTGATACGCCCGAAGAAAAGATGGAGATGCTTGAACGCGCAAGGGCAATCAACCCGGATTACGAACCAGCACAGCGCGCCATCAGGGAACTACGGACGCCACCTCAGGTTAGCATCAACGAATGGTTGGACTCTAGATCGCCAAGCTCCAACCCGCTGTCATCGACTGCCGTCATCGTGATCGCCGTGTTGATCGTCGCTATTGCTATCGTGGGTGCGTTGACGATACGCAATCTCCCGCCGACGACGCCAGTGGCACTCCAACCTACCCGTACTATGACAGTGACGCGCACGCGCACTGTCAGTCCTACGCCGCCACCACTAGCGCTCGTGACTCCGCTGCCCGCGCCCTTCACCCTACCGATGACGAGAGGACGAGCCGTCGTCACGCTCAAGTCTCCCTATCGTGAAGCGGTTGGCAGTGAGGGAGGGGATATTCTCCTGAATGGTCTAGCCGATCTCTCCTTCGTTGAAAATGCCCTGAGTATCACCATCACAAACGACGGTGCTCGCCAAGAGACGTGGAGCTTTAACTTCTTCGCGCCGGATTTTCGGGCCAACACGGTATACGGCAGTGCTGTCGATTTTTCCCGTAGCAATGCAAACACGCCGCGTATGAGCGTTATCTCTACACGAAAATGCAGCACTCCGGTGTCTGGTAAGTTCATTATCGAACAGCAAGCGCCCATCCTCGTCCTTTCCTTTCTCCAATACTGTGACGGCTACCCGTTGCGTGGTGTGTTGACTATTTCACCGCTAGTGGATGCAGCAGGCATTTCCTCGCAGAAATTAGCCCTTGCCTCTAGTATGGGCGAAGCCCGTATCGAAGTGAGAGCTGGTTCCGGTGAGCTGTTGAGCAATGGACGCGGTGACTTCGTGCTGGTCGGCCCCGCCAATCTGGCCGTGAGTACGGTAAGTGTCCAGCTCTACGTTCGCGACGATGACACAGGCGAACAATGGCGGTTCGGCTTCGCTGCTCCCGATTACATCGCTGGCAAAAGTTATGCTGCCGTCGATCAAAGTAACGTGGCTAATCCGACCAAGTTGGTAATTGAGCGCATCTCGTATGGGCAGTGCAAACCCCTCACTGATGGGAATTTCGGCTTTGGGCAGCAAGGCGACGAGCTGGTTATTACCTATAGCTCCATCTGTGGCGGTGATCCGCGTCAGCGATTGGACGGTACCATTCACTTCCGACCTCAAACAGCCTTGTCACCCACCCCCACTATCCCACCTGCGGAGCAGTTCATCCCGATCAACGCCAAAGGCCATGCTACCTTAGAACTGTATTCTGCACCCGCCGATTCAGTCGGCAGGGGCAAGGGCAATTTCGCAGTAAATGCCAACGCGTCCATGGAACCGGTACCATTGGACGATTTGGGTGCAGTCCTATCGTTCAGGCTGTCGCCCGATCAGGGTTCCGTCTGGACACTGAATTTCTGGGCACCTAGCCTACAGTTGAAGAAAACATATATGGCTGGCAGTAGGCCCGCAATGTCTTTGAGATCAGGTAATCCTCTATTGACCGTTGGACGCGCACCAGCCATGTTGGTTAAGCAAGGTCAATATGATTGCGACAAAGTGCAAGGGAAATTCACACTTGAGCAGCAGGCACCGACGATCGTGATCTCCTTCGAGCAGTGGTGCGAACGCGATCCTGATCAGTTGCTGCGCGGGAAATTGACCTTTGTATTGAGCGCCGCCTACACATCAACGCCCACGCCTTCACCCACATTGACACTAACCCCTTCTTACACGCCGAAGCCAACCAAAACGCGGACGAAGGATGATGAATTCAATCTGTTTGTCGCTGCGCCCACAAGCACAACCGAGGTCGAGATGGAATGGCCTACTACCGGTGTGAAATACGTGGGTTCATCGGTGATGTCCATCATGGACATATCAAATAAAAGCCTCAGGATACGGTTAGTTACCCATAATAACTGGGAGTTCAGGTTCTACGCACCTACCTATACCTTGGGTATGACCTATGAAAACGTCACTTGGTTTCCGGCGAACGACAAAACAACGCCGGGGATGAGTATTACCTCCAAGACTCAACACCAAAGTGAAAGTTGCCAAGACATCACGGGTAGCTTCAAATTGGAACTCATCGGGGATGATCGCGTGATCACGTTTTCTCAAACCTGCCATTCCAAGCCCGAATTGTCAGTGCGAGGCACCATTCGCTATCTATCTTATGAGTCCTACATGGCGACTCATACGGGACAAAAGTAAGACAGTATCAGAGTCATGACGTGAACCAACCCCAAGCTTGAAAGGAAACTATCGATGCAATTGAACTATAACCGTATCGCCGGGCAGAGTTTGGAACGGCTGGCAGCCCTTAGCGACGGTATTTTCGCGATTGCCATGACGCTGCTGGTATTCGATCTGCGCTTGACCATCAATCCTTATCAAGCTGCTCAGTTCAACTTTCTCACTACCAATCCCTATCCTCTATGGATTCGACCTGATCTCCAATTTCAATATGAGCGAGTATTCTGGGACTCGATTATTGCCTTTGCGCCGCACTTGCTGGTGTATTTAATGAGCTTTCTGACACTTGGGATTTTCTGGTTGGGGCAGCAAACACAGCTCAGTCAATTCGAGCGCAGTGACCGCGATCTAACGTGGATGCACCTGATATTCCTGTTTGGCGTGTCGATGCTTCCGTTTTCGACCAGACTCCTCGCGGAAAATATGAATTTCCGGTCAGCACTGATAGTGTACTGGCTAAATCTCCTGCTGCTCGGTGTGATGCTGTATCGTAGTATGCGCTACGCTTGGAATGCGCAGCTCGTGAAGGCGACGACGACCCCTGATATGAGTACTGCGACCACACGTCGCATAGAAAATTATCAAATCCTCTATGCGTTCGGCATGTTGCTGTGCATCGTGAGCATCAACTGGAGTATCGTGTTCATCGTGCTAGTCCAGCTCAATGCGGCAATCGCGCCGAGGGTACGTTGGCTCGGCGGCTTATGAGATGCGAGTTGCATCACCTGCCGTCAAGAAGCCCCCCCCAATCGCCGCGCGGACGGGATCAGCGCTCAACACCGCCTCGACCACCGCGCCGCCCACCGCCAGCGATTTATCCGAGATGGTGAAGCAGTTTTTCTGCTGCGAACGCGGGTCGATGTCCCCGATCTTCAAGCCTTTAGTGACGATCACTTCCTCATCGATCAGGCCGCGCAGCACACCATCGAAGGGAGCGGTCACTGGCACCTCGCCCACCCGTGCCACCACCATCCCTGCCGTCACGTGCTGACCGGGGACTTTGTGCTGCCACACCATGCCGTCAGCGGGCGCGCGTAGCACACGTTCGCTCTCTTTGCCGCCTACCGCACCGGGGACGCCTGTGTCCGGCTCGGCGCTGCCCTCCCAGAACACGCGCCCCAATCGATGCCCGCGATTCGTCTCTACCACCGCGTGGCAATCGATGCCCGCCGAGAAGCCGGGGCCAAGCCCGACCACCAGCGGCGCATCGCTGATCGTCACGCCAAGGTTGACTTTGGCGACGCGCCCATCGATCAACACGGTCGGTCTCAGTGCATGGATCGCCTGTCCGTCAGGATCAATGATGACGGGGATCGCCCCCGTCGCGAGAACCTCCGGCACCTGTTCAAGCGTTGCCTGTCGAGCCGGGATACCTTCCACGATCAC
Organism: Anaerolineae bacterium; assembly: GCA_019637615.1. Taxonomy (GTDB): domain Bacteria; phylum Chloroflexota; class Anaerolineae; order Aggregatilineales; family UBA2796; genus JAHBVK01. The sequence goes on along the minus strand of JAHBVJ010000031.1, from coordinate 25,581 downwards.
CGCCCTATGAATAGCTGCCGCACCGTAGCTGATCGCGGTGCGCACCATCGTCGGGCGTGCCAGTTCGGTGATCGCGACGGGGAAGCCAGCCTTGCGCATCCGGTACGCCACCCCGGATGCCAGATCGCCGCCGCCGAGGATCAGCACCAGCACCTGTTCAAACAAATAATGCTTAGTCGAGGACATGCCATTTCCCTGCTTCAATCAAGTGTTTCAAGACCCGATCCGGCGTCATCGGGATGCTGTCGATCCAAATCCCCGTCGCCTCGTATACGGCGGCGGCTAGTGCGGGTGCAAACGGCAAATAGGGCATCTCCGCCATGCCGCGCGCGCCCCACGGCCCGATCGGGTCAGCATATTCAAGGATCACCGCTTTGACTTCCTGCGGCACATCCCACACCGTCGGGATCAAATAATTCGACAGGAATGGATTCTTGATCGCGCCGTTCACGCTGATCAGATGCTCCATCACCGAATAGCCCTGTGCCTGCACCACCGCGCCTTCGATCTGCCCCTGCACCAGCGCGGGGTTGACGGCGCGACCCACGTCATCGGCGCATACCACGCGGATCACTTGCACGTGTCCCGTCTCCATATCGACTTCGACCTCGATCACCTCCGCCACGTAGCCATAAGCGAAATTCGGCTCGGCGCGCCCGGTCATCGGGTCAAAAGGCGTCGTCGGGGGCGGGCGATACTTGAATACGCCAATGGCAGGTCGTTCTTCGGCCTTCCACGCTTTGAGCGCCAATTCCGCCGCGCCCCTGATCGCATTCCCCGACATGAAGGTCAGACGTGAGGCCGAAGCGCTGCCAGAGTTACCCGTTTGTGAGGTATCGTGCGAAATCAGATGCACGCGTTCCATCGGCACGCCGACCGCCTCCGCCGCCATTTGCACAATAGCCGTATGCGTGCCCTGCCCGACTTCTGCGCCTGCTTGCCGTAGCACCACCTGCTCGATCTCGTTCTTGCCATACAATTCGATGGTCGCCCACGAATGCTCCGGCGCACCGAAGCTGAACCCGACATTCTTAAACGACGCGCCGAAGCCAATGCCGCGCCGTTTAGCGGGATTAGTGGGTTGTTCTGCTGCCTTGCGTTGCCAGCCGTTCGCCGTCTTTTGCCAGTAGCCACTCTGCTCGGCGCAGGCTTCGATCACTTCTGCCATCGAGACACCGAGCGGCAGCGGCGTCCCCGTCGAGGCCAAATCACCATCGTGCAGCACATTGCGGGCGCGTATCTCAACCTGATCGATTCCTAGCGCAAGTGCCAGTTTACTCATCTGTCCTTCCGCTGCGAACGCGCCTTGCGGCCCACCGAAGCCTCGAAACGCGCCCGCCGGAATGTTGTTAGTGTAAATGCCGTAGGTATCAACATGAATATTCGGGATGCTATACGGCCCCGTCACCAGCAGTTGCGCATTGCCCATCACCTTCGTGGTTGTGTACGCATACGCGCCACCATCCCCGATTACTTTCGCTTCAGCGGCGACGAGTTTGCCCTGCGCGTCCGCACCCCATTTGGCGTAAATCTTCACCGGATGCCGCTTGTGATGCCCCATAATTGACTCGGCGCGGCTCCAGATGATCTTTACAGGGCGCTGCAACTTCCAAGCCGCCAGCGCTAGGATAATCTGTACCGACATGTCTTCGCGCCCGCCGAACGCGCCGCCAATCGCCGGATACACCACGCGCACCTGCTCCAGCGGCAGTCCCAACGCGTGCGCGATCTGCTCCTGATCCTCATGTACCCACTGCCCCGCCACTACCACTGTGACGCGTCCCTGTTCATCGATATAACCGAGACCCGCTTCCGGCTGCAAATAGGCGTGCTCTTGCCACGAGGTCTGATACACGCCTTCTACGGTGACGGCTGCTTGCGCCCACCCCGCCTCCATATCGCCCTTGCGGATGCGGTAATGGTTGAGGATGTTGTTCGGGTATTTCTCATGTAGCAGCGGCGCGCCATCTTGCATCGCCATTTCGGGATCGGTCACGATGGGCAGGTCTTCGTACACAACCTCGATCAGATCGCGGGCGGCATCTGCGGCGGCTTCCGTCTCCGCGATCACCAGTGCCACATGATCCGCCAGACAGCGCACAATATCCGCGCCTGCGACCGAACTACCGGGACCACACAGCACCGGCTGATCAGGGATGATCAAACCATATTCGTTATGCGGTACATCTGACGCGGTGAACACCGTCACGACGCCGGGATAAGCGAGTGCTTTGCTGGTATCTACGCTCACCACCCGTGCATGGGCGCGGTCGGAGAAGCGGACTTTCATCCACACCTGACCATCCATCTCAATGTCGCCGGGGTAAGCCGTTTGTCCGGTTACTTTGCCAACCGCGTCAAGGCGATGTACTGACGTGCCAACAACGACGGTCTTTGATTTTTCATTAGAGGATTCTTGTGTGTCAGTCACGATGTTAACTCACGTTAAATGTGAAGGCTTGCAGATTGAGCCACAATTGTAGACAAAGTTGGCTCACCTTGCACACATCCTGACCAGACCATTATTCAAATGGATGGCAAACTACGGGGAATTGTGCATTCGACTAAACTCGCCGGATGACTTGCTCGTCCGTTAAGTTGCGTTTGACGACACGTTATATGTATTACAAACGCTCAGTGCATGAGGGGATCGGTCGGCCTCCCCTTTCGCACCTCAGCGCCCGCCTTTTTGGGGCTTGGTTCCCTGATTACCTTTCCCGTTGTTTTTCTCCTTGTCTTTTTCTTTATCCTTTCCGTTTGCTTTCCCGTTCGCGCTGTTATTGGACTGACTGCGGCTGTTGTTGGCTTTAGCGTTTGCCTTGGCGTCCCCCGTTTTATCCTCGTCAAACAAATCATCGACATCGGTGATCAGGCTTGATGTGATGGCGTCAGAAACCTGTGTGGTGGGTACGCTTGGCGCACCTACTGCTTGCAAGCCGTCACTGCCGCCGAGCGGGATCGAGGTCATTTCGTTGGGCTGCAATGCCACCGCGCGCCCGCCCGCCGTGAGGGTTGCGCTGCCTTCCACCAGATACACATCCATGCTGGCGTTGGGTTGTGCGCTCATCACCACTGTCGAACCCACATTGACTTCGACGCCGTTGGCGACGAACGTCACACGCTCATGATTTGGAGAATGCACCACGATAGCGCTCGGTGGCATTTGCTTGCACTGCGGTTCACCGAGGCTGGACGTGAAATAGAAGACCTGCATATCGCCCGACACATTCTCTACCGATGTGCCGCCGTGGATGAGGAAGGTGACGTTTGCACCGGGCAGCGTATCCGGCAAATTGACCTTGAGCTTCAACAGCGACAATCCCCAATGCTGCGTTTCCAGATCGAGCGCCGAGGCGGTGAGCCGTTCTATCTCAGCCACATTGACGCGTTCTCCAACGCTATTAAAGGACAGGGCACTATCCCGCAGTGTTGCCATGATCGACTGGTTGCCATAGCACGCCTCATTACGCCCCACTTCCGCGCATGAATTGTGGAGCGTATCCATCGCGCGTTGGAAAAGTTCAGCGCATCCGTTTGCGCCCTGAGCGACGGTAGCCACTAACTGGAGGCAGATGACGCTGCCGATCCATACGAGTTTGGCTATTTTTGTGAGTGCGATGTCCAACCTGTCCTGCATTTCTCAGGCCCAACCAGCCTGACCGAACTGCGCTTTGATCTCTCCCGTAAGAGAACAGACCAGCCGTCTGCTTTTGTCAAGAAATATCGAAAGGTACGCAGATAACGAGGAGTTATTTGTCGATTCCAAACTAATTTATCATAACTTAGAATGCCTTACACCTATGATCCGATGCGCCCATTTTTACAAACTGGCGGGAATTTTCATAAACGCTTTATCGTCCCGCCTCACCTACCTCCTGCTGATGAATGGACAATCTTAAGCTAGGGCAAGCGATGTCAACGAATGCTAACCAGTGTTTCACACTCAAATCGTCGCGATGGGCTACAGGGAATGCTATCTTTAGAGTAGGTCTGAATTGTCCCTGAAGGAAACATGCAATGAGCGACTCGAACGGTCTTGAAAATCTGCGTAAACCAGCCTTTATCTTCGATCTGGACGGCACCTTGGTCGATAGCGTCTATCAACATGTGCTGGCATGGCGCGAAGCCTTGGAAGGCGCGGGCGTACAGCTTTCTGTTTGGCGCATCCACCGCCGGATCGGGATGAGTGGTGGGTTGTTCATCAACGCCCTGCTGCGCGAAACTGGCTTTCAGGTTTCGGCGGAGGAAGCGGCTCGCCTCGGTCGCTTGCACGCGCAAGCCTATGCCCGTCTCGCCTCACAGGTACGCCCATTGCCCGGTGCGCGCGAACTGCTCTCATATCTATCAAAAGTGGGCGTGCCGTGGGCGATTGCCACTAGCGGACGGCTCGAAACCGCCAAATCTACGCTCGATCTGCTGGAAATCGATCCGCATGTCCCTATCATCACGCGTGATCAAGTTCCTTACGCCAAGCCCGATCCCGATCTGTTCTTGGCAGCGGCGGAACGTTTAGGCGTGTCGATCAATACCTCGGTCGTGGTTGGCGACAGTGTGTGGGATTTACTGGCAGCACAGCGGGCGCGGGCGCTCGGTGTGGGTTTACTTTCCGGCGGCTATGGGCAGGATGAACTAGAACGCGCAGGTGCCTATCGTGTCTATCAAGACCCCGCCGATCTGCTCACTCATCTCGATGAAGTCGGGGTACGTGCAGCGCAGTAAGCCAAGCCTCCAAACCATGATCTCGGCTGAGTGCCGCAGCCGGGATCAGGCACGGCGATGCCTAACTGTCCTGACCATGATAAATGTCAAACGCAGCGTTGGTACCAACCCCATTTCCACATGCCATCACCTCCATTTGTCACATCACAATCACGAAAAAACCATGTATAGCGCCGTTCAGTAGTATGGTTTAATGTACAATACCGGGTCTATAGAGGTAAGATTCGAATGATGGCGGATGTAATAGAACGAGGCGTGAACGACATGTTAGCCCATGTCACAAACCTCATTGACGAGGGCAAAATTGAAGAAGCGATTGCGTCGATTCCCGGCAACGTCACTTACGCCGAAAAAATCACGCTTACCCGCGCCCTATCCCGTGAGCTTGCCTTAGCGTTATCCAAAGCACGTGAGCTTGCCCGCACGCTTGCCCGCGCCAGCGCCATCACCCGCACCAGCGAACTCGCCCTTACGCTCGTCCGCACCCTTGATCGTGCCCTAGACCGTGCCCTTGCACATACGCTCGCGAATGCCCTTGATCGGGCGCGTGCCAGTGCGCGCGTCTTTGCCCGCGCCCATAATTTCACCCAAGCCCTAGCCAGCGATCTTGCCCTTGCCCACGCGCTCACCAACGATCTCACACTGGCGCTTGATCATGCCCTTGATCGTGGTCTCCAAGCCATTAAAGACAATCTCGCGACGGCGATGGCCTACAGACAGGTAATCGCCGCTATACTGGGCAGCAACATCAGTGTGACCTCGCCCAAAGCCGTTCTCCCCAAAGGTGCGACTCTGATCTTGACGGGCATGAAAGTGCTCACGCCTGAAATCTTGGCAACGGTCTTAGTCCCCTTCACGCAAGCACTCGCTGATCTACAGCAGTTAGCCGCTCAACTTCTGGATAAACCGTTTAGTTCGCCGCAGCTCAGATTTATTTCGCAAAGTTCCCACATGGAAGTGCGTGGGGAAAACATCAGCGACGCGGTCAAGTCGCTTGTCACTTGGATCAACCCCCTGCGAGATCAACAAATGCAGCGCCTGACCGCTCTGGAAATGGCGCGCATCACGCTGGATATCAAGAAAAAAGAGGAAGAATTGTCCGTGTTAAGGCTCAAATCCTATCAGCCGCGCGAGGACACGACCTTGGAACACGAACAAGCGATAGACGCGTTGAGGCGACTGCGCTCGGAAACGAATAAAATGCGGTTGGAATTTGAACGGCAAAAAGTGCAGATTGAAAATGAGCGTGTCGCAACGGCCGTTGCTTGGATTAAGCAGTTAAAACCAGCTATCCCCGAAAATGAGATGATCGCCGATGCCACCAAAGCGCTCAAACCGATAAATTTGTTGATCGAAAGCCCCATTACCGCAAGACTCAAGCCAATCAAGCAAAAATAAGCTAGATCCTCAATTGTTCGTGGAGTAAGAGCACACGGGTTGGAACAGCCCCCATCGGGAGATCAGTGGTTGTGAGCACGGGCGCATACAGGGCATCTAGGCGGAGTTTCCCTGCGCCTAGATGCCCTAAGTTAGTTACCGTTGGATGCCGACCGTGATCGATTCGCCGTCGAAATCGAACGCCTCGACACGATCACCGCTCGGCGCGTCCGAAACCGTCAGCGCGGTCGCCAGCGTTTCGCTCATCACGTACTCGCCGTGTGTCTGGAGCGCGTCGGCCAGCTTCTCGGAGGCTTGATATGTCACGACGATCTGATCGTTCAGCGCGTAATCGCACTCACGGCGCATCGTGTTGATGCGGCGGACGACTTCGCGCGCCATGCCTTCCTTGATCAGGTCGTCGGTCAAAGCCGTGCGCAGCGCGGCGACATAGCCATCTTCTTCCGCGACGGTATAGCCTTCGGTGGCGTTGCGGCGCACTTCGACTTCTTCCGGCGTCAGTTCGAAGCTGTTCCCGTTCAGCGGAACCGTGATGTTGTGCCCCGCCACGAGTTGCTTCGCCCATGCGTTGACCACCCCTTGTTCGCTGCCTTCACGCAGCAGCTTGCGCACCTCTGGGAAGGCACTGCCAAGCCGCTTGCCGAGCTTTTGCGGCAGCGGATTCAGGCTGTAGCGGATCATCGCGCCCGCTTCCTTGACGCCCATCACCGTGATCTTCTTCACGTTCAATTCTTCCGCGATGGTGTACGCCAGCTTATCCAGCGCTTGTTCTTCCGCCACGCTGCCCACCGCGAAGGCCGCTTCGGACAGCGGTTGCCGCACCTTGATGTTCAGACTGTTACGCGCCGAGTGACCGAGGCTCACTAGCCGTTTCGCCAAGCCCATATGCGCGTTCAACTTTTCATCGATCTTGCGCTCATCGGCTTCAGGCCAGAAGCATAGGTGAACGCTGTCTGTCTGCCCCTCCAGCGCCCCCGCCAGATTGCGGTACATCGCCTCCGACACGAACGGCATCGCAGGCGCGAGCAGCTTGGAAACAGTCAGCAAGCACTCGAACAGCGTCTGATAAGCTGCCAACTTATCGGTATCGAACTCCGATTTCCAGAAGCGGCGGCGCGACCGACGCAGATACCAGTTGCTCAGGTCGTCCACGAATGCCGTGATCGGGCGGGTCGCGCGCGTCACGTCATAGTGTTCATAGGCGTCGCTGACTTCCTTGATCAGCGTGTGCAGCTCGGACAGCACCCAGCGATCCAGCTCATCGCGCTCCGCCAACGGCACTTGCGCCGTCTTGGGATCGAAGCCGTCGATGTTGGCATACGTCACGAAGAAGCTATACGTGTTCCACAGCGTCAGATAGAAACTGCTGATCACCTCGTTCACCAGATTCGCGGAGAAGCGTCGGCTGTCCCCCGGCGGATTCGATGTGTACATGTACCAGCGAGCTGCATCCGCGCCATTCGTGTTCATCACATCCCACGGATTGACGATGTTGCCCTTGCTCTTGGACATCTTCTCGCCTTTTTCGTCTTGGATGTGCCCCAAGCAGATCACGTTCTTATACGCCACGCTGCCCTTCAGCATCGTCGCGATGGCGTGCAAGCTGTAGAACCAACCGCGTGTCTGGTCGATTGCCTCGCAGATGTAATCCGCCGGGAACTGATCCTCGAACGTGGTCTGATTCTTGAACGGATAACCCCACTGCGCGTAAGGCATCGCACCGCTGTCGAACCACACATCGATCAATTCCGGCACGCGCCGCATCGTTCCCTTGCCGTCTTTGGAAGGCCACGTGATCTCGTCCACGTACGGGCGGTGCAGATCGAGTTCCGTCAGGTCGCGTCCCGCGTATTGGCTGAGTTCCACCACACTGCCGATGCACACGCGCTCATCGCTTTCGGGGTTATCGCATACCCACACCGGCAGCGGCGTGCCCCAGTAGCGGTTGCGTCCCAACGCCCAGTCGCGCACGTTCGCCAGCCACATGCCGAAGCGCCCGTCCTTGATGTGTTCCGGCACCCAATTGATGGTGTCGTTCAACTGCATCAGCTGATCGCGATACTGCGTCGTGCGGATGTACCACGTCGTCTGTGCGTAGTACAGCAGCGGCGTCTTGCAGCGCCAGCAGAATGGATAGGAGTGGCGGTAGGTCTCCACTTTGTAGAGCAGTTTCCGCGCCCGCAAATCCTTATTGATCTGCTTATCGGCATCCTTGACCCACATACCCGCGTAATCCGTCACCGCGTCGATGAACGTGCCATCGCTTTTGACGGTCATCAGCGTGGGCAAACCGTACTTCTTGCCGACTTCCATGTCATCCGCGCCGAAGGCGGGCGCGATATGAACGATGCCCGTACCGTCTTCGGTGCTGACAAAATCGCCCGTCGTCACGTAAGCATAATCCTGCGTGACGTTCAGGTAGCTGAACAGCGGCTCGTAGTGCATCCCCGCGAGTTCGCTGCCCTTCATCTTCTTGACGACCGTGAATTGGTCGGCATTCTTGATCACCTTGCCGAACAGTGATTCCGCGAGGATCAACCGCTCGGTCTTGCCCTCATCATATTGCGCGGGGCCTTCTACCATCACATAGTTGATGTCCGCGCCAACGGCCAGCGCCACGTTCCCCGGCAGCGTCCACGGTGTCGTCGTCCACACGAGGAAATACGTGTCGGGCTGATCCTTGACCGCGAACCGCACGAAGGCGCTCGGATCGTCCACATCGTCGTAGGCGTCGGATACCTCGTGCGAACTCAGCGGCGTCCCACAGCGCGCGCAGTACGGCACGATCTTGTAGTCTTGGAACAGCAAATCCTTGTCCCAGAACTCCTTGAGGATGTTCCATACGCTCTGGATGTACTCATTTTTGAACGTGACATATGCGTCCTCAAGGCTGACCCAGAAGCCCATCCGCTCCGTCAGCTTTTCCCAGTCCTCAAGATAGCGCAGCACGCTGGAACGGCACTTCTTGTTGAATTCCGCGATGCCGTAAGCCTCGATGTCCTTCTTATTCTTGAGGCCGAGTTCCTTCTCGACTTCGATCTCGACGGGCAGCCCGTGCGTATCCCACCCGCCCTTCCGCTGGACGTAATAGCCCTTCATGATCTTGTAGCGGGGGAAGATGTCCTTGAAGGCACGCGCCATGACGTGATGGATGCCGGGGCGACCATTGGCGGTAGGCGGCCCTTCGTAGAAGACGTAGCTCTTACCGCCTTCACGCTCCTGCATCGTGCGCTTGAAGATTTGCTTATCTTGCCAGAAGTGGAGCTGTTCTTGCTCTAATTTCTGGATGTCCACACGGGACGAAACAGGTTGGAACTTCATACGGATTCTCTCTGTTAGCTTGCTTCGACCAGAGTCTCGCCATCACTATCGAACGAGAACTACAACCCATTGAACGGGCTGTCTGATTACTGAACTTGAATGCTTAGGTTAGCTGCTAAAGCGTCCGCTTCAATGCAGCGCCGCTTATTTCGGCAAATTCGTCACGTCGCGCCAAACGCGAATAGACGTTTTCGGATCGGGTGCTTGATACCCCGTCGTCACCATGATCGTCCATCGGACGCTGTATTCACCCACTTTTTGCACCGGATAGCACATCGCGACGCGGTAAAGCTGCCCCGGCACGATCACCGACCCACGATTCGGATCACAGCCGCTGTTATCGAGGAAGTAGCAGCCGCCCACGCGCTGGTCAACGTAGCGTGCCACTTCGCAGCCCGTCATCTCGCTGGTGTACATCCACTCGTCCGACCCCGGCATCAGGTTCTTCTGCTCAACCAGCTTGACCTGATCAGCGGGCAAGGGCGGTTCCGGCGGCAGCACCATCCCCACCAACGTCGGCGCGACTTTCACGCCAGCATAAACCGCGAGAGCGAGAGCCACGACCAATCCCACCAGCGGCATCCACAGGGGCATACCGCGTGGCGCAGGTGCTTTTTCTACGACCTCTGACATGCTGCTACCTCACATCAACCACAACACTACCACTACCGATACTGACGCTGCTACTGACGGTTACTTTGCCCAATCGCGCTGAATCTGAATCACGGTTTGGTTAAGCGCCGTATCCGTATTGACCGTGATCAACATTCGCTGCACCTGATCGTCCTGCGAATTGTCGATGATGCAGCGCCCGAACGTCGTCCCATCGCCATTCTTATACATCTGGCAACCCTGATCGCTGCCATTTTCATTGACATTCCCGCTCTCATCAATGAGGGACAGACTGCCGTATCTGGCGGTGTAGAATTCCATGACTTTTTCAACCGTCCCCGGCGTGCTGTAGCCGAGTGTTTCTCTCAGGAAGCCATCGCCCTGTTCGTTGGTTTTGTTGATGAGCGTGGCACCGGGAAACGCGTCATACGCCATTGGCGCGGAACGTGCGGCACGATTTTGCTGGAAGATGAACCAAGCGATCAATCCCAGTACCACGATGATCGCGATGATGGCGAGGAGGATGCGACTGCGTTGGCTGCGGAACAGCCCGGTGCTGCTCTTGGCGGCGGGAGTTGGTGAAACGGGCGCTTGTGCTTGAGTCATAACGAAAATCTCCTCCGATACCTATGTGACATAACCTGACATAGACTTAAGAGGCGTTCGCAAGCAGCTCCACCGAGGCATTCTCCTCAAGTAGTTTGGCGGCAAGCGTAACGTCATCCAACAACACGGCTTTCAGCACGGTAGCCTCTTCGCTTTCGAAGATCGTGTTCCATTCACGTTGACCATCGTGTTCGCGCTGCATCTCCTTGATCTCGGCATTGGCTTGTTCCAACTGCCCCAGATGATAATAGGCGCGTGCCAACCACAAATGCGTCAGCAGTCGGTGGCGGCTGTCGGGGATGCCTAACTCCAACGCCTGTTTGAGCGGCGCGCTGACGGCCTCCCAATTTCCGCGCCGATCCTCGATCATGCCGAGGTTGTACGCGGGCACCCAGTGATCCGGCTCCATCTCCATCGATTTCTGGGCATAGGGCAGGGCTTGCTCATATTCGCCATCCTGCAAATACACCTCTGCTAACCCGTTATATCCCACCCCCGATTCCGGCGTCAGTTCGACCACCCGCTGATAATCCTCGCGGGCTTTCTTGATCTTGCTGGACAGCCGATACAACTCCGCGCGGAAGCGATAATGTTCCGCGACTTTCGGCTCCTGCTCGATCAAACTGGTCATCACCGCGATAGCCTCTTTGTACTCGGCCTTGCGCAAATGCTTGATCGCGGCCTGATATTCCCGCCGGACGCCGCCGCGCATCGCGATCAACGAGATCACGATCCAGCCGACTGCGACGGGCAGAAAGAACATCATCAAGTCAGGGAACAACAGCCCCAACGACATCGCCACCAGCGCGGGCGCGACCACCAGCAGCAGTTGACGGCGGTCTTGCTGCGGGAAGCGCCATACGATGATCACCACCGCGCCCGTCAAAAACGCGATGAACAGCACCGACTGCACCAGCCGCACCCACTGCTGTTGTTGCCCCACCGCGTTCAGCATCAAGCTGATCAAGCCAGTGAAAGCCAGCAGCAAAAACAACAGGCGAGAGCGATCTGGCCCCAACCAATTGATGAAACTTCGAATCGCCCGCGTTACCCCGCGCATAGTTGCTTACTAGTCCTTATCGCTCCCATCACGATCAGGGGAGCGGCTTCTACTCAATCTTCATCCACATCGTATCGAACAATACGCTGGCTCCCGACGCCCGCCAGAAGGTCTGTGCGATTGGTTGGCTCGTCGGCACCCGCGCTTGCAAGTACGTGATCCCGCGTTCGCGCAGCCACGCTCTGATCGCGCCCACCAACTGCGTCCCGATCCCGCCGTCACCGCGTCCGTGCGGGTCGATGGCAAAGTCGTTGATCAACCCGATCTGCGCAGGCTCGAATCCCGCTGCATTCGCCGCAACCTGCCCTACCGCGTACCCGATCACGGTGCCTTTGCGTTCCGCCACCACCACCAGCATATCCTCGCGCGTCAGCCATTCCTGCACGGCGGCAGCCCACGCTTCGCTACCCTGCGCTGCCAGCTTCCAGCGGCGGTCGGCGTTGGTCAGCAGTTCGCTGACTTCCTGCCAGATCACCACCATCCGCTCGACATCGGCGGCGTGAGCACGGCGGATAGACAGATCAGGCGCAGACATAGTCGTCATTCAGCATCCCAACTCGATTTCCGCAAGGTTACGGCTGCCAGCCACCTAAAAACAAAAAGCCCTCGTCCAGTCAGGGACGAGAGCCACTCATTCCGCTTGCTCCCGCGGTGCCACCCCAATTCTTTATCAGGCAGAATCTCGCCGGATAAAGCGCTTGTGTGTGCCGCATAACGGGCGGCTGCCCCGACGATGCCTACCCCGCGACTGCGGCTCGGATCGTGGCTCAGGAGTGATTTTCGGCGGTGGCTGGCTGTCCGGCTTGCACCTTGCCCGGACTCTCTGGAAACTGCTTCCCGCGTACTCGTTCCATCAATGCCTTGCGTTATTTGATTGGGGTCAGCATACCATAACGCCATAGTGGGGTCAAGGCTTGAATTGTCGCGGTTTGTACGAGTGTTGTTCACCTTTCCCACTAACTTGACATGCCTTACCAGTGGGCATACTATACCGTCACGTGTAGTAGTGATGCTGCACTTCTACCTTGCTCGTAATAGGAGAACGCCATGACCAGCCAGCCTTCCACTCCCACGAGCGCGAGTACATCTGCCCCGCCGCCTTCTGCTTCCGGTATGCTGCCTGCCGATGCACCGATCTCGCAGGGCAATACGCAGTCTCGCGCTAACTGGCCTATGTGGGCGAAAGAACTGCCACGCTTGAGCGACCCACAACCGATCACGAATAATTTCCAGTTGATCGATCCGGCAGTGCTAGAAAATGAATTGAAAGATGCTACGCCACAAGCCAAACAGCGCATTCAAAATGACATTAAATTTATGGAACACGAATTATTGCGCTTGTTTAGGGAAACCGATGTGCTTGCCAAGCAAAATCAGAACCGCTATCGCCTTTTCCAGCTCGGCTACATTGCCTTGGCGGGCGGTGCTACCCTGTTCGGCTCGCTGCAAGCCCTCAGCTTGAACACCCACCGTGATTGGATGCCGTGGTTAGCCTTCGCGGAAACGGTGATCGCGTTGTTTGCCACCTACCTCGCCACCATCTCTGGACGGGAACCGCCCATGCCTCGCTGGCTGGATAACCGTCGCAAAGCCGAAAGTATGCGGCGCGAATATTTCCGTTATCTGCTCAATCTGCCACCTTTTGACACCATTCCCGATGGCCCGGAACGTCGCCGTCTGCTTTCCCGCCGTGCCGCCGACATCAATCGTGGCATCTTCCCCGAATCCAGTGAATGAGGTAAAAAGCAATCATGGCAACCCTGACCAGAGACGAATCTGAAGCACTTTATCGGCTATTCAACCGTTTTGCCTTGGAAGATCAGCGCAATTATTACCGGACGATCATCGCCAAATCGCGGACGGCGGCGCGGCAGGTCAACCAACTGCGTGCGGTCTTCGCCCTGCTCACGGGTCTATCTTCCGCCTTGGCGGGCTTGATCGTGGCAACCGACGCGGGTGCGGGCAATCCCGCCACCGCCACCATCGTCGTGACGCTGCTGGTCATTGCGATTGTTACCCCGATCATAGGCAGTGCTTTTGGCACGCTCGGAGATCTATACCAATGGGATCGGCTGACGACGGTTTACGAAGGGGCACTGCAAAATATCGAAGTAGCTGACGCGCTCTCGCCCGATTCCGAAGACGACGACAAAAATTATACTGCTGCCCTGCGCGCCTTTGCGGAAGGGACGCTCTCGGTGATGCGTGACGAATCGGCACAATGGGGGCAGCTCATCCGCCCGCCGCGCCAGATCGAGGAATTCCTGCAAGCCGAAGCCCGCAAAGCGATGGCGACGGGCGCGGATTTTGGCTTGTCTTCAGCGGATTCCGGTACTACGCCACCAACCCCGCCGAAAACACCGCCAGCCGGTGGCGTCGGCTGATCATCCTGTGGTTCGACCTCTCGTCTACGCTGGCGAGAGGTTGCAGCGGTTGGCTATGAATTGCCGAACAACTGAAATTCGACGCAGCGCGATGGGATATAGCCGTTATATTTCCCTGCCACGAAAATCTCTGTCCACAACTGCCCATCTCCGCCGATCACGGGTGTAGTGTTCACGTACCATGTTTGCCCGCTGAAGACCATGTTATTCCCGACGGGCAGTCCCGCAGGCGCGTCATACACGGGCGTATCGCACAGGATCGTGCGCAGCGCGAATTTGCCCGGAATCGCTGGCCCGCCATACACGGGTTCGCTGGTTGTCTCTGGTGCGGGCGCAGTCGCGGAGGGTGTGATCGACGGCAGCGGCGTCTCTGACGGAATCGGGGATGGCGACGGCAGCGTATCGCACACACCCGTCCCCGTCACCAAGGTTTGCGCGGGCAAATCTTCGCCCGCCGGACTATATAAAACGGCGGTGATCGGGTTCAGCGCGGGCGGCGTGGTGTAATCATAGGTGCCAAAAAATGTGGTCGAGATGCCTATCGCTCTGGTATCGGAGGCTTGGAACAGCACGGTGCCGAATCCGTCCGTCACCACGAGGATGATGAGTTCGCTGCCCTCTCCCGTCGTGTCCCGATCCCACGTCACCGAGCCGCCGCCGCTCACTGTTAATGCCGTACAGCCGGGGTCGAACACGAGCGCTCCCGTGATGGACGCGGCTCCAGTCGGCTCGGCAGAGCGCATCACGGCGAACAACGCGATCAGGACAATGAAGATCACACGCCTCACACGATACATAACGGACTCCTTCAGAGGCGACACGGTCAGCACTATATGCTGTAATTGCCGAAGAGTGTAGGGTTAATCGGGTGCCAGCGCAAGTGGAAAATAGCACGTATTCAACCCGTATTTACCGCATTAAGGCGAGTTGACACTTCTTTCCTTAACATAACTTTGCTAAAATCATATGGATCACACACGAACCCAATGCTGTATCATTAACGTACACGAAGCTACGAGGGCACGAGTTTGTTACAAACGCGCAATGACATTCGCAATATCGCCATCATCGCACACGTCGATCATGGAAAAACAACGCTGGTAGATGGGATGCTGAAACAATCCAAGGTGTTTCGTAATGCCGCCGCTGCTGGCGAACGTATTATGGATTCGAACGCCTTGGAACGCGAACGCGGCATCACGATCCTTGCCAAGAACACCGCCGTTACGTGGCACGACACCAAGATCAACATTGTCGATACGCCGGGACATGCGGACTTTGGCGGCGAGGTCGAGCGCGTGCTGAATATGGTGGATGGAGCGCTGCTGCTCATTGATGCCGTTGAAGGCCCCATGCCGCAAACCCGTTTCGTCCTGCGCAAAGCGCTGGCGATGGGGCTGCGCGTGATTGTTGTCGTCAACAAGGTTGACCGTCCCAATTCCCGCCCCGACGAAGCGCTCAACGAAACCTTTGACCTCTTCATCGAACTCGGCGCGACGGATGAGCAAGCCGAATTTCCCGTCATTTATGCCATTGGCTTGGCGGGCAAAGCGGGCTATGCGGCGGATGAACTCCAAGAAGACCTGAGTCCGCTGTTCGAAACCATTATCAAGGAAATCCCCGGCCCGCAGATCGATCCCGATGCGCCAGCGCGTCTGCTGGTGACTTCGCTCGACTACGACGATTACAAGGGTCAAATCGGCGTCGGACGGCTGTTTTCCGGCGTGATGCGCAAAAACATGAACGTCGTGCGCATCCTCACCGACGGCAGCAAGGTGAACGGCAAGCTGCAATATCTGTTCACCTACCACAACCTGCATCGTCAAGAAGTGGAAGATGTCAGCGCGGGTGATATTCTGGCCTTCGCGGGCTTAGAAAGCATCAGCATCAGCGACACCATCTGCGATCCCGCCGACCCAAGGCCGCTGCCGCCCATCACTGTCGAAGAACCCACGGTGCGGATGACCTTCGGCGTCAATACCTCGCCGTTTGCGGGGCGTGAGGGCAAATCTGGGTGGGGCACCTCGCGGCGCATTCGCGAACGGCTCTATACAGAAGTCAAAACCAACGTTGCCTTGCGCGTCGCGGACACCGAACAGCCAGATCGCTTTGTTGTCAGCGGGCGCGGCGAACTGCACCTCGGCATCCTCATCGAAACCATGCGCCGTGAAGGCTACGAATTCGATGTCAGCAAGCCGGAAGTCATTTACCGCAACGATCCCGACACGGGCGAGACGTTGGAGCCTATCGAAGAAGTGCATATCGAGGTCGCTGACCAGATGACCGGTACGGTGGTCGAAATGCTCGGCGGTCGGCGCGGTCAGATGATCGACATGCGCACCGAAAGCGGCACCACCTTCCTCAAGTATCTGGTGCCCACGCGTGGTTTGCTCGGCTTCCGTGCCCACTTCATGACCGCCACCAGCGGCATGGGGCAAATTCACAGCATCTTCCACGGCTACGCGCCGCTCTCTGGCCCCATTCAGTCGCGTCAGTACGGCAGCTTGGTCGCGTGGGAAACGGGAGTTTCGTCGTCCTATGGCTTGGAAAATGCGCAAGAACGTGGCGCGCTGTTCCTCGGCCCCGGTGTTGATGTCTACGAAGGCATGGTTGTGGGTGAGCACATTCGCAACGAAGACCTCGCCGTCAACGTTGCCAAAGCCAAGCATCTGACCAATATGCGTTCGTCAGGTGCGGATAAAGCCATCTCGCTGACTCCGCCGCGCATCATGAGCCTTGACCAATGCATCGAATTCTTGGCAGAAGATGAACTGCTGGAAGTTACGCCGCAAAGTCTGCGCATCCGCAAGCGCATCCTCGACAATGAGGAGCGCATGAAGGATCAGAAGCGCCGTGAGAAAATGATCGCGGGCTAACGCCTCCTCGCAATCAACTGTTTATGTCGCCCGCCGCTAGTTCAGCGGGCGAATTTTTTTGGTGCCTCACACCGCCGCCAGCAAATCATCTACGGTAGCGTACAGATCGAATTGGCTGCCGTTGGCGAGCGCTTGCTCGAAATCTTCCGGCGTCAGCAGCACTTTCAGCGTGTTCCAGATAGGCCGCATCGCCAGCTCGATAAACCCGGAATTGATCGAAAGTTGCGCGTTCACCAGCCCGATCAGTTCCGCGCTCCGCACATAATCGCCCTGCGTGATCAGCAGCCGCGCGATGCCCACCAGTGAGGTCAGCAGCGCGGGCGCGACATTCAACATTCTGCCGATGTGCAACGCCTCGCTCAAATAATACTGGGCGGCGGTTTCATCCTTTTGGTTGAGCGCCACCTGCGCGAGGCTGTTCAAGGCTTGCGCGGTATGCCACTGTTCGTTCGTCTGGCGGCTGATCTGGAGCGCTTCTTCCAATACATCGCGCGCCAGATCATTTTCGTGCATGATTTGCAGCACACGCCCCAGATCGCACAGCACGCTCAAAGTGCCGTACTGATCCCCGATCCGGCGGCGCATCTCAAGGCTGGACTCCAGATACGCGCGGGCGGCCTCAAAATCACCTTGCAGCAGCGGCACCAGCGACAGCACCGCCAAACTCACTGCGGATCCCTGCAAATCTTCGAGTTCGCTGAAAATGGCGAGGGCTTCCTCAGCGAGGGTCTGGATTTCATCATAATGCCCTTGCAAGAAGTCCAACCGCGCCAGTTGGTTGAGCACTGCCGCCGTATTCCGCCGATCTCCGACCTCATGGTAGATCGCCAAACTTTCCTGATACAGTGCTTTCGCTTCGTCGTAATTGCCCTGTCGTCGCGCCACCATCCCCAAGCCTTCCAGCGCGACGGCTTCCGTAGCATATTCGTGGCTTTGTGCCGCCAACTCGACCGTTTCGTGATAATGTTCGCCTGCTTGCGCATAATCACCGAGTGCGCCTTGAGCAACGGCATATTCGAGCAGCAGCGGCAGCAGCACTTTGGGCGGGAGCATATCGCGGTAAGCCAATGCCTGTGTGGTGTACCATACGGCGGTCTGATATTCGCAGGCTTCGTTAGCGCGCCGTGCAGTCAGCCCCGCGTGATAAGCCGACCGCTCCACGTTGCCTGCTTCGCCCCAATGGGTAGTCAGCACGGGTGAGTATTCGGTATTGCCCGCGTATACAGCTTCGATGGATTCCGCGATAAGCTGGTGCAAAGCCGATTTTTGTTCGGGTGGCAAACTGAGCAAGATGCTCTCGCGGATTTTATCGTGAGTGAAGCACCAATTTTCATCGACCACTTCCACGATGGCGAAATCGACGCATTGCGCCAACCAATCGACGTAATCCGCGACCTCATAAATCTGCCCGAACAAATTCAGATCGAGCGTGCGCCCCATCACCGCCGCCAGTTGAATGAACGGCTGCATCACCTCCGGCAACCGCTTGAGCCGTTGCTGAATCACCGTGTTGATGCCCTGTGAAAACACGTGCGACGGCAGCTTCGAAACATCGATGTCCGATAAGCGCCCCGCTTCTTCGGCTAACGAGCGCAGGGTTTCCACGATGAACAGCGTGTTGCCCTCGGTCTGCTCGATGAGGAACTTGATGAGTGCCTCATTGCAGCCCGCTTCGCCTAGCATCGTGTAGCTCAACTCCGCGATCTCTTCTTCGGTCAGGCGGTGCAGCACCATATGCTGCATTGCGGGCAGCTGTCCATAAAAATACGGATATTCATCGTTGCGATACGTGCCCACGATCATCAACGGCATGGTGGTGATCATCTGGCTGAGTAGGCGCAGCGGTGCGAGGCTTTCTTCCGCCCAGTGCAAATCTTCCATAAGCAGTACCAACGTCCGCCGTTGACGTTGCAACACATCCGCAATCGTCATCGACAACCGTTGTTGTTCTTGCTCACCCACCAGCGGCACCACATCCGGCACGACGCGGTTCAGCAGCCTACCGATGTCAGGGATGATGCGCTTCAAAATGCCTGCTTCGAGGTCGCTCAACTTGACCGAGAGCACCAGCGGACGCAGCAGATCGCGCCACATCTGATAGAACATCGCGTTGCCGCCGAGATTCTGCCCGCGTAGGACGAGCGCCCCTTCCACCAGCGCCATCGTGCGGAATTCATCCAGCAAGCGCGATTTACCGACGCCCGTTTCCCCGCCGATCAACCATGCGCTGCCGTTGCCGCTGCGTGCCCCTGTGAGCGCCAACGACAAGGTCTCCAATTCGTCTTTGCGCCCGATCAGCGCCGCCGCCTGCAAAAAACTCTCGCGCACCATGCTCGCTTCTGGTGGCAGCGGCTGACCGACGGCTTCGCACACAGCCTGTATCACGCTGGCGGCATCTTGAAAGCGTTCCTGCGGGTCTTTGCGCATCAAGCGGGCGATGATGTCTGCGAAGGCGGGGTAATCTTCTTCCAATAGCGACAAATCGGGGTCGGTGTACAGAATATCATCGAGGAGCTGGTCAATATCATCCGGTGTAAAAGGATGCCGTCCGAGGAACATCTCATAGATCATCACGCCGATGGAATATAGATCGGATACGATGGTCGGCGGTTGCGCGTTCAAAATCTCCGGCGCGATGTAGGCCAGTGTGCCAGCCGTCAACACCTGTGTCTCACCGCGCAGCGCCAAGCCGAAGTCCAGCACCTTGACTTGGTTGCCCACGACCAGCACGTTACCGGGCTTCAGATCGCAATGGATGATCGTCTGACGGTGGAGGTAAATCAGTGCTTGCAATAATTGGATGGCAAGATCGATCTTTCCCATGAACGGGACGAGTTGCGCCGCGCTGAAAATATCCGGCGCATTCTCTAGCAGTTCCATCACGAGATATGGCTGCCGGATTTGGTCGAAGCCGTAATCCAGCACGCTTACGATGTTCGGATGGCGCAGCGAAGCCAGCAGTCGGAATTCTTGTGCCAAGCGTAAGCTGACCGGATGCGGATTCTGCGCGTTCACATTCTGCGGGGTTTCCAGCGGGTTCATCGGCAGCGTGACCACGCCTGAAATCTGCGCTGGATCGGCTTCTTGCGCTCCCGTCTGTGGGATTTCCAGCGTCGCGCCGACTTGCTGAGATTGTCCGGCGTCGGCGGGCGCTAAACTAACGGGTTTCACGCGCTTGATCGCGACGATTTGCTCATTTAAGCAATCGAATGCCCGAAAGACAGTCCCCATTCCACCCTCATCAATGGGGTCTAACAGTTGATAGCGGTTGCCCAGCAATTCCGGACTGTCTGTACGCTGCATTGGTACTCAATAGCCATTCGGATGGTTCTGCTATGCGTTAGTCTAGCAGTCGCTATCCGATTACGGGATCGCGAATCCCTAACAGATTCTCTAGAGTTTTTTCGTGTATTTCTCTGGCAAAACCCACTTTCATACACAGAATCTCGCCCGCAATAGCCGATTGCGGGCAAAATTGCTTCAATCGCTGACTAGGTAGGCCAGCCGATCAAAATCTCAGCCTCGCCATCCGGCACCAGTGTATACTCGCCCACGCCCGCCGGGATCAGCGCCGACACGCCCTGTGGGAACATTTGCGGCAAATACGACGATCCGCGCCATTCCACATGCCCGCTGATCGCTGAGATCAAATGCGCCGCTGTGCCATATGTATTCAGTTTGTATGGCTGGCTGAACGTCACCTTATCCAGTGCGAAGTATTGGCTGCGTGCCAACTGTCCCACCTGCACACCTTCCGCCACCGTCTGCATCTGGTAGTTCACCTTCGCGGGCGGGTTCACGTCGAAATGTGTGACGGCCAGCGCCTTGTCGAGATGCAGCTCGCGCGGCTTACCGTCCAGCCCCATGCGATCCCAGTCATAAACGCGGTAAGTGGTGTCGCTTGTCTGCTGCAATTCGTAGATCAGCACACCCGGCCCTAATGCGTGCATCGTTCCCGCTGGCACGAACACGAAATCGCCCGCCTCTACACTTACGTACTGCATCACCTCTTTCGCGCGTCCAGCGTCGATGGCAGCGCGCAGCGATTTTGCATCGAGCTTTTCGGATAGCCCATACGCGATCTGCGCTCCCGGCGCAGCTTGGATCACGTACCAGCATTCGGTTTTGCCGCGCGGTTCGCCTTCCAACTGCTTGGCGAGGGCGTCATCAGGATGGACTTGGACGGAAAGCCACGCTTGCGCATCGAGGTACTTGACCAGCAGCGGGAATTCTTCGCCTGCCGAAGCACTGCCCGCCATTTCTTTCGGATACATCTTGATCACTTCGCCTAGCGTGCGCCCGTGATATTCGCCATTCGCCACGCGATTCTTCCAGAAGATTTCCCACGATTCCCCGATTGGATGCCCCGGCGGCAGTTCCTTCCCAAGCCGATCTGCGAGTTCGTGCCCGCCCCACGGACGAGCGTGCAGCGCAGGTTCGAAGATCAGGGGATAAAGTACAAGCGTCATAATGAGTCCGCATCCTTTGATGCACAAGCTGAAATTTGTCTGTCCAGATTCAACTCGTAAACACGCCCTTTCGCAAGCCTTTGATATACATTCTTGATGTTGTAGGCTCAGCGTCAACACTATAAAACTAGACTCGCATTACGTGGCAAGAGCTAATCGTTGCTAATATCTGAAACATATTCCGCCATTCTATCGATTTCGCGCGGATCTTTAACCCATTTCATGATGCTTTCAGCTTGATCTGCCAAATCCTCATATGAGAAAAATCCGCATCTTTTGTGAAGCTCCAATAGTTGGAAAGTCGGACGTGCCAATTGTTTTCGCACGTCTTTCATTCGTCCGTTTGAAGTAACGATATACAAAGGAAAGCTGATGTTCGGTGAAAGTGCCACCAAGTCAGACATTCTAAGTAAGCCAGAATATATCGATGTAGAATGTTCAACCTCAAATGCTGCAATGACCTGATTGGCTCCTTTTAGCCATAATACATCGATAAGTTCAACCGTACGTTGGACTTGTGGATCAATGCCAAGGTAAGACGGTAAAGCATCTATTGTAAAATCACCGAGGCGCTTACCATTCCAGACTTTACTTCGATCATTGGACGCAATCCATATTTTGCAACCTAATTTCTGCCCAACCCGCGCTAGGTTGAATTGGGCTTCGACATGGGCTGTAGGCTTGTGATCGGACAAATTATCCTCAGCAAGCTCATCGTCAGGAACTGATTCCAATGCTGACTTTGCAGCCATCCCTAAACTGCTCTCACCTTGAATATGATCTATCTTGCGTTCCTCATACCACACGCAAAGGTGTTCCATCTCCCAAGTTGTCAAGCCAAGCACTTTGGTCAACTCAAGAAAAATATCTCGAAATGCAAAATAATCATCCGCAGGTCGTTCATTTTGTGGCACGTAGCCTGCTTCTGCCGATAATGATCTTCGACTCGATGTGTAATAGATAGGCCATTCCTGCAAGTTTTGTACATGCCACCATGCACTAATGAAGAACGGTGCGCGTTCAGGCTGAAGCCGTCGCTTAACCACGACGCCATTTTCTAGCAACTGATAGAGGTAATCTGTAAATCTGCGAAGGCGTCGAAGACCATCATGGGCATCAGTGGGTACGGGTAGTACTGCTCTGAGTTGACGAGTAATATCATCTTGTGAAGGAATATTATTCACTAACATGTTCAGGAACATAGCGCCAGAAAATCCAGCAAGACCGAATTTAGCCCACTCTGCGGCGGTCTTCTTCTGGAAAATGCTCCGAAAATCGTCAGTACTCATGTTGTCAGCTAAATACTTCGCCAAACATTCTTTCATCTCTTTGACTGCAATTTGACGGTCGGGATGCTTTGCTAGACGTTCTTTCATAAACGCACCATCTTGCATCATTTCATACCGAAACGATTTCCATGAATCAAGTTGGTTATCTTGTAACATGATTTCAAATTGTCTCCTGCAAAAAACACAATCTATCAGTATTGGCGTTGTTATAGCAAGATTATCTCGCAATTAGCCCTATACAAGTGCCTTAAGTCTCAACGAAATGTCTGTTGCACCAACCTTATATTTCATGCAAAGTTTAGATTCCGTTTGCGCGTATAATACGATCAACATCAATGATCGAAGAGGTCGCGATGTCCTATTGGCTTCCAGATACAATTCAAACGTGCATACGCAAGCGTTATGCCAATCGTTTCGTCTACCTAGCTAGTATCCTGATCTTTCTGCTCTTTTTTATCCTGTGTCTTTCCGATCCGAATATGCGCGTTTGGGGTTGGCTGCTGCTGATCTGGCCCATCCTGCATACCACGTATCTGCTGTATCTTGAATACTCCGAACGCGCCATCGAGCGCGCGATGCATACCCTGCGCGATGATCATCATCTTCGCCTAGCCGACGATGGTGAGATTGCGGACGTTACGTTTCAAGAACTACCCAAGCGCAAACATACCAGCCAAGACTAACCATGTTCCGCG
This sequence comes from Anaerolineae bacterium, assembly GCA_019637615.1. Classification (GTDB taxonomy): domain Bacteria; phylum Chloroflexota; class Anaerolineae; order Aggregatilineales; family UBA2796; genus JAHBVK01. The sequence continues at coordinate 2,152 of JAHBVJ010000031.1, read as the reverse complement.
CCTTGCATCACGCGGATCGTCTCCCGTGTGAACCATCGGTGCAGCCGTTGGTACGCTATTCGCACGCTCCCCGGCACCACGAGGCACCCTGCGCCCAACCACACCGCCGACTCCAACTCCCGATCCCACCGATCAAACCCGAATAGGCTTACCGTCCCGATGATGAGGAACACGTAAACAGTAAGCTGCACCACCTTCAACAACATCGCGATCCCGCTGGCGACCAGAATGCCCGTATTGGTGTCCTGAGTGCGGCTGGCGATCAGGATACTCATCGCCACTAGTGTGCGCATTCGCCATAACGGTTCGCGCACGTACATAAAGAAAAGGCGTACCAACCACGCGATCAAACATATGCCGAGCACAAATCGCACCATCTCACGTGGCGATCCGGTCTGCCCCAGACTCGCTACCAGAGCGATCCCGCCCGCCGCACAGGCCACGAAACCACACAACGGCAAAAACGCGCGCAGTGCCGTCTCCCACCGCATCCCACGCCATGCCATCAGTTCCGTTGCGCCACGCAAACTATCCAGCAGCGCCTCATCATTCGGCATCGTCAAACGCAGCACATCCAGCGTTTCGATTTGCGCGCGTGTACGCCAGAACATCACCGCGTTAGACACCGTGTATAGATCAGCGATCACGCTTGCCACCCACGGCCCCAACACGATGATGCCGATGATGAGCACACTGATCATGGTGCCAAATGCACTCACCAGCGGGAAACTTAATATCGACAGCGCGATCAACCACCGCAAGACCGCCCATACCCGCGCCATATCCTTCTTGCGCGGATCGGGCAGTTCAGGCTGCCAGCGCATCCGGTTGACTTCATAATTGAAGACTGTCAGCGGACGCTTGAGCAGATCGAGCGGTGAATAGTTATCTAGCAGTTTCATACTTCATCCGTACGCAAAGCCTCACAAGCACGTGTTTTTAACCAGTTGTATACAGTCGTGTAGCCCCACCGCGTGATCGGCAGCAGCCAGAACACCAGCACGGCGAACCACGCGAACCAGCGGATCGCCATCGGCACATCTAGCCGACCGCCGAAAACCATCTCCCCGCCCAACGCCTCGTTCGACGCCAGATAAATCGCGAACAGACTGCTCAGATGCAGCAGCCGCACGCCGAGATTGCCAGCGATAGCCACGGTGATCGCGGCTGCCGTGTCATGAAACCTGATCGCGCATAGCAAACTCCATATCGTGTTGGTGCGGAACCGCCATCTCGGATCGCTGATGTATAGGATCGCCACGCGGATGAAGAAGAATCCCATCAAAATCAGTTCGATCACTTGCATGGGATCGGGGCGGATGCTTAACAGGAGCGACACCAGCGCGCCGATGATCAACGCCGCGCCCACCACCGCCAAGATCGCGGCTGGCACAGCCCGCATCGTCATATCCAGCCGGAATCCCGTCCATGACCGCACATTGCCGATGGTTTCATACGTGCTGATCAATTCCTCATCGTCGCGCATCGCCAACCGCATCGCATCCCACGTCTCGCGTTGGCTGGCACTGTGCCATCGGAAGATCGTACGCACGTTGGCATAGCAATCCGCGCCGATGCTGATGATCAGGCTTGGCAGCGTCAGCGTCATGATCGGCATCAACGGCACTGCCGAGGCGGATGCCAGACAGCATCCGCACATCGACAACGCATGAATCACGACCGCGATCCGCAGAAATTGGTTGTCGTATAGCGCGAGGACATAGTGCGGTTGCCCCTGCTGCACCAGCTTCAATTCTCGCCGCAAAAGGGGATTAACACGCTCCAGCTCGACAAATGGATTATAGGGTGCGGGCAGGTGATCCGTACCCAGCACACGCCCTAACAGTCTCACTCAAGTTCCTCGGCGCAAGGTAGCTACCGCCCATCGTCCGAGCAGCAAATAAAGCTGATGATACATCAGGCGTGTCAGCGGGGCGACGGCAATTAGCAGCAGTGCCGCCCACGCCATTGCTTGCCAGAAATGCAGCGGCATCTCGATCACCGACACTGGCCCTTGCAGCGACCGCGTGACGCTTGCCAATCCGATCAGCGCGCCCCAATGTACCAGCCGCAGCCCGATGCTGCCACCGATGCACGCTGCGATTGCCGTCACCGTATCGCGGAAATGCGAAGCGCACAGCAGACTCAACAT